>NZ_JAXGFR010000001.1:0-614462 GCF_041008775.1 Pseudophaeobacter sp. C1-32P7 | reverse complement strand
GCACGTTTGGATCGCTTCATCGCTGAAGCTCGGCTGCCGCCCACGCTTCCCGCTCGGCGGCGGCTTCCACATCATGTCGGGATTGAACCAGATCGTCAGCGATCCGCGCTGACACAGTGCTATAGTGACCTCTAAATGTCTCAAAGCATTGAATCATTCTGGCATCGGGAGGTTTAAAAAATCATCCAGATTTAAGCGCGCATAGGTGGATTTTTTTGCAATTTTAAAGAGTGCACCGCCGTTTGGAACGGCGGTGCAATGGTTCTACACAAACTCAAAATCTGCGTTGGACAGAGTGGCTAGATCAGCGCCCGCAAGCAGGATGTTGGTGCCATCTACCGTGAACTCAACACCCTCCATAGTTTGCGTGATCGAAAGATCGTTTATGTCGGTTGCGGTAGTTCCAAACAGCCGAATGAAGTCTTCTCCATCCGTGAAGTCCGTCACGACGTTGGTTCCATGACCCTCCGCGAACACGAAGAAGTCGTTACCATCTCCGCCGGTCAGGGTGTCATCCCCAAGGTCCCCTTGCAGAACGTCGTTTCCACCCCTGCCATCGATATTGTCGTTGCCGTAGCTTCCCCGGATCGTTTCTCCGCCAGTTTTGCTCCCCTGAATTTTATCAATGTTCGTAAGGGTGATGCCCCGGAAGTCCTGATCACTACGCACACCGATGACGGCATCTTTGTAGTGGGTGTTGACGATTTCTTCGACACCCGCGATGCCGTCGATATTCAGCAGGGAGTAGTTGGCATATTCACTGACGTCTTCGATAATAATCTTATCGTAATCACCGCCGCCATTGAAGGTGTCCCAGCCGTCGACTCCGTTGATGATGAACTCGTCGTTGCCAGCTCCACCGAACATCGTATCGTTCTGTAGACCGCCATAAATTGTGTCGTTGCCGCCGTTCCCAATGATCAAGTCGTTGCCCAGCCCGCTATTCGGGCCGCCGTGCAGATACTCGTCTGTATTATCGCCTTCAATAAAGTCATCTCCGGTTGTTGGGTAATTTGCCATGATTTTCCTCAATATTAATTTATGGTAAGGTGTGTCTGGGCGCCAATTGTTAATAGATGGTTAACTTTTGCGAGGAGGTGACTTAAACAAATCGTTATTGCTTATCTCTGCTGTCTGGTGACTTTTTGGGAAAAAAATTTGCAATCATGGATTGTAAAGTATAAGCGTCCCCTGCTGAGAATATGTCACCGAACTTTGATCGTTCCGGTGTGTGGGCTTCGGACACATCGTTTCGAGGGGATACACCTATGTGTAACGTCAGCACCCGCCATCTGAGCACCGCCTATACAGCAGTTTCAACAGATGTCTTCTGCGACGGACCGCGGTGCAGCACCAGAGGGGGGCGATCAATGACAGGTTTGGGCCGGGTCGTCGAAGTTTGCAACTGTCGCTACTTGAGTATGGCTGACCATGCCGGACGGCTACCGCAGCGACGCCCTCTTCAACAGCTCCACCAGATCCGGGCGGGCCAAGAGCGGGCTTGGCACGTCCAGCCCGTGGCTGTCGCGGCGCTGGGGGGGGATGGACCCGTCTGCGATCCGCTGCAGTAGGCCTGGGGGCAGGGCGGGTTTGGTCACCGGGTCCAGGAACAGGCTTTCGGCGGCGATGCCCTCGGCATAGACGATGTGATGGCGGTCAAACAGCAGCTGGAAATAATCCACGAACCCGCCGTCCTGCACCACTACGCTGTCTCCGTTCACCAGATGGCGGGCGGCTACCAGTAGTTCCGGCGTTCCCGCCCCCAGCGCATCGTGGCGTTGGTAGACCATCAGCCGGTGATCGGGGCTGACCAGCAGGTCGCGGGCATTGTTGAGCGTGCCCTTGCGGATCAGGATCGGGGCCATGGCGCCGGTGGCGCGGCTGGTTGTCTGACCGATCCAGCGCAATTCCTGCACACCATCATCGCGGGTCAGGATGCGGTCACCGGGGCGCAGATCCTCGATCGGTTTCTGGGCGCCGGTGGCGAGGGTAATACGGGTGCCCCGTGTAAAGGCGATCGAGGCCATCTGCGCCAGTCGCGCCCGGGCCGGCGCGCGCTCGGCCTTCAGAAGCGTATATCCGGTCTGCGGCATCAGCGGCGCCATCGGCACCAGGTAGACCGCGGCGATCAGCCCTTCGGCATCGACCTCCACCATCACCAGCGCATCCACATTGGGACCGGCCTCGGCCATCAGGGTGAGCGCGCAGTCAAGATGCAGCGCGGCGCCGGGCTGGCCCAGCTCGCTGTCTTCGGCGAGGGTGAAACTGCCATCACTGGCGCTGGCCACTGACAGGCGTCGCGGGGCTGTGGCGCCGGGGGCGAGCATATAGACATCGTCCAGCACCAGATCCTCCAGCACCCCCAGCGGATCGCCCATATTGGCGCCGGTCTCCACCAAAAAGGCGGCGGCGGCATGGGCCGGGATGGATCGGATCGCGGTGCGGTCGGCTGTCACGGTATGGCTCGTCTGTGCAAAGAAGGGGCGGCGCGGGCGCCAGCGGTTGGTTTAACCTATCCGGGAAATATGGCACGAAACAGACGACAACGGACAGAATTTCTGACCCGTGATCACGACATAGGTGATCATGGCGGGGGCGGGAAGGCTGGTCAACGGCGGGCGCAGAGTGCACAGTCTGCGCCGGAAACGAAGAATCCAGATGGAGGACGAACATGGAACTGGGAATTGCAGGCAAGCGCGCATTGGTCTGTGCCAGCAGCAAGGGTCTGGGGCTTGGCTGTGCCGAGGCGCTGGCCGAAGCCGGGGTCAATCTGGTGATGAACGCACGCGGAGAAGAGGCGCTGCTGGCGGCGGCGCAGACCATCCGCGATACCTATGGCGTCGAGGTCGAAACCGTGGTGGCAGACGTGACCACCGCCGAAGGCCAGCAAAAGGTGCTGGAGGCCGCAGGCGCGGCCGACATTCTGGTGACCAACGCAGGCGGCCCGCCCCCCGGCATGTGGTCGGACTGGGAGCGTGACGATTTCATCAAGGCGCTGGATGCCAATATGCTGGCGCCGATCGCGCTGATGAAGGCGCTGCTGCCCGGCATGATGGAGCGCGGCTGGGGCCGGGTGGTCAATATCACCTCGCAATCGGTGAAGGCGCCGATTGCGGTGCTGGGCCTGTCGAATTCGGCGCGCGCTGGTCTCACCGGCTATGTTGCGGGCACTTCGCGGCAGGTCGCAGGCAGCGGTGTCACCATCAACAATCTGCTGCCGGGCATTCACGCAACCGACCGTGCCGTGTCGCTGGACACCGGCGTGGCCGGGCAAAAGGGCATTTCCATCGAAGAGGCCAAGTCCCAGCGGGAGGCGACCATTCCGGCGGGCCGCTATGGCACCCGGCAGGAGTTCGGCGCGGCCTGTGCCTTCCTCTGCTCGCAGCATGCGGGCTTTATCGTGGGGCAGAACATCCTTCTGGATGGCGGCGCCACCAATATGACGCTGTAACGCGATGGCCAGTGGTTTTTCCTTGAAGGACCAGTTGTTTAATCCGGAAAAGACCCGCTATCTGGCGGGTCTTTTTGCGGCCTGTGACCCGGGTTTCGACGCGCCGGGGTTCGAGGCGCAGGTGAACGCCCGCCTGCCGGAGCTGGAGTTGAAACAGAGGATCGACTGGATCGCCGAGGTTCTGGGGCAGCATTACGCTGCGCCCTTGCCCGAGGTCGCGCCACTGCTGCGCGCGGCCCTGCCGCCGCCGCTGGACCCGGGCAAAAGCGACGATGATTTCGGCGATTTCATCTTTGCCCCCTTGGGCGAATTCGTCGTGTCCAAGGGTCTGGAAGCGCACCCGGATCTATCACTGGATCTGCTGGAGGCGCTGACGCAGCGGTTTTCCATGGAATTCGCCATTCGACCCTTCCTGAACCGCTGGCCCGATCTTACGCTGGAGCGGATGCAGGAGTGGGCCGGGCATGACCATTACCACGTGCGGCGGCTGGTCAGCGAGGGCACGCGCCCGCGTCTGCCCTGGGGTCTTGGGATCGGGCTTGATCTGCGGGCGCCGCTGCCGCTGCTGGACCAGCTGCACCGGGATGGCACGCGCTTTGTCACCCGCTCGGTCGCCAACCACCTGAACGACATCGCCAAGAAAGAGCCGGGTCTGGTGGTCGAGACCCTGCGCCGCTGGGGCGAGGCCGGACAACAGACGGGCAAGGAAATGGACTGGATCACCCGCCATGCCTGCCGTGGACTGGTGAAGGCGGGGCACCCGGGCGCACTGGGCCTTCTGGGATATGATCCGGAGGCGCCGGTGGAGGCCAGGATCACGCTGCAAAGCGCAACGGTGCCCATCGGCGATGCGCTGTCCTTCTCTGTCGATCTGACGGGGCCAGCGGAGCAGCCGGTGCTGGTCGATTACCGGCTGCATTTTCAGCGCCCCGGCGGCAAAGCTTCGGCCAAGGTGTTCAAGCTGAAACAGGCAAAGCTCGTGCGTGGTGCTCTGAAGCTGAGCAAGGCACATAAACTGAAAGGGGATGCCACCACGTTCAAACTGGTGCCCGGGCCGCATCGGCTGGAGCTGCTGGTCAATGGCAATGTGCGGGCGGAGGCTGCGTTCGACCTGCTGCCACCGGGGGAGTAATCGGCAACAACCCGGGATGATTGAATATCCGGCGCAACGGCCGCCGAGGGTGCCTGTTTTGCGCGCAGGTCACCCAGTTTGTCCCTGACACCGCTTCACATTCCTGTGGGCAATATGGTGCGGTAAGGGCCTGCCTGCTACGCCGAGCCCATCAAAACGGGGATAACGATCATGCAGGCCATCGCCATAACCACCATCTTTGCCGTTATCATATTGCTCAGCCTCTACTATGCGCCGCGCAAGGCCACCGTGGGCGGGTTCTTCGGCGGTCAGTCTGACCGGGGAGAGGCGCCGACCCTGTGGACGCTGGTGCTGTCACAGGTGACCACATGGATCTTCGCGCGCTCGTTGATGAACGCCGCGATCCTGGGCTTTTACTACGGCATCGCGGGAACTCTGGCCTATGCGGCCTACTACGGATCCTTTCTGACCGGCGGCTATATCGTTGGCCGGATGCGCGCACAGGGTGCGACATCGGTGCAATCCTGGCTGGCGGAGCGTTTCGGCGCCACGGGCACCACCGCCTATAATCTGGTGATCGCACTGCGCCTGTTGTCCGAAGTCTTTGCCAACCTGCTGGTGGTCGGGCTGATCTTTGCCGCCGCCCTGCCGGATGTGGCAGGGGCCGAGACAACCGCCATCCTGGTGGTTGGTGTGCTGGCGCTGGCCTATTCCGCATGGGGCGGGCTGTCGGCGGCGCTGCGCACCGATGTGATCCAGATGTCGCTCTTCCTCGTGGTCTTTGGCGCCGCCTTTGTGGCGCTGATCCTGCGCCCGGGCTTTGAGATTTCTGCGGTGATGACCGCGCCGGGGGCGGCGGGCGCCCACAACGGCTGGGTGCTGCTGGTGGTGGCCGCGCTGCAGGTTTTCTCTTACCCGGTGCATGATCCGGTGATGATGGACCGCGGCTTTCTTGCCGATCCCGCCACCACCCGCAAAAGCTTTTTGCATGCCTTCTGGATTTCGGCGCTTTGCATTATCGCCTTTGGCTTTTTCGGCATTCAGGCTTCCCTTGAGGGCGCGGAATACGAAGGCCAGCTGTTGGGGACATGGGCGACTATGCTGCCGGGCTGGGTTTTCGTCATGCTGATCGTGTCGCTGCTGGTTTCGGCGCTCTCGACGCTGGATTCCGCGCTCAGCTCGGCCGCGCGGCTGGTGGTCGAAGAACTCCGCCTTGCGCCGCGCAGCCTGATGGGCGGCCGCATCGCCATGGTGGTCTTTGCCGCTGCTGGTGGCGCGCTGACGCTTTGGGGCAACAAGACGCTGTTTGATGCCGTGGCTGTATCCGGTACCGCCTCGATGTTCCTGACTCCGGTGCTGGTGGCGGGACTTCTCGGTAAACGTCAGGTGGCAATCTGGGCCTATCTGGTCAGCTTTGGCTCTGCCATCCTTGGCGCGGCGGCCTATATGTTCCGCGATGCACCGGGCATCTCGGCGCTGCTTTATGATGGGCACAAATACGAGCAGCTTTTGCAGATCTGCGTGATCGTGCTGGTGGTCGGCTTTGCCGCAGTGGCACGCGGCAGCCGCAGGGTTGAAGCCTGACAGGGGGGCTGCTACATCTGCGCCAAACCCGATGGAAAGCGTCGGAAACAGCCCCGAGGCCGCATGAACACTGCCCCTGCCGAAATGCTCAGCACCATGGCCCCGCCACGGCTGGAAATCCGCAATATCAAGCGGTTCTTCGACGGGCGCCCGGTGGTCGACGATGTGTCCCTGCAAATTCAGGCGGGACAGGTGACCTGCCTGCTGGGCCCGTCAGGCTGCGGTAAATCCACCACTCTGCGCATGATCGCCGGGGTGGAGATGCAGGACGAGGGTGAAATCTATGTCGATGGCAAGCTGATCTGCGACACGGTGTTCCGTGTGCCGCCCGAGCGGCGCGAGATCGGCCTGATGTTTCAGGACTTTGCCCTGTTCCCGCACCTGAGCGTCGCGGATAACGTCGCCTTTGGTCTGAAAGGGCCGAAAGATCAGAAACGCGCCCGGGTCGAGGAGCTGCTCGCCAAGGTGTCGCTGTCGAAATACATCGACGATTACCCGCACCAGCTGTCGGGCGGCGAACAACAGCGCGTGGCGCTGGCCCGCGCCCTGGCGCCGCGTCCGCGTATCATGCTGATGGATGAGCCGTTTTCGGGCCTTGATAACCGTCTGCGCGATGGCATCCGCGACGAGACGCTGACGCTCTTGCGCGAAGAGGACACGGCAGTCCTTCTGGTGACGCACGAGCCGGAAGAAGCCATGCGCATGGCCGATGAGATCGCCCTGATGCGGGGCGGGCGGATCGTTCAGCAGGGCGCGCCCTATAACGTCTATACCCGCCCGGTCGATAAGGCGGCGGTGGCTTTTTTCAGCGACGTCAACGTTCTGGATGCACAGGTGAACGGCGCGCTGGCGCAGACGCCATTCGGCCAGTTCCTGGCACCTGGTGTGCCCGATGGCACGGATGTGGAGATCGTCTTTCGCCCGCAGCACGTGCGCATTGATTTCGACCGCGCGGGCAAAGGTCCCTTGCCGACCCCCAGCGACGGCGTCCCGGCGCGCGGCGTGGTCGAACGGGCGCGCTTTCTTGGCCATGAAAGCCTGGTCGAGTTCCGCATGGATTTTGACGGATCGCTCCTGAAGGTGACGGTACCTAACGTGTTCCTGCCCGAAGTGGGCCGCGTCCTCTGGCTCACCGTGCCGCGCAACCGGTGTTTCGTCTTCCCAAAGGGGTAGGGAACCACTCCGTCCTTGGCGTTATGTCGGTGCACCGTCGTATTGCGGGGCATCGTCGCAAATCTCGTACCAATCGGCCTTGTCAGCGACGAACTCGTGAAACTGGTTGCTGACGCCGATATCGCCATTCAGCGCGCTTGCCGCGATTGCGATACGCTCGTCCTCGGCCAGGATTTCCCCCAGCGAGGTGCCGCAGATCTTGCAGAAACAGCGGATGAATTTGAAGGGCGGCTCAGGCGTGTAGGTGGTGACCTGATCCTTGCCCTTGATCCATTGCACGTCTCCGGGCCGCACAAGCACGATGGCGCTGGTGCCGACCTTGCAGCAGCGGGAGCAATGGCAGGTACCCATAATCGGCGGCTGCACGGTCAGTTGAAATTGTACCGCGCCGCAACAGCAGCTTCCCTGGACCATGTGGTGTGCCTTCCCGCGTGATGAACTGGGCAAACGCTAGGGGAACAGCTGCAAGGCTGCAATATATGGGCGGGCGGGGCAGAGGTGACTTTCCCGTGAAGCGCGCGCACCGGCGGGCCGAGCCGCCCCACGGGGTGACGTCTTGAACCGATGTTTCTGCCGTTGTCTTATACTCGGGCACGGGAGGCACAGAACATGCCGGAAGAGCCAGAGACCGAACCAGAGATCCCGCCAGGGGCTGCCAGAAATTTGCGTGGGGTGCGCCTGATTGCCCATCTCACTTGGCTGGGAGGCCTTGGGGCGATCTATGCAACAGGGGGGCTGGTCTGGATCACGCTGCAGAACGCCGGGGTGTCCATGGTGTCCTGGTCGCGGGGCGTGTCCCTGTTCATACCCGTCGCGTTGTTTCACGCCGTGCCGCTGATCGTGCTGGCCGTTGTGGAGATTTCGGCCTGCAAGGCGGCAATCCGCGGGCGTAAAAGCAAGTGGCGAGAGTATGTCCTCGCGGTGCTGGTGCCCGCTGTTTCGGTTGCCGAGCCAAAAGATGCGGGCAGGTTATGGGCTGCGCTGTCGGGCGCCGGTCTGCTGTCGGTGGTCTGGGTCTGCTATTCGCCGTTCACCCTTGCCTCCTATCAGGGACCCGGCGGCTTTGCTGAGGCGGTGATCATGACGCTCGCCCTGTTTCCGCTGACCCTTGGCGCGCTGATGTTGCATGTTGCGCTGGCTGCGGCCATCGGCGGGGCGCTGGGCAGCGGCATCTATGTGCTTGTCCGCCGCCGCGGCAGAAAGCAGGACAAAGGTGAGTAATCAGCTCTCCTCCTTGTCGCGGTAGGGATCGTAATCCGACAGCCGCTTGCCGGGCTCGTCCACGAACAGCTCGGGCAGGGCGGTGGCCTCTTCGATCAGATCGACGCGGAAGACACGGAAATCCTCGCGCGCTTCGCACCAGGCGGTGAGGGTCCAGACACGGCCCCAGTATTCCATGTGCAGCGGGCGGATTTTGCGCCGGGTCATTTCGCCATCGATGCGGCGATAGGTAATCTGCAGCTTCTGGCGCGCCTTGATCGCTGCCCGCAGGGTGGGCATCTGGGCAAAGCCCCGCGCCGCATCGGCAAAGGGGTAGACGGCGAATTTCCAGGCATCCGCCTCGGCGATGGTCTCGGCAGGCAGCACCGCGTCCACCTTGGCCGCCAAGGACTGCGCGGCGGATTTGAGGTCCGGATCGGCGGCCTCGGCGACGATGGCCATGCCGAGGTTCAGCGCCTCCAGCTCTTCCGGGGTTAGTGTGAGGGGCGGCAGGGTGATCGCTTCGCGCACCATATAGCCGACGCCGCGCTCCCCTTCGACCGGCACGCCTGAGGCGACTAGCGTGTCCATGTCGCGGTATATGGTGCGGGTGGAAACCTCCAGCCGTGCGGCGATGTCCTGCGCGCGGTGCAACTTCCCGTCGCGCAGGATCTGGATGATTTCAAAAAGGCGGTCGGTGCGGCGCATGTGGTCAGGCTTGGATGGCCCTCGCGACAAGGTCAAGAGAATTAGGCCCCATCGCCGGGCCGAAGGCCGGGCAGCGCCCGTCCGCCCCATATGGGCGGGCGCTTTGCACCCACCCTCGGACGGGCTTTGCCCTTTTCGCTAGGCCGCCATCTGCCACAGGATGTCTTCGTGGCGCATGTCGATGCTGCCGGGCTCAATCGCCTGCATCAGCGCCGCGGCAAAGGGCTGCTTGGGAAAGGCCTCTGCCGCCGCCATGGCCGCCGCGTGATCGCGCCAGACCACGTGATCGCTCCAGCGGCCATCGGCGCCGCAGCTGAGGCGGCGGAACATGAACCCTGGCTGCGCCCGCACGAAGGCTTCGCTTTGCCGGCTGATCTCGACAAAGGCCGCAGGGGTGATTCCGTTCGCCAGGGTGAAGGTAACGATTTCGGCAACCGGAGTGGTCTGGGTGTCTGTCATATCGGTGTCTCCTTATTGATGTGACAGGCTGGACCTAGCAGGGGGCAACTGACATAAACCTGTCAGTTGTGTTTGAGCGGATGCGGATTTCAGTGATTTTTGCCCTGCCTGAGCCCCCCGACAGCCTGCCAGATCTATCCGGCAGCGCGGCGCGTCCGTAAAAATGGGGATGACAGACAAAACCGGTGCGGATGGGCACCGGACAAGAAGGAGACACTCACATGCTTAACAATATCGGCCTTCCGGGCATTCTGCTGATCGCCGTCGTGGTTCTGGTCCTGTTTGGCCGCGGCAAGATTTCCTCGCTGATGGGCGAAGTGGGTAAAGGCATCACCGCCTTCAAGAAAGGCGTGAAAGACAGCACCGAGGAACTGGAGCAGGACGCCGCTGCCGACGCCAAGGACATCACCCCCGAGACCGAAAAAGACAAGGCGTAATCCGCCATGTTCGATCTTGGGTGGACCGAACTCATGGTGGTCGGGATCGTTGCGCTGATCGTGGTCGGTCCCAAGGACCTGCCCGTGCTGTTCCGCAACGTCGGCCGTTTCGTGGGCAAGGCCAAGGGTATGGCCCGTGAATTCAGCCGCGCGATGAATGACGCCGCCGATGAGGCGGGCGTCAAGGATATGGCGCAGGGGCTGAAGGCAGCGACCAACCCGGTCGGCTCGGCCATGGACGGTGTCAAAGAGGCGGCGCAGGATATGGCCAAATCGATTGACCCGACCAAATTCGATCCGGACAGCGAAACCGGAAAGCTGGCCGCCGAACGCGCCGCTGATGCCAAGAAGATCCAGGAGGCCACCGCCCGCGCCGCATCTGACCGCCAGGCTCGTGAGGCCGAAGAGGCCGCGGCGGCAGCGGAGGCGGCCAAGGCAGGTGCCGGGGAGCCGGATCAAGACAAAGAGACCAAATCATGAGTCAAACGGATGATATCGAGGACTCCACGGCGCCGCTGATCGAGCATCTGGCAGAGCTGCGCACCCGCCTGATCCGGGCGGTGGGGGCCTTTATCGTCGGGATCGTGCTGGCCTTTACCGTGGCAGAGCCGATCCTGCAGTTCCTGCTGGGGCCGATCGAGGCCACCCTGCGCGAACTGGGCGACCCGTCGCCGACGCTGCAATATACCAGCCCGCAGGAATACCTGTTCACGCTGTTCCGGATCTCGATGGTCTTCGGCTTTGCCTTGTCCTTTCCGGTGATCGGCTTCCAATTGTGGCGGTTCGTGGCACCCGGCCTTTACAAGACCGAGAAGAACGCCTTCTTGCCGTTCCTGATCGCGGCGCCGGTGATGTTCCTTCTGGGCGCATCTTTTGCGCATTTCGTCGTCACCCCTCTGGCGATGGCCTTTTTCCTTGGCTTTGCGGATGTGTCGTCGATCTTTGCCAACCTTTTGTCCGGAACGGTCAATGACCTGCCGACGGATGCGGCGGTGGTGCCGGAAACGGCTGATGGCGTGCGCATCACCTTCTTTGGTAAGGTGAACGAGTCGCTGGACATCACGCTGAAGTTCATCATGGCCTTTGGCCTGTGTTTCCAGCTGCCGGTGCTGCTGACGCTGATGGGCAAGGCCGGACTGGTCAGCGCCGAAGGTCTGGGATCGGTGCGCAAATACGCGGTTGTGGCCATTCTGGTGCTGGCTGCGCTGGTGACGCCGCCGGATGTGATCACCCAGCTGATCCTGTTCACGGTTGTCTACGGGCTTTACGAGATTTCGATCTTCCTGGTGAGCCGGGTCGAGAAGAAACGCGAAGAAAAGCTGCGCGAAGAGGGCTATTACGATGACGAGGATGAAGAGGATCCTCTGATGGCCGAGTTCGACGAAGACGACGACAAGTGATCAACTGACAGAACATCAAGGCGCGCCCTCCGGGGCGCGTCTTTTTCTATGCGCGGGTGAAATTTTGCGGATATGCTGACGCAGTGCTGCATGGGGAAGGGAGGCCCTTTTGCTCGACTACAGTCATAACAGCCTGTTTGTTCTGGCATCTTTGGCCATTGCCCTGATCGCGGGGTTTTCCGGCCTGTCGCTGACGCAGGGCGCCTCGCAGATGTCGGCGCCGGTGCGCAAAATCGTGGTCTCGGCGGCGTCGGTGATCCTGGGCAGCGGCATCTGGTCGATGCATTTCGTGGCCATGCTAGGGCTGGAGTTGCCGGTGGCCTATTACTTTGATCCGCTGGTGACACTGATTTCGGCCCTGACGGCCATCCTGTTCATGGGGCTGGCGCTGCTGATCGTGCATTTCGGCACCCGGACACGAGGCAAGATCATGCTGGCCGGGGTCATCATGGGAAGCGGCATTGCGGCGATGCATTACATCGGAATGTCGGGGATGGAGCTGTGCGTGCCAAGCTATACTCCGGCACAGATCGCCATGGCTTTTGCCGCCTCCATCGCGCTCAGCATGGCGTCGTTTCAGGTCTCCTATGGCCACCGCAGCGCCCGCAATATCGTGCTGGGCACCTTTGGCTTTGGCATCGCCGTTTTTGCCGTGCATTTCATCGCCATGGCGGGCACGGGTTTCACCCAATCTGCCGAATACACCACCTTTGTACCGCCGATGAGCCGGGGCGTGCTGGCTTTTGGGGTCACCCTGTCGGCCTTTGTGTTGTCGGGCAGTTTCCTGCTCAGCGGCGCCACCTTCGCCACCCGGCTGAGCGGGGAGGGAACGGCACAGACCGGGCAGGCTGACGTGCAGCCGCCTGTGGCTGAGGAAATCGATCCGGCGGCGACCGGGCCAGAAGCGGAGGCCGCCGAGATCCCGCAGGAGGCGCGTATCCCTTACGAATCCGATGCGCGCACCCATTTCATCAGCCCGGACAGCGTGTCGGCCATCCGCGCCGAAGGTCACTACACCGTGCTCTACAGCGGCGAGGCGAAGCTATTCTGTCCCTGGTCAATCTCAGAGGCGGAAACCCGCACCGCCACCGGCAGTTTCATCCGCACCCACCGCAGCTATCTGGTGAATCTGGCGCATGTCACCAGTTTCGAGCGCAAGAAGGACAATGGCGTGTGTTACTTCGATGAAACCCCTGCGCTGCCCAAGGTGCCTGTCAGCCGCTCCCGCCTGAGCGAGGTGCGGGCAAGGCTGGGCATGTAGCGCGGGGCTGGGCAGGGCGCCTGCGGTTCTGCCTGCATCCACCAACCCACTTCCAACCCTCGGACGGGTCTGACGGCTTTTCAGTGGCCGACTTTTGGGCCCGGAACCATTGGGCGTCACAGCGCAGCCCAACACCTCCCTATCTGATACTCCCGAATGGGCCGTGATGGGGCTCTGCTCATTGCGCCGGACACCTGCGCTTTGCCGCCGCGACTCGTGCTGCATGTTCTGGTTGTGCCTGGCGGCGAAACTCCCTGTCTGACGGGGCTTTCGCAACTCGTGCAGCCCATTCGCATTTCGTGAACGCAACCTCGGCGGTCGTTCCCGCAGCCTCGCCCTAGGGCGGCAGCGGCGCCTTTACTATCCGCAATCCGGAATTCAGGGAGGAAACGGATGATACCCTCAGAGTTTGAATACCACCGGCCCGGCAGTATCGACGCGGCCCTGGCGGTATTGCAGGAACACGGCGACGATGCCCGTGTCCTGGCGGGCGGGCACAGCCTGATCCCGATGATGAAACTGCGCATGGCCGATGTACCGCATCTGATCGACCTGCAATCCATCGCCGAGCTGAAAGGCATCGCGGTGGATGGCGGCACCGTCACAATTGGCGCGATGACCACCCAGCATGAGCTGATCACCAATGATGACCTGGTTATAGCAGCCCCGATCATGCGGGAGGCGGCCCTGCTGATCGCCGATCCCCAGGTGCGCTATGTGGGTACCATCGGCGGCAATGTGGCCAATGGCGATCCGGGCAACGACATGCCGGGGCTGATGCAGTGCCTGGATGCCACATTCACCCTCCAAGGACCGGATGGCACCCGCGAGGTACAGGCGCGTGACTTTTACGAGGCCGCCTATATGACCGACCGCGAGGATGACGAGATCCTGACCGAGATTTCCTTTGCCGTGCCAAAGGGCGGGCAGGCCTACGAAAAGCAAAAGCGCAAGATTGGCGATTACGCGACGGCCGCTGCGGCCGTGATCCTGGAAAAGGCGGACGGCAAGGTCGCCTCCGCTTCGATTGCAATGACCAACCTCAGCGACACGCCGGTTTTTTCGGCGGATGCGGCGGCGGCCCTGGTGGGCACCGATTGCGGCGCCGATGCCATGGCAGATGCAGTCACGGCCATGCTGGGCGACATCGACCCGACCGAGGACAACCGCGGACCGGTTGAGTTCAAGAAACACGTGGCTGGCGTCATCCTGCGCCGCGCCATCGAACGCGCCTGGTCGCGGGCCTGAGGGAGGATACCATGGGAAAACAGATCATCACCCTGACGGTGAACGGCGAAAAGCACGAGGTCGCCGCCGAGCCGCGCGAGCTGCTGGTGCATACCCTGCGCGAGACGCAGAACCTGACTGGCCCGCATGTGGGGTGTGAGACCTCGCATTGCGGCGCCTGCACCGTCGATATCGACGGCAAGTCGGTGAAATCCTGCACCATGTTCGCCGCCCAGGCAGATGGCGCCGAGATCACCACCATCGAAGGCATCGCAAGCCCCGATGGCATGCACATCCTGCAGGAAATGTTCCGCGAACATCACGGGCTTCAGTGCGGTTTCTGCACCCCCGGCATGATCACGCGGGCCTATCGTCTGCTGCAGGAAAATCCCAACCCGACCGAGGAAGAGGTCCGTTTCGGCATCGCCGGCAACCTTTGCCGCTGCACCGGCTATCAGAACATCGTCAAGTCGATCCTCGCCGCCGCGGCCGAGATCAACGCATCCAAGGAGGCCGCACAATGAAGGATCTGGAGGACCGTCAGGAACGGATCGACAATCTCAAGGGCATGGGCTGCTCGCGCAAGCGGGTCGAGGATGCCCGGTTCACCCAGGGCAAGGGCAATTACGTCGATGACGTCAATCTGCCGGGCATGCTGCATGGGGATTTCGTGCGTTCGCCCTATGCCCACGCGCGGGTGAAATCGATCAATATCGATGCCGCCATGGCGCTGGATGGCGTGATCGCGGTGCTGACCGCCAAGGATCTTGAACCGCTTTCCTTACACTGGATGCCGACCCTTGCGGGGGACAAGCAGATGGTGCTGGCCGATGGCAAGGTACTGTTCCAGGGGCAGGAGGTCGCTTTTGTAGTGGCCAAGGACCGCTATATCGCTGCCGACGCGGTGGAGCTGGTCGAGGTGGACTACGAGGAGCTGCCGGTTCTGGTGGATCCCTTCGAGGCGCTGCAATCCGATGTCGTCCTGCGCGAAGACATCAAGGACGAAAAAGAGGGCGCCCATGGCCCCCGCCGCCATCACAACCACATTTTCCTGTGGGAAGAGGGCGACAAGTACGCCACCGAACAGGTCATCGACGAGGCCGAAGTGGTGGCCGAAGAGATGGTCTATTACCACCGCACCCATCCGTGCCCGCTGGAACCCTGCGGATCTGTTGCCAGCATGGACAAGATCAACGGCAAGCTGACGCTTTGGGGCACCTTTCAGGCGCCGCATGTGGTGCGCACCGTGGCCAGCCTTCTGTCGGGCATCGAGGAACACAACATCCGCGTGATCTCGCCCGATATCGGTGGCGGCTTTGGCAACAAGGTCGGCGTCTATCCCGGCTATGTCTGCTCCATCGTGGCCTCCATCGTCACCGGCCAGCCGGTGAAGTGGATCGAGGACCGGATGGAAAACCTGATGGCCACCGCCTTTGCCCGCGATTACTGGATGAAGGGCAGGATCAGCGCCACCAAAGAGGGCAAGATCACCGGGCTGCAATGCCATGTAACCGCAGACCACGGCGCATTTGATGCCTGCGCTGACCCGACCAAGTTCCCGGCTGGTTTCTTCCACATCTGCACCGGATCCTATGACATTCCGGTCGCCTATGTGGGGGTCGATGGCGTCTATACCAACAAGGCGCCGGGGGGCGTGGCCTATCGCTGCTCCTTCCGGGTGACGGAGGCCGCCTATTTCATCGAGCGCATGATCGAGGTCCTGGCGATGGAGCTGAACATGGACGCAGCCGAGCTGCGCCGGATCAATTTCATCAAGGCCGATCAGTTCCCCTATCAGTCTGCGCTGGGCTGGGAATATGACTCGGGCGATTACCACACTGCCTGGGACAAGGCGCTGGCCGCTGTCGGATACGATGATCTGCGCGCCGAGCAGGCGCAGCGGGTCGCGGACTTCAAGGCGGGAAAGACGCGCAAACTTCTGGGCATTGGCCTGACGCACTTTACCGAGATCGTCGGCGCGGGCCCGGTGAAGAACTGCGATATCCTGGGCATGGGGATGTTCGACAGCTGCGAGATCCGCATCCATCCCACCGGATCGGCCATCGCGCGCCTTGGCACCATCAGCCAGGGGCAGGGGCACGCGACCACATTCGCGCAGATCCTTGCCTCGGAAATCGGTCTCTCGGCCGATAGTATCACCATCGAGGAAGGCGACACCGATACCGCGCCCTATGGTCTGGGTACTTATGGCTCGCGCTCGACCCCGGTTGCAGGGGCGGCTACGGCCATGGCGGGGCGCAAGATCCGCGCCAAGGCGCAGATAATCGCGGCCTACCTCTTGGAAGTGCATGACAACGATCTGGAATGGGACGTGGACCGGTTCGTGGTCAAGGGCGCGCCCGAGCGCTTCAAGACCATGAAGGACATCGCCTATGCGGCCTACAACCAGGCCATTCCGGGCGTTGAGCCGGGTCTGGAGGCGGTCAGCTACTACGATCCGCCCAACATGACCTATCCCTTTGGCGCCTATATCTGCGTCATGGAAGTGGACGTCGACACCGGTGAGCATGAAATCCGCCAGTTCTACGCGCTGGACGATTGCGGCACCCGGATCAACCCGATGGTCATCGAAGGCCAGGTCCATGGTGGTCTGACCGAGGCGCTCGCCATCGCCATGGGGCAGGAGATTGCCTATGACGATATGGGCAACTGCAAGACCGGCACCTTGATGGATTTCTTTATCCCGACCGCCGTTGAGACGCCGCATTACACCACTGACCACACCGAAACCCCCAGCCCGCATCACCCGATCGGCGCCAAGGGGGTGGGCGAAAGCCCCAACGTGGGCGGTGTTCCGGCCTTCTCTAACGCGGTGCATGATGCCTTCCGTGCCTTTGGTCTGCGCCAAAGCCACATGCCTCACGATCACTGGCGGATCTGGAAGATCGCGAGCGAACTGGGCCTGCACGGATAAAGGGAGAACGGGGGGCCGTTCTGGCGGCCCTCCTATCACATCATGACCTATCTCGACCTTCAGAAAGACCTTGCCGAACAGGGCTATGTCGCCTCCGATGATCTGGCGATGGCGCTGCATCTGGCGGTGAACTTGGGCCGACCGCTGCTCCTGGAAGGGGCGGCGGGCGTTGGCAAGACCGAGGTCGCCCGCGCACTGGCTGCCGCGCGCGACACCCGGCTGATCCGGCTGCAATGCTATGAAGGGCTGGACGCGGCTCAGGCGATCTATGAGTGGAATTACCAGCGCCAGCTGCTGGCGATCCAGGCCTCCGGCAAGACAGGAAAAGAGGCCGAGGCGCAGATTTTCTCTGAAGACTACCTTTTGGAACGCCCGTTGTTGCAGGCGATCCGCCAGGACATTCCCCCGGTGCTGCTGATTGACGAAATCGACCGCGCCGATGAGGAATTCGAGGCCTACCTTCTGGAGGTGCTCGCCGATTTCCAGATCACCGTGCCGGAACTTGGCACCCTCACGGCGAAAAGCCGCCCGCTGGTGATCCTGACGGCAAACGGCACCCGCGATCTGTCGGACGCGCTGCGCCGGCGTTGCCTTTACGCCCATGTGGATTACCCCGACCGCAAGACCGAACTCGCCATTCTGGACGCGCGCTGTCCGGGGCTGAGCGCGGCCCTTGCAGGGCAGATCGTCGGCTTTGTGCAGGATCTGCGCAAGGAGGATCTGGTGAAGAAACCCGGCGTCGCCGAGATGCTGGATTTTGCCGCTGCGCTCTCTGGCCTTGGTGTTGCAGACCTCACCGAAGACCCCGCCGCCCTGATGGCGGCCATGGCAACGCTCCTGAAGACCGAGGCCGACCGCGGCGCGGTTCCGGCAGAGGTCGCCCAGCGGCTGGCGGGGCGCGCCGCATGAGCCGGGTGACCAAATTTGCGGGCCGTGATCCCGGTCCCGGCGCGCGCGTTGCGGGCTTCATGGCGCATCTGCGTGCCCATGGCTTTGCGCTGGGCGTGGCCGAAACCGGCACCGCGCTGGCCGCCCTTGGCGCGGTAAAGGCGAGCGATCCGTCAGAGGCGCGCGCCGCCCTGCGCGCGGTTTGTGCAGGCCGCGCCGAGGATGTGGACCGCTTCGATGCGCTCTTTGACAGTTTCTGGATGGATGCGGGCCGCGTGCGGCAGAAGTCCGTGCCCAGCGACAAAACGGACAAGAATGATGACATGCGCTCCTCCCGCAAGGACGCAGGCGAGACGGAGGCGGAGGGTGCAGGCAAGATCCACGCCCCCGGCGGCAGTGGCGGCGGCGAGGTGGAAAGCGACGGCACCGGGCGGCTTGTCGCTTCGGATGTGAAGAACCTGATGAAGAAGGATCTGCGCGATCTGGTCGACCCTGAGGACATCCGCAAGGCCGAAGCGGTTGCCCTGCGGCTGGGGCAGGCCCTGCGCGACAAACGTTCCCGCAGGCGCAAGGCAGCACGGCGGGGCAGGGCGGTGGATTTCCGCCGCACCATCCGCAAGGCGGTGGCCACCGGTGGTGTGCCCTTGCGGCTGGCCCGGCGCACCCGTCCCGACCGCCCCGTGAAGATCGTTGCCCTGTGTGATGTGTCGGGATCGATGCTGGTCTATGCGCGGCCCTTTCTGGCATTTCTGGCCGGGCTGATGCGGGCCGATGCGGCCTCGGACGCCTATCTCTTTCACACCCGCCTCGTGCGCATTGCCGAGGCTTTGCGCGAAGAGGACCCGATGCGCGCGCTCAACCGGGTGACGCTGATGGCCGAGGGCATCGGCGGCGGCAGCTGCATCGGCGGCGCGCTCCAGCATTTCGCGGCGACCTATGCACGCCGGTTCGTGGATGGGCGATCAGTGGTGATCATCCTGTCAGATGGCTACGACAGCGATCCGCCGGAACATATGGCATCGGCGCTGGAGGCGCTGAAGCGGCGCGGCTGCCGGATCGTCTGGCTCAACCCGCTGAAGGGCTGGAAGGGCTACGAGCCGATTGCGCGCGGCATGGCGGCAGCACTGCCGTATTTGGATCTGTTCGATGCGGCCAACACGCTGGAGGCACTGGCCAGCCTTGATCAAAAACTGGGGGCGATATGAGTTTCATCATGGCAGGACATTCATCACTGGGACCACGCCTGGAACAGGATCTGGCGCGCGAAACCGAGGCGCGGCGCACGGCGGGCGAACCCTTTGCCATGGCGACCGTGGTGCGCACCGTGGCGGCGACCTCGGCCAAGCCGGGCGCAAAGGCGCTGATCGATGCGCAGGGTGAGATCGTCGTCGGTTTCTTAGGCGGGGGCTGCGTGCGCGGTGCCGTGGCCCGCGCCGCGCGCGAGGCGATCGAGAGCGGCGCGCCGCAGCTTTTGTCGATCGGCCCCGAGGAACTCTTGGCCGAAGCGGGTGTCATCGCGGGCGAGGAACGCGATGGCATCAGATACGCCCGCAACGGTTGCCCCAGCAAGGGCGTCTTGGACATTTTCGTGGAACCCGTGCTGCCGCTTCCGGCGCTGGTGGTCTGCGGCTCCGGCCCGGTGGCGCAGGCGCTGGTGGAACTGTCGGCGCGGTTTGAGTTCGACCGCACCCTGTGCCTGCCCGGCCCGCAGGATGTGGACCTCCCCATGCCCGACCGGGTGGTGGAGCATTTCGGCGAACACCCGATCTGGGACAGTGCGCCCTTTGTCGTGGTCGCGACCCAGGGACGCGGGGACGAGGCGGCGCTCCGCCGCGCGCTCATGCAAAAGGCGCGCTATATCGGCTTTGTTGGTAGCCGCCGCAAGTTCGCCACCCTGTCGCATCGTCTTCAGGACAAGGGTGTGTCGCCTGAGGCTCTTGCCAGCGTAAAGGCGCCCGCAGGCGTCGATATCCACGCCATCACCCCGGATGAGATCGCGCTGTCGATCCTTGCTGAACTGGTACAGCGCCGCCGGGCGCTTCAGCGCGGGGAGGGGACAGATGGCTGACCTCGTTCTGCGCCTGTGGCGGCGTCTTTTCCCCGAATTGAGTGACGCGCAGGCCAAGCTGCTGGCCTCCGTCAAATTCCCCTGTTGCTAGAAGGAAAACGAGCATGGAACTGAGCGACGAAATCTTCATCAACGCCCCCCGAGACGAGGTTTACGCGGCCCTCAACGACCCTGAAGTGCTGCAAAAGGTGATCCCCGGCTGCGAGGAGCTGATCAAACATTCCGACACCGAGCTGGAAGCCAAGGTGGTGCTGAAAATCGGCCCGGTGAAGGCGAAGTTCTCAGGGCAAGTGACCCTCTCTCCCGATGCCCCGCCCGAGCGGTTCTCACTGACAGGTCAGGGCAATGGCGGCGCGGCGGGCTTTGCCAAGGGCGGTGCCGAGGTGGTGCTGACCGAACAGGACGGCGGCACCCTGCTGTCCTATACCGCCAAGGCCGATATCGGCGGCAAGCTGGCACAGCTCGGCAGCCGCCTGATCCAGAGCACGGCCAAGAAGCTGGCTGCCAAGTTCTTCAAGAGTTTTTCCGAGGAAATGGAAAAAGCCGAGGCGGCCTGAAACAACGGCCGCACCGCAAGAGGCAGGGCGAGCATGAGGCAGCGTGGCAGCAGGTAAGAAGCCCGAAATGGGCACCAGAACCGAGAGAAGAGAGGGGGCGGCGCGCATGTGTCGCCCCCTTTGCCGTGCCGCCACCCGGCAAAGCATCTTGTTGCTAGGGTCGGAACATGGTTTGTCATGCGCAACAATCGATACGGAGGACCCGATGAACGAGGATGCATTGACGCGCATTGCCGAGGCTTTTGAGCGGATGTCGCCCGCACCGCTGGCGGCCCCTGATTTCGATGCGGCTCTGGCCTTTGTCTGGCACGTGGCCCCGGACCGTCTGGCGCCGGTCGAAACGGTGAACCGCGTCGATCTGGATCTTCTGGTGGGGATCAACCGTTCGCGCGATACGCTGCTGGAAAACACCCGCCGCTTCGCACAAGGTTCCGCCGCCAATAACGCCCTGTTGTGGGGCGCGCGGGGTATGGGAAAATCAAGCCTTGTCAAAGCGATACATGGTAGCCTTGTCGCGGAGCACCCGGATCTGAAACTGGTGGAATTGCAGCGCGAGGATCTGCCTTCAGTGGCGCGGCTGTTGAACCATCTGCGCGGCTCCTCGAAACGTTTTGTGCTGTTCTGCGATGATCTGTCGTTCAGTCATGATGATCAGCACTACAAAAGCCTGAAGGCTGTGCTGGATGGCGGTATCGAAGGGCGCCCGGAGAATGTGGTGTTCTACGCCACCTCGAACCGGCGTCACCTGATGCCGCGCGACATGATCGAAAACGAACGCTCCAGCGCCATCAACCCCTCCGAAGCGGTGGAGGAAAAGGTCTCGCTCAGCGACCGGTTCGGGCTGTGGTTGGGCTTCCACCCGTGTGATCAGGATGAATACTTGGAGATGATCGAAGGCTACTGCACTGCCTATGGGGTTACCGCCGATCCCGAGGTGATCCGCGCCGAAGCCATCGAATGGCAGGCGACGCGCGGGGCGCGCTCGGGGCGGGTGGCCTGGCAGTATTTCACCGATCTGGCCGGGCGCCACGGCGTCACGCTGAGCTGAGCCATGGCCGGGGCGCAGGCAGAGTTTTCCGCCGGGTGCCTGTGCGGCGCGGTGCGTATCACCGCGCTGGGCAGGCCGCGCCGGGTGGGGATCTGCCATTGCCTTGAGTGCCGCAAACACCACGGCGCGCTGTTCTATGCAGCCGCCGTGTTTCCTGAAGATGCGGTGTCCGTCACCGGAGAAACCCGCGCCTATGAGGGGCGCCATTTCTGCCCGCGCTGCGGCTCATCCGTCTTTGCCCGCACGGATGATGAGATTGAGCTGCATCTCGGCGCGCTGGACGCGCCGGATAAGCTGGTGCCGGAGTATGAACTCTGGACCCGGCGCCGGGAAAGCTGGCTGCCTGAGTTTGCGCAGATGCAGCACTTCGCGGGCAACCGGGAGGGTGGTCAGTCCGAAGAAGACTGACCGTGCAGGCCCTGACGCCGCGGGACAAGAGTCAGTTCAGATAGGGCAGCGGATCCAGGCTTTCATAGCCATTGCGCACCTCGAAATGCAGGAAGGCATCGTCGCCATCGCGCAGCTTGGCGATGGGCTGGCCGCGGGTGACCTTGTCGCCCTTCTTCACCGAGATTTCCGTGATATTTACATACAGTGTCAGCAGCTTGTTGGAGTGACGCACCACGATGATCGGGATGTTCTTTGAATCCTTGGTGATCGCGGCGACGGTACCGGCATCTGCAGCCATGACCGCAGCGCCTGGCGCCCCGGCTATATCGATGCCTTCGTTGCGCCCCTTGGAGTAGGTCGAGATGATCTTTCCCTGCAGGGGATAGGCCATGGCGGCGTCATTCTTGCGCGTCGGCTCCGGCACCTCGACCTTGGGCAGCGGGGCGACCTCTTCCGCAGCCGGGGCGATATCCTCATCCGGTAGCGGTTTGGTGGCGCTCGGCGGTGTTGGCGTGGCGCTGCCTGCGCCGGGTGGAGTGATTTCTGCGGCGGGCTGTGCCGGGGCGCTCTGATCCTTCAGCGGGATCAGCAGATACTGGCCTTCGCGGATGGAGAAATCACTGCCCAGACCGTTCCATTCGGCCAGCGCCTTGACCGGCACCTGATAGAGTCGTGAGATCGTGTAGGCGGTTTCACCGCGGACCACCTTGTGACGCACCGGCTCGGGGCCGTCCTGCACCTCGGTCGGGGCCGGGCGGGGCGTCGGTTTCAGCTCGGTCGTGGTGACCGATCCGGGGTTGGGCGATGTTTCGGGGGCCTGGTCGATGGCCTGTCCAGCCAGCGAGGCGATGTCGACGCCGCCGGGCTGGGCGGTTCCTGCCGTTACCGGCGCATCGGGCGCGCGGCGCGGCAAGGCCAGAACCTCGCCTTTGCGCAGGGTATCACCCGGTTGCATGCCGTTGAAGCGTGCCACTTCACCGCTGGGCAGGCCGATCCGGGTTGCCACATCAGCCACCGTATCGCCGCGCTGGGCGACGGCCACCTGATAGGAGGGATAGGTGATCAACCCGCGTGCATCCGGAGCCGGGCGGTCGCTGGTGGCGCTTTTGGCTGCTGAAGTGGTGTTGAAGGCGCCGATCTGCCCCCTCAGGTCATAATCCAGCGGCCCGTCACAGGCGGCAAGTAGGGCAGCGACTGGCAATATCGCCAAGGTCTTTGCCACGCGTCGGGACAGGATGGGGGCGTTCTGTGTCATCTCGCTCTCCTCGGAACACGTCATTTGGAGCTGGCGCCCGTGCCGGTTCGGATCAGGAAGCTCCGGGCAGGGCCGCAACGTCGGCGTCTTTTGTTGTTCACTGCGACAGAGCAGGATCCGGGAAAGGAGGCATTGCCCTGATGCGGTGGCTTTTCCCCTATCTACGTGTCTTTTCCCAGGCCCTCAAGAAGGGGCACGAAGCGAACCGGGCGCAATTCGTCATATTCAAGGCCGGTTTCGGACTTGCGCACCCGGATCAGCGTTTGCACCGTGTCCGACTGGCCCACCGGAACGATCATGATGCCACCGGGTTTCAGCTGCGCTAGCAGCGGGCCGGGCGGATCCTCGGCGGCGGCGGTGACGATGATGCGGTCAAACGGCGCCTGATCCGGCAGACCATGGCTGCCGTCGCCCACCAGCGAGGTGATATTGGGCAGGTGCAGCGCATCAAACAGGGCCCGGGCTTCGCGCACCAGCCGGGCGTGGCGGTCGATGGTATAGACCCGGCGCGCCAGTTTCGACAGGATTGCCGCCTGATAACCAGAGCCGGTGCCGACCTCCAAAACCGTGTCGCGCGGCGAAATTTGCGCCGCCTGCGTCATCAGTCCAACAACCGACGGCTGCGAAATCGTCTGGCCGCAGGCGATCGGCAGCGGCATGTCCTCATAGGCGCGTTCGGCAAAAATCCCGCGCACAAAAGGGCCACGGTCGATCTGCTCCATGGCCTCAAGGACCTGACTATCGGTGACCCCGCGGGAGCGGAGCGCAAAAAGGAACTGCATCTTGGTTTCGGGATCGGGCGCGGTCATTCCAGAACCTTGAGCGCGTGGAGGGCGTCATGGGCGGTCAGGTCCGCGCGCATAGGGGTGACCGAGATATAACCGTCCAGATTGACCGAAGCATCGGTGTCCGGCGCGGTGTGCACGTGCTGATCGCCGCCCTTGATCCAGACATAGCGCCGCCCGTTCGGCGATTGCTGCTCCTGGGCCGAGAACCGGGTGCCATGGCGCATACCCTGGGCCACGGCGCGGGCGCCCTTGACGGCGGCGGCGGGCACTGGCGGGAAGTTGATGTTGTAAAACAGCCGGTAGCCTTCGGTGGGCTCCTGCGGGCTGGCCTTCAGAATGTCGCGGATCAGCGCGGCGCCATGTTCGGCAGAGGCTTCGAAAGGATTGTCGAGCTGCGCGTTGTGCGGCCCGAAATACTGCGACAGCGCCATCGCCGGAATGCCCTGCAAGGCTGCTTCCATCGCGCCGCCAAGGGTGCCGGAATAAAGCGCGTTCTCGGCGGAATTGTTGCCGCGGTTGATCCCCGACAGGACCAGATCCGGCATCACATCTTCCATCGCCACGTGCACGCCAGCCAGTACGCAGTCGGCGGGAGAGCCTTCGGTGGCAAAGCGGCGCTCGCCCAGCTGGCTCAGCATCGAGGGGCGGGTGTAGCTGATACAGTGACCGACGCCGGATTGCTCGAACGCGGGGGCAACGGTCCAGACTTCCCCATCTGGTCCGGCAACCTCATGCGCAATGGCTTCCAGAACCGTCAGCCCCGGAGCGTTGATCCCGTCGTCGTTGGTCACCAGAATGCGCATCACGTTCCCCTGTCATGGTTTTGATCTGAATAGGACGTGGGGAATGAGGGGGCAAGTCTTTCACGGAAGGCCTGCGCGCGAAGTGAGGAACGGGGCAAAGGCGCCACAGCTTGCTACAGGCTAGGTCAGGTTTCACCCGCACCCGGGGTCGCTCCCGCCTGCTTTGGGAGCATTCTGCGAATTCCCCCCGCACAGTTGGGCCCGGCAGGCTGACGCCTGCGGGGCAGGAGGAGCGGACGGGATAAGGCGCAACCGCGCCGCGGCGCTGGCGCGGCGCCCGGCCCAACGCCGATCCGTATATCTGTGATATGAGAGAGCGGGGGCGGGAGCCGCGATTTGGCTGGTTCCCGCTGATGCTGTCGCTTAGTCGTCGTTCAGGATCAGGGGCAGCAGGCGTGCGGCCTCATCCTGTACTGGTGTCAGCGCCTCGCGATCTTCACCGGGGAAGAAACGTGCGCGCAGGGCGGTTGGCATCGGCTGCGGCTGCAAGATCTCGACCCGCGGACCAGTTTTGACGCTTTCGGCCTGCCAACTGCGTGCCAGCGCCATCTGCGCGGTCTTGGTTGCGCCATAGGCGCCAAAGAATTTCTGGCCACCGCGCGGATCGTCAAAGAATACCGCCCGCCCGGTCTGTCCCAGCAGTGGCGCCACATAGGGGATCAGCACCGAGGTCGCGGTAGCGTTCACCGCAACGGATTTTTCCCAGTCCTTGGGCGCTACAAATGGCGCCGGGCTGAGCGGGGCTGCGTGGATGGCGGTATGCAGCCAAAGGTCCAGCTGGCCCCAACGGTCGTGGATGCCGCGGCAGAGGGTTGCCATGGCCTCGGGGACAGTGATGTCCATCGGCGCCAGCGTGGCGCTGCCGCCCTTGGCCTTGATCCGGTCGTCCAGCTCTTCCAGAGCGCCGGTGGTGCGGGCCACGGCAACGATGTGATGCGTCGGGGCAAGCGCCTCGGCCAGAGCTGCGCCAAGGCCGCGCGATGCGCCGGTGATAAGAGCAAGTTTCTGTGTCATGTCCGCCTTTTGGGCCTGTTGAGGCATCGGGTCAAGGGGCTGATGCGCGGCAGATTAGCTGCCGGGCATGGTCATCTGCACCGTGGTATTGCCGGAGCGGATCAGCAGGCCGCGCTTGTCGATGGCGATGATCTCGGACCGACCGAGGCGCTGCCCGGTGGTCACCTTGCGGGTGCGCCCACCTGGAAACTGCACCAGCGCCGACAGATTGTCTTCGGAGCCGAAAATACCAAGGAGGGCGATGCGGCCCTCGGGGGCCTCTACGTGCTGCGTAGCGGTTGCGGCCACCTGGGCCGGTGTCGATGTACGTGTCTTTGTCATTCGGAGTGTTTGCTTTGCAAGCTTGGTGGAAGTCGTCCGCCCGGGTGGCCCGGGCAGCGGGCCAGTCACGGCGGATGGTCGCGTCGTGGTGTCGGGCCACCCCACGGGGCGGTATCAGGGATCAGGAGTCATAGACGAGAGAGGGCAGGTCGTGGCCATAGGCGTAGAGTAGCTCCAACAGTTCTTCGAGCTGCACGCCAGTCTGCTGCAGCCGGGCCAGAGCGTTGTTGGACTCCGAGACTTGCAGTTCGGGGTATTCGCCTTCGGGGCGCATATGCAGCATGCAGGCCACCGGGGTGCCGCTTTCGGGCGGAATGGCATTGGCAAGCCAGGCCGGGCGGCTGCCCATGCTTTCGGTTTCGCGCATGTCGAACAGGTCGAGATAGGCGTCAAAGTCATCCTCGTTGAGGCTGGCCCATGTGCCCAGCAGGAATTCGGCGCCACGGCTATCGGCCAGCGGCAGGGCCAGAACGGCGCGCACAAAGCGCAGTTTGCCATAGCGGCAAAAATCCTCGGTCAGCACATCGCCGCGTTCTTCCAGCACCGCGGAGTTGTCCTGTACCACCAGATCATCGGGGCAGACGTCCGGCCGGTCGCAACTGAGGCTCAGCAATTGCGCAAAGGTGGCACCGCAACAACGGCACTGGCGCGCAGAGGTCAGCATTCGAGCAAGATGGGCGTCCAAGGAATGGCCTTTCGTGGTCTTCGGGTCGTGGTCTTCGGCTTGTGCCGTCCGGACGGTTGTCCGGAACCATAGGAAAGGGCGCCGATCACACGGATCAGCGCCCTCCCTATATCTGTTCGCGGCTCTCTTACTCTGCTGCGGGTTTCATTTCAAACCCCCGGTCGATCATATCCGACGGGGTGACCGGGTATTCACCCGAGAAGCAGGCGTCGCAGTATTGCGGGCAGGCTTTGTCGCGGCCCTGGAACTGACCGACGGCGCGGTACAGACCATCCAGCGAAATGAACTTGAGACTGTCCACGGCCAGGTGTTCTGCCATCTGTTCCTCGCTCATCGAGGCAGCGAGCAGCTTGTCCCGGTCTGGGGTGTCGACACCGTAGAAACAGGGCCATGCAGTGGGCGGAGAGGCGATGCGGAAGTGCACCTCCTTGGCGCCGGCATCCAGGATCATCTCCTTGATCTTGCGGGATGTTGTGCCGCGCACCACGGAATCGTCCACCAGGATGACCCGCTTGCCTTCGATCAGGGCGCGATTGACGTTCAGCTTGAGACGCACGCCCATATTGCGGATCTGTTCGGTCGGCTCGATGAAGGTCCGGCCCATGTATTGGTTGCGGATGATCCCCATCGCATAGGGGATTCCCGATTCCAGCGAATAGCCGATTGCCGCCGGTGTGCCGCTGTCAGGCACCGGGCAGACGAGGTCGGCGTCGACCGGGTTTTCCTTGGCAAGTTCCCGCCCAATCGCCTCGCGGGTTTCATAGACCGAGCGGCCACCGAGAATCGAATCGGGGCGCGAGAAGTAGACATGTTCGAAGATGCAGAACTTCGACGGCTGGGGACGGAAGGGGAAGTGGCTTTGCACACCCTCGTCGTTGATCACCACCATCTCACCCGGTTTGATCTCGCGGATGAACTCGGCACCGATAATATCCAGCGCGCAGGTTTCCGAGCTGAGCGCGTAGCCATCACCAATCTTGCCGAGGACCAGCGGGCGCACGCCCAGCGGGTCGCGCACACCAATCAGCTTGGTGCGGGTCATGGCGACGACGGAAAAGGCGCCTTCGACCTTGCGCAGGGCTTCTTCCATGCGGTCGGGGATCGACCGCCCCATGGAGCGCGCCATCAGATGGATGATGCATTCGCTGTCCGAGGAGCTCTGGAAGATCGAGCCCCGCTCGATCAGCTCGCGGCGCAGGGCGTTGGCATTGGTGATATTGCCGTTGTGGGCAATGGCGGCGCCGCCCATGGCGAATTCGCCAAAGAAGGGCTGCACGTCGCGGATCGCGGTCTGGCCTTTGGAGCCGGCGGTGGAGTAGCGCACGTGGCCGATGGCCAGCGGGCCGGGTACCGTGGCCATCACATCCTGCGAGGTGAAGTTGTCGCGCACATAGCCAAAGCGGCGCACGCTGTTAAAGCCCTCGACAGGATCATGGGAGACGATCCCGCCTGCCTCCTGGCCGCGGTGCTGCAGGGCGTGCAGGCCGAGGGCGACAAAATTGGCGGCGTCCTGAACGCCTACGACGCCAAACACGCCGCATTCTTCGCGGAGTTTGTCGTCATCAAAGGGGTGTGCGGGTGGCATCTGCGGCATCGGCAAGGCGTGTGGCTCCGAATCCGGGATTGAGTGATGGCCCTCACATAGTGCCTTAGGCAGCGGATGTCATCAAAGGATCACAATTGAATTCGGCAAAGCTTTATTTGTCGCGCCCGGTTGCTGCCCGGATAAAAGGCGAAGTCTGAGGCGACATCCGTGGCAAACCGCAGCATCCTGTGGTCGAAAGCCGGGGTAACACAGGCGCTTTAGGCCGCCAGAGCTGGGGAAAAAATATCGTCGAAGGGCGCGGGAAAGCGTGCGTCTTCGCTGCCCATGCCGGTCAGGGCCAGGGCGCGGCCGTCTTCGCTGGCCAGAACCTGACGCACTTCGCTGAGCGACAGCTCGCAGAAGGCGCCGTCAAGGCCACCGTCACCAGCCAGAACCAGCATGCCGCTTTCGGCCCAGAGCAGTTCTTCTTCGTCGCAGGTGATGTGAATACGGCCGATGCTTTCCGGCGCTGCGGCCTTGATGCCCTTGTGACCCGACAGGGAGATCAGCTTGGCCGTGATGAGCGGCACACCGAACAGGCGCTCGGCAGCGTCCAGTTCCAGTGCAACGGTCAGATCGGCGGGCAGAAGAAGGTCGGTGTCATTGCCAAGGGCGCCAGCGGGCACATGCATCAGGGTGGTGAGGCGCGGCACCGCATGGCTCACGTCTTTCACTTCCTGCGCGCCGCCATCATAGGTGTAGATCATGTCGCCGGGCTTGACGTCGCGGGCCTGTACAAAGCCACGGTCGGTTTCAACCAGTGTCGAGGGCAGGAAACCGCCGCTGCGGCTCTGCGCCGGGGTGTACTGCAGGGGCGCGCTCTGGAACATCGGAAAATCCAACAGCATGTCCACCGGCTGGTAGTCAGCGAAAGAGTTGAAATGATCCAGAAACATGTCGTGTCCCTTCTGAGTGATAGTGGCTTTCTGCCTGTCGTTGATCCTATGTGGCCCCCGAATTGGGCCGAAAATGGGGCAAGGGTGCGGCCAATTTAGAATTTGAACGATTTTCTGGGGACAAAACGGCGATTTTGGCTGGGATTGTTAACGATTTACCCGTGTAGAGACAGGTTTTGTTAACTTTTGGCCCTTGTCAGCGGGTGAAATTCAAAAACGTGACTGGGGCGTGATTCCGGGCGCCCTGTTCAGACACGAATCGACGCGCAAACCGTGCAACGGCGCGGAGTGAGGGCAAAAATTGCGCGGGGTTGGGGCCTTATGATTTTGATATGAAAGCAAAAAGGACGCCCATAGGGCGCCCTTTCGAAACTGTTCACAGTGCTGCGATGGCCGCGTGTCAGCCTTCGCAAGCGCCGATCAGGGCCTCATACTGCTGAGTGACCCAGCCAAGCGCCTGCTCGGGGTTGCGCGCTTCGATCTTTCCGATCATGCGTTCGAACACGACAGCAGAGCGGCTTTCGTCAACAATGGTAAAGCTTTGACCGGTCATCACCACATTGTAGAGGAAGAAGGCGATGGCCACCAAAAGGATGCCGCGCAGCACCCCAAAGAAGAAGCCAGCCCCCTGATCCAGCCCGCCAAGCGCCGAGCGTTGTACCAGCGAGGCAAAGAGCGGAGTAAAGAAGGCGGCGACAATCAGCGCCAGGGCAAAGACCGCGGCAAAGGCTGCGATGATCGAGAGTTCGCAACTGTCGGCGATGAATTCACCCAGCACCGGGATTTCCGCCATCAGGGGTTCGACCTGCGGCGCAAACATGAAGGCCAACACGCCCGCGGCAACCCAGCCGGCGATTGCCATCGCTTCGCGTACCAAGCCGCGTGAATAGGCAAGCAATGCCGATACAATGATGACCAGGGCCACGACCCCGTCGATAATGGTGAAACCTTCCATGTCCCTCGCCCGTTAGCCCGCAGTAAAATTCTTTCGGCGACTTTAGCCGGCCCCGAAGAATTCGCCAACAAAACCGGTTAGATCACTGACCTTGCGCTGGGAAAGGCCTTTCACGGATACGGATTTGCCGCCGCCGGGGGCAATGGCTGAGGTGAAACCAAGTTTTTGCGCCTCTTTCAACCGGTTTTCGGTCTGAGGCGCCGGTCTGAGGGCACCAGATAGTGAGATTTCTCCGAATATTGCGGTATCGGCGGGAAGTGGCGTATCCTCGCGGGCGCTTAGCAATGCTGCTGCCACCGCCAGATCGGCAGCAGGCTCTGAGATTTTCATGCCGCCTGCGACGTTCAGATAGACATCAAGCCCGGCAAAGGGAATGCCGCAGCGCGCCTCCAGAACCGCAAGGATCATCGCAAGGCGCGATGAGTCCCAGCCCACCACGGCGCGACGCGGCTGCGAATGCGGCGATGGGGCGACAAGGGCCTGCAGTTCCACCAGAACCGGCCTGGTGCCTTCGATACCGGCAAAGACGACTGAGCCCGGCGAGGGCTGACCGCGTTCGGAGAGGAACAGGGCCGAGGGGTTGATCACCTCCGAAAGACCGGCGCCGGTCATCTCAAAGACGCCGATCTCATCCGCGGGGCCAAAGCGGTTCTTCACCGCGCGCAGGATGCGGAACTGGTGACCACGCTCGCCTTCGAAATAAAGCACGGTATCGACCATATGTTCGACCACGCGGGGACCGGCAATTTGGCCTTCCTTGGTGACATGGCCAACCATGATGATTGAGATGCCGTTGGATTTGGCAAAGGTCGTCAACTCATGCGCGGCGGCGCGCACCTGGCTGACCGAGCCCGGCGCGCTGTCGACGTGGTCGGCCCACATTGTCTGAATGGAATCGATGATGGCGAGCTGCGGACGTTCAGCTTCCAGCGTGGTCAGGATATCGCGCAGGTTGTTTTCGGCGGCGAGCTTTACCGGCGCCTGTGCAAGGCCAAGCCGCTGCGCGCGCATGCGTACCTGGGCGCTGGCTTCCTCGCCGCTGACATAGACGGTTTTGACGCCTGCCTCGGCAAAACGCGCAGCGGCCTGAAGCAGCAGCGTCGACTTGCCGATGCCGGGATCGCCGCCGACCAGAATGGCCGAGGCTGCGACCAGCCCGCCGCCCAGCACCCGGTCGAGTTCGCCAACGCCGGAATGGCTGCGTGGTGGCGGGGTTTCCTCGGTCGCGAGATCGGTGAGCGGGATGGTCCTGCCGCGCCGCATCCCAAGGGATTTCTTGGCCGGGCCGCCGGAGGAGAGGCCCTTGTCCTCGGTGATGGTGTTCCATTCGCCGCAGCCTTCGCAGCGGCCGGACCATTTGGAGAAGCTGGCGCCACAGGCCGAGCAGGAGAAGGAAGATGATTTTGCCATGCGGCTGTTCTGCCTCATGTTCAGGGTTTGTTCAAGCCTGGAAGGCGGTGCTCCCGCCCGTTGCGCGATCCCCTTTGGGGATCCGCTCCGGTTGGGCCCGGCACCGCGGTAGCGGTGCCATCGGATCGGGAATGTACCGCGGCAGCGGTGCCGTGGGGTAAGGGGGCGCCGCTGTCGCGGCGCGGAAGATTTGCTGGGGAAGCGCTTCAGGGGCAGGTCTGTCCTGAAGGCGCGATTTCGAGTGTGTGAGTGATCAGATCCGCGTCAACGATCTGCGACCTTGCTGCGCAAGGCGGCGCGGGGCGCCGTCATTGACCCGGATCTGATCGGAGGTGGCGTTCGGTGATGAGGCCGAGAGCGAAAGAGGCGAGGATGCAGGCGGAGAACATGTAGAGGCCCCAGCCGGTCTCAATCGTGACATAGCCGATGCCTTTGGCAATGGTGATATAGAGCGCGATGAGGAAGATATCCGCCATCGCGAGCTTCCCCAGGACATGCAGCACCGGCTGGGCGCGGGGATCGAGCAGGTTCCATTGCACCAGCGCAAGGCCGATGGTCTTGAGGTAGGGGGCGAAGATCGCGAAGAAGGTGACCAGCAGCGCCAGCACCACGTCGCTGCCCCACAAGGATTGCAGGCCGGTGATGACGCTGACCTCGGAAAGGCCGAACAGGGGCAGTAGCCCCGCGCGCATCAGCGGCGCAAACCAGGCGATGGGGTAAAGGATCAAGAGCGAGAGGGTGGTAAGGCGCAGGATCATGTGGGTCCGGTTCGATGGCTTTGCCTAGATGTGTGCCCTTTGCCGCCGATTTGGAAGGGGAAAGGTGTTGAGCGTTCCCCGGCCGGGGCACCTGTGGCCCGGCCAGCGCCCGACCCTCCCCACGGGAGGACGCTTATTGCGCCCACCCAAGGGCAGGCGCTGGCCTTGATTGGAGAGAATATCTTTCGGCGGGTATTGTTTAGCGCACTGCCTCGATCGGACCCTCGGCGCGGCCGTGGATGAACTGGTCGAGGTAGGGATCGCCGCTGTCATCCATCTGGCCAACGGGGCCGGTCCACTTGATCACCCCGTCATGCAGCATCGCGATATTGTCGGCGATTGCACGGACCGAGGTCATGTCGTGGGTGATGGTCATGGCGGTGGCGCCCATTTCGACCACGATTTCACGGATCAGATCGTTGATGACGCCTGCCATGATGGGATCAAGGCCGGTGGTGGGCTCGTCAAAGAAGATGATCTCGGGCTCGGCGGCGATGGCGCGGGCGAGGCCGACGCGTTTTTGCATGCCGCCCGAGAGTTCGGCTGGCAGGCGGTCGGCGACATCGGGTTTGAGGCCGACGCGGCGCAGTTTCTCGACGGCGATCTCGCGGGCTTCCTCTGCGGGGCGTTTCAGCGCGCCGCGCATCAGGCGGAAGGCGACGTTCTGCCAGACGGGCAGGGAGTCAAACAGCGCACCACCTTGAAACAGCATGCCAAAGCGGGCGAGAAAGGCATCGCGGTCGCCTGCATCCGCCGGTTTGCCATCGACCAGGATGCTGCCGCTGTCGGGTTTGATCAGGCCTAGGATGCATTTCAGCGCGACGGATTTGCCGGTGCCGGAGCCGCCGATGATCACCATCGAGGTGCCTTTGGGAACCTCCAGCGTCATGCCGCGCAGAACCTGGTTGGAGCCGAAGGCCTTGTGGACGTTGTCGAGCTTGATCATACCGAGAAGAAGACCCCCGTCAGCAGGAAGTTGGCGGCCAGGATCAGGATGGCAGCAGCCTCGACCGATCCTTTGGTGGCGCTGCCGACACCCTGGGCGCCGCGGCCCGATTGCATGCCGTAATAGCAGCCCATCAGCGCTGCGATGGTGCCGAAGGCCGCGCCTTTGACCAGAGATGAGACGATGTCGAGCGTTTCAAGGAAATCCACGGTGTTCTTGAGGTAAGCCGCCGCGTTAAAATCGAGATTGTGCACCGCCACCGCGTAACCACCAGCGATACCGATGATGTCGCCGATACCCACCAGCAATGGCACGGTCAGGAAGGCCGCCAGCACGCGGGGGGCAACGAGGTATTGCATCGGATTGGTTGAGAGCGTCACCAGTGCGTCGATCTGCTCGGTCACCTTCATGGTGGCGATCTCCGCCGCGATGGAGGAGGTGACGCGGGCAGCGATCATCAGGCCGACCAACACCGGGCCAAGTTCGCGTACCATGCCGATGGCGACGATCTGGGGCACCACGGCCTCGGCATTGAAGCGCGCGCCACCTGCGTAGATCTGCAGCGCTAGCGCGCCGCCGGTAAAGATCGCGGTGAGCCCCACCACCGGCAGCGACAGCCAGCCGATGTGCAGAAGCGCCTGCAGCGTTTCCTTGCCGTAGAACGGCGGGCGGATCATGTGGCTGAGCGTCGAGAGCCCAAAAAGCGCGACCCGGCCGACAACTGCAAGCATGTGCAGAACCAGCCGACCGATACGGGCAAGAAGGGCGAGCGGGCTCATCCTCGGTAGGTCCGTGCGTAGCGCGCGCCAAGAGAGGTCAGGATCTCATACCCGATGGTACCGGCTGCATCGGCCAGCGTGTCGACGGTCTGCTGCTCGTTCAGAAGGGTCAGAACGGCGGGATCCTCGGACAGATCGGTGACGTCGATGGTGATCAGATCCATGGAAATGCGGCCCACAACGGGGCAGGGCGTGGCTCCGGCGTAGGCCTTGATGTCGCCATCGGTCATCCGGCGCAGCAGTCCATCTGCATAGCCCGCCGCGACGGTTGCGATGCGGCATTGGCGCGGCGCGGTCCAGGTGTTGCCATAGCCGACGGTCTCACCGGGCATCAGGTCGCGGATCTGGATGACCGGCAGGTCCAGTTGTACCACGGGCAGGGCATCGCCAAATGGGCGGCCACCGTAAAGACCGATACCGGGGCGGCAGAGATCGAAATGGTAATCACGGCCCAGCAGCATGCCGCCGGTGGCCGACAGGGACCGGGGCACTTCGATACCGTCGGTCATCTCCTGGAAGGCTTTCAATTGCTGCGGGTTCATCGGGTGGTTCGGCTCATCCGCGCAGGCAAGGTGCGACATCAGCAGCACCGGGTTCTGGCCCAGTGCGATATCGCGCACGGCACCCCATTCGCCAGGCTCCATGCCCAGCCGGTTCATGCCGCTGTCCAGCTGCACACCGAAGGGGTGGCCGGGCAGCGCCTCGAAATGGCGCAGCATCTGATCGAGCGAATTCAGCATCGGCGTCAGTTGGAAGTCGCGCAGGAGTTTTGCATCGCCCTCCATATGACCGGAAAAGACCGAGATCCCCGGACCGGGGCCCAGGGCGCGGCGCAGGGCGACGCCTTCCTCGGCGATGGCCACAAAGAAATTGCGCGCTCCGGCCTTGGCCAGAGCGGTGGCGACGCGGCCTGAATCGAGGCCGTATCCATTTGCCTTGACCACTGCGGCGGTCTCGCAGTTGGTCTTGGTGTTCAGGTTCCGCCAGTTTGTCACCAGCGCATCCAGATTGATTGTCAGTCTTGCCGTGCTCATGCCCCGTTCATGACATGCGCGCCGCAGGGGTCAAGTGGAATTCGCCCTGCTTTGGCCTGGGCATGGCCTCCTTGGCGTGCTCCCGCCTGTGGCAGGGCATTCAGGCGGTCAGTCGCGGTCTTTTGCCGCTGTCGGTATGGAGGCGTTGGAGTGCCAGAAAATCCGCACACAGGTGGCAAGCCCTTGCTCGTTCAGATCGGCAACTAGGGTGCCGTCCAGCTCCATCCGGGGCAGGGGATCGCCGGGCTGGCGGTCGGGCAGGCCAGTGCCAGTGGATTTTGCCCAGATCTGGAACAATTCCTCGCTGGCGACCTGATAGGTGACGTTCCAGTGGCCGATGCCCCCGGTGGGCGTTTCGGCCAGAACCGAGGGTGTCAGGCATATATCCTGTTGCAGCTTGATCCGATCCCAGTAACGGGCCAACTCGTTGGGGCCGGTCTGCACCTGAAAGGGCGTGTTCCAATATTGCCCGTCGGGGGTGAATAACGCAGCAAAGCCATCGGAATCCTGCGCCTCCCAGACCTGTTTGTAGGCCTGCATGAAATCATGGATGCGCATTGGGTGTCCTCTGGCTGTGCTGTTTTGGGAAAGCCTGCTTTATTCGTAGCCGTCCGGCTGCTGCTGCCAGGATTTGGCGAGGTTGCCAAAGCGGGTGAACTGCGCCTCAAACGACAATTCGACCGTGCCGATAGGACCGTGACGCTGTTTGCCGACGATCACTTCGGCCTTGGCATGCAGGCGCTCCATCGCCTGTTTCCACTCTTCCATCTTGTCCAGTTCGTGATCGCCGGGTTTTTCCCGTTCCTTGTAGTATTCCTCGCGGAACACGAACATCACCACGTCGGCATCCTGTTCGATCGAGCCGGATTCCCGAAGGTCCGACAGTTGGGGGCGTTTATCGTCCCGGCTTTCGACCTGACGAGAGAGCTGCGACAGGGCCACCACCGGAATGTTCAGCTCTTTCGCGATGGCCTTCATCCCCATCGAGATTTCGGCGATTTCGTTCACCCGATTGTCCGACATGCCGCGGCAAAGCTGCAGATAGTCGATCACCAGAAGGTCCAGCCCGTGGGTCCGCTTCAGGCGGCGGGCGCGGGCGGCTAGCTGCGAAATCGGTAGGGCGGGCGTGTCGTCGATAAAGAGCGGGCAGCTTTCCAGATCCTTGGCGGCCTGCACGAAGCGGCGGAATTCGCCTTCGGTCATGTCACCCTGACGGATCTTGTGGCTGGAAATCTCGGATGCTTCGGCAAGGATACGCCCCGCCAGCTGTTCGGCGCTCATCTCGAGTGAGAAGAAGCCGACCACGCCGCCATCCACGGCGCCTTCGGTGCCATCGGGTTTCACCCCGCGTTTATAGGCCTTGGCGACGTTGAAGGCGATGTTGGTCGCGAGCGAGGTTTTACCCATCGAGGGACGACCCGCAAGGATCAGAAGGTCCGACGGGTGCAACCCGCCCAGCTGTTTGTCGAGATCATCAAGACCGGTGGAAATCCCGGCCATGCCGCCGCCACGCTGATAGGCCTCGTTGGTGACGTTGACCGCCTCGGTTACCGCTTTCAGGAAGGACTTGAAACCGCTTTCGGTCTGGCCCTGCTCGGCGAGCTGATAGAGCGATTGTTCCGCTTCGACGATCTGTTCTTTCGGCTCCGAGGACACATCCACCCGGCGCGCCTTGTCAGAGATCGACTGCCCCAGCGCGATCAGCTCGCGCCGGATTGCCAGATCATAGATCATCTGAGCATAGTCGCGGACAGCGTAGGCCGAGATCGAGGCCCCGGCCAGTTTTGCCAGATAGGCCGGACCGCCCAGCTCCTTCAGCCCTTCATCATCTTCCATGAAGGCCTTCAGCGTCACCGGAGAGGCCAGCGCGTTCTTGGAGATCCGCGCCGCGGCGATTTCATAGATGCGGGTGTGGACCGGGTCGTAGAAATGGGTGGAATTGATGATCGACGCCACGCGGTCGTAGACGTCGTTGTTGGTCAGGATCGCCCCCAGAAGCTGCTGTTCGGCTTCGACCGAATGGGGCAGCTCGTTTGCCTCCATGCCGCTGGCCTGCTGCGGTGCATCAGGTTCGGGCATGGGCGCGGGGGGCTGGTCGCCATCAAATGGGGTCAATTCGTTCATCACGGCTCTCTTCGTTCGGTCCGGATAGATAGGTCAATTCGCTGGCTCAAAGCCATCTGGAAATCCCTGTGGGCAACCTGTGGATAGCTGCCCGGTGTCTGGGGATCTTTGCGGCCCCCGCAGGGCGGGACGCTATATCGGGTAGCATGGCACGGATGTACGCCCAAATAAAGTATCCAGCACACTGGGGCTGTTTTGCCGAACTGGCGTGCTGGATCAGGGCTTAAACGGCAGGCCGGGCCTGCCTGCGCGTTTTAGGCGGATTTATGCGCATCCTGCCAGGCACGCGGGTCCTTGAGGAACTTCTCCACCTCATCCAGCGTTTCGGTGCTGAAGGCTTCTTGCGCGCGGGCCTCGGCCAGAACGTCCCACCAGGTGCAGAGGTAGTGCAGCTCGACCCCGTGATCGCCCAGCGTCTTGGTCGTCTCAGGAAAGATGTCGTAGTAGAAGATCACCGCAGTGTGGCCACAGGTGGCGCCGGTTTCGCGGATCGCATCGACAAAGGACAGTTTCGAACCGCCATCGGTGGTCAGATCCTCGACCAGCAGCACCCGCTCGCCTTCGCTCATCGCGCCTTCGATGCGTGCGTTGCGGCCGTACCCTTTGGGCTTTTTGCGCACATAGGTCATCGGCAGCGCCATGCGCTCGGCCACCAGCGCGGCAAAGGGAATACCGGCTGTCTCACCACCCGCGATATTGTCGAAGGCTTCAAAGCCTGCGTTGCGCATTACGGTGACGGTCATGAAATCCATCAGCGTGGAGCGGATTCGCGGGAAGGAGATCAGCTTGCGGCAATCGATATAGCTGGGCGAGGGCAGGCCGGAAGCCAGCGTATAGGGCGTTTCGGTGTTGAAGTTCACCGCACCGATTTCCAGCAGCATCCGGGCAGAGAGGCGGGCGATTTCTTCGGCAGAGGGGTAGGAGGAGGGGATCATGTGGCAGCTCCGCAAATTGAATGTCTTTCCCCATGCGCAGCCGGGATGCCACGCAGGTTTTCGCGCCCGCCATTGGGGACGGGTCGGGCGCGAACCGGACCGCATGCGGTCCGGGGAATTTTGGCAAGGATCCGCCTCGGGCTCACGCCTGAACCGTCCAATGCACCGGGAAGCCGGGATCGAAGACCGTCACCGGGCCTTCGCCGCTTTCGATCTTTTCCGGGAAGGCGGTGGGGGCGTCCTGTTTGACCAGGGTGATGGTGCTGTCGTTTTCCGGCAGGCGGTAGAAAGCCGGGCCGTTTTTCGAGGCAAAGCCTTCCAGCTTGTCCAGCGCGCCATCCTCTTCGAACACATGGGCGAGCAGCGCCATGGTGTTGGTGGCGGTGAAACAGCCGGCGCAGCCGCAGGCGCTTTCCTTGTTGGGGTCGGTATGGGGGGCCGAATCCGTTCCGAGGAAGAACCGAGCATCGCCCGAGGTCGCCGCCGCACGCAGGGCCAGGCGGTGTTCTTCGCGCTTGGCCACCGGCAGGCAGTAATAATGCGGTTTGATGCCGCCAACCAGGATGTGGTTGCGGTTGATGATCAGGTGATGGGTGGTGATGGTGGCGCCAAGGTCCGCCGCGTTGGCCTTCACATAGTCCACGCCGTTGGCGGTGGTGATATGCTCCATCACAACGCGCAGGCCCGGTGTGGCGCGGCGCACCGGGTCCAGCACCCGGTCGATGAACACGGCTTCGCGGTCGAAGATGTCGATGTCGCTGTCGGTCACCTCGCCATGCACACAAAGGGGCAAGCCGATTTCGGCCATTTTCTCCAGCACCGGACGCACCTTGTCGAAATCACGCACGCCCGAAGCCGAATTGGTGGTGGCCCCGGCGGGGTAGAGTTTCACCGCCTTGATCAACCCGCTGGCATGGGCCGCGGCCATATCGCCGGGATCTGTGTCCTCGGTCAGATAGAGCGTCATCAGCGGCTCAAAGGACATGTCGCCCGGCAGCGCGGCCAGGATGCGATCGCGATAAGCAGCAGCCTGCGCCCCGGTTACCACCGGCGGCACCAGATTGGGCATGATGATGGCGCGGCCGAAATGGCGCGCGGTTTCCGGCAGCACGGCCTGCAGCATGGCGCCATCGCGCAGGTGCAGATGCCAGTCATCGGGGCGGGTGAGGGTCAGCGTCTGGGGCGTGGTCTGTGTCATGGCGCCGCGTTAGCACAGGCACGCAGAAAGGGGAAGAAAGAAGCCCGCGACAGGACGATCTGTCACCGGTGCCCGGTGCTGGGCAAATCCATGCTATAAGACGGCGAGGGGGGCGTTGGGATCAGCGTTCCGGCGGCAGGGTGAAATCACCCTCGGCGGCGCGTTTGCGCAGGTTCTGCAAGCGTTGCCGGAACCGCGGCGCGCGCAGGCGCGCAGTCACGTTACGGCACAGCAGGGTCATCAAATACGGCCGGTCGCGTTTGTCGAGGTGTCCCATGACGTTGCGCAGATAGGCGGTATTGTTGCGCCGGGCGCGCAGAACGCGTGACAAAGCCAGATCTGTCAGCTTGCCCGAACCAGCCATCGACAGGATCTGATAGAGCACATCCATCTCGATCAGCCGTGTCTGCACCGCCTCGCCAAAGTCCGGCAGGCGGCGGCGGGTGACATTGGGGCGGGCAAACAAGGCGGCGTGCATCGCGTCCAGATGTTCGCGCGGATCATACAGGACAAAGGCATGATCGGCCGCGTCCAGCATATCGGGCGCATAGCCATAGCGGTCGGTGAAAGAGGTGCGACGCATCTCGATAAACCGTTCATCCCATTCGGTCATGCGCGGATCCAGCGTCGCCTGCGGTTGGATGGCCACCACGGTTGCGCCGGGGGCCGCCACCGAAAAGGCACTGGCCGCATAGCCGCAGGGGCCGGCGCCATAGAAGACGACATTGTCGAATTCCTCGAAGAACCCGTCGTCGATCAGCTGGTCGATGAAGCCAAAGACCTGTTCGTCGCGGAACCAGGTGTCGCCATCCGAAATCATGCACAGATGCGACCAGCCAAGGTTGCGGACCAGATCAAAGCCCAAGGGTTGCGCCAGTTCGGACAGGCTCTGGATGCCCTGGATGGTTTCAAAGCTCACAAGGAGCGTGTTGCCCTGATCGATGAAGGCGGCGCAATGGCGCGCGCCCAGAGGCTGGAACATACCCAGTTCCTCGCTGAGCACAGCAAGCCGCTCTTTCCACTGGGCTGGTTTCAGCCCGGAAAGATCTGTCTCAAGCGCGTCTGAACCGTCCTGCATGCCCATGATCCTCTGCCTCCGGACCTTTGACGGACCGGTAGTTGGGTCTGAAACTAGGGGCGGAATGCGGCAAAATTGAGAAAAACTCATGCCAGTTTTCCGGCTCTGCGGGGGTCAGTCCGTGCCGCTCTCTTTGGGCGTCTCGGTCTCTCCGTTGACCCGGTCTGCCGACTGCTCCGGGGGCGCTTGTGGTGCGGGGTCGCTGAGTGCCTGTTCGGCCCGGCGTCCCAATGTTGCGAACCCGGCCAGGGTGCGCGCCGTGACCGCGTTGATCGGGCGCGAGGGCGGGGTCATCAATAGCCGGGCAAAGAGGGCGCGAAACGGTTCCTGCAACATCAGCTCGCGGAACCGGGCGTGACGCCAGGCCACGGCTTTTTCGTGCAGGCGGGCGAGCTTGCCATCCTCCAGCAGCAGCGCCTGAATGGCGGCGCGCGCCTCGCTGTAGCGGGCAATGGAGGTATCTTCATCAGTGTTGAAGTTGCGTTCGACCCAGTAATCCACATCGAGCATATGATCCGAATGCACCGCGCGGCCTCGGTCTGCCTTCAGGACAAAGCTTTCCATCGCGCCAAGCGCATAGTGGTTCAGCTGCGCCAGCCGGTGATTGGGCTGGCCGTAGTCGGAAAACAGGCGACGGGTCTTGAACTGCGGCCCCAGTTCTCGCCCTTCGCAATCGAACCAGCGGAATTGCTCTAGCGCGCTGTCGTCCTCTACCCCGCGCGGGCGGTGCACCCCGGTTTTGCGATAGGTGCCGTCGTTGCGATAAAGCGTCTTGAACATCGCCGCGCGCCACGGCCAGTGGAGCACCTCGGGGGCGCAGCGGGTGAACTGCTCCGTCACCGGCGTGTCCTCATAGCGCAGGGTGTCGCCATTACCGAACAGCCGCCATGTCAGGGTGATGGCGTCGGCCGCGGGCAGCGCTTCCAAGAGGTCGCCCAACTGACCACGGCCCGCGTGAATATTGACGAATTCGTCGATATCCAGCGCCATGATCCAGTCGGCCTTTTTCACCAGCCGGTGCCGGTCCGCCAGCTTCAGGGCGCTGAACTGGATGCCACCCTTGCCGTAGGGGCCGTCGTTGCGCACATGGGTCAGGTGGCCAAGGTCATCGAGCCGGTCCAGCATCCTGTCGGTGCCGTCCTGGCAGTCGTTTGAAAAGACAAGGAAATCGGTGAACCCCACGGCGCGGTGATGGGCCAGCCATTCCAGCAGAAAGGCACCTTCGTTTCGCAGGGTCAGGATGGCCAGATACCGCATGGTCCTACCAGTCGGACCGGAACACGGCGACCTTGCCATGCGACCAGCGCGGGAAGAACACCAGACCGGCGGCATCAAGGCATTGAAAGACCTTGCGGATGCCTGCCTTGCCGATCCATTGCGGATGGGTTTCGATCAGCACCGCACGCAGCGAGGACAGGTCCATCTTTGGCAGCAGCTCTGCCTCGGCGCCCTCGATATCGCAGATCAGCACGCTGGGTTTCAGCTCTGCCATCACCCGGTTCATGTCGCGCATCGGCACTTCGACCTGCTGAACGTCAGGGCCATCCTCGGCCATTGGTGTCAGGGAAGAGGCAAGGAAGTTGGGCCGCACGTAAAAGGGCGCGGTGCCGTCGCTGTCGCTGAGCACTGCATGGGTCACCTTGGCGTTCTGGACGCCATTGAGAGCATGCACTCGGTGGATATAGGGCAAGAGCTGCGGGTTTGCCTCGAACGAATGCACGGATTGCGCCGGGGTCTGGGTGGCGACCAGCGTCGACATAAAGCCGATACCGCCGCCCAGCTCCATCACCACATCCCCGGCGCGGATCAGCTTCTTCGCGGCCACGGCCTCCTTGGCCTCATAGGCGCCGGTGCGCAGCAGTTTACGCACACGCGGCGGCAGCACCGCCTTGTCCAGCGGGAACTTCATATCCAGACAGGTCAGAACCGGGTCGGTGGCTGCGGCGGTCATGTCTTCAGCTCTCCATATCCAGCGCAAGCGCATATGCAACGCGTTCGGTTGCGGTCAGTTTTACGTCCAGAGCCTGCCGGTAAAGGGTTTCGAATTCCTCCATCCCATGCAGTTCCTCGGCCTTGGCCCGATGCCAGTCGAGGCCTTTTTCGTGCCACTGGCGCAGGGTCGCATCCTCCATCAGCCGGTCATATTCGGCGCGCAGGCGCGGCAGGTTGCGCTGGATGGTGACGTCCTTGTGATCGTTCCAGTCCATGCGGATCCAGTAGTTGAGGCCGATGGAGCGATCCACATGCAGCGCACGTCCGCGCTGACGTTTGACCAGAAAACTTTCGGCCGAGCGCAGCGCGTAGTGGTTGAGCTGCAGCAGATCGTAACCGATGGAGCGGCGCGAGTTGCGCCAGCCGTTGTCGAGCACATCCTGCGTCATGTCGCGGCCGGATCCGTTGACCCAGCGGACCTGATCGCGGAACCCGTCCTGCAGCTTGTTGGGGCGGTGGCAGCTGATCTTCTGGTAGGCGCCAGTGTTCTTGAACATCGTCTTGAAACCCCAGGCCGTGTGCGGCTTGGGGCAGTATTTCGGCGCGCAGGCATCAAACTGGCCGATGACGAAATCATCCGACAGCCGTGTCACATCGTTATGGCCGAACAGGCGCCAGGTCATCGCCACATTGGTGGCATCCGGCACCCGGTCAAAGAAATCCTGCAGAGTGCCGTTGCCACAGCGCACGTTGATGAATTCGTCGACGTCGATATGGACGATCCAATCGGCCTGGGTAATCACCGGTTCCTGCAGCGATTGGTTCAGCGCGTGCTGCTGCGGAGACTTGCCGCGCCAGTCGTCGTTGTTGCGGTGCTGCAGGATGCCCTTCTCCTGCAACCGGTCGAGGATCTCGGTGGTGCCGTCCTCGCAGCCATTGGCGTAGATCAGGAAGTTGTCCACACCGATGGCGCGATGATAGGCGATCCATTCCAGGATATAGGGCGCTTCGTTCTTCATGCAGCCGACGATCACATTGCCGCTGCTGCCTTGAGGCAGGGCACGGCGTGGCGCCTCCGCATAAGGGGCGGCACGCGCGGTTTCATCCAGCGCGCCGATATTGTCATGCGGCCGGAAGGGCGATGTTTGCAGCATTTCGAAGTTTTTCAACGCCAGCGGGGTCATCACCTTGCGGGCCTGCGCGGTGGGTTCCGTGGCGGCTGGGTCCGGCTTGGCCTCTTCCGCTGGTCGGGAGGCGCGGGTTGCGGCCTCAATCTGCGGCATGAAGCGCAGCAGGTATTGCGAGGCGCGAAAGCCCATTTCCGGGTCTGCCTCCTGCCACTCTGCGCCGGAATGGTCTTGGACACCGGGTTGGGTGGCGAAGCTGGCTGCAGACAATCCGGGGTGCTGCTCTGCAAGGGCCTGATTTGCGGCGGCAAACCGGTTTGAGATGCCGGCCAGATGCGCCGGGTCCATCGGGGCGCCGTCGATCTGCAGCTCATTCAGGAAACCGCGCCACATTTTCGGCGGTACGATCCGGTCCTGATGCAGGGTGATGTGTTGCAGCAGACTATTGAGCCTCCGTGCCCGCGTCAGCCAGGGCGCAGCGGGCATTGCGGGTGGCGTGGCGGCCCCGCAACGACCAATTTGATCGCTGATGCCAAAGGCGGCGCGGATCTCGTTGGTGGCCTCCGGCCCGTAAAGCAGCGCCTCGTCGTAAGAGCGGAAGCTCATGGACCCGTCGCCGAAAACATTCTCCCAATGCTGCTGCAGGGCCTGATAATCGAGCCAGAAGGGGGCGCCTTCGGTTTCTTCGAACTGGTTTTCCTGCGGTTTGATCTGCGGCTGATGCGCGAGGCAGGCTTGCCACCAGTCCGGTTGATCGGCCAGCGCCAGTTCCCGCTCCAGCGGGGCAGCGCGGCCGTTCAGTACCTGCGCGCCATAGCTGCGCGCCAGCAGGCGGGTGGGATCATCCAGATGCGCCACGATGCTGATGTCGCCGGATAACGGGGTCAGCAAACTCTTCAACCGTATCAGCTCACTGCGCCGGTGCAGCCTGCTGCCCAGTTGCGAGGCCGAGAGTATCAGAATGTCCGGCTGCGCCTCATTGACCTCACGGGCCAGATCGGTGCTCAGCTTGTCGCGCAACAGCGCCTGCCGCTCGGGATCGACCAGACCGCGGGCGTGGCGCAGCGGGTCCACGTGATCCGGGTCGGTCACCGCCATGAACAGGCGCGTGTGATTGCTGCCGCCGGGAGAGGTGGGAAACAACACGCCCTTGCCGCGCAGCTGGTCCCGCTTGTGGGCCAGAACCTTTTGCAGCCGCTCGGCGCCTGTATGCTCGAGCCCGATATGAAGAACGATACGCATGGTCAGGAACGTGCCTTCCGGTTGACGTTGGCCTGGCCCCACCAGGGGAGATCACGGCCAAGGAAGGCGCCCACCCGCGCCTGTGCATCGGCATCGGCGACGTTGATCTCAAGGTAATCGGGATCTTCGCGGAACCAGTGTTTCAGCGCCTCGTAATGACCGTCGATCCAGATCATCTGCTGTTCCGGCGTCTTGCCGTATCCGATGGGCAGGCCAGGCACCGTGCTGGCGGGCAGCCGGGCTGTGCCAAGGTTGTTCCAGGCCATGATCGATTTCGAATGACTGGCCGCGTCGCGCCGGGTGGCGATGAATTTGAGCCCCGGGTTGAGATCTTTCAACACCTTCAGCAGGGCAAAATCGAATTGCGGCCAGACCGAGAATTTGCCGTGGATAAAGCTCACCTCTGACAGCGCATCAAAACCATCCAGATAGGCCATGGGATCGCCGCGCTCATATAGTCCTTTGTAAAGGAGACTGCCGACAAAAATCCGTCGCTTGCCGGGTTTGTCTTCCTCGCGGTCGCGCAGGCGGTGATCGGCCACGGAATAACCCGCCTGCGACAGCGCCTTGCCCAGTGTGGTGGTGCCGGATTTCGGCAGGCCGAGGTTGATGACCTTGAGGCTCATTGCGCAGCCTCTTTGGTCCAGAGGCCAAGATCGCGCAGCAGCGCCTCTTCCTGCGGCGGCAGGGCGGGGGCGGCGCGCAGTTGATCGCGCATCGCCTGATAGCTGGGCTGGGCCAGCAGCTCATCGCGTTTCGCACGGTGCAGGCGCACGGCCTCCTCGTGCAGGGCGGCGATCTCGGGGTCGGATTTCAGAACGGCAAGCGCCGCCTCCAGCGCCGGAAGATGACGCTGGATCGACAGATCCTCAAAGGCGGGGTCATTGCGCTCGCGCCAATAGGTATCGTCAAAGGCGCGGTTTTCCCGGTTCACATCGCCGCGGTCATTCTTCACCAGATAGCTGTCGAGCGAGCGCAGTGCATAGTGGTTCAGCGACGCAAGGCTGCGGGCGCCTTTGGCCGGGAGTTTGCGGATATGGTCGCGGTTTGCGGCCATCAGGAACCGGAAGGGCACCCGGCGGCCGCCGCCATCGGTCCAGACGGGCCGCTTGTCCTTGGCCAAAGCCTTGCGGAAGAACGGGCGATGCGCGCCATAGTATTGCAGCGGAAAATCGCACCGCACCAGGGTCTTGACCTCGATTGAACCATCGGCGCAGTAGATATCCGGGTTGTGCGAGCGGGTGAACTGGGCGATCACGGGCACGTCTTCGAAGGTCTCGACCCCGTCATTGGCAAAGAACTGGAAGCTGAGCGAAATCGCCTGGGGATTGCCACAGGCTGCGATCAGATCGGGGATTGTGTGACCGCCTGCATGGATGTTGAGGAATTCATCCACATCGGCCACCCAGACCCAGTCCGCATCCGCCACGATGGGCTGCTGGCGCGCGTGTTTCAGCGCCTCCATCTGGTAATTGCGCCCCTCGGCCGGGTTGGGCAGATGCTGCACCAGCCCCCGCGCTGCCAATGCATCAAGCAGGTCATCAGTGCCATCGCTGCAATCGTTGGAATAAAACAGAAAATCCGTGACCCCGATCAGCCGGTTATAGGCGATCCACTCTAACAGGAAGGGGCCTTCGTTCTTGACGCAGGTGACGGCGGTGATGCGCATCATGCATCCCCTTTGGCGTCCCGGCGCGAAGTGCCGGGCTGTGTTGATCCGTGGCGCATCATTCGATCTGTTGCCTTGCCGCCTGCATCTTGCCTCTCGTTACCGCACATCGTCGTCACACATGGATCGGGTGCAGCCGGGGCTATCGTCATTGCCAAAATCCATGGCAGGGCGGGCGCCCTGCGTCAATCATTGCAGGGTGTATAGCCGTTAACCCTTGTCGAAGTGTTGCCCAACAAACGAAATCAACAATCCGAAAACGGGGGCAGACCAGCCTTGACCGCGCGCTGGGCGCATGGCCTCTTGGTGCGACCAAGCGGGGAGGCAAGGCATGACAGAGGCGCAATCCATCGATCAGGTGCAACAGATGCTGCAGGAGCAGGGCTATGTCTGCGGCCGGGCGCTGGCTACCGTGGTTTTCCTGTCGCTGCGTCTGGGCCGCCCCTTGTTCCTGGAAGGCGAGGCTGGCGTCGGCAAGACCGAGATCGCTAAGGCCCTGTCGGCGGCGCTGGGTCGGCGCCTAATCCGGCTGCAATGCTACGAGGGGCTTGATGCCTCCAGCGCGGTTTATGAATGGAACTTTGCCGCGCAGATGGTGGCGATCCGCACCGCCGAGGCAGCCGGGGGCGCCGACCGCGCGGCGCTGCAGAGCGAGCTGTTCTCTGATGAGTTTCTGATCGAACGGCCACTCTTGGAGGCGATGCGCCCCGATGAGAATGGCGCGCCCGTTCTGCTGATCGACGAGCTGGACCGCACCGATGAACCCTTCGAGGCGTTCCTGCTGGAGGCGCTCAGCGATTTTCAGGTGACCATTCCGGAACTTGGCACCATCAAGGCGCCCGAGCCGCCCATCGTGATCCTGACCTCCAACCGCACGCGTGAGGTGCATGACGCGCTAAAACGGCGCTGCCTGTATCACTGGGTCGATTACCCCGATTTCACCCGCGAGGTCGAAATCCTGCGGGCCCGCGCGCCGGAAGCCTCAGAAAAACTCAGCCGCGAAGTCGTCGCCTTTGTGCAGGCGCTGCGGACCGAGGATCTGTTCAAGAAACCGGGCGTCGCCGAAACCATCGACTGGGCCAATTGCCTGCTTGCGCTCGACGTGATCGACCTCAGCCCTGAGGTGATCGCCGATACATTGGGCGCGATCCTGAAATACCAGGACGACATCGCACAATTGCAGGGGTCCGAGGCGAAACGCATCCTCGACAAGGCCAAGCAGACATTGGAGGAGACGCCGTGATACGGGTGCTGATCTGATGGTTGAACTGCCCGAACTCTCCTTGCCGGACGATCCGAAACTCGTCCAGAACATCACCCATTTCGCCCGCGCTCTGCGCAAGGCGGGGCTGCCCATCGGGCCGGGCCGGGTGGTGGACGCGGTCGAGGCGGTAGCGGCAGCGGGTTTCACCAGTCGGCAGGATTTCTACTGGGCGCTGCACGCCTGTTTCGTGACCCGTCCCGAACACCGGGCGGTTTTTGCACAGATCTTTCGTCTTTATTGGCGCGATCCGCGGTTTCTGGAGCATATGATGGCGGCGATGCTGCCTGCAGTGCGCGGCGTGCAGGAAGAGCGCGCCGCCAAACCCGGTGAAAAACGCGCCGCCGAGGCACTGCTGGATGGGGCGAATGATCAGATCGACCTGCCAGAGGGGCAAGAGGACGACGGCACTGAGTTCGAGATCGACGCGACCCTGACGATGTCCTCGGAGGAGCGCCTGCGGTCCTTGGATTTCGAACAGATGAGCACCGAGGAAGTCGCCCGCGCCAAACGCATCCTGTCGCAGATGCGCCTGCCAGTGCAGCCGATCCAGTCGCGCCGCCTGATGGCCGCGCCGCATGGGCAGCGGGCGGACTGGCGGCGCACCCTGCGCGATGCAGCGCGTCGGGGCGGTGACTTGCAAGACATTGCCCGCGCCAAACGGCGCATCCGCTGGCCCAATCTGGTGGTGATCTGCGATATTTCCGGCTCCATGAGCCAGTACAGCCGCATCGTGCTGCATTTTCTGCATTCGGTCGCCAACCAAAAGGGCGCGGGCTGGGCCAAGGTGCATGGCTTCACCTTTGGCACGCGGCTCACCAATATCACCCGCCATTTGGCCACGCGCGATGTGGACGCGGCCTTGGCCGCAGCGGGCGCCGAGGCGCAGGACTGGGAAGGCGGCACCCGCATCGGCCAGTGCCTGCATGAGTTCAACCGCGACTGGTCGCGCCGGGTCATGGGGCAGGGGGCTGTGGTGCTGCTGATCACTGACGGGCTGGACCGGGACGACCCGGACCAACTGGCCAAGGAGATGCAGCGCCTGCACCTGTCATCGCGGCGGCTGATCTGGCTGAACCCGCTCTTGCGCTGGGAAGGCTTCGCCCCCAAGGCACAAGGTATCCGTGCCATGCTGCCCCATGTGGACAGTTTTCGGGCCGGCCACTCCATTGCGTCGCTCGAAGATCTGGCGCAGGTGATTTCCCGCCCCGAGGACCAGGGCGACAAGGCGCGGTTGATGGCGCTTCTCTGACGAATTCTGAAAGTCGAATGTAATTGATCTGGGTCAAGCCTGATCTGCGCTCATCCTGCTATATTCCGTAAATGGAATGTAATTTGGGAGGCTGATGATGGCCATGAACTGGAAAACCGGAGGGCTCCTGCTGGGGTTCGTCTTCTTTCTGGCAGTGCTGCTGGTCAAACCGATTGGCGTGTCCACGCAATTCGTGATCCTGGACGGGATCATCGGCGATGCGGTGAACAGCGAATTGGTGACCAAGACCGAGGAAGGATATACCTCGACCAATGCCTATCTGGCGAAATCGAATGGCAAATACGCCAAATCGGTGATGAACCCGCTGAACTACAGCTTTGTCTTTGTGCTGGCGATGGCCGTGGGCGGCTTTCTGTCGGTGATGGCGCGCGGTGGCCTGCCCGCGCGGGAGCGCAGCATCCCCGATCTGTGGCGCGCCAATATGGGGGATGGGGTTGCCCTGCGCTACGGCGCGACCTTTGTTGGCGGCTTTATCGTGCTTTACGGCGCGCGCCTTGCGGGCGGCTGCACCTCGGGGCACATGATGTCAGGCATGATGCAGACCGCGCTGTCGGGCTATCTCTTTGCCGCCGGGGCCTTTGCCGCTGCGATTCCCGTATCCCTGATCCTGTTCAAGAAGGAGGCCTGAGCCATGATGTCTATCGTTCTCGCAATTGTTATCGGCCTGGCCTTCGGCGCGGTGTTGGACCGTATTGGCGCCAGCAACCCGAACATGATCGGCAAGATGCTGAACCTCACCAACCTCAATCTGGCCAAAACCATTCTGCTGGCCATTGGCACCGGTTCGGTGCTGATGTTCGCGGGCCAGATGCTGGGCTTTGTCGACGTGGGGCATATGTCCGTAAAAACCGCCTATGTGGGCGTCTTCATTGGCGGCTTGATGCTGGGCGCGGGCTGGGCGCTGGCGGGCTATTGCCCCGGCACCGGCGTTGTCGCGGCGGCCTCGGGGCGCAAAGATGCGCTGTTCTTCATCGCCGGCGGCCTTCTGGGTGCTGCGGCCTATATGGTCACCTACCCGATGTGGAAATCGAGCGGCCTTCTGGACAGCATCGCGGGCGGCAAGGTCACCGTTGGCACCGTGCCGGGATCCAAGTTCGACGGGATGACGGCGCTGCCGGGCGATGTCCTCGGCATCGTTCTGGGCCTTGGTTTCATCGCGCTGGCCTTTGCCCTGCCCGAGCGTCTGACGCCCTCCAAATCGAACCTGCAACCGGCTGAATAGGCACCCTCCCGCGCCTGTAACATGCCCGAACGCCCGCCGGTCCCGGCGGGCGCTTTGCGTTGTGCGCTGCGTTTTCGGCTTGAAACCTCTGGCCTTCGCGTCAACCTTGGGGGCAACAAAGGCGGAAGACACGCCGGGAGGATTGCATGTCAGAGGAAACCCAGCGTTTCGAGAACGCGCCGGAGGTGGCGCTGGAATGGCACAGGGATGGCACCGGGGCTGCATTGGCCACGGTGGTGCAGACCTGGGGATCGGCGCCGCGCCGGGCCGGATCGCAGCTGGTGGTGGGCGGCGATGGCCGCATCGAAGGCTCGGTCTCGGGCGGCTGCGTCGAAAGCGCGGTGGTCTTTGAGGCGCTGGAAGCCATCGAGGATGGCAAGCACCGCCTGTTGGAATTTGGGGTCAGCGACGATGATGCCTTTGCCGTGGGGCTGGCCTGCGGCGGCACCATCAAGGTTCTGGTTGAACCCGTGGGCGGTGCCCTGCCGGTGGATCTGCTGGAGGAACTGGTCGCGGCCCGCAAGGAACGTATCGCGCTCGCCTATGAGGTGGATCTGGACAGCGGCGCGCGGCGTCTGGTGCGCGATGGCTATGCTGAGCGCCTGCGCATGGACCGCTCTGGTGTTGAGGAAGACGGCAAAACCTTCGTTGCCGTGCACAACCCGCCGCTGCGGCTGATCGTGGTGGGGGCGGTGCATATCGCCCAGGCGCTGGTGCCCATGGCGCGGATTGCGGGTTATGATCCGGTGATTATCGACCCGCGCGAGGCCTTTGCCGCCGCCGCGCGGTTCCCGGGCGAGACATTGATGGACGATTGGCCGGATGAGGCGGTGGAAAAGCTTGGCCTTGATGCCCGCACCGCGCTGGTGCTGCTGACCCATGATCCGAAACTCGACGATCCGGCGCTGGAGGCTGCGCTGGGCGCCGATTGTTTTTACATTGGCGCGCTGGGTTCGACCCGCACCCATGCCAAACGGGTGGACCGGATGGTGGCGGCTGGCTTCACCAAGGAGCAGATCGGGCGCATCCACGGTCCCATCGGTCTGGATATCGGCGCGGCGGGGCCGTCTGAAATCGCGGTGTCGATCCTGGCCGAGATGACAGCGGTTCTGCGTGGCAAATCCTCATGAAGTTCGGCCCGGTTCCGCTGGATCAGGCCGAGGGGGCGATCCTGGCGCATTCCCTGCAACTGGAGGCCCGCAAGATTGCCAAGGGCACGGCGCTGACACCGGCCGATCTGAGTGATCTGGCTGCCTCCGGGTTTTCCGAAGTCACCGCCGCGCGGCTGGAACAGGGCGATATGCACGAGGACGCGGCGGCGCAGGCTCTGGCCCGCGCCATCGTTCCGGACCCGGGCACCCAGGGCTTGCGCATTTCCGGCGCCGGGGCGGGGCGGGTGAACCTTTACGCCGAAACCTGCGGCGTGGTGGAGCTGGACCGGGCGCAGCTGGAGGCGGTGAATGCGGTGGATCCGATGATTACCATCGCCACCGTGCCCGCCTATCACCGGGTCGATGCAGGCGGCATGATCGCCACCATCAAGATCATCGCCTACGGGGTGCCAGAGGCGCACCTGAGACAAGCGGCAAGGAATGCAGGCGGGGCGTTGCGGGTGCGTGCCCCGGTCTACAAGACCGCAACCCTGATCGAAACGCGGGTTACGGGCGATACTCCATCCGAAAAGGGCCGCGCGGCCATGGCCGGACGGCTCGACCGGATGGGTATGGAGTTGACAGATCGCGTGGTTGTGCCCCACCGCGAGGCGGAGCTGTCAGCGGCAATTGCCGATGCGCCGGGAGAGGTCATCCTGATCCTTACCGGATCGGCGACCTCGGACCCACTGGATGTGGCGCCTCAGGCGCTGCGGCTGGCGGGGGGCACGGTGACGCGCTTTGGCATGCCGGTGGATCCGGGCAACCTTCTGTTTCTCGGTGCGCTGGGCGAAAAGCCGGTGATCGGCCTGCCGGGCTGCGCCCGCTCGCCTGCGCTTAATGGCGCGGACTGGGTGTTGGAACGGGTGATCTGTGGCGTCGCGTTGCGCGGGGCGGATATCGCCGCCATGGGGGTTGGAGGGCTGCTGAAAGAGATTCCCACCCGGCCCATGCCGCGCCGCGCTGGACAGGATGACGCCGAGCGTGGCTGAACGCTGCGCCAGAGAGCACAAAATGTCCGCATCTCCAACGTGTTACGCGCGGCTTCTTGCCGTTTGGCAAAAATGTTACGGCCAGAGGCATTTCTGGGGGTTCGCGCCAGCCGCATCCCGTGCTTAACTCCTATTCAGCCAAACAAAAGTAGCGAATGGGAGGAATTCATGGCGAAGGTCTCGATGACCGTGAACGGCAAGCCCGCCAGCGGTGATGTGGAGGGGCGCACGCTCCTGGCGTCATTTCTGCGCGATGAACTGGGGCTCACGGGGACACATGTAGGATGCGATACCAGCCAGTGCGGCGCCTGCGTGGTGCATGTGAACGGCAAGGCGGTCAAATCCTGCACCATGCTGGCGGCCGAAGCAGACGGCGCAGAGGTTGCCACCATCGAAGGGCAGGCGGCTCCGGATGGTACGCTGAATACGATCCAGCAGGCGTTTCAGGATCACCACGGGCTTCAGTGCGGTTTCTGCACGCCGGGCATGGTGATGTCGGCGGCGGCGCTGCTGAAGGAAAACCCCAAGCCGACCGAAGCCGAGGTGCGCGCCTATCTTGAAGGCAATATCTGCCGCTGCACCGGCTATCATAACATCGTCAAGGCGATCCTTGCCGCGTCCGGTCAGGACGTGACGGCCATTGCTGCCGAATAAAGCCATAAGCCCGCCGCGGGCAGCGCAGGGAGGCGCGGCCCGGGACAAAAGACAATTTTGCATGACCAAGAGGTGCGCCCCGGCGCGCACCATCCAGGGAGGAGATTTGGACAATGCCAAAGGATAGTGGCATCGGCGCCAGCCCGAAGCGGCGCGAAGACGTAAGGTTCCTGACCGGAACCGGCAATTACACCGACGACATCAACCTCAACAATCAGGCCTATGTGCATTTCCTGCGCTCGGATGTGGCCCACGGCAAGATCAACGGCATCGACACCTCGGCCGCGGCGGAAATGCCCGGCGTCATCCGCATCTTCACCGGCGCTGATTTCGAAGGCGTGGGATCGATTCCCTGCGGCTGGCAGGTGACCGACCGCCATGGCGAGCCGATGCAGGAACCTGCGCACCCGGTTCTGGCCCAGGGCAAGGTCCGCTATGTGGGCGATGCCATCGCCGCCGTGGTCGCAGAAAGCCGGGAAGAGGCCCGCGACGCTGCCGAGGCGATTGAGCTCGATATCGAGGAACTGCCCGCCGTCATCGATATGAAAGAGGCCGTCAAGGAAGGCGCCCCCAAGGTGCATGACGATCTCACCTCGAACCTCTGCTATGACTGGGGCTTCGTGGAAGAGAACAAACCGGCGGTGGAAGAAGCCTTTGCCAATGCGGCGCATGTGACCACGCTGGAGCTGGTCAACAATCGTCTGGTGGCGAACCCGATGGAGCCGCGCGTGGCGGTGGGCGATTTCAACCGGGCAACCGGGGAATCGACGCTCTACACCACCTCGCAGAACCCGCATGTGATCCGCCTTCTGATGGGCGCCTTCGTGCTGGGCATCCCCGAGCATAAGCTGCGCGTCATCGCGCCGGATGTGGGCGGTGGTTTCGGCACCAAGATCTTCCACTATGCCGAGGAAGCCTTCTGTACCTTTGCCGCCAAGGCGCTGAACCGGGCGGTGAAATGGACCTCTTCCCGGTCCGAGGCTTTCATGTCGGATGCCCACGGGCGCGATCACGTGACCAAGATCGAACTGGCGCTGGATGCGGAGAACAACTTTACCGCGCTGCGCACCGACACCTACGCCAACATGGGTGCGTACCTGTCGACCTTTGCGCCTTCGGTGCCGACCTGGCTGCATGGCACGTTGATGGCCGGCAATTACAAGACGCCGCTGATCTATGTGAACGTGAAGGCCGTCTTCACCAACACCGTGCCGGTGGATGCCTATCGCGGCGCGGGTCGCCCCGAGGCGACTTTCCAGCTGGAGCGGGTGATCGACAAGGCCGCGCGCGAGCTGGGCGTTGATCCCATCGCGCTGCGGCGTCAGAACTTCATTACCGAATTCCCCTATGCCACCCCGGTGGCGGTGGAATATGACACCGGTGATTACAACGCGACCATGGACAAGCTGGAAGAGGTTGCCGATTTCGCAGGCTTCAAGGCGCGCCGCGCCAAGAGCGAGGAAAACGGCAAGCTGCGCGGTCTGGGCGTCAACTGCTATATCGAGGCCTGCGGCATCGCGCCGTCGAACCTTGTCGGGCAGCTGGGCGCGCGGGCAGGTCTGTATGAATCCGCCACGGTGCGGGTGAATGCGACCGGCGGTCTGGTGGTGATGACCGGCAGCCACAGCCACGGGCAGGGGCATGAAACCTCCTTCCCGCAGGTGATTGCGGATATGATCGGCATCGACGAAAGCATGGTCGAGATCGTGCACGGCGACACTGCCAACACGCCGATGGGCATGGGCACCTATGGCTCGCGCTCCCTCGCCGTGGGTGGCTCTGCCATGGTTCGGGCGACGGAAAAGATCATCGCCAAGGCGAAGAAGATCGCCGCCCACATCCTGGAAGCCTCCGATGCGGATATCGAGCTGAAGGACGGTCAGTTCTCGGTTGCGGGCACGGATAAATCCCTCGCCTGGGGCGATGTCACGCTGGCGGCCTATGTGCCGCACAACTACCCGCTTGAGGATATGGAGCCGGGGCTGGAAGAGACCGCCTTTTACGATCCGGCGAACTTCACCTATCCTTCGGGCGCCTATGCCTGCGAAGTGGAGGTCGATCCTGAGACCGGCAAGGTCACCATCGAACGTTTCGCGGCGGCGGATGACTTTGGCAATATCGTCAACCCGATGATCGTCGATGGTCAGGTGCATGGCGGTATCGGGCAGGGCATCGGTCAGGCGCTGCTCGAAGGCTGCGTCTATGACGAGAACGGTCAGCTCCTGTCCGCCTCCTACATGGATTACGCCATGCCGCGCGCCGATGATCTGCCCTTCTATCAGGTGGACCATTCCTGCCAGACGCCCTGTACCCATAACCCCCTTGGGGTGAAGGGCTGCGGTGAGGCCGGTGCCATCGGATCGCCGCCGGCGGTTGTGAATGCAGTGGTGGACGCGCTGCAGGCAGCGGGTAAAGATGTGACGCATATCGACATGCCACTCAGCCCCGGCCGCGTCTGGGCTGCGATGAACAGTTAACACCGGGGCAGGGGCCGGGCAGATGTGCCAGGTCCCTGCGCCCATGGGAGATTTGAACAAAAAGAACAAGGGGGGTGATCCCCCGGCATTCTTTGGGAAGGAAAGCGGAATGTATAATTTCGAGTTTGAGAAGCCTGCCTCCATTGCCGACGCGGTTGCCGCGCTGGCAGAGGAAGACGCGCAGGCGCTGGGCGGTGGCCAGACCCTGCTGCCGACCATGAAACAGCGGCTGGCGATGCCGTCGAAACTGGTCTCGCTTGCCGGGATTGGTGAAATGCAGGGCGTCTGCCGCGAAGATGATGGCAGCCTGGCAATCGGCGGCGCCACCACCCATGCCACAGTCGCGTCCGAGGCCGCAGCGCATTATCCCGCGCTGGCCGAGCTGGCCAGCCATATTGGCGATCCCGCCGTGCGCAACCGGGGCACCATCGGCGGCTCGCTTGCCAATAACGATCCGGCGGCCTGCTATCCGGCAGCGGTTCTGGGCAGCGGCGCAACCGTGATCACCAATGCCCGCGAAATCGCGGCGGATGATTATTTCGACGGTCTTTTTACCACCGCGTTGGAAGAGGGTGAGATCATCACCGGCGTGCGGTTCCCGGTGCCGGAGGTCGCGAACTATCAGAAGTTCGTGCAGCCTGCCTCGCGCTTTGCCCTGGTGGGGGTTTTCGTGGCCAAATACGCGGACGGGGTGCGGGTTGCCGTCACCGGCGCGTCCGAAGAGGGCGTATTCCGCTGGAGCGAAGCCGAGCAGGCGCTGGGCAAGGAATTCCGCCCCGACGCTCTGACGGATCTGCGCATTAACCCGGCCAACATGATGGGCGATATCCACGGCACCAAGGAATACCGTGCCCATCTTGTCGGTGTCCTGACCAAACGCGCCGTGGCCGCCGCCGCAGGCTGAGCCACTGGGACAGAACAGCAATGGGGCCTCGCAGCACTGCGGGGCCCTTTTTCATGCGGGTACCTGTGGTCAGGCGGGTTTGCGCGCCACGAAATCGATGAGGGCGGACATGCCGCTGTGGCCGCGTCCCTCCTGCACCTCCCGCTCATAGGCGCGGTTCTCCAGGATGTCCCAGCCTACGAAATCAGCGGCCAACTGATCCTCGGTGTACATGTTCTCGGCAAAGGGCGGCCCGCCGGTGCCGAACTCAAGCTGTTTCGGCGTATAGCCATGCAGCAGCAGCACACCGCCGGGTTTCAGGCTGCGTTTCATGCCTTCGAATTGCACCTTGCGATCCTTGGGGCCGACGAACTGGATGAAAATGCCGACCACCAGATCATAGGCATCCTCAGGCCAATCATGGGTGAGGATATCAACGTTTTGGAAATCCACCTTAACGCCACGCTCTGCCGCCAGAGCACGGGCGCGGGCAATGGCGGTGGGGGCGAACTCATAGGCGGTCGTCTCAAGCCCCCGCTGCGCCATGTAGACGGAATTGCGCCCCTCGCCATCGGCCACCGACAGGGCCGTCTGGCCCGGCGTCAGATAGGCGGCATGTTCGGTCAGGAACCGGGCTGGTTCGGTCCCGAACACATAGTCATCGGAGTTTGCAAATCGTTCTTCCCACATATCGGCTCGTCCTGATCGCATGGCTGTTTATCAGGGGCGACAATGACAACGCCCCCGGCGCAGTCAAGCACCGGGGGCGGAATAGAAAGGCGGAATTCAGCCCAGATCGGGCCGCTCCGTCAGGGCCGCAGGATCATTTCTGCGGCAGCGGGCCGATCATCATGATCATCTGACGGCCTTCCATCTTCGGCATGTTTTCGATCTTGCCGATATCTTTGACGTCTTCGGCCACACGCTCCAGCAACTCACGGCCGAGGTTCTGGTGCGCCATCTCGCGCCCGCGGAAACGCAGGGTGATCTTCACCTTGTCACCGTTTTCGAGGAATTTGAAAACGTTGCGCATTTTTACGCTGTAGTCATTGGTGTCCGTGTTCGGGCGGAACTTGACCTCTTTGACCTCGATGATCTTCTGCTTTTTACGGGCTTCGCTTTCGCGTTTCTGTTGCTCGTATTTGAACTTGCCGAAGTCCATGATCTTGCAGACCGGCGGATTGGCGTTCGGCGAGATCTCCACAAGGTCCAGACCCGCTTCCGCTGCCATCTCCATCGCCTTGGCCGGATGGACAACGCCAACGTTCTCCCCTTCGGCGCCAATCAGGCGGATTTCGGGGGCGCGGATTTTTTCGTTCGTGCGCGGGCCGGTATCACGAGGCGGCGGCGCGTTATGAGGTCTGCGGGCTATGGGTTCAATCCTTTGATGGTTGCCGATTTTCGAGCATGAAATCTAAACCGGGGCGCAGCGTCTTTCAAGCGGGAACCGATGCGGGCGCCCGTGAAAAAAGGCGATTGTCATTGCAGAATGGGCGCAAGCCTCCCGCAGTCGGGCCTGCGGGCAGGTAGGCACCGGCGCCCGGCGGGCAGGGCGGCAGCCAGCCCGGCCTGGTCTGCATCGATTCGGAGGGGCGGTCGTCAGGGGGAAAGCGCTCCCGGCCTGGGTGCCGGCAAAGCCCCGCCAATCCGCCGGGATCCTGTCGGCGGCGGCTGGCCGATGACGCGTCCGGCGATTTTTGCCCCTTGTGGCGGGGGCTGCGGAACGTCAGCTAGCCGGTATCGAATGTCGCAAGAACACGCGCCGGAGCCCCTGCTGCGATGCAGGCCCCGGCCACAACAAAGGAGAGACATCATGAAACCGGTTATTGTTGCCGTAGCAGCCGGGGTGGTGGCGATAGGCGCCTACTATGCCTTTTCCGTCCAGACCGAAGACAGCGCGATCAGCAACGCGCCGACCAACACGGACGCCCCCGCAGCCGTGACAGAGCCTGCACCTGAGGCAGAACCTGCACCGGTGGTCGAGGAGACCAGCGAGAGCGAAGCGCCGAAAACCACGGCAGAGCAGATGGAAGAGGCCGCCGAAGCGGTCGAGCGCGCGGTCGAGGAGACCGTCGAAGGGGCCGCCGCCGAGGCAGAGGCTGCCTTGGACAGCGCCAAAGAGACGGCAGAGACAGCAGCCGGAGCGGCAGCGGATGCGGCAGAGGGCGTCGCTCAGCAGGCGGATGAGGCTGTCCGTGAGGCTGTAGAAAGCGCAACGCAAGCTGTGACAGACACGGCGGGGAGTGCCGCTGATCCCGCAGCGGAACAGGCTGCCGATCAGGCTATGTCAGAGGCGCTGACGCTGGAAGGCTTTGATTACGAAACGGTCACCACGATGATCGCCGACTCGGATCTGTCACAGACCCAGAAAACCGTTCTGACCTCGGCGCTGGATGCGGCAAAGGACAGCCCGGCGATGCTGAAGGCGGCGCTGGATCAGGTAAAGGCCGCGCTGAACCTGTAACCTCTGCGGCCCGTCACAGGTGCGGGGTAACCCGCTGTTTCAAAAGAAAAGCCGCGCCGCCCGTATCAGGGTGGCGCGGCCTTTTTGTATCTGGCCATTGGCGGCTTGCATCAGGCGTGCTGGCTTAGTCGAGGAAGGCTTTTTCCACTACATATTGCGCGGGCTTGGAATTGGCGCCTTCTTCAAGGCCCGCCGCTTCCAACATGTCCTTCAGTTCCAGGTTGAAGGCCAGGTTGCCGCAGATCATCGCCCGGTCGCTCTCGGGGTTGAGTGGCTCAACGCCCAGATCCTTGTAGGCCTCGCCCGAGTTGATCATGTCGGTGATCCGGCCCATCTTGGCGCTCTCTTCGCGGGTGGTGGTGGGGTAGTATTTAATCTTCTTCCAGAAGCCCTCACCGATCACCTCATTGAGCAGCTCGTCGTCCTTCAGGCTTTCGATCAGTTCCCGGCCATAGGTCAACTCGCCTGCGGTGCGGCAGGTGTGGGTGATGATAACCTCGTCGTAATCCTCGTAGGTCTGCGGCTCGCGCAGCAGCGAGGCGAAGGGCGCAAAGCCGGTGCCAGTGGCGAAGAACCAGATGCGTTTGCCGGGCAGCAGCGCGTCATGCACCAGGGTGCCGACGGGCTTGGGCCGCAGGATGATCTGATCGCCTTCTTTGATGTGCTGCAGTTTCGAGGTCAGCGGACCGTCCTGCACCTTGATCGAGTAGAACTCCAGCTCTTCGTCCCATGAGGGCGAGGCGATCGAATAGGCACGCAGCAGTGGCTTTTGCTTGCCGGTCTTGGGATCGGGGTCGCCCATCAGGCCGATCATCACGAACTCGCCCGAGCGGAAGCGCAGCGACGCAGGCCGCGATACCCGGAAGGAAAACAGGCGGTCTGTCCAGTGCTTGACCGCGGTCACGGTCTGGGCGTCCGGCAGGGTCGGGGTCGCCTTGGCGGGCTTGGCTTCGGAGGCAGTGTCGGTCACGGCGGTCATCTCGTTCATCGGTTTCACTGCCGGTCTGGTAGACCGGCACCTCTGATTAATCGTTGATTCAGGTCAGGAAAAGCTTTGTTTTTCCCGAATTACGGTTTGTGGGGGTGTCTGACGCGAGATCAGGCCCGTCTCAGCGGGCGGCCCGGCCGCGTCCCAGACGTGCCTGATAGTCGTGCGCCTGCCAGTTTGCCCGGGCCAGCCACTGATCCTCGGGCTGACGGGCGGCCAGATCATCATCGATCTCGACCTCGTCAAAGCCGCTGCGCCGCGCCATGGCGTATTGATCCGCCAGCACGTGACCATAGGCCCGGAGCCGCCCGGTATAACCCATCTGCCGCAATTGCCGCGCCAGGGTGAACCCGCGCCCGTCGGCAAAGCTGGGGAAATGAATACGGATCATCTCGCAGCCGGGGATGCGGTTCGACAGGGGGGACAGATCCGCATCGGGCTGCAGGTCCAGCGCGTCTTCACCTTCGTAGCCGGCCTGCCAGCTGTCGGGGCCAAATCCGGTGTCGGTCACAATTACAGTCATTTGGGGTCAGCTCCTTTGCGGGTGAGTTTGCCATCCACGATGTGGATGCCGCATTCTTCCTTGTTCTGATCGCGCCAGCGTCCGGCGCGGGGGTCTTCACCTTCTGCCACCTTCGAGGTGCAGGGGGCGCAACCGATCGACGGGTAGCCCTGCGCCACCAGCGGATGGCGCGGCAGGCGGTTTTCTTCCATGTAGGCGCGCACGTCCTCGGGCGCCCAATGGGCCAGCGGGTTCACCTTGATGCGTCCGGTGCCGTCCTCGACCTCGAAAAAGTCGAGCGCGGCGCGGCTGCCGGACTGGAACCGTTTGCGTCCGGTGATCCAGCCGTCATAGCCCGACAGTGCGTCTTGCAGCGGCACGGTCTTGCGCAGGTGGCAGCAGGCGTCGGTGTCCGAGAACCGCAAGGCGCCATAGGGGTCCTTTTCGGCGATATCCTCGGCGCGGATGACCTGCACGTTGCGCAGGCCAAGGCGCTCGCTCACCTCCTGCTGATAGACCAGCGTTTCGGTGAACAGCAGCTCGGTATCCACGAACAGCACCGGCACGGCGGGATCGATCACCGCCGCCATATGCAGCAGCACAACCGATTCCGCGCCAAAGCTGGAAACCAGGGCGATCTGCCCGGCATCCTGCAGGGCGCCCTGCATCACGGCGGTGGCTGAATGATGCCGGTAGCGGGCATTCAGCATCTCCACCTTTTCCGCCAGGGCGGTGTCCGGTGCAGCCCCATTGGGGCTGCTCTCTGCGAGCTTCAGCATCGCTCTAGGCCACCTTTTTGCGGGCTTCGGGATAAAGCACGGCTTTGAACGGTTCCATTCCGACGCGGCGGTAGGTCTCGATGAAGGTCTCGCCTTCATCGGTCCGCAGTTCCAGATAGGCGCCGATCAGACGCTCGACCGCCGGAACGATCTCGTCATAGGCGAAACCGGGGCCGGTGCGTGTGCCGATGGCCGCCGTTTCAGTGGCATCACCGCCAAGGGTGATCTGGTAGTTCTCTACCCCGGCGCGATCCAGACCCAGAATGCCGATATGGCCGACGTGGTGGTGGCCGCAGGCATTGATGCAGCCCGAGATCTTGATCTGCAGGTGGCCCACGTCGTGCTCCCGCTTCAGCTCTTCGAACCGGGTTGCGATATCCTGCGCAACCGGGATCGAGCGGGCGGTGGCCAGGGCGCAATAGTCCATGCCGGGGCAGGCGATGATATCCGAGATCAGGCCAATGTTGGCGGTCGCAAGGCCGACCTCTTTCAGGCGGGCGTGGATCGCGGGCAGGTCCGATTTCAGGACATGCGGCAGGATCACGTTCTGCTGGTGGCTGATGCGCAGCTCGTCATAGCCGAATTCCTGCGCCAGATCCGCCATCACGCGCATTTGCTCGGCGGTGGCATCGCCGGGGGTGGCGCCATGCGCCTTGACCGAGATGGTGACGATGGCGTGGTCTTCGTTGCGGTGCGCCGACAGGTTGGTGTCGGCCCAGGCGCGGAACACCGGATCGTTGTCATAGGCCCCATCATAGGCCGCAGTGTCGCCGCTGCGCAGGGCGGGGGGCGTGAAATGCGCCTTGATCTCTTCCAGCAGCTCCTGATCGGCGCCGTTGAACTGGGCGCGGCGCTCGATAAAGCGCTCTTCGACCAGGGCACGGATCTTGTCGATGCCGTTTTCCTGCACGGTGATCTTGATCCGGGCCTTGTACTTGTTGTCGCGCCGACCCAGCAGGTTGTAGACGCTCAGCACCGCCTCAAGATAAGGCAGCAGGTCCGCCTTGGGCAGGAACTCCCGCAGCACCTTGCCGATCATTGGCGTACGGCCAAGGCCGCCGCCCACGATCACCTCGAACCCGGTCTCGCCTTCGCGGGAGACCATGCGCAACCCGATGTCATGGGCGCGGGTCACGGCGCGGTCCTCTTCGGCGCCAGTCACCGCGATCTTGAACTTGCGCCCCAGGAACTGGAATTCCGGGTGGTCGGTGGACCATTGACGGATCAACTCGGCATAGGGGCGCGGATCTTCCAGTTCACCCTTGGCGGCGGCGGCAAAGTGATCCGAGGTCACGTTGCGCACGGTGTTGCCTGAGGTCTGGATCGCGTGCAGGCCCACTTCGGCCAGCGCGTCCAGCATGTCCGGCACGTCCTTCAGGGTCGGCCAGTTGTACTGGATGTTCTGACGGGTGGTGAAATGGCCATAACCCTTGTCCCACTTTTCGGCCAATAGCGCGAGCTGGCGCATCTGGGCGCTGCTGAGCGTGCCATAGGGAATCGCGACCCGAAGCATATAGGCGTGCAGCTGCAGATACAGCCCGTTCATCAGGCGCAGGGGTTTGAACTCGTCCTCGGTCAGGCTGCCGTCGATGCGGCGCTCTACCTGGGCACGGAACTGGGCGTTGCGTTCAGCCAGAAAAGCGGCGTCAAAGTCGTTATACTTATACATTGGAGAGAGCCTCCTGTTTGCCATGGGCGTAGTTCGAGGGACCGGTGCGGCGGAATTCTTCGCGGAAGTGGACAGGTTCGGGGCCATCCGTGCCGGGTTTGGCATCGGTCAGATAGATGCCGACAACGTTGAGAGCATCGCGTTCGGCGGCCAGCAGGCGCAGCTGCGCCTCGGCCTCGTCGGTGATCAGCTCGGCCTCGCTCAGCGAGCGGCTCCAGCTGTCCTTGGCGGTGTAATAGATCACGTCGCCCTCAAGGAGGTCATTCGCGGTGATCACTTTGGGCGTAAAGGGACGGGGCATCAGGCGAGCTCCATATTCAGATCGGAGGTAAGGTCAGAGGCGAGGTCGGGCAGGGCGGCGAGGCTTTGACGCGGCGCCAGCCCGAGGAAGGTAAGGGCCGGGCCGGACAGACCTGCCGCAGCCAGATCGGCAGGCAGCCGGTCCAGCGTTGTTTCCAGAACGCGCTGGTTGGCGCGGGAGGCATGTTCGACGATGGTCACCGGCGTGGCCCGGTCCGCGCCGTGCATGATCAAACGGCCCTGCACGAAACGCGCGGACTTCTTGCCCATGTAGATGGCAGCCACTTCACCGGGGCGCGCCAAGGCGGCCCAGTCGTGATCGGCAAAACCGCGCATGTCGTGCCCGGTGAGGAACCGCACCGAGGAATTGCGCCCGCGTTGCGTCAGGCTCTGACCGATCGCGGCGACAGCAGCAGAGGCGGCGGTGATGCCGGGCAGGATCTGATAGCCGATCCCGGCAGCGTCGCAGGCGGACAGCTCTTCGTCGAGGCGGCCAAAGACGGTGGGATCGCCGGATTTGAGCCGCAGCACCTTGCGGCCCGCACGGGCATGGGCCACCAGACGGTCACAGATCTCCTCTTGCGACATGGAGGGGCCAAAGCCTTCCTTGCCGACGTCTTCCAGCGCGATACCGGGGGCGGCAAGGGCCATGATCTCGGGGCTGACCAGACGGTCGAACAGGATCACATCCGCGGACTGCATCGCTTTCAGCACCTTCAGAGTCAGCAGATCGGGATCGCCCGGACCAGAGCCGGCAAAGGCAACCTGACCCGGCGCGGGGCAGCACATGCCATCTGCGCGCTCAAGGCTGGCAGAGGGAATGATCGGGGCAAAACTGGACATGTGGCGCCTCATTTCTGGTGTTTGACTTGACCCTCAATATAGGAAATATTCCCATTTAAGCGCCATGCATCCGCCCAAATAAGGACACTTGTTCCACGCGGTTCGGGGCTTGGTGACCAAGGTTTCGATGCAGAGGGAAAATTGGAATGACAGTGCGGATTGATGCCACGGATCGGAAAATCCTGGCGGAGCTGCAACGCGATGCTAGCCAGTCGCTGGATGAAATCGCCAAGCAGGTGGGCAGCTCAAAGACCCCGGTCTGGAATCGCATCCGCAAGCTGCGCGAGGCCGGGGTGATTGGTCGCCAGACCGTGATCCTGGACGCCGAGGCGCTGGGGTTCGAGGCTTGTTTCTTTGTGCTGATCCGCACTTCTGAGCACGAGGCGGAGTGGCAGGCATCCTTCTTGCAGGCGCTGCGCGACCGCCCCGAGGTGCAGGAGGCGCACCGGCTGGCCGGGGATATCGATTACATCCTGAAGGTGCGGGTGAAGAACGCGCGGGCCTATGACAAATTCTATCAGGCGCTGATTTCAGAGGTGCGGGTGCACAATGTGACCGCGCTCTTGTCGATGGAGGAAATCAAATCGACCACGCTGCTGCCGCTGGAGCCAGCGGAGTAGGGGAAGTGGAGGGCGGCGCCGGGTGGCGCCGACCATTAGCGGCTCACCATCAGCCGGGTGAGGCCATGAAAATGGTAGCTGTCTGAATACTCGGGTTTTTCTGCCAGACGCAGATCGGGGCAGCGCTGGAACAGGATGGGCAGCGCGATGCGCATTTCCAGCCGTGCCAGCGGCGCGCCGACGCAGAAATGCAGTCCGCCCCCAAAGGACGTGTTGGTCTTGGCCGGGCGGCTGGGGTTAAAGACCTCTGGATCATCAAGCACTGCCGGGTCGCGGTTGGCCGCGCCCAGAAGCAGCGCCACCTGATCGCCGCGCTGGAAGGTATGGCCGAAGACCTCGGCCTCTTCATATGCATAGCGGGTGAACATATGCAGCGGCGGATCATAGCGCAGGATTTCCTCGACCAGTTGGTCGATCCCGTCCTCTGTCAGCCAGGCCGGATCCCAGCCCTGTTCCAGCATCGTCTTCACCCCGTTGCCAAGGGCGTGCACTGTTGCTTCGTGCCCCGCGTTCAGCAGCAGGATGCAGGTGCCGATCAGCTCATCCGTGGTCAGGCTGTCCCCGGCCTCCTCGGCGGCAATCAGGCGGGTGATCAGATCATCCTGCGGATCGCTGCGGCGTTGATCGATATAGCTGCGCAGATAATCGGAAAAGGCGGCAGATGCCTCGGCTGCGGAATGCTCGGTCTCTTCCGTGCGCCCGGCCTGATACATGGCCACCATCCGGTGCGACCAATCCAGAAGCTGCGGCGCCATCTCCTCGGGTACGCCGAGCAGGCGGCAGATGGTCACGATCGGAACCTGCGTGCAATAAGCCTGCAACAGATCAAAGGGCTGGTCCGGAAAGGCATCGATCAGATCATGGCACAGCTGGGCGATATCCGCCTCGAGCGCGGTAATCGCGCGCGAGGTGAAGGCCCGCATCACCAGTTTGCGCAGGCGGGTGTGGCGCGGCGGCTCGGCGTCCAGCAGCGAATGGGCCTCGACAGCCAGAAACGGCGCCAGATGGGCCGGGCCGGGCGCGGCCATCTCCGCGGGGATTTCCCGCCCGAAGCGGCGGTCCCGCAGCAGCATGTGAACGGCCGATTTGCGAAAGGCTGCCACCATGTCGTAGTCCTGCCAATAGTGCAGGGCGCCCGCGTCGCGGGCTTTGGCGTAGAACGGATAGGGATCTTGCACAAAGGCCGGATCGGTCGGAGGCTGATGCAGTGTTTTCATGCGGCGACTTTTGCCATGGCGGCTGGTCAATGCAAGGTGAGTTTCATAGTCTGGCCTGCATGAGGCAGTATCAATGATCAAACAAACCATGTGGCAGCGCTGGGGCCTATTGCTGGGATTTGCATGTGCAGTCGCAGGGCTGGCGGCTGCGGTCTGGATCTATGGGTACCGGCAGGCGCTGGACTCGCTGGCGGAGCGCAGCGCGGCGGATCTGGCTTTGGCGTCGGACCGGGTCAGCACGCAGTTGCAGATCTATCAGGAACTGGCTGTTCTGACGGCGGATCATCCGGTGCTGGACGGGCTGGATACGGCGGCGGGGCAGCAAGAGGCGGCACGGCGTCTGCGCGAGGTGGCGGACAAGACGGCGGCGCTCGACGTGTTCTATGCAGACCGTTCGGGGCGGGTTCTGGCCTTTGCCGAAGGGGTCGCCGGAGGCTCGGTGGCCGATCAACCCTACTTCAAACGTGCCATGCAGGGCGCGCTTGGCACCGGTCACGCGGTGCTGCTGCCCGAGGGGCGGCGGGCCTATTTCTATGCCGCACCCAGTTTCGCACCCGGCGGCGGTGTGTTGGGGGCGCTGGTGGTGGTGGCCGATGTAGAGGATGTGGAGCAGACCTGGCGCGGCTCCTTGCCTGCGGTCTTCTTCACCAACCGCAACGAAGAGGTGTTTATTTCCAACCGGCCGGAATTGCTGTTCTGGCGACGGGCTGAACGGCTGCCTGGCAGCGCGGCCGAGGGAGGCGATCCGGTTTCCTTCGCGGTGGAAAACCATGGCGGGCACGAGGTCTGGCAGATGTCCGGCAGCTCCTACCTGCCGCAGCAGGCGCTGCACCTGACGGTGGACCTGCCGGTCATCGGTATGCGTGGAGAGATCCTGGTGGATGTCGCCCCGGCGCGGCGTATCGCTGCCTTGCAGGCGGCCGCTCTGACGGCGGTGTGTCTTGCCTTCGGCACACTGCTGTTTTTGGCGACCGAGCGGCGCCGAACGCTGGCCCGGGCCAATGTCATTCTTGAAACCCGGGTCGAGGCCCGCACCCAGGCCCTGCAGGTGATCAACACTCAGCTGCGCCGCGAGGTCCATGAACGACAAGAGGCCGAAGCGGCGCTGAAACAGGCGCAGGAAGATCTGGTTCAGGCCGGGAAACTCTCGGCGCTGGGGCAGATGTCTGCGGGCATCAGTCACGAGCTGAACCAGCCGCTGATGGCCATTCAGCAATATGCCGAAAACGGCGCCGCCTTTCTGGAACGGGAAAAGCCCGAGCGCGCGGCGGAAAACCTGACCCGGATTTCCAGCATGGCCGAACGCATGGCGCGGATCATCAAGAACCTGCGGGCCTTTGCCCGCAACGAAAGCGAACCGATGGCGCGGGTTGATCTGGTGCAGGTGATCAATGCGGCGGTGGAACTGACCACGGCGCGGCTGGAAACGGACCATGTGGCGCTCCATTGGGCAGCGCCATCCGGTCCGGTCTACGCCTGGGGCGGCGAGGTGCGGCTGACGCAGGTTTTCGTCAACCTGATCAACAATGCCGCCGACGCGATGATGGAACAGCAGCAGCGGGCGATCCGCATCGCGCTGGAATGGCCGTCACAGCAAACTGGCGCGCGGCTGCGCGTTCATGTCCGTGACATCGGCCCGGGCATCAAGGAGCCGGAAAAGATGTTCGAACCCTTCTATTCTACCAAGGCGGTGGGCAGCGCCGAGGGGCTTGGCCTTGGGCTGTCGATCTCTTACGGGTTGGTGCAAAGTTTCGGCGGCCACATCCGCGGATGCAACAGCAGCGATGGTGCGGTCTTTACCGTCGAACTTGACCCCTGGAGCGAGGAAGAAGCTGCATGACCCGGCGGGTGTTGCTCGTGGATGATGACGCGGCGGTGCGCGAGGCGCTGTCGCAGACGCTTGAGCTGAACGACCTGGAGGCGGTGACAGCTGGCTCTTTCGTGGCGGCCAAGGATCTGATCACTCCCGAATTCGATGGCGTGATCCTGTCGGACATTCGCATGCCGGGGCGGGACGGGTTTCATCTTTTGACCTATGCGCATGAGATCGACGCCGAACTGCCGGTTATCCTGCTGACCGGCGAAGGCGACATTCCGATGGCGGTGCGGGCGATGTCGGAGGGCGCCTTTGATTTTCTGGAAAAACCCTGCGCCCCGGGGGATCTTCTTTCGGTGCTGGAGCGGGCGCGCAAGACCCGGGCACTGGTGCTGGATAACAGACGCCTGAAGCGCCAGCTGGAGGCGGGCGATCCGGCGGCGCGGATGCTTTTCGGCACCTCCCCGCAGGCAGAGCAGCTCAGGACGCGGGTGCGCGCAGTGGCGCCCACCGGAGCCGAGGTTCTGGTGACAGGTCCGGCGGGCAGTGGCGTTTCCAAGGTCGCCGAAGTCATCCACCTGATGTCGCCGCGGGCGCAGGGCGCCTTTGTGAAGCGACCCGCCGCCGGTATGACCATCGAAGCCTTTGATACGCTGTGCCAGGATGCAGCGGGCGGGTCGTTGTTTCTGGATGAAATCCCGGCCATGGCCGACGCGGTGCAATATGCGGTTCTGGAACGGCTGGAGCAGGGCGTCGCCGCCCGGGTGATCGCAGGGACCACCAGCGATCTGGCGCAGCTGGCCACCAGCGGCGCCTTCAATGCTGACCTGTTTTATCGCCTGGATGGCATGCGGGTGCGCATTCCATCGCTGGCTGAACGGCCCGAGGACATCCCGGTTCTGTTCCGTCACTACGTGGCCCAATCGGCCGAGCAGGCGGGCATCGCGGCGCCCGAGATCAGCCAGGAGCATCTGGCGATGCTGATGGCGCAGGACTGGCCTGGCAATGCCCGCTCGCTGATGTCGGCGGCCATGCGGTTCGTGCTTGGTATGCCCGAGGAAGTCTCGGTCGGCTCTGGTCTGGGGCTGGCGGAACAGATGGCGCAAGTTGAGCGGTCCTTGCTGATCGCGGCGCTGGGGCGCCAGAACGGGCGCGCTTCGGCGGCGGCGGCGGCGCTGAAGCTGCCGCGCAAGACCTTTTACGACAAACTGGCCCGATATGGCATCCGCCCCGAGGACTATCGCCGCGCCTCAGATGCGTGATTCCAGTGGTTGAAAAGATTGGTTAACGGCTGTGCGGAAATCCGCACACCTCGCGCTGATCCCTGTGCGGGTTTTCGCACAGCCTACAATTTAGGCGCCTGCGCCCGAGAACTGGGCGCCATGCATCTGTCTGAAAAATTTATAAAAAAATCAAAATCAGCCGAATCGCGACTCAATTCTTGAGCGGGGCAGTGCGATTCGCGATCCTTCCCACGGGGCTTGTGCATTGCGCACAGGCTATGGAGAGAAATCTGGGAGGACTATTATGAAGTTCCTGACTGCTACCGCCGCCGCTCTGGCGATGACCGTATCCGCTGGCGCCGTTCAGGCGGCCTGTGACGAAGGCGAGATCGTCGTCAAGTTCAGCCACGTCACCAACACCGACAAGCACCCCAAGGGGATTGCCGCGACGCTGCTGGAAAAGCGTGTCAACGAAGAGATGAACGGCACCATGTGCCTTGAGGTCTATCCGAACTCGACCCTCTACAATGACAACAAGGTGCTCGAAGCGATGCTGCAGGGCGACGTGCAGCTGGCCGCGCCGTCGCTGTCCAAGTTCGAAAAATTCACCAAACAGTTCCGCCTGTTCGACCTGCCGTTCATGTTCAAGAACATCGATGCGGTTGACGCCTTCCAGGCGTCCGACAACGGTCAGGCGATGCTGGATTCGATGCAGCGCCGCGGCCTGCAGGGCCTGGCTTACTGGCACAATGGCATGAAGCAGATGTCGGCCAACAAACCGCTGGTCGAACCGACCGACGCCAATGGCCTGAAGTTCCGCGTGCAGTCCTCGGACGTGCTGGTGGCGCAGATGGAAGCGATCGGTGGCAGCCCGCAGAAAATGGCCTTCTCCGAAGTCTACGGCGCTCTGCAGCAGGGTGTTGTCGATGGTCAGGAAAACACGTGGTCCAACATCTACGGCAAGAAGTTCTTCGAAGTGCAGGACGGGATCACCGAAACCAACCACGGCATCATCGACTATCTGGTGGTGACCTCGGTGGACTGGCTGGACAGCCTGGAGCCGGAAGTACGCGACCAGTTCCTGACCATCCTGTCGGAAGTGACCGAAGCGCGGAACTCTGAATCGGCCAAGGTCAACGCAGCAGCCAAGCAGGCGATCATTGATGCCGGTGGCACCGTGCGTCAGCTCTCGGCCGAGCAGCGCCAGTCCTGGGTCGACACCATGAAACCCGTCTGGGCGCAGTTCGCCGGTGACGTGGGGCAGGACAAGATCGACGCCGCACAGGCGATCAACGCAGGCTTCTGATAGCCGCACCCCGGGGCGCGCCATCCAAGGATGTGTGCTGCGCCCCGCTTCGCAGGCGGCGTGGGGATCCGCCGCCTGCACCATTTTATCAACATAGCAGGGGAGACTGGCATGTCGGGGGCAAGAACCGGCCCGGCCGGGGTCATCAATACGCTGGAAGAAACGCTGATCGCGCTGCTGTTGGGGCTGATGACAGTGATCACCTTTGCCAATGTGGTGGCGCGTTTCGTGTTCAACTCCAATATCCTCTGGGCGCTGGAGCTGACGGTGTTCCTTTTTGCCTGGCTGGTGCTGCTGGGGGCGTCTTACGCGGTCAAGACGCATGCGCACTTGGGGGTGGATGCCATCGTCAACACGCTTGCGCCGCCTGCACGCCGCGTTGTGGGGCTGATCGCGGTTGGCGCCTGCCTGCTGTTTTCGCTGCTGTTGCTGAAAGGTGCCTATGATTACTGGGCGGTGTTCGCGGATCTGCCGCCGACCTCGGGGCGCTGGTTCCCGACGGGGCTGGACATGAAGGCCCGCAGCCAAAGCTTTTACGAGGTGCAGGACGTGCCGATGGTGGGGATCTTCCGGTTTCTGGAGGATCTGATCAACTACGGCGATTCCTACGAAAAACTGCCCAAGGTGGTGCCGTATCTGATCCTGCCGCTGTCGATGCTGCTGCTGGTGATCCGCTTTGTGCAGGCTGCCCTGCGTATCTGGCGCGGTGAGGCCGACCGGCTGGTGGCCAGCCACGAGGTTGAGGACGAACTGGACGAGGCCCGCGCCCGCGCCACCGGAGAAAAGACGGGGGGAGAAAACTGATGGACGTCGTTCTGCTTTTTGCCATGGTGGTTGGCCTGATGCTGATCGGCGTGCCGATCTCCGTCTCTCTGGGCCTTAGCTCCACCCTGTTTCTGCTGGTCTATTCCGACAGTTCGCTGGCCTCGGTCGCCGGCACATTGTTCGAAGCCTTCGAAGGCCATTTCACCCTCTTGGCCATCCCGTTCTTCATTCTCGCCTCGACCTTCATGTCGACCGGCGGTGTGGCGCAGCGGATCATCCGGTTCTCGATTGCCTGCGTCGGCCATTTTCAGGGCGGTCTGGCCATCGCTGGCGTCTTTGCCTGCATGATGTTCGCGGCGCTGTCCGGGTCTTCTCCGGCGACCGTGGTGGCCATCGGCTCCATCGTGATCGCAGCAATGCGCCAAGCGGGCTATTCCAAGGAGTTCGCGGCTGGTGTGATCTGCAACGCCGGCACGCTTGGCATCCTGATCCCGCCCTCCATCGTGATGGTGGTCTATGCGGCATCGGTCGATGTCTCCGTTGGCCGGATGTTCCTTGCCGGTATCATTCCGGGCCTTTTGGCCGGGGTGATGCTGATGGTGACGATCTACGTCATCGCCCGGATCAAGGATATGCCCAAGGGCGACTGGGCGGGCTGGGCCGAAGTCGGCGCCTCCTTCCGTGAGGCGTTCTGGGGCCTGTTCCTGATCGTGATCATCATGGTCGGTATCTATGGCTATCCGTGGTATTCGCCTGAACTGGGGCTTTACAAGGAGGGCGCGATCTTCACGCCGACCGAAGCCGCCGCCGTGGCATCCGTCTATGCTTTCCTGGTGGCAACCTTTGTCTATCGCGACATGGGACCGCTGGCGGGAACCGAGGTGCGCCCGCGCCGCACCGTCCTGCAGGCGCCACTTGCGCTGCTATCGGTCTGGTTCCACAAGGACACCAAACGGGCTCTGTTCGATGCGGGCAAGCTGACCGTGACGCTGATGTTCGTGATCGCCAACGCGCTGATCCTGAAACACGTACTAACCGACGAGCAGGTGCCGCAGCATATCGCCAATGCCATGCTGTCGGCAGGCTTTGGTCCGGTGATGTTCCTGATCGTGGTGAACATCATCCTCTTGATCGGTGGTCAGTTCATGGAGCCGTCGGGCCTGTTGGTGATCGTTGCGCCGCTGGTGTTCCCGATCGCAATCGAGCTGGGCATCGACCCGATCCATCTGGGCATCATCATGGTGGTCAACATGGAGATCGGCATGATCACCCCGCCGGTTGGCCTGAACCTCTTTGTCACTTCCGGGGTTGCGGGCATGCCGATGATGGCGGTGGTCCGGGCGGCCCTGCCGTTCCTGGCGGTGCTCTTCGTCTTCTTGATCATGGTGACCTATATCCCATGGCTCAGCACGATGATCCCGAACGCGCTGATGGGGCCGGAGATTATAACGAACTAGAGATTCACGAGTACCGAGTTGTGTAAGAGTTGGTACGAGTGAGGGCGCCCCGGGAGATCGGGGCGCCATTTTTGTCTGCGGGTCTTGAAGCAAAGGCCGTAAAAAAGCCCAGCTCTGCGTCAGAGCCGGGCTTGTCATTGATGTGTGAGGCCGCGCCTCTTGGTCAGGCGTTCTCCAGAGCCGAGATGATCGGAGAGAAATCCGCGGCGGTCAGGCTGGCGCCGCCAACAAGGGCGCCGTCCACGTTCGACACGGCGAAGATCTCGGCTGCATTGCCGGGTTTCACCGATCCCCCGTAAAGCAGGCGAATGCCTTCGGCGGTCTCGGCGCCAAAGCGGTTGGTCAGCTCGGCGCGCAGGAAATCGTGCACTTCGCCGATCTGCTCCAGCGTTGGAACCTTGCCGGTGCCGATGGCCCAGACCGGTTCATAAGCGACGACCAGTGTGGCGCCGCTGGCGCCCTCGGGCACCGAACCGGCAAGCTGCGTGCCGACGACCGACAGGGTTTCTCCGGCTTCGCGCTCTTCAAGCGTCTCGCCAAGGCAGACCACGGCCAGCAGACCGGCGGCCATGGCGGCTTCGGCCTTGGCAAGGACGATGGCGTCGGTTTCACCGTGATCGGCGCGCCGTTCAGAGTGGCCCAGGATCACCGCGCTCGCGCCTGCATCCAGCAGCATCGCAGCGCTCAGATCGCCGGTATGCGCGCCCGAGGTCGCGGCGTGACAGTCCTGACCACCGATTTGTAACGGTCCGCCGCGGGTGGTGTCCGCCGCGCGCGACAGCAGCGTTGCGGGGGGGCAGATCAGGATGTCGGTGCCATCCGGCGCCGGATGGCCTTCAGCCAGCGCAGCAAGCTCGACCAGCTCCGCCCCGGTGCCGTTCATTTTCCAGTTTCCCGCCGCCAGTTTCCGCCGCATGTGTCGCTTCCCTTGTTGTTCTGTGGCGTGGTGGTAGCACCCCGCGTCAGAGGGAGCAATTGTGCAAGACGCCGCTGGCGTGGCCATTGGAAACACAAAAGGGCGACCGAAGCCGCCCCATGCAATGAATGCCGTAATCTAGGGTGATCAGTCGTCTGAGTTCAGGCGCCGGGCATATCCTTGAAGCTGATCGACTCGCCGCAGCCGCAGGCCTCGGCGACGTTGGGGTTGTTGAACTTGAACCCGCTTTCCAGCAGCGTGGTTTCATAGTCGATCTCGGTGCCAAACAGGAACATCTGTGCCATCGGCGCGATCATCACCCGGGCGCCGTCCTGTTCCACGACCTCGTCATTGGGATCGGCGTCATCGACGTATTCCATGGTGTATTCCATGCCGGCGCAGCCGCCTTTTTTCACGCCGATGCGCAGGCCCGCGTGGCCCGCATTCTGCATCAGCTTTGAAATCTGCGCCGCAGCCTTCGGGGTGATGGTTACAGCCTGTTTGCCGGGGATACCGAACATGAAAGTCTCCAATTTCGCGCGTTACCCTCAATCTAGGGTCCTGCGGCGGCAGGCTCAAGGGGGCGGCGGCAGATGCGATGCACAGGTGCCTGTGCGGTGGCGGTTTTTTGTCTACAGTCCCATGCAGTTGGCGTAATAGGTCACCGTTGCAGGCCAGTCGGAAAAGACACCGGAGACGCCCACATCCTGCGCCAGAACGTCCAGCACCTGATAATAGGCCGAGGCATCCGAGATTGCCGGTTTCACTGACCGGTAATACCAACCGCCGCCATTTGTCAGCGGCCCAGAGCGCTCCATCGACCAGGCGATGATCTTGAGCCCCGCCTCGCGCGCCTTGATGGCATAGGGGGAGGGCACGATCTTCCCGTCCTCCAGCGCCAGCAGCATCCAGATCGGCGGTGCGATATAGTTAACCCCCATATCTGCCAGCTCCTGCATGCTCGGCTTGAAACTCGCGGGGTTGGACGGATCCACCTTGCCTTCATCGGCATCGGATTTGGAATAACGGTCGTCGAGGTACACCGCCTGCGCGCCGAACTCCGGCTCGTTCTCGATCCAATATAGGACATCGCTGAGATCGAAACTTTGCAGCCAGACATCCGATGCTGGCACGCTCGCGGATTTGTACTCTTCCACCAGCTTCTGCGCGTAGTCTTCCTGCGTGAACCCGTTGAAGGGCATCTGCACCGCGGGGGCCTTCAGCTCGGGCGTGAACTTGGTGCCTAGGCTGCGGAACAGAGCGATGGATTCAGCATGGGTCATGCTGCGCGCGCCATCCACATAGAGCGTGCTGCGCCATGGGGCGACGCCGCCCTGATAGGCTTCTGCGGTCTTCGCCGTCTTGTCACGGCTGTCCATCTTGGGAGTCAGGCTGCGGAACTCTTCCAGCGTGATCTCCGAGGTACGGCACTCGGCCTTGGCGTCCGCGCCGCCGCCTGCGGGGGTGAAGGGGGTGATGCAGGTGTCGGCCAGATCGCTGGTCAGGATATCGGTGGTGGTGTGAAGATCGTTCTGGGCGTGGCGGCAGACCAGCTGCAAATCCTTGGTAAAGGTCACATCGCACTCAAGGATCCCGGCGCCCATCTGCGCGGCGGCCATATTGCTTTCGATGGTGTGTTCGGGAAAGAGCAGCGGTGCGCCGCGATGGCCGATGGAGAATTCCGTGCGCTGCGGCACCTGCGCGGCGCAGGACTGCAGCCTCTCCTTCAGCGCGCCCGCGGGCAGTTTGTCGATCAGATAGGCCGGACGCGGACCATAGGTCAGGGCGGTTTCTGCGACAGCAGAAGTGGCGGCAAGCGACAGGAGCAGGCCGGGCAGGGTAAGGGCCGACAGGGCAAGGGAAAGGCGCAAAGGGATTCTCCGGAAAAAAATCAGGTTTGAAACAAAAATCGCGGCGCCGGGTAACACCCGCGCCGCGATCCCATGAAACTATTGTGATGATGCACGGGGCAGGGATTACATGAACCCAAGTTCCAGGCGCGCCTCGTCCGACATCATCTCCATGCCCCAGGGCGGCTCCCAGGTCAGTTCGACATCGACGGATTTAACGCCGGGTACGGGCGAGATCGCATCGACGATCCAGCCCGGCATCTCACCAGCAACCGGGCAGCCCGGTGCGGTCAGGGTCATGATGATCTTGACGTCATTTTCTTCGTTGATGTCGATGGTGTAGATCAGGCCCAGCTCGTAGATATTGACCGGGATTTCAGGGTCATAGACGCTACGGCATGCGTCTGCCACCGCATCGTAAAGCGGGTGGGAAACAGAAGACGGCGCGATCAGCGGCGCCCCTTCAAGAGGTTCGGAAGCGTTGGTCATATCGGTCCCTGACTGGTTATCCGACCGTTTATATAGGGAACAGGGCAAGCGGCGTCCAGTCTTGGACCGCAGGGAAGTTGCGCGCTGGTGCAGATGATAGAGGCGATTTTTGACTAGTCGTTGATATCCGTGTCAAAGGTCTTCACCTGCCCGCGAGGCAGGGCAAAGGCGCGGCGCAGGACAAGCCAGGCGATGAGCGATATCGCCGCAAAGAGGAAGACCAGCACAGGCAGGCCAAAGGTGCCGCTGCCCATCGCAAGAAGCAGTACCCCGACGCCAAGGGCGCCGATGGCAAAACCGAGGAAGACAAAGCCCGGCGCCAGCACCTCCAGAATGCCAAGTACCAGCGCCGCAGCGCACCAGACCCACCAGAGTGCCCAGAAGGGAGCGGCCATTACTTGTTTCCTTTCAGCATCTTGAAGGCATCACCAAAGGCCTCAAGCGCCTGCGCCGGGACCACGATGGTCTGGCTGCCGGTGCCTGCGCCAAGAGTATTGAGCGCCTCCACCTGTTTCAGCGCCACCTGATACTGCGCCGCCTCCAGACCGTTTTCGGCAATCGCCTTGGCCACCACTCCGGTCGCATAGGCTTCGGCATCAGCCTGAATGCGGCGGGCTTTGGCGGTTTGTTCGGCGGAATACAGTTCCGCATCGGCGGCGAGTTCCACCGCGCGTTTCTTGCCTTCCGCCTCGGTCACCTGCGCCCGGCGCGCGCGTTCGGCATTGAGCTGCTGCAGCATCGCATCGCGGGTGGCCTGATCGAGATTCACGTCAAGGATCTCGGCGCGTCACTTCAATCCCCCAGTCATCTACCGCGCTTTCGACGCTGCGCTTGATCTCGCCAATGAGCTGCGAGCGGTTGGATTGCACCTCATCAAGATCCATCTTGCCGATCTCGGCGCGTACGATACCCGCGACGGTGGTGGAGATTGCCCCGTCGACATCGCGGATACGATAGACTGTCTTTTCCGGCTCCAGGATGCGGTAGAATACCGAAGTGTCGATTTCTACCAGCACGTTGTCGCGGGTGATCGCATCCTGGCTGGCGTTCGGCAGTTGCCGTTCAAGAATCGACACCTTGTGACGGACCGCATCCAGAAAGGGCACGATGAAATTGATGCCCGGGCCAAGCACCGACTTCAGGCGGCCAAAACGTTCGACGACAAATTTTTCCGACTGCGGAACGATACGGACGCCTTTGAGAATGACGACGATCAGGAAGATCGCCCCGAGAATGTATAGCAGGCTGCCGGACAAGAGGGCGGTAATCTGATCTTCGCTCATAACTGGAAATCCTGATTGAAAGGTATGCAGCCAAGATCGGGCGGCAGGGCTCTGCGGTCAAGCCCTGCCGCGGCCAGTGAGGTCACTTGCGCGCCGTCGCCTGTTTGCGCACCCGCAGGGGGGCGGGGCGCACGTGGTCTTCGATCTCGTCATAGAGCAGCCCGGCGATGTTTTTCTTCGAGGTCCGTTCGATACCTTCCAGCCCGGGCGAGGAATTGACCTCCAGCACCTTTGGCCCGGTTTCCGAGCGCAGCAGATCCACCCCGGCCACGTTGAGCCCGAATGCCTTGGCCGCCTTGACGGCTGTAGCGCGTTCTTCCTTGCTGATCCGCACCGAGACTGCGCTGCCGCCAAGATGTAGATTGGAGCGGAAGTCGCCCTCGGCGCCCGAGCGTTTCATCGCCGCGACCACTTTGGAACCGACCACCAGACAGCGGATATCCTCGCCATTGGCCTCTTTCACGAATTGCTGCACCAGGAAGTTTGCCTTGAGTCCGCGAAAGGCGGTGATCACGGATTCGGCGGCCTTCTTGGTTTCGGCCAGCACCACGCCTTTACCCTGCGTGCTTTCCAGCAGTTTCACGATCAGGGGGGCACCTCCGACGATGTCGATCAGGTTCTTGGTATCCTTGGGCGAGGCGGCAAAGGCGGTTTCGGGCATGCCGATCTTCTGACGTGCCAGTACCTGATGGGCGTGCAGCTTGTCGCGACTGGCGGTGATGCCAGCGCTGCCGTTGACGCAAAAGGTGCCAAGGGTTTCGAACTGGCGCAGCACGGCGGTGCCATATGGGGTGATCGAGGCGCCGATGCGTGGGATCACCGCGTCATAGCGCGGCAGACGCTTGCCGTCGTAGTGCACTTCGGGCGCCAGCGCGTTGATGTCCATGTAGCAGCGTGTGGTGTCGATGACCTCGACGGTGTGGCCTCGTTTTTCGCCCTCTTCCACCAGTCGGCGGGTGGAGAAATTATCCTCGCGGCTGAGTACAGCAATGCGTAGCACCCGGTTCGGCGCGGCCTTGCGGATGTGTTTCGAGGCATAGACGGCATAGTCCAGCTCTGGCTGGCAGAACCGTTCCGAAGGCGCCACGGCAACGTTCTCTCCCAGCGCCTGACGGCCCAGCAGCATATGCACTGTCATGCCGCTGCGGTCGGTGAGGGTGACTTCGATGGGCCAGCTGTGGCCATCGACCACCAGATCGGTCGAGATGACATAGCGCATTTCGCTTTCGCCATTGGAGGAGGTCACCTCACGCCGGTCGATAATATCGGCAGAGCAGGGGATCCGCAGCCCTTCCTGCCCTGGCACGGGGTGGACGGTAAAGCGTACCTTGGGGGCGGCAGCCGGTCCGAAGGTTTCGATTTCGGTGGCATGCAAGGCAGAGGTGCGGGCGCCGGTGTCGACCTTGGCCTTCATTGCGGGCAGGCCAAGCCCCGGCAGGCTTACCCATTCCTCCCAACCGAGGGTCAGTTTTGCGGCGTGCTCGTCTGTGGACATGCGCTTGGCTCCTTGGCATTAGGGGAATCTTATGGTCGTCAGATGACAGAACTAACGCAGGAAGTCGAAATGTCAGAGCTTTTCAAGTTTGAAATGAAAGCGCAGGACGGAAAAGCACGCACCGGTGTGATCCAGACGCCGCGCGGTGACATTCGTACGCCTGCCTTCATGCCCGTTGGCACCGCTGCGACGGTCAAGGCGATGATGCCGGAAAGCGTGCGCGCCACCGGCGCTGACATCCTGCTGGGCAATACATACCACCTGATGCTGCGTCCAACGGCTGAGCGGATCGACCGGCTGGGTGGCCTTCATAAGTTCATGAACTGGCAGCGTCCGATCCTGACCGACTCGGGCGGGTTTCAGGTGATGTCGCTGGCGGGCCTTCGCAAGCTGACCGAGAAGGGCGTGACCTTCAAAAGCCATATCGACGGCTCCCGGCACGAGCTGACGCCAGAGCGCTCGATGGAGATCCAGCGGCTCTTGGGCAGCGATATCGTGATGTGTTTCGACGAATGCCCGGCGTTGCCTGCGGACCGCGACCGCATTGCCGAGTCGATGCGCCTGTCGATGCGCTGGGCCGAGCGGTCCAAGGACGCGTTTGGCGACCGGCCCGGTCATGCCCTGTTCGGGATCATGCAGGGCGGGCTGGAACAGGACCTTCGCGAGGAAAGCGCCAAGGCGCTGACCGACATCGGCTTTGATGGCTACGCGGTGGGTGGCCTTGCGGTGGGCGAGGGGCAGGAAGCGATGTTCGGCTGCCTTGACTACGCGCCGGACATGCTGCCGCAGGACAAGCCGCGCTACCTGATGGGGGTGGGCAAGCCCGACGATATCGTCGGCGCCGTGGCGCGCGGCATCGATATGATGGATTGCGTGTTGCCGTCGCGCTCTGGCCGGACCGGGCAGGTCTTTACCCGCCGCGGGGTGGTCAACATCAAGAACGCGCGGCACGCGGATGATCCGCGTCCGCTGGATGAGCAGTGCAGCTGCCCGGCCTGTTCGAACTATTGCCGCGCTTACCTGCACCATGTGTTCCGCGCCAACGAGATGATTTCGGGCATGCTGCTGACCTGGCACAACCTGCATTACTTTCAGGAGATCATGCAGGGCATGCGCGATGCGATTGCGGCGGGGACGTTCGAGGCTTGGCAGAAGGACTTCCACGACACCCGCGCTGAAGGTGATATCGAGCCGGTGTAATCGGGGGGGTATTAAACCGCTGACCACCCTTTTCCGGGTAAGAGGCGGGGGCTGATTGCCCTTTACCTGCGCGGCGACCGTTTATGCCTTGTTCACCAGTTGTGAAGACCTTTTTGCTAGTTTCCCGCCAAAAGGGGAGAATGGTGATGAGGTGGTATCTGGCGCTGGCTTTTGCGGCCTTGATGGGTGGCTCGATGGCAGCTCAGGCGCAGGCGACACAGGATAACACCACGCCAGGATCGCTGGCAGAGGCATCAAGTTTCTTCAAGGCGCCGCGCCTTAACGGTTGCAGCATTCCGCTAGAGGATCTGGTCAAAGGTGGCTCTGCCGGGCTGCGCGGCCAGTGGATCGTTCAAAAAGGCCCGGGAGAGATGTCGACGGCTGTGGGCGGGCGCATCGAGATGGTGCCGCTGCCGCAACGCAGCGGCGATACCCTGTCGCTGCGGTTTCGCAATGGCAGGCTGGTGGCGGATTCGCCGGTGCTGGGGCTTATTGGGATCTCTGTACAGGACCGGGGCCCACTAAAGCCCGGCACGGGGCTGCGCGCCGAAAGCGTCGGCCGCGGCGATCTGCCGGATGATGCCGAGGTGTTCCTGGATGAGGTGTCTCTGGGGCCGCTGCCCTGCGGCGCCGATCAACTGATCAGGCTGACCCTGCTGGCCGAGCGTCCAACCGGTACCGGAGAGGTCTTGCGGCAGGAGGTGCGTTTGTTCCTGATCGATGAAACACGGATGAGCGGAACCTATACTGAAACCGGGCCGGGCGGGCGGATGGAGCGGGGATTCATCACCCTGATGCGACGCTGAATTGACCCGCATGGCCCAAACCGGGGGCAGCTCGCAGCCCCCTTCACCATTTGCTCACCCTTCCTGCATTTGCGCCCTTGTGGTCGCCGCCCTGCAGGGGCAATGTGAGCGCAAAGATTGAGGCGCTGCGGTTGAAATACATGCTGAACCGCACCAGATAACAGATCAAAGAGGAGACGCCTGCGGCTGCCGCTACCTGGGGCCTGGACGTCTTGCCAAAGAAAAGGACCGAGTATGCAAGAGCCACTCAATTCTTCCTATCCCGTGCTGCCGCTGCGTGACATCGTGGTGTTCCCGCACATGATCGTGCCGCTGTTTGTCGGCCGGGAGAAATCGGTACGCGCCCTGGAAGAGGTGATGGCCGATGACAAACAGATCCTGCTGTCCAGCCAGATCGACCCCTCAGAGGACGATCCGGAAAGCGATGGTATCTACCGCGTCGGCGTGCTGGCCAATGTGCTGCAGCTGCTGAAGCTGCCCGATGGCACCGTCAAGGTGCTGGTCGAGGGACAGACCCGCGTCAAGATCACCGATTTCCTGGAAAACGACAGCTATTTCGAAGCCCGCGCCGAACTGCTGAACCAGATGCCCGGCGACGTCACCACCACCGAGGCGCTGGTGCGCACCGTTGGTGATGAGTTCGAACGCTACGCAAAAGTGCGCAAGAATATCCCCGAAGAGGCGCTGAGCGCAGTTGGCGAGACCACCGAGCCCGCCAAGCTGGCGGATCTTGTTGCCGGTCACCTGGGTATCGAGGTGGACCGCAAGCAGGAGTTGCTCGAGACCCTCTCGGTCAGCGAACGTCTGGAAAAGGTCTATGGCCTGATGCAGGGCGAAATGTCTGTCCTGCAGGTCGAGAAGAAGATCAAGACCCGCGTCAAATCCCAGATGGAGAAGACCCAGCGCGAGTATTATCTGAATGAGCAGATGAAGGCCATTCAGAAGGAGCTGGGCGATGGCGAGGAAGGTTCGGGCGAAGTGGCCGAACTGGAAGAGAAAATCGCCGAGACCAAGCTGTCCAAGGAAGCCCGCGAAAAGGCCGATGCCGAGCTGAAGAAGCTCAAGAACATGTCGCCCATGTCGGCCGAGGCCACCGTGGTGCGCAACTATCTGGACTGGATGCTGTCGATCCCGTGGGGCACCAAATCCCGCGTGAAGAAAGACCTGAACCGCGCGCAGGATATCCTCGACAAGGACCACTACGGCCTTGAGAAGGTCAAGGAACGCATCGTCGAATACCTTGCCGTGCAGCAGCGCTCGGCCAAGCTGAAGGGGCCGATCCTGTGCCTCGTTGGCCCTCCGGGTGTGGGTAAGACCTCGCTTGGCAAATCGGTTGCCAAGGCGACGGGGCGTGAATTCATCCGCATCAGCCTTGGCGGCGTGCGCGACGAGTCCGAGATCCGCGGTCACCGCCGGACCTATATCGGCTCCATGCCCGGTAAGATCATCCAGGCGTTGAAAAAGGCGAAAACCACTAATCCTCTGATCCTGCTCGATGAGATCGACAAGATGGGCCAGGATTTCCGTGGCGACCCGGCTTCGGCGATGCTGGAAGTCTTGGATCCGGAACAGAACTCGACCTTTGTCGACCACTACTTGGAGGTGGAATACGACCTCTCGAACGTGATGTTCCTGACCACGTCCAACAGCTACAACATGCCGGGCCCGCTTCTGGACCGGATGGAGATCATTCCGCTGTCGGGCTACACCGAGGACGAAAAGCGCGAAATCGCCAAGCAGCACCTCGTGTCCAAGCAGGTGAAGAACCACGGCCTCAAGGCCAAGGAATTCGAACTGACGGATGAGGCGCTGACCGACATCATCCGCACCTACACCCGCGAGGCGGGCGTGCGGAACCTGGAGCGTGAAATCGCAAAGGTGGCGCGGAAATCGCTGACCAAGATCGTCAAGAAGGAAGCCGAGAGCGTCAAGGTCACCCATGACAACCTCGACGAATTCCTGGGCGTGCCGAAATACCGCTTTGGTCTTGCTGAAAAGGAAGATCAGGTCGGTGTCGTGACCGGTCTGGCCTATACCTCGGTCGGCGGGGAGCTCCTCAGCATCGAGGCGCTGCGTCTGCCGGGCAAGGGTCGCATGAAAACCACCGGTAAGCTGGGCGACGTGATGAAGGAGTCGATCGAGGCTGCTTCCAGCTATGTGCGCTCGGTTGCGCCGCAGCTGGGGATCAAGCCGCCAAAGTTCGACAAGTGGGACATCCACGTGCACGTGCCCGAAGGTGCCACGCCCAAGGACGGCCCCTCGGCGGGTCTGGCCATGGTGACCTCCATCGTGTCGGTGCTGACCGGGATCCCGGTACGCAAGGACATCGCCATGACCGGCGAAGTCACTCTGCGTGGCAATGCGCTGGCCATCGGCGGGCTCAAGGAAAAACTTCTGGCAGCCCTGCGCGGCGGCATCAAGACGGTGCTGATCCCCGAGGAAAACGCCAAGGATCTGCCGGACATTCCCGACAACGTGAAGGAAGGTCTGGAGATCATCACGGTGAGCCACGTGTCCGAAGTGCTGAAACACGCACTGGTGGGTAGCCCTGAGCCGATCGAATGGGACGAGGAGGCCGAAGAGGCCGCCGCTGCCCAGGCCGCGCTGGAGGCGAAATCCGCATCGGCAGCGCCCACCGCGCATTAAGCGCAGCGGTTATAGAAACAGGAAAGGCGGCCCGGTTGGGCCGCCTTTTTCTTTTTAGGGCTGGGGCTTACCAATACTCCGACTTGCGGAAGGGCGCGGCGCAGGAGGCGGGGCCGATCAGCGGCGCGAAGGCTTCCCCGGTCAGCGATTGGCCCAGCCATCCGTGCGGGTAGGACAGAGGCATGGGCGCCGCCGCTTCGTGCTGGGTGATCTGCCTGAACCCGACCTTGGCGTAGAAATTGATATCGCCATAGGTCAGGATGATATCGACGCCATCCCTTTTCAGCTGGCTGAGGCCATGGCGCAGAAGCGCCTGACCGGTGCCCTTGCCCTGCTGATCCGGCGCAACCGCTACCGGCGAAAGCAGAAAGACCACCCGGTCGTCCTGATCATAGCGCATCCGCGTGAACAGGATGCTGGCAACCACCGCGCCGCCCTCTAGCACGGAGAAGACAAACAAATCCTCCTCTTCCACCGTGGTGAGGAGGGCGCGCACCAGCGCAGCGATGGTTTGCCCTTCGTCGGCGCCTTCCGACGCGGTGAAGGAGGCGGCGAACAGGTCGGTGATCTCTGCTGTTCGCCCCTTGTGGCCTGACACAAATTCCATGGTCTGCTCCTTTGATGTCATGATGTTATCGTTGGTTCAGCTGCGCGCGTACGGCTTTGATCCCCAGTCGCGAGGCGCGATAGGGTTTGCCGTCGCGAGATTGGATGAAACGGCGTTTGTGCAGGCGCTGAAAGACGCCAAGGGTGCAGTCCGACAGAACGTTCCCCTCGCGCGTGTAGCAGGTGATACTGCGGATCTTGCCGTTTTCAGTGCGTTCATGATGGATGCTGCCGCCAAGGGCGAGCTCGTGCAACACGCGTTGCTCGTGTTTTGAGATATTCAACGGAAGTCTCGATTTTATAAGAGTGCAAGAAAAAAGGTCACTCAGCCGATGCCGTGAGTGTCCTTGTTGCGTCCTGCGTTCCCGAAATTCTGTGCCGGGAACGGGCTTATGCCCGGGTCTCTTCCATAAAATCTCCAATGCATGAGGCGTCAGCCCCATGTCTTCTGCCCTAAATAGGGAGGCAAACCCGCGCTGACAAGCGGCAGCGCCAAATGGCAGCTGCCGCTGTTGCATCTCTGTAATCGTTGAGGTGGGCTTAAGCCGCTGCGGCCTGCGCTATCTTCGCCCGCACGGTGGCAATGGCCACGGCATCCGGGCTGATGTCCTGCTGACGCGCCTGGTTGAGCACCTCGGCCATGGTCGCTTCCAGCGCAGCAAGTTTCTTGGCCACATAGGCCTCGCGGTCCGCGATTTTCAGGATCTCGGTCGCTACGTTGATGATGCCGCCGCCATTGGCGATGAAATCGGGCGCATAAAGGATGCCGCGTTCATGCAGGGCCTGACCGTCCTCGGGGGTGGCCAGCTGGTTGTTGGCACCGCCTGCGACGATTCCGACCTGCAACAGGGGGATGGTCTCGGCATTGAGGATGCCGCCAATGGCACAGGGGGCAAAGATATCCGCCTGCACGGTGCAGATCTTGTTGATGGCAACCGGGCGGGCGCCGAATTCCGCGACCGCGCGTTCGATGCGCTGTGGGTCCACATCTGTGACGATCAGACCGGCGCCCGCGTCATTCAGGAACTGGCACAGGTACCAGCCTACATGACCCAGCCCCTGCACCGCCACCGTGACGCCCTGCAGATCGGCGCTGCCGACCTTGTGCGCCCGGGCGGTGCGGATGGCGTTGAAGATGCCGCGCGCGGTGATGGAGGAGGGATCGCCGCTGGCAAACTCCCCATCGGAAAGCCCGGCGACATAGGGCGTTTCATCGGCCAGCAGCGCCATGTCGGCAGGGCTCATGCCCATATCCTCGGCGGTGATGTAGCGGCCGTTCAGGCTGTTGATGGCGCGACCAAAGGCGCGCAGCATCTCTGGCGTTTTGCTTGTTGTCGGGTCGCCGATGATCACCGCCTTGCCGCCGCCCAGCGGCAGGCCCGCCGCGGCGTTCTTGTAGGTCATGCCCTCGCTCAGCCGCCGAACATCCTCCAGCGCCTCATCCGCAGTGGCATAGGGGCGCATCCGCAGCCCGCCAGCGGCCGGTCCGGCCTCGGTTGAATGGATGGCGATGAAGCCGGTCAGACCGACGGCGGGATCGTCGACACGGTAGATTTCTTCGTGACCGGGAGAGGCGATTTTGGTGAGGGTCATACTGACAGGCTCCTGAACTAACGGCACCAAGATACCGGGTATGGGCTTCGGGAATTTTCCAAAGATGCCCTCAGGAGTGGTTGTTTTTGGAGTAATTTGCTAACATGGCGCCAAGTAATGGAGGAAATCGCTATGGACGCTATCGATCGCAGGATTGTCACCGCGCTGCAGCGGGACGGTCGCATGAAACTGGCTCAGCTCTCAGAAGAGGTCGGCCTGTCACCCACCCCCTGCGCCCGGCGGGTGTCGATGCTGGAAGAAGCAGGGATCATTACCGGCTATTCCGCGCGGGTCGATCAGGCCAAGGTCGGGCTGGCCGTCACCATTTTTGTCGCTGTTGAACTGGAGCGCCAGTCGAAGGATGCGCTGCAGGCCTTTGAAAATGTCGTGCGCCAGTTCGATCAAGTGATGGAGTGCTACCTGATGACTGGCAGTCGCGATATCCTGCTGCGGGTGGTGGCGCAGGATCTGACGGATTTCGACCGCTTTCTGGAAGAGCAGTTGATGCGGGTGCCGGGGATCCGCAATACGCGGTCCAGCTTCACCCTGCGCACCATGATCCGCCGCGATGTGCTGCCCGGCGGACCTGGCTGAGGCGGCCAGTGCAGGAGGGATGTGAAAAAAGGAAGCCGGAAAAAGAAGCGGACTGGTGAAAATCTTCATATCCCCCTCTTGCAGAGCGGTGATCCTGACGGTAATACCCGATCCCACGGGTGATTAGCTCAGTGGTAGAGCGCTTCGTTCACATCGAAGATGTCAGGAGTTCAAATCTCTTATCACCCACCACCTCTCCGTCCTCTTAAGTGGCTGAAAAATAAGCAAAAAATTTTCGCCCTGTTTCGAAAAGAGTAGCAGGAAGGCCGAAAAAGAGTAGCAGACGGGGTAGCAGGGCAGGGCTTGTCAGAGACAGATTCGGGCCTTCAATCGTCTTACGTTTCGTCGTCTTCCTCCGCCCCAGCGGCTTCTGAGACAGGCGCAGGTGCGACGACAGGGCCGGGAGGCAATCGGGCGTCAGCCCGTTCATACATCGCCCGTTCCATGGCCTGCTTTTCGCTCTTGAGCACTTCCTTGCCGTCCTGTCGGAAGCCTGACAGGACTACGTAGTGTTGCGCAAGAGTGGACAGAATACAGTTGCGTTTCTGTTCCGTGCATTGGCCCTGCCACTAAATCGGCTTTGCCTTACCGATGGAGAATCTGGTTTTTCAGAGTAGATAAGTGCTAGAGATACAAGAAAAGTTTTTATGGTGGTTACATGCAGGCAGCAGATTTTATCCGCAAATGGGAAGCCTCGGAGCTGAAGGAGCGAAGCGCTTCCCAGTCCCACTTCAACGACCTCTGTGCACTTCTCGGAATTGAAGACCCGATCAGTGCTGACCCCAAGGGCGAATGGTTCACGTTCGAACGCGGCGCGTCCAAGACATCAGGCGGCGAAGGCTGGGCAGACGTCTGGCGCAAAGGCTGCTTCGCGTGGGAGTACAAGGGCAAGAAGAAAAACCTCGACAAGGCTTTCGATCAGCTCCTGCAATACTCAATAGCGCTGGAAAACCCACCGCTCCTGATCGTGTCGGACATGGCGCGCATCCGTATTCAGACAAACTGGACGAACACCGTCCAGCAAGTGCACGAAATCACCACGCCCGACCTTTTGGACGCCAGCAAGCGCGACCTCCTGCGCGCGTGCTTTACTGACCCCGAGAGCCTGCGCCCCGCCAAGACACGGCAGGCCCTGACCGAAGAGGCGGCGCAGAAATTCGCATCGCTGGCGCAGCGCCTGCGCAACAGCGACCATGACCCGGAAACCGTCGCGCATTTCGTGAACCGGCTTGTGTTCTGCATGTTCGCCGAAGACGTCGACCTTCTGCCGAACAAGATGTTCCAGAAGATGCTGGAACTTTGCCAAAAAGATCCAACCGAGTTCCAGCCCTTCGCCAAAGACCTCTTCGCCGCCATGCAATCCGGAGGGCGCGTTGGCTTCGAAAAGGTGGAATGGTTCAACGGTGGTCTCTTTGATGACGACACCGCCCTGCCACTCGAAAAGGAAGACTTGGCGGACCTTCTCGCCGCTGCCAAGCTGGACTGGTCAGAAATCGACCCCTCCATTCTGGGCACCCTGTTCGAACGCGGGCTTGACCCGGACAAGCGGTCTCAGCTTGGCGCGCACTACACTGACCGCGACAAGATCATGCAAATCGTCAACCCGGTCGTGGTGGAGCCGCTGCTTGCCGAGTGGGCCGAGGTGAAAGCGCAGATCGAAGCGGCGCTGAGCAAGGCAGAAAGCGCCAAGTCGCGCTCTGCCCGGACCAAGGCCGAGAAAGAGGCGGAACGCCTCCACGCGGCGTTTCTGGAGCGCCTGAGGGGCTTCCGCGTACTGGACCCGGCCTGCGGCTCCGGCAACTTCCTGTACCTGTCCCTCTTGGCGCTCAAGGACATTGAACACCGGACAAACCTTGAGGCCGAGGCGTTGGGTCTGCCGCGCGGCTTTCCGACCATCGGGCCGGAATGCGTGAAGGGGATCGAACTGAACCCCTATGCCGCTGAACTCGCCCGTGTGTCTGTGTGGGTCGGGGAAATCCAGTGGATGCGCCGGAATGGTTTCGATGCCGCCCGGAACCCGATCCTGCGCCCGCTGGGCACCATCGAAAACCGGGACGCCGTACTTGCGCCGGACGGGTCCAAGGCAGACTGGCCAGATGCGGATGTGGTGGTCGGGAACCCGCCGTTTCTTGGAAACAAACGCATGATTTCGGTACTTGGCGAAGGCTATGTCACAGAACTTCGCAAGGCATGGAAAGGCGTCCCCGGCGGCGTGGACCTAGTCTCATACTGGTTCGCCAAGGCTTGGGAAATGATAACCGATGGAAGGCTTTCACGGGCTGGTTTGGTTTCTACAAACTCCATTCGAGGAGGCGCAAACCGGGAGGTGCTGAAGCCAATCGTGTCTGGCGGACGTATCTTCAATGCGTGGGCTGACGAAGACTGGACAGTTGAAGGCGCGGCGGTACGCGTGTCGATGGTTTGTTTTTCAGCACCCGATAATGAAATTCCTCCAAAGTTGGATGGGCAGCCTGTCTCCGGGGTCCTTTCTGATTTGACTGAGTCTCGGGGAGAGGTTGATCTAACTGCTGCGAAAAAACTGCGCTCCAATTCTAATTGCTCATTCATTGGCGTCTTCCTAAATGGTCAGTTTGAAATAGATGCTGAGGTTGCAAGGGGATGGCTTGACCTACCCCGGAATGTCAACGGTCGCCCAAATGCGGACGTCATTAGGAGAACCCTAAATGGATCGGACTTTCTGAAAGGACGTTCAGACAAGTGGGTTGTGGACTTCGGCGCGTCAATGTCCGAAGCCGACGCAGCGATGTACGAAGCTCCATTTGAGCATATTCGTCAGAATGTTAAGCCCGTGCGCCAACGTTTGAAAAAAGATGGTTCCTTTGCGGTCCGTCGAAAGAACCATCGTGAGATATGGTGGAGGTATGGGGAAGCCCGTCCCGGAATGCGGGCGGCCTTAGACGGCCTTGAACGGTTCATCGTCACACCAATGGTTTCTAGTACGAGGGTGTTCGGATTCTTGGACAAGGCCTTTCTCCCAAATCAGAAGCTCGTTGTAACGCCGCGCGACGACTGTACCACTCTTGGTATACTCAATTCTCATTTCCACAATGCTTGGACGCTTGCAGTGTGCACTTGGATCGGAACGGGAAATGATGTGACATACTCTCCGACGATGACTTTTGAAACTTTCCCATTTCCGAAAGGATTGACGCCCGATACTCCCGCCAGTGACTACGTTGACGACCCCCGCGCCCAGAAGATCGCCGAAGCCGCCGCAGAACTAAACCGCCTGCGCGAAAACTGGCTGAACCCGCCTGACCTTGTGGACAGGGTCCCGGAGGTGGTCGAAGGCTACCCCGACCGGCTGATACCGAAAGACGACAAGGCCGCCAAGGAACTCAAGAAACGCACCCTAACCAACCTCTACAACGCCCGCCCTGCATGGCTGGATCACGCCCACAAGAAGCTGGATGAAGCTGTGGCAGAGGCTTACGGCTGGGGCGAAGACTGGCGCGACGGCAAGTTAACCGACGACGAAATCCTTGCGCGCCTCTTCCGTCTCAATCAGGAACGCGCCGCGAAGCAGGACAAGACTTGAAAAAGGCGGCGGCGCTGATCGGAGCGAATGGCAGTCATGCCCGATCAACGCCGCCTAGTATAGCGCGACCGAATGGAAATATCGCGCTTCTCTGACTGTGGAGATGCGCCCTTTGTATCACGAAGGCGTCCGATCACGAAGAATCCGGGCAAAACGGGTCACAATTTTAGGTTGTGCGCAATTCCGGATTCACCGGAAATTTTCTGAGGGCGGAATCGCGATCTGAAAGGTCGGGGTGTCTTTCGCTCAGGGTCCCCGGAAGCGGAATCTTACACCCGGCAAAAGAATTCCTAGGAGTTGCAGGGATGCGAACTTTTGGGGCGGATTCCGGCGGATTCTGCAACAACATGACATTGAAGAGTTGCAGTAGGTGCTGACAGCTACTGCGCCGCTTTTTGTGGGTACCCGTATACCCCCTTTGGGTCCCCGCTAAGCAATTGAAAAAAGGTTTTTTTATTGATCCGCATGGGCACGCTAACGCCCGCACCGACCGACCCACTGGCACGGCAGGCCCGCCGACGGGCTGTTATGCCGCCTGAGCCAATATCAGGCCCTTTCAGGGCCGCTGACGCGGCTCACCGACCAAATCAGGCAGCGCGGGCAGACAGCCTGTCGGCGGCGTTCTTGACGCTCATAGCAGCCCATTTCTTACCCCTTGGAGTCGGCACATTGGCGGCGTTCAGGGCATCGGCGATCTTCTGGTAGGACGCACCGGATTCCCGCATGGGCAGGATGATAGAGGCGACACGGTCAGCAGCCGCGTCAGCGGCCTGTTTCGCGGCCTCATTCCGCTTCATGGTCTTGTCGCGAAGTCCTCCTAGCTGGACGCCACGGGCCTTGGCTGCGGCGAGGGCTTGCTTGGTCCTGATGCTGATGAAGTCGCGTTCCTGTTCAGCGAGAACGGCATAGATGTGGAGCTGCAGCTTGTCAGCGTTCGGCATGCTCGCGACCCTTATTTTTAAGGCCGGATCGTCGGTGAGAGCGCCAATAAAGCTGACCCTTCTGGACAGCCTATCGAGCTTCGAGACAAGCAATTCTGCTTTGTGCGCTTTCGCTAAATCAATGGCCTTCTGTAGCTCCGGACGGTGCGCGTCTGCGCCGCTCTGAACGTCAGTGAAGGTGCCCAGCACTTCAAAGGGCGTGTCGCTGTAGTTGTCGAGAAAGAGGGCAATATCACGGTCCTGAGCTTCCAGACCAAGGCCTGAATCGGCCTGCGACCGGGTGCTGACTCGCCGGTAAATGCAGTACTTTTTGACCATATCCGAGCCTCCTAAAAATCGTCGTCGTTCGTTGTGCTTTTTATATGGCATGCGTCAGCATGATTCGCGAGTCTTTTCAATATGATAGGCGGAAACAGTGCGTTTCCGCTCGCAGTACCTGAGTCTTTTAGTCTGTTAATGATGGGTCAGTATTACTTACATATTTTTGGGAGTTATACGCGCTGAGGCGCGTGGCGGCTGTCGGGGCTTTTTACAGTTTCACCAGAGATTTAGCTAGTTTCTGTCAAACGGTCTAAGACTTCAGTTTCACAGTCAGAAACACTCTCTCGTGCTGCGGCACATTTGCGGCGGATCACAAGGGAGGCCACCAAGAATATCCCAATGGGTAAACCGAGGTAGAAGCCGATGAGAGAGGCAATCCAACCACAGGTGAGCGCAACCGAGGGGGCCAAGGCCATAACGCTAAGGCCCACCAATGAAGCGATGACCAAAATAAAACTTGCGGTAAACAGGTGCCCGCTTAGCGTCTCCAGCGACAGTTCGAGACGCAGAAGCTCCGCATCGACATTTGCGACGCTGGAACGCTGGCTATCCAGTCGATTTGCGGAAACAACCTCTCTGAGGTAGACGGCCTTGCGGCGTAGCTTCGCCACACCGCCAGAACCAATGACCTGCACCACAGCAAGAGCCAAAAACAACCCTACACCCACCGACGCGACACTAGACAAATCACCTAGTTGTGTGGCTGTGTGTTTGCACCAACAGATCATAGAACCCATATTACCCTCATGCTTTTCGGCGACACATTCTATAGCATCCTCAAAAATCGCAAGATGAACTTGGCCGAACTGGCTGAGCGATCCGAGATTGAAAGCGACGTGTTGGAAGGGGCATTGGAGGGTGAAGCCGATCTTACTGACGCACAGGTAGAGCGAATTGCAGAAGAATTAGCTGTTCCCGCTATAGCTCTGTTTAGCAAGTCTTCCTTACCACTTTCAAACGTTCCCGATTTCCGGCGTAAAGTCCCATCTCAAACCCTTTTTGATTCCAGCATCATTAAGGCGATTGGGTTCGTCGAGAAAATCTCCTTGTCGCTTGCTTCGCTGGGCCTTGACCTTTCCAGTAGTGATGCGCTTGAGCGGTATTCCGGTCCGATTAACAAGCAAGCTGCTAAGAAACTCGCCAAAAAATGGCGGGGGCGTTGGGGAATTTCTGACGAAGAGCAACTTGAATGGAAAAGCTCAGGAGAAGTCTATTCCAGCCTTCGCGAGTATATCGAAAGCCTTGGCGTTTTCGTGCTGCATTACTCGTTTGGTTCGGACGTGGTGGCAGGACTATATGCAAAAGTTGACGGTGGTCCGCACACCATCTTGATCAACACAACCAGTTCAAGCAAAGCTAGGAAGCTTTTTACCCTCGCTCACGAATTCTGCCACGTTCTCCTGCGGGCGGATGGAGTATCGAACCCGTCTGTTCTCAAGAACAAAATTGAGGTCTTCTGCAACCAATTTGCGGCCTTCTTGATCGCGCCAGACAGGCTGGTTTCTAAAGCTCTGGCTAGATATGGCTACTCCGTATCAATTGACAACGATACGATCCGCCTCCTTGCGCGAAACCTTGGAATTAGCCAGCAAGCCTGCATACTTAGACTCGTAGACACAGACCGATTACAGCGTTCCGATTATGTACGCTGGATGTCTCAATTTTCCGGCGTTATCCCGGATGGGGACCGCCAAGACCCCGGTGGAGGGGGCGGTGGCGGTGACCCCATCAAGAACAAACGAACTCAGTTCGGCAGTTCCTTCCTGTCAAAACTGCGCTCCGCTCAGAAGAGCGGGTTGCTGGACGCAATAGAAATCTATCGCTTGGCTGGTATTAAGCCTAAGTACCAACGCGAACTTCTTGGAGGGTGATCTGCTTTGCCCAAAAAGAAGATTGAGGCCAAATACCTTTTTGATTTGCACGCTGTTATTGAAGCCCTTACCTGCGGAAACAACCTTATCAGAAATGCATTCATTAGCGGACTGAATTCCGGAGAAATAAAGGTTCCCAAAACCCTCAGCAAGGAACTGAAAGATGTAGATGAAGACGTTTACAAGGATTTTCAGGATGTGAAATCCGGTCGCGTTTACATTGATGAAGGTATCAAGCATCACGCAACGCAATCTGCACTGATGGACAAATATGGAACGTCTATTTTTGGTGGAAGCCCTCGCCCCTCCAGCTTTTGCGCGGTGGCGATATGTGCAGTTGAAAAACTTGACCTTGTGACACACGCGCGACCGCTGGATGACTGCAAGAAGATCGTCAAGAAATGCTCTATTGGGAAACCAAAAGTATTGTCTTTGACCGATTTTGCTGCACTGGCATAGGTGATCGCTAATGCGGCCCATCCTGAGTGGCGGGTGTGACCCGACATGACCCGACACTGACCCGACTATGTCGGGTCACGTCAAACCCCTTATTTTCTTGGCCATTTCAGCCTTCTGACCCAACGACCCGACACTTTCTTTATTTTTACAGAAAATAGAAAGATATAGGTATCAGGACGGGGACACACCCTCGCTATCCAATCTGAGCTGGGATTTCGTAAAACAGTCGGGTCAGTCGGGTCAGCCGGTCCAAATCGTCAAAATATAAATAATAACAATGACTTAGTCTGACCCGGCTAGTCGGGTCAGTGTCGGGTCACAGTTGGGTCAAAAGGAAAGGGGCGCTCACGCGCCCCTATCCAATTAACTGTGCCGCCGATCAGCGTCCATACCGCCTCAGCACGTCCGCCAACGCATTGAGCGACGGAAAGGTCACGTAGCGGACCCGGTCATTCGTCGTGACCGGCGTGTTATCAGTAGAGCTGGTCTGGTACGTCACCTGCGCCTTCAATTCACCACTGGGCGCGTCAGCGCCCAACAGCTCGCCGATGGCCTTGTTCGCGTTCTGCGCGACGTTCCCCCGCCCGCCATTCGGGTTCAAAAGCGCCTTCAAGTGAGGGTCAGCAACTACAGTCGGTTCGCTCTGCTTCAGCGGATAGTGAAACGTGGTTCCGTCCTTCATCCGCCCCGTAACCGCACCGTCACTGATAATGTCCATCAGGATCGCCGCAGGACCTTCAAGGCTCTGCCCCGCCTGTGCACGCAGTGCATCCGTCTTCGGCGGGTTCCGCAGTCCGTCCCATCCGCCAATCACGGACGGGTCCCAGTGCATCAGGTCATAAACCATTGCCTCAAGCCCACCGTTTTCCATTTCGTCGTCGATTGCGCCGAAATACTTAGCGTTCTGCTTCTTCTCATTTGAAACACGCAGCACAAGGAAGCGACGGGCGTCTTCGCCATTGGTCGGCACCATCCAATCATTGTTGGAAATGAACACCGTGTTGACGTAGTTCGGGCGCTCGACAAGGTTGTCGAACTTGCCTTCGATCTGAAGAGTCTCGGAAGAGATAATATCCTTGAGCGGCCCTTCTTCCTTCTTCTCCCCACCCCAGAATGCTTCTTCGCAGGTGAGGAAAATCTTACCATCCAGATGGGCATTGAAATTGCCAGTCAGATGACGGCCTGAGCTTACCTTGAGCGCAGCGGCACCAATAGCACGGCGCAACCAGTCGAAGACCTTGCTCTTTCCGGTGCCCTGTTCGCCCATGAAGGCCAAGGACGCCGGAATCTTCACGCCGGGGCGAGCGAAGATCGACGCAATGAAGGTCATGACATAGTGAAAATGCTCTTCATCGCCTGAACAAAGAATGTGCTCGATATGCCAGCGCATCTTTGACCAATCGCCTTCACGCGGCTCCACAGCGAAGCCAGTCCAAAGATTGTATGCGTGGGGCGGGACCTTCGCCGGGTTCGGCTCAAAGCAAGTGTCGAGATAGGTCGGGCGCTCACGCGCCCCTGCGAACACTTCATGCGGCTTGATGTGGTGTACGCCACCCTTCGGCCCTTCATAGCCAACCCACCGGTTCCGGTAGAGCTTATCAACGGTGGTGTCCTTCCAGAGCTTGACCGGCTTGCCCGGTCCCTGCGGCATGGCAACCTTAGCCTGTCCGTCCACAACTACCCACGCGAAACGCTGCATCATCGAGTCGGCAATCTGGCGCTTCACTTCCTTGCGCCCCATTTCGTTCGCAAGCTCAAATTCCGGTTCGATGCCATAGCGTGCGTAAACGCCGGGATTGTCGGCGGCGGACAACATGAAACCGGATTCCGTGATCCATTCCGGGTCATGCAAATCCGCCAAAAGATCAGGCGACTTGTAGTCTTCCGGCGCGGGCTTACCTGACACTTCGCGGCGTGCTTCCGCGACCGGGTCCGCGCGCTTATCCTCGTTCCAGCCTTCAAGCTGGCGCTTGACCGTCTCGCGGGCCTCTTCTACGCGCTCTCGCGCGAACTGGGCTTCCCCGCCCATGTTCACGATCTGCCGAATGATCGTGTCTGCGTCCGCGTCGCGCCCGTGCTCGCGGAAGTACGCCAAGGCCTCAGGCGTCCCGATAGATTCAAGCAGCGTCAGCCGCATGAACGGCTCTTCGCCGCTATCAGGAAGCGGTTCCATAAATGACGGGTCTTCCAGCATGTCGAGGGCCAGCACGCCGTCTTCCAGCCACTGCTTGAGCTGGTAGACGATGTGATTGTTCGCGGTCTTACAGCTTTCGTGCTCGCAACTCACCACAGCAAACCCGCTGTGCGAGTCTGCCGCGTTCACAGCAATCGTCGCCCGGTCCTTGGCCTTGTCGGTGTGGTTCAGTTCGCGATAGGCGCAGTCTACATGGCTCTTTCCGGTGCTGGTCCACTCAATATGCGCGTCGGTGCCTTCCAGAAGGTCGGCGATGTTCCACCGCATCCCGTAGCGCCGGTAAAGGTCCGTCACGGACACGTCGCCGAACATGACGCCTTCCGGGATGCTGCTTTCACCATGACCCTGACCGGCCTGCGACCACGGGTCCCCGGCGCTGCTCGGAATGTCGTCCCATGCAAGCGGTGCGCCCCGAAAAACGATACATTCAAAATCCTCGTCTTCCGGGCGGTGGCGGGCCGTGTAAAAGAGGCGTGACGGGTCTTCACAGGCCTTGTCATGGTGAACGCCCAGCTTCGCGGCCAATCCCTTGACCTTGGCCTTCCAGACGTCCGGACCCTTTGCGGGGTCGTCGTCCAGTTCAGCGATATTGATGGGTTCTGACAAAGGGAAGATCAGACGCATCTTGTGGATGGGCGGGCAGTCGCACCGCACCACGAAACCGTCGCCAATATCCACCTTTTCTTCGCGGATCGTGACCTTGCTGATAAAAGCGTCGCCAAGTGCGGGCTTCTTCTTGCGCAAGTGGTCGCGCACCATTTCGTCAGAAAACGGTTCACCGTTCGCCACGGCATGAATGGCGCTGTAACTGATGTCGATAGTCGTCTTCAGGTGATTGTAAGACGTGTACAGGAAGCAAGCCCAGCCGGTCTCTTCTACGGCCCGCGCCACGGCTTCAATGTCCGCCCCTTCGTCGAGGTCCAGCCCAATCGCCACCATTTCCCGCATGGCGAGCTTTTCGCGCGACCCGTTGGCGGACACGCCCAGAACGTAGCCCATGCCGTCCTTGCGGTCGCCCTTCCAGTGGGTCGTCAGCCCCCACCCTTCGCGGTTGTTTCCCTTGCTCGGATCAGCGCCCTCAGCAAGATCGCGCCACTTCCCTTCAATCGCGACCCACGCTCCCGGTGCAGTAGAGCGCTTGCCGCGAGGAAAGGGCTTCACATACTGATTGCCCAAAGTCATCGCCACGTGGCGTTCCATGAGCGCGTCAAAAGCGGCGCTCTGCGGCCCGCGCACCTCTGCGCTGTTCCAGACGATGTACGGGCCGTCTTCGTCTACCTGCTCGCGGTTCCAAGGAAGCGTATTATCCACTTCCTTCCTGATTGCCACAGTCATTCAGTTTTCTCCTATGTCAGTCAATCTAGTTTCATTTCTGTTCCCTCCTTCAGACCTGTTCATTCGACCCCCATCCTGTGAGGCGACGGGCGGCAGTAGAAACAGGACAAGCCTGCCGCCCCGATATGTTTTTGGGCTGGGCCGCTCAGTTTCGCGGCTCTCCCAGCAAGCAAAGCATTTCCATCGCCATTTCCGCTATCTTGCTCCGCTGTGCTGGCGTCAATTCCCGCTCCGCTGCTTCTTTGATCTGGTCTGCCAAAACGATGATGTCCGCCATTTTCTGCGCTCCTTTTGATGTGCTGTGATGACAGAGCTGCACCCTGCCGCCACAGCGAGTCAACATATTTTATCGTTTTATATCAGAAGTATAGCTTGAAGCTGAATTTCCGGAATGCGGTTTTGAGCTTCAAGCTCAAGTGTCAATTTCAGTGACCGGACCGCGCGGGGTGCTGAACCGAATCAAGCTGCCTGCCGCTCGCCGTAGAAACCTACCACTGCCCGCAAATGATCCCACTTGAGCTGCAACCGGATTCGCGCGCCGTCGCATGCCGGTGACCGGGGTCCCGTCCACCAGCCCGACCGACGCGGGCGAGGGTCAGGCTCAAAGCCTGCGCCGCGCATCGCCGCGTCGCAATCTTCGCCAAGGATAGCGCGGAGCTGCTTCACATCGGCAGCGGTGAGGTAGTACCCACCGACGCCATGCGTGTGGTTGTCGTGGCAGAACATATGCGCCCGCAACATTCGCTCCGCCTCTCCTGCCACGGTGTGGGGCTGGTTGGTCAAAGGAAAAATTGCCATTTAGTTTCCTGTCATGTTGGTCAGCCCTCGGCGGGAAGGAGAAGGACCCGCCGGGGGCTGGGACGGCAGGCCGGGGAGCATACCCGCCGTAGTCGGTTAAAATCCTTCGCGGGCCAGCGTGGCGGCGATAGCCCGTTCAATTGCGACGGTACTGGCTCGGAAGGAAGTACGTGGGCACGCCGCCCGCGCCGCGCGCCAGAGCTGGCACCGCCGCCGGTAGCGGGCCATGGCTAAGTTCAAGCGGTCATTGTTATGCTGCATTGCGCTGGTCCTGTTCACGGGCGGCAAGGATGGCCTCTACCTCGCGGGCGAGACGTTCCTGTTCGGCCTGCCGTTCTTCATCGGTCATCGCATCGCGAAGCGCTCGAGCCGCATTCCACTTTTCATCGCGGACTTGCTTGCGTGCCTTCTGTACCTTGGTGAGAGGCGGGGGGAGCGGGCCGCCTGCGAAAACAGAGCTATCAGGATCACTAGCGGGCATGACTGTCCGCCTTATCAGCGAGCGCGCGAATGGAATTTCGCTTCCGCTCCGCCGGGGTCAGAGCCGCCCCGCCGTCCGGCGCACTCAGGCGGCGGGCAAGGTACTGGTATTCGTCATCGGTGAGAATGTGCTTAGGCAGAAGAATGCACTTCCAGCCCGCACCGTTGCGACTAAAAAGGGCCGTCCAGTTTCCGCGCTGCGCGCGCACTGCAGTTTCGATCTGGTCAAGATGAGTCATGCCAACCCCCATGCCCGTGCCTTTGCCAGACGTTCAGCAGGGCTGAGGGTCAGGAGGCGGCGCAGCAAGGTTGCTTCGTCGGCAACCGAAGTCGGTGCAGGCACCGGGGCCGCGCCCGTCATCCCGAGTTCCCGCGCACGGGCCAGACGCTGGAAGCGCGGAAGGCGGTTCAATTCTTCGACGGCATCATCTTCGCCGCGTTCCAGCGCCGTGCGCAGTTCCTGCTGACGCAGGTGCTCCTGTACCGCCTCAAGGTCCTTGACCTCGTTCAAATAGTCGTCTGAAAGAGCGTCATCGGTCAGCACTGCCAGCCGTGCAGAGGGCAGAGCCACCACGTCTTCACGGTCCAACGTGACACCCAGCAACTTTGCGGCATCCGCCACAACCTTGTCGCTGACCGCCTCCCAGCGGGCCTTCAGCTTGTCGTCAGAGGCCACAATGGCCCGGAAATTCTCGCCTGCGTCCATCACGCGGCCTCCTTTTCATGCAAATCTTCGTACCGTGCGTTCGTGATCGCGAAGGGCACCGCCCAGTGCTCAAATCGAGGCAGCGCACTGTCGTCGCCAAGGACGGTCCACCGCATCACGGGGTCAGTCAGTGCCAGCTTGAGGCGCAGGGCCTCATGGTGCTCGAAGAGCACCGAAGACTGAACAGACCCTGCCAGCGCCCCGGTGAAGGTCACCTGCGCGCCAAACAGTCGCTCACGCTGTTCGCCACGCAGCCAGCCTTCCAGACGCCGCGCGCGGGGTACGGCATTGTCACCTACGAACAGCTCTTCACCGTCATCTTCTGCCAGATCGAACAGAGCGGAGACCTTGTCCCGTTCCCGGTCCTTGATGGTCGGCAGCACATCTGCCAGCCGATACCGGCGTGCGCCCTGCGCGGCGTGGGTGAATTCGAGCTTCCGCGTCCGGGTCGTCACGGTATTCCGCGACAGCACCAGCGCATTAGCCACGTCCATTTGACATACAGTCAGCACTCGTTACCCTACTCACAAACAATGATACTTTTTACTTGACACGGTTTTGTGTCATGTCGAAATCATGCGCCTATTTTTCGAATCGGTCAAGAAAACCGCAAAACGGGTCAAGTTAACCTGTTAATTAAGTTCGAAGGGCTGGGCGCTGACGCGCCAAAGAAAAAGGCCCGCCGGATGGGCGGGCCAGTTCGTCCGTGATATTGGTGAGGGTCACCAGTAGGTGATTGCGTCAAGTGCCTCTCGCAGCATAGCCAGCCCTTCCCGCGTGTCATTCAACCGAGTCTTGTAGTTTCGCAACTGACCCTGTCCGCCGACATGTCCAGTAACCCCTCGAATGACGTCATCGGAGTGCCCCGCGCGCTGTAGGCGGTCAACCAGCGTATCTTTGGTGCTGTACAGAACCTGACGGTCATTGGTGAAACCGGCACGCCGAATGGCCTTGGTGAACGAGTCGGACATGGTCCCGGCAGCGGACTCAGGTTTGGTTTTGCCCAGCTTCCAGCCGCCGTCCTGCATAAACTCATAAAAGCCATTCAGATGCTTTGATAAAGGCAGCTTGCGGCTTTTACGTGTCTTGGTTTCGGTAATGTTGATGAATTCCGGCGTCACGTTCTCAGGCTTCATGCGGAAAATCTCAACGGGGCGGGCTGCAGTGTAAAGCGCCACCCGGAATGCCCACTTGAAAGCTTCCTGCCGTTCGGGAGTGAACTTGGATTCAGGCCCCCAAGCTTCCTGAGCCAGTCTCCACACCTGCTTGATTTCCTCATCATCGAACCGCTGCCACCGCGACTCCTCTACCGGCGTGCCATTGCGGGGCATCTTGACCTTGTCGGTAGGCATAGTATCGAACCCGGGAACTAGTTCCTCGCTGATCGCCCACCGCATAATTGCTTTAACGGGGGCGAAGTATTGCGCTACAGACTCCGGTGCCAGCCCCTTTTTTTGACCCTCTTCAAGCAGGTGAGCGCGATACAGACGCAGTTTTTCTGGGGTGATCTGTTGTAAGGTAAGGTCGCCCATGAAGGCGGTCATCCGGTCGATCTTGCCGCGATAGCTACGCTGCGTAGCAGCGGACGAATTATGTAGCTTGAAGTACCGTTCGCGTAGAGATGACAGGCGGTGTTCATCGTCACCGATGACGCCGGGGGCTATTTCTTCGAGGCGAGAGAGAAGGGCGGCGTGGAGCATGTCCCAGAGCCGCTTCTTGCCCCCTGACGGGGGCACGGGCCGCAGTTCTTCCGGGGCCACGGGGTCGCCTTCAAGGTATGTCGCATCACCAAAGGCCATGAATAGGTGGGTGGCAAGTCGGCGATATTCATTTTCGGTGCCTTCCGCGTCTTCCATTTCTTCGGCAGTTTTCTCCCAAAGATTCCGAATGCCCTCAATTGCCGCAGCGTCTTCCTCTTCCGCCAATTCGCGTTCCTCGCGCGTCATCGGGACAGGAGACAGGCCGGGACGTGGTCCATCTTTCTGTAACCGTTCCATGGCGGCGAAGTGATCGGCGGCGCGGATCGTGACCGCGTCAGCGGTCGCCTGCGCACGCTCTACCGGGTCGCCCGATTGGAGGCGCTCAATCAGGGTGTCGTGCTTCTTCTTGTACTCGAACCACTTCTCTTGAGCGGCCTCTAGCTCGCGGCCCAGCGAGTAGTTCCATTGTTCGCGGCGCAGTAGCTCGCGAAGTGTTCGGGGCACCTTTCGCTTGTACCGGTAGAGGCCATCTTTTGTTCGAACTAAGTACCTAATTTTGGCGTTCACCGAGGGCCTCTTTTCGTCTAGGAGTGGTGAAAAGAGTAGCAGGTTTGGCAAAAAAGAGTAGCAGAAAATGGCGCTTTGCGACGGCTATATTGCTGAATTGTCAATAAAATAAGAGTTTTCTCTGTTGGTGGGGAGTTCAAATCTCTTATCACCCACCATTCCCTCTTTTCAAATTTACTCGTTTGAGTGATGGCGCGCGCAGGGAACTGCCGATTTTAGTCTCGGTCATAGGCTTAATATCGACCGTAATCGCTCTATAGAGACCTCGTTTGCGGGTTTGTCCAGAACCACCGTTCCGGCGTCGAGGCCGAGATACCAATCGGAAATACCGGTCAGAAAGCTGAGGTTCTGTTCGCACAACAGAATACCGGCCCCGGCTTTCGCTCGGTCCATCAGGCACTCCGCCATATGGGCGATGTTTTCCGGCTGAACGCCCTCGGAGGGTTCATCAAGGACAATCACCTTTGTGTCCTCGGTCATGGCGCGGACAAAGGCCAGGATTTTACGCTCACCGCCGGACATGGTGCCTGCGGGTTGGTCCAGCCGTTCTGCCAGCCTTGGGAAGCGGTCGAAATATCTCTCCGGTCCCTCCCGGTTGCTGCCGAGGGCCAGGTTCTCCCTGACCGTCAGATCGTCGAACACCATTGATGTCTGGGGCATGTAACCGATGCCGCGTTTGCGCCGGGCATGCGAAGGACGTGAGGCGACAGAATGCCCTTCCAGCCGGATATCACCAGCCCCCGCAATCAGGCTGCCCTGCACAAGTCGTGCAAGGGTGGTCTTGCCAACACCGTTCCGGCCAAAGACGCCCAGAACGCTGCCTGCTTCGATCCGGGCGGAGACATTGAACAGAACATGGGTGTCCCGGTAGCCGCCGGTCAGATTGTCGATTTCCAGAAGCGAGGTCATTTGGTGCCTCCCGCATAGACGGCCTGCACCTCGGGATTGCTGCGCACCTTGTCGAAGCTGTCAAAGGCGAGCACCTGCCCCAGGTGCAGGACCAGAACCTTGTCCGAGATCGCCTGAACGATGCTCATGTCGTGTTCGATGACGATGACCAGACCGCCGGTTTGTGCCTGATATGTCCGCACAAGTTCGGTCATCAACGCCGTTTCATCCGGGGAAAGCCCTGCACAGGGTTCGTCCAGCAGCAATACCCGAGGCTCAGATGCGATGGTCATGGCGTATTCCAGAAACTGACGGTGGCCTTGTGGCAGATGTGCGACCGGTGCGACCAGATCTTCCTGCAGAGGCACCGCGGGGCGTTTTAAAAGCTCCGTCAGCGATTCCGATCGCCAGTGCAGGGTCGCGGGGCGCAGCAGATCCACCAGCCGTGCCCGGTTGGCCATCATGGCAAGCGCCAGGTTTTCTGAAACGTTCATGGAAAAGAACACGGAGGGCACCTGCAACTTGCGGCCAATGCCGCTGCGCAGCGCCTTGTAAGGAGGGCGCGCGTGAATGTTGCGCGACCCCAATGCAATGCTGCCGCCGGTGATCTGCAGGTTGCCGGTGATCGCGTTGAGCGTGCTGGTCTTACCCGCGCCATTTGGCCCGATGACGCTGATGATGCCGGTCGAGGGCGTGTCAAAGGTCACGCCGTTCAGGATTCGGACGACACCGATCTGTAGATGCACATCGTCAAATCGCAGCGCGCCTGGGGCGTCGGTCGGTTTGCTTGGCGGAGCCGCGATGGAGGGCGCGCACCTGCCGGGCGTTGCGGGCCGGATGCGCCGGTATGCGGCTTCCAGCAGCTCCGCGATGCCGCCAGGGGCCTTCAGCACCACTAGAATGAAAGCCAAGGCCATCAATAGTTCCCAATAGGGGAAACTGTCGCGCAGCTCGGCTGAGGCCCAGCCGACGATGACGGCTCCGATCAGCGGGCCAAGCACGTGAAACCGGCCGCCCACAGCGGTCAGGATGACCATTTCAGCGGAGAGGCCGAACCCCATCGAGGTGGGCGTCACGATCCCCTGATGCGAAGCAAAAAGCCCCCCGGCCAGGGCCGCAATGGCGGCAGAGAAAGCAAAGGCTGCGCCTTTGATGACATGGGTCGGAAATCCGAGCAGTTGCAGGCGCGGTTCGTTGTCGGCCACGGCCTTGGCGATCAGGTTGACCGGAAGTCGGTTCAGGATGAACAGCAACAGGCTGACCAACACTGTGGCTGCGACGATGACGTGGTAAAAGCTTCCGAAGGGATCGAGATTGCCGAGGCTGGGAAACCCACTCATCCCGTTGAAGCCGCCGGTGAGCGGCGTGGCGGTTCCGGCGATCTGTTCGGCGATCATCACCAAGGCCAGTGTGATCAGTGAAAAGTATGGACCGCTTTCCTTCCGACCGCGAAAGATCAGCGTGGCCAGAAGGAAAGCAAACACGGCGATGGCAGCCAATACGGTGACGGCCAGGAGGAGGTCGATGCCGAGTCCGTTTCCTGCGCGCAGGGTGCTGGCCGTGACATAGGCGGCAAATCCGAAGAACAGTGCCTGCCCCAGCGGCAGCACCCCGGTCTTGCCCCAGAGGTAGCCGATGCCTTGCGCTGCGATGCCATAGATCAGGTACAGCCCGATCTGGTAGGCCGTGAAGTCGCCGAACACCTCGGGGATCAGGAGAAGCACTGCCAGAAGCAGGCTAACGGGAAGAAGAACGGATACCATCAGGTTTCAGCCAGAGAAAGAGAATGGAAAGAGTGAGAACAGCCAGATAGCCATAGGTCTGATTGGCAACGGCCCCGAGGACGGATTGCGTTCCCGCGATAATGCCCGCGCCGATGCCCAGCCCTTCGAGGGTGCCAAGACCGCCGACCACAAGGGCAAAGAACGAGCGGATCAGGTAATCGAGCCCCATCATCGGCTCGATCCGGATGGTGGGCGCCAGGATCAACCCGGCCAGCCCGGCGGTGCAGCAGCCGAAGATAAAAGCGCCAGCCGACAGCCGGGCGGTATTGATGCCCACAGCCTCGGCCAGGTCCGGATTGCCGACCATCGCCTTGATCCGGGTGGCGACCTTGGAGCGGCTGTTCCACCAGAACAGCGCGACAAAACCTGCGAGAATGCCAAGGATGACGGCAATGCGATAGGCAGGGTAGTCGGCGCCAAGAACACTGATCGTGCCGCTGATGGGCGGGGTGACGGATTGATAGCCCCGGCCAAAGATCAGCTCCACCGCTTCGCGGAGCAGGATGGCGATGCCCCAGGTGGCCAGCAGGCTGTCGAACATCCGGCCATAGAGGTGACGGATGATCGTGCGCTCAAGCACGAAGGCCACCAGGGCAACGGTCAGCAAACAAACCGGAACCTGCAGCCATGCAGGCAGACCCAGCGAGGAGGTGATGACCGGGGCATAGGCCCCGATCATTACGAATTCCCCATGTGCCATATTCATGATCTGAAGCTTGCCAAACACGATGGCCAGCCCCAGCGCGACCAGCGCCAGGGTGCTGATCTGCCAGGCAAGGTTGAGGACAAGAACGGAGGACATGGGCGCAGGCTCAGTCCGCGCAGGCTTCGGAGGAGGCCACCTTGTCGAAGGAGGCAACGATGTCGAAGGTGCCGCCGCTGCCATCGGCGAGATAGATCGTCTGCGCCATATGGCGTCCGGTCAGTGTGTTTTCACCGCGGGGCGTGCTCCATGTGGTACCTTCGGCGGCGGCATCCATCGCGGCAACGTCAAGGCTGCCCGCCTTGTTCGCGAGCGCGGCCAGCAGCATCAGCCCTTCATAAGCGGACTGACCAAGGCCATTCAGAGCCGGTGCATCCGCCCCGAAGGCTGCCGTGTAATCCGCCGCAAAGGAAACCGCAGCGTCTGAGGCGATGGAGGCAAAGTATCCCGAAGAGGAGAAAAGCCGGTCCGCGTTCTCTGCACCGATGCCCGCAAGGGTGTTTTCCTCGATCAATGTACCAAGTCGGAGGGCCTGCTCTTCCAGACCAAACCCCGCAAAGCTGACGTTGAAGCCGACGGACCCGCCCCCGACCAACGTGATCAGAATGGCGTCGGCGCCGCTTTCCTTGATGCGTTGCAGCGAGGAGTCGAATTCAGAAACCGTGAAAGGCACGTATTCCTCGCCCACCACTTCACCGCCTGCATCGGCGATATAGTTCTTCGCGAGCGCATTTGTGTCGCGCGGCCAGTTGTAATCATGGCCGATCAGATACCATTTCGACGCGCCTTCGTTTTCTGCCAGATAGGGGATCACCGGTGCCAGCTGCTGGCTGGGGGTTTCGCCGGTGACATATAGGCCGGGCGCGCAGGAGTTGCCTTCGTATACAGGGGTGTAGACATAGGGAACTTGCCCGTTGAAACGCCCGATCAGCGCTTCGCGCACTGCGGAATCATGCATGCCGACAAAGGCTTGCGCGCCTTCGCCCTTCCACAGGCGCAATGCGGCCTGTGCAGCCTCGGCCGGGGGCACGCCGACATCGGCGAATACCAGTTCGATTGCCTCGCCGTTGATGCCACCGCCCGCGTTGATCTGCTCGGCCGCCAATGTGGCCGAGTTGCGGGTGGAAGGGCCAAACAGGCCTGCCGGGCCAGAATCCGGCACCAGCACGCCCACCTTGATATCGGCGGCGGCAGAGACCGTCCCAAGGGCCAGCGCCACCGCAGCGCTGGCAAAGAGTTTGGTTGTTGCTTTCAGCATTTTTATTCTCCCTGTGTGGATGTCGGCGTCTATCGCGCCATTGATTTTTCTGCGGCCCGCGCCAAAGCGAGCAGTGCACGGTCCTTGCCGGGCAGGCCGTCAAACTCGATGCCGACCGGAAGGCCCGAGGAAACGGGGCACGGAAGCGAGATGCCTGGGGCGCCGATATTCGATCCAAGGTCGGTATTGCGGATGTAGGTGGGGAAGGTGGGGCATTGGTCACCGTTTAATGTAACGGTTTCGTCCTCACCGATGGGCCGTGCGGGCAGGGGGGTGGTCGGAAAGACAATCGCGTCCAATCCGTTGTCTTCGAAGACCTTGCCGTAGATCTGCCGCATCGCTGGGCGGTGCACATCCATCGCAGCCCGGTAGGCGGCTTCCGGCATCGCCTCGTCCCCCAGCTGACTGCCGATGGCGCCTGCCACATCAGGGGATCCGATGCCCTTGATGAGTGTTTCAAAGGAAACCTCTGGCGCGTGTTCGGCCAGATAGGCAGGAAGGTCACGCATGACCTCGTAGAAAACGACCGGGAAGCTGAAGGCTTCGTTGTGCGGCCAGATGCCATCGAAATCGACGTCGACAAGCTTAGCTCCCGCCGCCGACAGCACCGAAAGCTGCGCCTCGACCGCTGCGGCAACCACCGGATCGAGGTTGTCATAGAACATGTTCCGGGGCACGCCCAGCGTGACATCGGTCATCGCAAGCTCCGCGAGCGCGGCATCATCGCCGGATAGGACCCCATCGAAGAGGGCGATGTCGCGGGTGCTGCGGGCCAGGGTGCCGACGGTGTCGCGGGTGTGGGAGATCGGCACGACGCCATCGCTGTCATAGCGCCCGGTGGTCGGGCGGAAACCAATCACTCCGCACAGTGCTGCAGGAATGCGGCAGGAGCCGCCCGTATCCGTGCCGAGACCCGCCGGGAAGATCCCGGCTGCAACAGCGGCAGCGGTGCCGCCGGAGGAGCCGCCGACGATCAGGCCCGGATCTGCCGGATTGTGCACCGCGCCGGTGACCGCATTGTTCGAAGTGATCCCGAAGGCGAGCTCGTGCATCCCCGCCTTGGCGCCGATGAAGCCGCCCGCCTTGGTGATGCGCTTCACAACACCGGCATCGGTGGCTGGGGTATGCTGCAACAGCGCGCCAGTGCCGCCGGAGGTTGGGTAGGCCGTTGTGTTGATATTGTCCTTGGCCACGATGGGAAGCCCGGCCAGCGCCGCCTCCGGGTGGGCTTCAAAGGCTGCGGTCGCCGCCTGGACAACCTGCCCGGCGTCGAAACTTTGCAGCGCATTCAGATCGGCGTGTTTCGCGGCCCGCTCTGCCAGGGCCTCGGCATAGGCCGCCGGTGAAACCGATCCTTCCTTGAGCGCAGCGACCGTTGCAACGGCGTCCAAACGTTCCAAATCCAGCGTCATTCCTGTCTCCCTGATGGTTGGGAAACAGGATAGGTTTCGGCAGGATTACATTCCTATCATCACAAATGATGATTTTTCTCAGCCAAGAAAGGTGCCAGCTGGGTACGCCGGTTCAGCCCGGATTTTCGGAAGATGGAGGCGATATGCGAGCGCAGAGTCGGCTTGGAAAAGCCCAGCTTTGCGCAGAGTTCGTCATCGCTGAGGCCGGTGATCAGCAGGTCGGCAACTTCGGCCTCGCGCACCGTCAGCCCCAGATCATCGGCGATATGTGCAAAGCGGAGAGAGGGCGTTTGCTGCGTGGAACTGCGCGCGCGGACCAGCGCGTTAACAAGGCTGGGCCCGACCGCATCCACGATCCGGGCATCCCGTGGCGTGAAATCCTCGCGGTTTGCGCCGCGCCAGATCCGCAGGTCGCCGATGTTGTCGCCCCGGTCATAGGCAAAGAAATCCATACCGTAGCACAGGCCATCTTGCTTCAGGAAATCGTTGTAGAACTCGGTCTTGACCAGCCGGTCGTGGCGCATCACTTCGCTGACCGGCGTCGCCTTCTTGCGCTTTTGCAGGGTTGGTGTGATAGGGTCGTTGAACTGAAAATAGCTTTCGTAGCGGCGCAGGTTGTCTTCGCTCATGTTGATCTGAACGCAGGACACGAACCTCTGCTCGGCATCATCCCAGACGTAAGAGGCGAAATAATCCGCCTTGAGAAGATCCAGCATCTTTTGGCCGACACGGCGACGGACCTCGCAATGGTCAAAGGCACCACTGAGGTCTCGCATGATCGAAAAGATCAGCTCGGTTTCTGTTTCGGTTAGCTTCACTGGCACCAGTCGAAAGGGAACACGTCATTACTGTTGCAGAAAGAAACATCCACAACAAGAGGAGCGCGTTGCAAGGTCGAATCCAGATGCGGGCAAGGTGGGAAAATAGGCTGTATGGGAGGCTGCGCGGCTGAAGACCACGCAGTTTTATGTTCGGACGCAACCGGAATTCGGCATCCCATGCTGAATGCGAAAACACCGCACAGACCGGGTGGCGCGGCTGCAGGTGGCGTCCGCGGGCGTCAAAAAAGGGGGGCTGTGCAAAGGTAAGGCCAGAGGCGCCCGGCAAAATGCGCTGGCCCCCGGTCCGGTCTGCATACGTGGTGAGAACGGTCAGTCCTGTTCGGCGTCCCAGTTCCAGGGCGGAGCGGTTTCGGCCTGCCAGATGCCGCGCGCATTGGCCTGCGCGATCGAGGCCTGCGGGACATAGCGGCCGTCGTTCTCATGCGCCCAGGCCAGCCCTTCTTCGACCAGCAGGGCCCCGACGTCGACCCCATCGGCATCGCAGGTGGCCAAGTGTCGGCCATAGTGATCCTGATCGGTGCTAAAGCATTCCACCCGCTCAGCTTCGTTCACAATGGAGCGCACCCGTTGGCGCGCCTGGGCGGCGCAATCCCAATAGGACCCGTCCGGCGTGTTGCAGCGCTGCACCGCGAGCGGCGCATCAATATCGACGAGGCGGATGTTCAGATCGCCCATAGCCAGCGAATCGCCATCGATAACCCGAAAGTCCCGGCCCGGCGCCGACACCAGCGGCACGACCTCACCGGCCAGTTTTTCGATGCTGTGCAACTGCAGGAAGATCTTTGCGGAAATGGGGTCGCCGGGCTGCAGATCGGCAGACATGGCAGCGCTGGCGGCAAAAGTAAGGGCGATACGGGCGGCAAGGTGTTTGATTTTCATCGGCGTGGCTTCTCTGATGATATTTGTCAGGTGGTGCTGATGGTTAAAAACTCGAATGAGCAGGATCATGCCCTCAAACAGGCCAATATTTGGTTAATGGCGGTGCAGACAGTGCCAGAGCGGTTCATCAGGGGCCCGCATGGCACGCCGTTGGGGCGCCTATTCTCCCCCAGAAATCATACCGCTATGCCCCGCATCTCACCCTGGCCGAGCGGGGGGGGGAATCCAGGGAAGCCGCCCCGGGCAGTCTCAGGTGTTCAGTCTGCAGGTCTGCAGAGAGGTAGGACAAGGGCCCTTGTGGGCCGCGCCGCAGTTCGGCTGCCACAAGGCTGCGGGCATAGGTGTCGGGTTTAGGGTTTCAGCCGCTCAAGGATTTCCAGGTTGGCGCAGAAGGAGGGCGCAGCGGTCGCATCGGGTTCTGCGTTGCGCCAGTGTTCGCATTTCCGCGCGCAATTGGAGGAATTGCAGCGATGCACCATGGTGGCATAATCCACTGCGGTGATGTCACCTTTCTTCATGGCGGCGCCAAGATCGACACCGGCAGCTCTGGCGGCGGTGGACATCAGGCCGATGGATTTGCTGAGGTACCCCGGCCTTGTCAGTTTTTCTGCTGTACTCATCAAAAAAGTGTCTCCGACCCACGCCAAAGGCGCGGCTGCTGTTGGTTCGTCGCGTGTTCAAGGCGACCATTCATGTCGAGACCGGCGGAGGAGCCGACCACGTCATCAGTTGCGTTTCCAATCTGACCGACAGCGACAGCTAAGGTGAAGAACGCGGCACGAATGGGGCACCAAAGCGCCAATCGGTAAGTTTCCGTAAAGACTAGTTACGATTTTATTCGAGCTGTCCTTATGGCGGTCACGCGACACGGCCTGAGAGAGAACCGGAGGATGGTACTCTCGCGCTCTCGGCCCGGTCTGTCCGTGTTCTGAGCTGGGGGTGTTTCTTGGACTTTTACGCCACGATGGGGGCGACCAGCCTGGTCAATGGGCGTTGCAAAAGAGATAGGCTTTTCTTGCGCGCTGCCCGCCCATTCCCCCGGCGCGGCCATGCTCATCGATGGTCCGGTTTGAACGACGGCCACTCGGTACGATACTCGCTACATCCGAAAGCCAAACCCTTTGGGAAGGCCCCAAAGGTGGGCATTTGGCTCTGGTTCCTGACAACGGGATACTGATTACTGGCACATTCGGGCAAGGGAGAGGAGCACAGCCACACCTCACTATAACGTGATACAACCCTGGGTGGTTATGGGGGTATTCCAGACCTCTGCGTGGTTTGCTGCTCCGCCTGGTCGTTGGCACCAGATTACCGCGCCCTTTTGACCTGGTTCAGCGGGCCGGGGAAAGGGTGGGCAGGCGCCGCCAAAAGGCGCATTGACGCCGGTTTCACGGCAGCACAGAGTCCCGATATGAATGCTGCCTTTGACATCACCCGCCTGCCGCGCCCCTTTGATTCCGAACTGGGTGCAGAAACCCGTGCTCTGGTGCCTTCGGCTTCGGCCGAAGTGGCTGAGCTTCTGGCCGGGACCGGCGGCTCCAGCCCCTATCTGAAAGGTCTGATCACGCGGGAGGCAGCCTGGCTGCCCGAAGCCCTGGCAGATCCCGAGGCGGCGCTCGAGGCCGTGTTTGCCGACTGCCGCGCCATGGCGCCCGATCAGCTGAAACCGGGGCTGCGTCAGGCCAAGCGGCGTGTGGCCCTGCTGACGGCGCTTTGCGATCTGGGCGGTGTCTGGCCGCTGGAACGGGTGACAGGTGCGCTGACGGATTTCGGTGCGCTTTGCGCTGATGTGGCGATCAAGTCGGAAATCGCCGCGCTGATCCGCCGCAAGAAACTGCCGGGAATGAGTGAGGCAGATGTGGAAACTGCAGGCGGGCTGACCATCCTCGCCATGGGCAAGATGGGCGCGCATGAGCTGAACTACAGTTCTGACATCGATATGATCTGCCTCTTTGACGAAACCCGGTTCGACCCGGATGATTTCTATGAGGCGCGTCAGGGCATGGTGCGGGCTACTCGCAATATGTGCGCGCTGCTCAGTGACAAGACCGGGGATGGTTATGTCTTCCGTACCGATCTGCGCCTGCGCCCGGATCCCTCAGTGACGCCGGTCGCCATGGCGATGGAGGCGGCAGAGCGCTATTATGAGAGCCTTGGGCGCACCTGGGAGCGTGCCGCATATATCAAGGCGCGCGCCTGCGCCGGGGACATAGCCGCAGGTGAGCGGTTCCTTGCGGCATTGCGGCCCTTTATCTGGCGCCGCCATCTGGATTTCGCGGCCATCCAGGACGCCCACGACATGCGGCTCAGGATCCGTGAAAACAAGGGCACTGGCGGTGTGATCACCGTGCCGGGCCATGACATGAAACTGGGGCGTGGCGGTATCCGCGAGATCGAGTTCTTCACCCAGACCCGGCAACTGATCGCGGGCGGGCGCGATGAAAGCCTGCGCCTGCGTGGCACGGTCGAAGGGCTGGCGGCGCTGGCGGCGCGGGACTGGATCCCCGCCGATGTGGCGGCCACCCTGACCGATCACTACCGGTTCCACCGCGAGGTGGAGCACCGTATCCAGATGGTGCATGACGCGCAGACCCACCGTATGCCGCAATCCGAGGATGGCATTGCCCGCGTCGCCTGCCTGATGGGGCGCGATCCGGCTGAGCTTCAGTCGGAAATCCGCGACCGGCTGACCGAGGTGCATACCTTGACCGAAGGCTTTTTCGCCCCGGATGCAAAACCGGCGGCGGCGCCTGCGCTGCCCGAAGGGCTGGATGAGGCAGTGATTGCACGCTGGCCCACCTATCCGGCGCTGCGCTCGGCCCGGGGCGCGCAGATCTTTGATCGGTTGAAACCGGATCTTCTGGCGCGGTTGGCGCGCACCGCAAAACCGGCTGAGGCGCTTTTGGCACTGGATGGATTCCTTGCTGGTCTGCCCGCCGGGGTGCAGCTGTTTTCCCTGTTCGAGGCCAATCCGCAGCTGCTGGATTTGCTGGTGGATATCGTCGGCACCTCTGGTGAGCTGGCGGCCTTCCTGTCGCGCAACGCGGGCGTGTTCGACGCGGTGATCGGCGGCTCCTTCTTCGATCCCTGGCCGGGCGGCGCCAAGCTGCAGCAGGATCTGGAGGCGCTTCTGGCCGCCGAAGGCGATTACGAAACCCAGCTCGACACTACCCGGCGCTGGTGCAAGGAATGGCATTTCCGCATCGGGGTGCATCATCTGCGTGGTCTGATCGATGCCGAGGCCGCGGGCGTGCAATACGCCGAATTGGCCGAGGCGGTGATCGCCGCATTGGTGCCCTGCGTCGAGGCGCAGTTTGCCGAAAAACACGGCGCCGCGCCCGGGCGCGGCGCGGCAGTGGTGGCGATGGGCTCGCTTGGGGCCGGGCGGATCAATGCGCAGTCCGACCTTGATGTGATCGTGATCTACGATCCGCAATCGGATGAAGGATCCGAAGGCAAGCGACCGCTGGCGACGCGCCCCTATTTTGCCCGGCTGACGCAGGCGCTGATCACCGCGCTGACCGCGCCGATGGCGCAGGGACGCCTTTATGAGGTCGATATGCGCCTGCGCCCCTCGGGCAATCAGGGGCCGGTGGCGACCAGTCTCGCCAGTTTCACCAACTACCAGCAGAACGAGGCCTGGGTCTGGGAGCATCTGGCGCTAACGCGGGCGCGCAGCATCGCCGGGCCTGCGGATCTGATCGCCGATATCGAAGACCTGCGTAGCGCGGTGCTGAGCGGCCCGCGTGAGCGGCTGCAGATCCTTACCGAGGTGGCCAACATGCGCGCCCGTATCGCGGCGGCCAAGGCCCCGGCGGGGGTCTGGGATGCCAAGACCGGGCCGGGCAGGATGATGGATATCGAACTCGTCGCGCAGGCTGGCGCGCTGCTCTCTGGTTCTGGGGCGCGGGATGTGGCGACTGGTCTGGACGGCGCCGTCGCATGTGGCTGGCTGGATGCCGCAGAAGGTACCAGACTGACGCAGGCCTATCGCCTATTCTGGTCAGTGCAGACGGCGGCGCGGCTGCTGTCGGCCAAGGCGCTGGATACCGCAGCAATCGGTGAGGGCGGCGCGCAGTTCCTGTGCCGCAGCACCGGATTTGAAACGCTGCAGGGTTTGGAGCAGGACTTGGAAGACAGCTATGCGGCCTGTCGTGCGATGATCGACGGGGCGCTTGATCGGGAAGGTGCAAATGGCGCAGATGAGTGAGCAGGACCAGATGGACCCCAAGGGGCTGATCCGGGAATCCTTCCGGATCGACGGGATCGACATGTCGCAGTGCCGCAGTATCTTTCTGGACTGGGCGCTGAGCCTGCCCGGAGGGATTGATAACCGCGATGCGATGCAGCGCCTGCTTGCCAAATATGAGGACGGACAGCCGGACCACCCGATGGTCATCGTTCTGCGTGAGGGGCTGGCCGAGGTCGTGAAGCCGCGTCGGCGCGGCGGCTGGCGCAGTCGGGATCGCTAGGCGTTCGGCACTGCGCGCTATTACCGACTGGCGCGCTGCGGCCTCTTCCCCTCTATCTGCCTTGCAGCTATGAGGGGGCATGACAGACACAGCCTCCGCGCCGCAGCGCCCCCGCGTAAAACTGAAGCCCAAGGCCAATGCCCGTGCGATCCGGCATGGGTTTCCCTGGGTCTATGCCAATGAACTGGTCACCGACCGGCGCACCCGGAAACTGGCGCCGGGCACATTGGCAGTGCTTGAGGATGAGGCGATGCGGCCGCTGGGGCTGGTCTCGGTCAATCCTGACAGCAAGATCATCGGCCGGATGCTGGACCGCAACCCTGAGGCACAGATTGATCAGGCCTGGTTCGAGGCGCGCCTGTCGCGGGCGCAGGAAATGCGGACACAGCTATACGATGCGCCCTTCTATCGACTGGTCCACGCCGAGGCAGACGGGTTGCCGGGCATCGTTATCGATCGGTTTGGCGACACTTGCGTGGTGCAGCCCAACGCGGCCTGGGCCGAAGCGCATCTTGAGGCGCTGACCGCCGCACTGGCCACTGTCACCGGTGCTGAGGTGATCCTGAAGAATGCCTCAGGGCGCACCCGGGGGCTGGAGGGGCTGGACGATGTCAATGCCACCCTGCAGGGCGAGACGCCGGACGCTCCGGTGCCGGTTCAGATGAATGGCGCCACCTATATGGCGGATCTGACTGGCGGGCAGAAAACCGGCCTGTTCTTCGATCAGCGCGAAAACCACGCCTTTGCTGCGCGGCTGGTGGCACCGGGGGCAAAGGTGCTGGATGTGTTTTCCCATGTCGGCGGTTTTGGCCTTGCCATGCTGGCGGCTGGCGCAGCCGAGGCAACCTGCGTTGATGGGTCTGCCGCGGCACTTGATCTGGCGGGGCAGGGCGCGGCTGCGTCGGGCTGGCAGGATCGTTTTGTCGTGCGGCAGGGCGATGCCTTTGACGTGCTGGCGGCGCTGGGCAGCGAAGGCGCGCAATTTGACGTGGTGATCTGCGATCCGCCCGCCTTTGCGCCCTCCAAGAACGCGCTTGAGGCGGGCCTGCGCGCCTATGAACGGGTGGCCAAACTGGCCGCGCCGCTGGTCGCGCCGGGCGGCTATCTGGGGCTTTGTTCCTGTTCGCACGCGGCGGATCTGACTCGCTTCCGCAACGCCTCGGCGCGCGGGATCGGTAAGGCCGGGCGGCGGGGACAGCTCATTCACACCGGATACGCCGGGCCGGACCATCCGCAGATGCCACAGCTGGCCGAAAGCGGATACCTCAAGGCCGTGTTCTTCCGACTGGACTGATCGCGCGTGAAACTGCTCCTTGATACCTGCGTTCTTTATCCCACGGTGATGCGGGAGATGCTGCTGGGCGCGGCCCGGCTGGGGCTTTATGCGCCGCTCTGGTCCGAGCGTATCCTGGAGGAATGGCGCCGCGCGGCGCTGAAACTCGGCCCCGAAGGGGCGGCGCAGGCCGCGTCCGAAGTTGCGTTGTTACAGGCGAACTGGCCCGGTGCACTTGTGGCGCCCGCACCGGGAGTGGAGGCGCGGCTGTGGCTGCCGGATGCGGCGGATGTGCACGTGCTGGCCGCCGCCATTGCGGGGCATGCCGATGGAATCGTCACCATGAACGCCAAGGATTTTCCGCGCCACACCCTGTCCGAGGAAGGGTTGAAACGCATCGGCCCGGATGAGCTGCTTTATGATCTGTGGCTCAAGGAACAGGCCGGGATGCAAACGGTCGGCGCGGCCGTTCTGGATGAGGCCAACCGCCTGTCCGGCGGCGGCTGGCAGATGCGCCCCTTGCTGAAAAAGGCACGCCTGCCACGGCTTGCGAAGGCGCTGGCGGGCTGAACCTAGATCTCTTTCAGGATTTCTGCGGCGATCTCGAACGAGTGCATCCGGGCCTGATGGTCGTGGATCTGCCCGGTCAGGATCACCTCATCGGGCTGATACCGTCCAATGATCTCCGATAGCTGGCTGCGCACACTCTCTGGGCTGCCCACGGCGGTGATGCGCAGTGCCTCGTTCACACCTGCCAGCACATGCGGCTCCAGGTGCGCATTGATGTCATCCACCGGGGCGGGCAGCTTGCCCGGACGACCCAGCCGCAGCCGTGCAAAGGCCTGCTGCATGGTGGTGCGCAGCCGGATGCCTTCGGCGTCACTGTCGGCGGCAAAGACGTTGATCGCCATCATCGCGTGCGGCTTGTCCAGGAAGGCCGAAGGCTGGAAAGAGCGCCGGTAGACCTCCAGCGCCTCCTCCAGCGCCTGCGGCGCGAAATGGGAGGCAAAGGCATAGGGCAGGCCCAGATGCGCGGCGAGCTGCGCGCCATAAAGGCTGGAGCCTAGGATCCAGACCGGCACATTGGTGCCTTGGCCCGGGAAGGCGCGCACCGGCGCCTGCGGGTCCTCCGGCGCCATGAAACCGATGAGGTCAATTACATCCTGCGGAAAACTGTCGCCACTGGCCGCGGCGCCCATGCCGCGGCGCAGGGCACGGGCGGTCTGCATGTCGGTGCCTGGCGCCCGGCCCAGCCCCAGATCAATCCGGTCACCATAGAGGGAGGCCAGAGTACCGAAGGCCTCCGCCACCATATAGGGCGCATGGTTCGGCAGCATGATGCCGCCCGCGCCGATACGCATGGTGCTGGTCTGGCTGGCGATATGGCCGATCAGAACGGCAGTCGCGGCGCTGGCGATGCCGGGCATGTTGTGATGCTCGGCCAGCCAGTAACGGTGATAGCCTAGGCTTTCGGCCTTTTGCGCCAGTTCGGTGCTGTTCTTTAGCGCCTGCGGGATGGCAGAGCCTTCCGGAACCGGGGCAAGATCGAGCAGGGAATAGAGCATGAGCGCGGCCTTTTGATCGAGTGTTTTCCAAGATGTGGCGCCTCTTCCCGCGGGGCGCAAGGCGTGTGGCAGAGCAGGGAGGCGCAAAGGCGGTATGACCTTCCGTCAGGCCTTGGCCCAGTCCGCCTCCAGCCGTTCGATGGCGGCGATGCGCTGTTCGGTCTTGGGGTGGCTCATCAGCCAGGCTGGTGCCATGCCCGCGCGCGACTGGGTCAGTTCCTCAAGCTTGCGGAATAGACTTTTTTGCGGTTCGACCCCGATGCCTGCCTTCATCAGCAGGGCGGCTGCATATTCATCCGCCTCGTATTCATCCCCACGCGACAGCCGCGCAGCCAGAAGATTTGCCAGAAGTCCGGCAATCCAGGGGCCGACAAAAGGGATATAGCGCCCGAGGATCATCATCAGCGCGGTCCTGAGGGCGTTCTGGCCGGAAAAGTCGATGATGCGTTTCTTTGAATGCCCCAGCGCCACATGCCCCAGTTCATGCGCGATGACCGAGGCGAGCTCCGCATCGCTGACATCGCCCGCCTGATACTTGGCGTAGAACCCGCGGGTGATGAAGATACGTCCATCGGGGGCTGCAAGACCGTTCACAGGGTCGACCTCGTAGATGAAGACGGGGATATCCGCGACCTCCAGCGCCGCCGCCATCTGGTCGGTCAGCCGTTTCAGTTTCGGGTCTGCCAGACGGGTTGAACGGGCATCAAGTTCGCGGTGGGTCCGCCAGACCGAAATCCGGTAGGAGATGAGGCCATAGAGCACGGCCAGCAGAATGGGAGTGAGACGCAGCATGAGGTAGATATGGGGCGGGCAAGTCCCGCGCTCAAGCGGATTGTTGGCCGCTTTTCGTGGAAACCTGCGCGAGGCTATCCCATTCGCAGTCGCCCTGCAGGGACGTCGCAGGCCAGCCGCTGGCCGTGATCGCATCCTGTAGCGCGGCATAGCAATCCGGATCGATACCGGTGCCGGACATCTTGTCCATGATCTTGTAGGCTTCCTCCAGCGGCATCGCATCGCGATAGGGGCGGTCGGCGGTCAGCGCGTCAAAGACGTCGGCAACGGCCATGATCCGCATGTCCCGCGTCAGCGCCTCTCCCTGAAGCCCATAGGGATAACCCTTGCCATCGGGGCGTTCGTGGTGGGCCACGATCACTTCGGCCATCCGCCGGAAGGCGCCAACCCGGCTCAGCACGTCATAGCCCCAGACCGGATGCTTGCGGACGATATCCATCTCGTCCATCGTCAGCTTGCCCGGCTTGTCCAGAATGGTGTTCGAAATGCCCAGCTTGCCAATATCATGCAGCAGCGCGGCGCGGGTCATCCATCGGGTGTGGCAGGCCGCCAGTCCCAGCTGTTCACAGATCATGCGGGTATAGCGGGCGACACGTTGGGAATGGCCGTGGGTAAAGGGGCTTTTTGCGTCGATCACCAGCGAAAAGGCATGGCTGATCTCATCAAGGTAGTCCTCGTTCACCTCTGCCGTGTGCAGGGCATGAGCGCAGGAGAACACCTGCTGCTCCAGTTCCGGTGACAGCAGGTCATGGGCGAAACCGGGGTCACGGATCAGGCTGGTGAAGACGCGGACCAGATCGGGGTCGAACCAGACGCCCGCGCGGTTTTCCATCTCCCGCGCGGCAGCTTCGGCGCCGAAATCCAGGGTAAAAACATCCGTCACCTGCGCCATCAGGGCGATGCGCGACAGGAGCGGGATCTGATCGCCCTGCAGGCCCAGAGGCCGCCCACCGCCGTCCCAATGTTCATCAAGTGAGGCGATCGCCTCGGCCACCTCTTCGGAAAACCGCATGCGGCGGGCGATTTCCGCCCCGCGGCCGCAGCGATTGCGAACCAGCTCTTGCCCGATTTCGTCCCGGTGTCCGATTACATGGCGCAATGTCTTCAGCCGCGTCAGCGGCGACGCCCCCCGGGCTGTGCTGCGCAGCACGAAGGGCATGCCTTCGCGGCAGCCTTTGACGCGCTTGAAGGTCCGTTTGAAGGTCAGATCATCCATCATGTAGAGTTCGTTGATCCGGGCCGCGTTAGAACTGCAACCGGTGTCTTTCATCAGCAGGGTGAAATACAGATCGGTGCGCATTTGCGGCGGCAGGTCCAGCGCCTCGGCCACCTGCATGCCGATCCAGGCGCAGCGGATGCAATGGCCCTTGGGCTGGCCTTCGGTCATATCCAGCGCGTGGCTGAGCGCGCCAAGGACTTCTCCAAGACGAAGCTCCGGCCCGGCGGTGCCGTCAAAGTTTGTGCCAGTGGTCATTAAATGGCTGTACTCGATAGGGATGCAGAACTGGGCATCGACGCTAATCGCGCGTGTTTGACGATTGACTAACGGTTTCCCGCGTCCGAAATCAAAATACGCAGGAATTTATTTAAGTTGGTATGAAGTGCAGCCTGCAAGCCGGAACCTATCGAGTCAGCTCGCGCATGCCTTTTTCCAGCCCGTGCAGAGTCATCGGCACCATGCTGTCCTCGAAAATCTCGCGGATCATGCCGATGGAATGGGTATGGTCCCAGTATTTCTCTGGCACCGGGTTGATCCAGAGATTGGATTTCCAGTGTTCGCGCGCGCGTTGCAACCACACCTGTCCAGCCTCCTGGTTCCAATGCTCATTGGCGCCGCCCGGATAGGCGATTTCATAGGGCGACATCGAGGCATCGCCGACGAAGATGCACTTGTAGTCCGGCCCATAGGTGCGCAGCACCTCGTGCGTCGGCGTTTGTGCATCCCAGCGGCGGCGGTTGTCGCGCCAGACGCCTTCGTAAAGACAGTTGTGAAAGTAGAAGTATTCCAAGTGCTTGAACTCAGACCGCGCGGCCGAGAACAGCTCTTCCACCACCTTGATATGCGGATCCATCGAACCGCCCACGTCAAGGAACAGCAGCACCTTCACGGCGTTGTGCCGCTCGGGCCGGGTTTTCACGTCCAGATAGCCATGTTCGGCGGTGGCGCGGATGGTATTGTCGAGATCAAGCTCTTCTTGCGCGCCTTCGCGGACCCAGCGGCGCAGGCGCTTCAGGGCGACCTTGATGTTGCGGGTGCCAAGCTCCACGTCGCCATCAAGGTTCTTGAACTCGCGCTTGTCCCAGACCTTCACCGCGCGGCGATGGCGGCTTTCCTTCTGGCCGATGCGCACCCCTTCGGGATTATAACCATAGGCGCCAAAGGGCGAGGTGCCGGCGGTGCCGACCCATTTGTTGCCGCCCTGATGGCGCCCTTCCTGTTCCTTCAGGCGCTCTTTCAGGGTTTCCATCAGCTTGTCAAAACCGCCAAGCGCCTCGATCTCGGCCTGTTCTTCTGGCGAAAGATGCTTTTCCGCCATCTTGCGCAGCCAGTCTTCGGGGATGTCCACGGCGTCCAGCACGGCTGAGGCGGGCAGTGCCTCCAGCCCTTCGAATGTGGCGGCAAAGGCGCGGTCGAACTTGTCGATATTGCGCTCGTCCTTCACCATGGCGGCGCGCGCCAGGTAGTAAAAGGCGTCAAGATCGTAGGTCACCAGCCCCTTTTTCATGCCTTCCAGAAAGGTCAGGTACTCCCGCAGCGAAACGGGGACCGAGGCCTGGCGCAGGTTTTCGAAAAAGGGTTGAAACATCTGGGACCTTTCTGGGCAGTTACACCGCCATCCGGTGAATGATCAGGGTGGCGAGCATCCCGACAATACCAAAGGCAATGGCATAGACAGCGCCATATTGCAGCATGTCGGCGAGATTGCCGTTACGTTTCCGGGCCGTCAGCGCGCCTGTCAGCGCCCCCAGCAGCAATGCAGCGATTACGATCATCTTGTCAGTCCGCCTGTGTCATATGTTCCATGGATCCCCGGCCGGTCTTAGTGCGGGCGCAGATTTGCGACCTCCCGCAGCTTGGCCCGGACGGCCCAATCCGGGCCGAACCCGTAGCGTGCCCATCCAAGGCTGTCCAGCCTGACCGCTGAGGCGGCGTCGAATTGCCCCGCAAGGTCTAGCGCTTCGGCCTGCATCATCAAGGCCGTGGACAGCAGCGCGGCGTTTTCATAGCGGGCTGCGATCTCGGGAACCGGTTCCAGCAGCGTCAGGGCCGCATCGGGCTGGCCCCGGGCGATGGCGTAGGCCGCCATGCGTGGGCGGATGCGGGCCTGGTGCAGCTCCGTGCCGGGCTGACCGCGCAGGATTTCCATTGCGGAGGCAAACAGGGCCTGGGCGCTGTCCGGGGCATCGGCCTGTATCAGGCGGCCCAGAACATAAAGCCCCTGTGCCTGCCTATGGTCCCGCCAGCCGCTGGCGCGGCCGATTTCCACGGCGGTGCGGGCCGCCAGCCTACGCTCTGACAGGCGGGTGTCGGGGCCAAGCGCGGTTTCGATGGCGGCGATCCAGCGGCGCGGCGTTGCGGGCAGCGGGCGGGGCGGGATGCCCTGGCCGCGTGGGTTGAGCCGTGCCAGGATCCCCGGCAGGCGGGCGGCGACCTCGGCACGGGTCATGCCTGTCCTCAATTCCGGCGCATAGGTGGCGCGCAGGATCAGCATGTCAAACCCGGTCAGAACGGTGTGCACATTGTCATCGTTAAAGACGGAATCCGACAGCCGGTACAGATCGTTCAGCGGGCCAAGCGCCTGCGCCAGCTCTTCGTGCAGGCAGTCGCGCAGCTCTTGCGGGCTGACGTCGCTGGGCAGGAACAGCGCCAGATTGTCCCGTTGGCGCATCCGGGTCCAGTCGGTGTCCGGGCTGCGCCGCTTGCGGCGGAAATCCCTCAGCGATGTGACGTTAGGCACCACGAAACAGGCCGCCTTGGGCAGAGCCTTGCGGATCGCCTTGCGCGAGACGGTTTCGATTGTGATCCGGGCGCTGTCACCATTCACCCGGGTGATGTCGATCCCGGCCTCATTGCGCAATCGTGCCAGAAGGCGGGTCAGCTCGTGCTCGAAACCGGGGGGCGGGGCGCCTGTTACCCGCAGCGTGATGGGGCCGTCAAACCGGGTAAAGACGGGCAGGGTGCCGCCGCCTTCGAGATTGAAATGCAGATCCAGGAAATCCCGCGCGATATCGCGGTTTGCCCGTTGTGGTGGCTGAGGGTGCGCGGCGGCGAATGCCTTGGCCGGGGGCAATGTGCTGTCGGCGATGGCAGCGCGGCCGGGCTGGCTGCCGTCAAAGGTGCCGGTGCAGCCCACAAGCGCAGCGCAGGCGAGGGCAAGCAGGACCCGGGGCGCCCGGGCAGTGTCACGATGCGTTCTTCTGAACAAAAACGGCGGTCTCCGGAAAAACGGGCTGGCGGGATGCTGCGGTGCCATCAGGCGGCTACGCCCCGGCAAGGATAAGCTATCGCGAAAATAAGTAAACGCAGCATCAAAACGCAGGAACGACCGCCGCTACTGCCGAAATGGGCGGCAGCGGTGAGGTCAAGAGTGGTGCCCTGGTAAGCGTCAGCCTCGGCGCCCGCGTGCCATGAAGGCCAGCCGTTCGAACAGATGCACGTCCTGTTCATTCTTCAAAAGCGCCCCATGCAGCTTCGGCAGCGCATCGGCACCGTCGCGCGCGAGATCCTCGGGGGTCAGATCCTCGGCCAGCAGGAGCTTCAGCCAGTCGATGACTTCGGAGGTCGAAGGCTTCTTCTTCAGACCCGCGGTGTCGCGGATTTCGTAGAACTGGGTCAGCGCCGTGGTCAGCAGGCTTTCCTTGATGCCAGGGTGGTGCACTTCGACGATCTGTTTCATCGTCTCGGCATCGGGGAAGCGGATGTAATGGAAGAAACAACGGCGCAGGAAGGCGTCCGGCAGTTCTTTTTCATTGTTCGAGGTGATGATCATGATCGGGCGCTGCTTGGCGCGGATCGTCTCGCCGGTCTCGTAGACGTGGAACTCCATCTTATCAAGTTCCTGCAAGAGGTCGTTGGGGAATTCGATGTCGGCCTTGTCGATCTCGTCGATCAGCAGCACGACCTTTTCGTCGGCCTCGAAGGCCTCCCAAAGCTTGCCCTTCTTGATGTAGTTCTTGACGTCATGCACGCGTTCATCGCCCAGCTGGCTGTCGCGAAGGCGGCTGACGGCATCATATTCATAAAGGCCTTGTTGCGCGCGGGTGGTGGATTTCACGTTCCACTCGATCATCCGCAGACCCAGAGCGTCCGCCACCTGTTTGGCCAGCTCGGTCTTGCCTGTTCCCGGCTCGCCCTTGACCAGCAGCGGCCGCTCCAGCGTGACGGCGGCGTTGACCGCCACTTTCAGGTCATCTGTTGCAACGTAATCCTTGGTGCCCTGAAATTGCATGTCTGTCCTGCGTCCTCTGGTTACTCTGTGCCCGTTTCCGGGCTGCAATGATGCGGTTTGGTCGCTTTTAACCCGGCTGGTTTACTATTGTGTAGTGACAATCTGCGCGGCAGGGGATAAACGCTGCGGCATGGGGAGCCGCAATGTTTGGAACGATTTGAAGAGACCAGCATTATGGGCCAGACCGAAGGAGCCGAGATGAAGCAAGAAATGTTTCTGCCGGAAGACTATCGTCCGGCCGAAGACGAGCCTTTCATGAACGAAAGGCAATCTGAATATTTTCGTCGTAAGCTGCTGAACTGGAAGCACGAGCTGCTTGCAGAGAGCCGCGACACTATCGAAGGATTGCAGGACAACACCCGAAACATTCCCGACGTTGCAGACCGCGCAAGCGAAGAGACGGACCGTGCTCTTGAACTGCGCACCCGCGACCGCCAGCGCAAACTGGTCGCAAAGATCGACGCGGCCATCCGGCGCATTGATGAAGGCGAATACGGTTATTGCGAAGTAACCGGCGAACCGATCTCGCTGAAACGCCTGGACGCCCGCCCCATCGCCACCATGAGCCTGGAAGCGCAGGAACGCCACGAGCGCCGCGAAAAAGTTCACCGCGACGACTGATCGTCTCTCGGCGAAGGCAGAAACATTGACGTCGGGGCCTGTGGCTCCGGCGTTTTTCGTTTAAGGGAAACCGGACCGGAGAATCTGCGTAGGCGACCCATGGAACTGACGGATAAGAAAATCACCATTGTGGGCGCTGGTATTGGCGGTCTTGCGGCGGCGGTCGCCCTGCGCCGCAAGGGTGCGCGGGTCACGGTTCTGGAGCAGGCCGAGGCGATTTCCGAAGTGGGCGCCGGGTTGCAGATCACCCCGAACGGTCTGGCGGTGCTGCAGGCGCTTGACCTGGCCGAGGATCTGGCCTGGAGTGCCCCGCGGGCCCGCGCTGTGGTGCTGCGCAGCCATGCCAAAGGGGATGAGGTTCTGCGCCTCGATCTGGAGCAATACGCGGCGGATCTGCGATACTATTTTGTGCACCGGTCGGATCTGATCGGCCTTCTGGCGGATGCCGCTCGGCAAGAGGGCGTGAAGGTGCGCCTATTGCAAAAGGTCGAACGGGTCGAACCTGGGCCGGAGCCGATGGTGCATCTGGCCAATGGGGCGGGCTGTGGCGGTGATCTGGTGATCGGCGCAGACGGGCTACATTCGCGGGTGCGCGCGGCACTCAACGCCCCGCGGCAGCCGTTCTTCACCGGGCAGGTCGCCTGGCGCGCCATCGTGCCGAACCATATCGGCCTGACGGCTGAGGCGCAGGTCTTCATGGGGCCGGGCCGCCATCTGGTGGCCTATCCGCTGCGCGACGGCTCCATCGTCAACCTCGTCGCCGCGCAGGAGCGGCGTGGCTGGGCCGAGGAAGGCTGGAACCTCAAGGACGACCCGGACAATCTGCGCCGCGCCTTTGCCGGATTTGGCCGCGATGCAAAGGACCTCCTGGACGCGGTTGAGGATGTGGCGCTCTGGGGGCTGTTCCGGCACCCGGTGGCAGAGCATTGGTATGGCGAGGCCATGGCGCTGTTGGGCGATGCCGCCCATCCGACGCTGCCCTTTATGGCGCAGGGGGCCAATCTGGCGCTTGAGGATGCCTGGACGCTCTGCGCCGCGCTGGAAGAGGCCCCTGACATGCAGACCGGTTTGGCGCTTTATCAGAACCGTCGCCGCGCCCGCGCGGAGAAAGTGGTGGCCGCCGCCACCGGCAATGCCTGGAAATATCACCTACGCCCGCCGCTTAACTGGCCTGCGCATCAGGTGCTGAAACTGGCTGGACGGCTGGCGCCGCAGATGATGGTGGGGCAGTTCGACTGGATCTACCGCCATGATGTGACAGCGCCGCAGCCGGGCTGATCCGGCTGGGCTGAGCCGCCGCGCCGCGGCCTCAGATGTCGAGTTCGACCCAGACGGGCACGTGATCCGACGGCTTTTCCCGCCCGCGCACATCCTTGTCGATCTGGCAATCCGTCAGCAGATCCGCCGCCTGCGGGGTCAGCAGGAAATGGTCGATACGGATCCCGTCGTTGCGGTTCCAGGCGCCTGCCTGGTAATCCCAGAAGGAATAATGGCCCGGCCCCTGATGGCGGGCGCGGAAGGCTTCGGTAAAGCCGAGGTTGACAATCCGCTGGAAGGCGGCGCGGCTTTCGGGGCGGTGCAGGGCATCCTCGGCCCAGGCCTCGGGGCGTTTTGCATCCTCGGGCTGGGGGATGATGTTGTAATCCCCGGCCATCAGTGCGGGCATCTCATCGGCCAGCAGATCCTTGGCGCGATTGCGCAGCCGCTCCATCCACGCGAGTTTATAGGCGTATTTGCCGCCGGGCACCGGGCTGCCATCCTCGGTCAGCTCCACCGGGTTGCCGTTGGGCAGGTAAAGCCCACAGATGCGGATCGCCTGTTTGCCGACCACGGTGGCCTCGATCCAGCGCGCCTGCTCGTCACTGTCATCGCCGGGCAAGCCGCGGCTGACATCTTCGAGCGGCAGTTTTGACAGGATCGCCACTCCGTTGAAGCTTTTCTGACCATGGGTTTCGACGTTGTAACCGCGTTCTTCGAAAATCTCGCGCGGGAAGGCCTCGTCGACCGATTTGATTTCCTGCAGCAGAACAACATCCGGCTGCGCCTCATCAAGCCAGTCAGGCAGGGCATTGGCGCGGGCTTTGATGCCGTTGATGTTGAACGTGGCGATTTTCATGTCGGATCTCCAGGCGCGCCCGGCGACCGCAGGGGTGCGGGCGGGGCATTTGGGGTTGCCGATCTATCGCCCAAACAGGGGGCCAGAGCAAGGGCTGGCCACGGAGGGGCGAATCACTTATGCGGGCTGGCGATGACGGGTGAAAGGCTCGTTTTGCGACTTTGCATGCATCCACCTAGGGTTGTTGTTTTTGGCCTTGCAGGACTGCCTTTGTGGATAAGGGTTAGTATAAGGTGTGTATGGATTTAAATACCGGTAATTAAACAGTAATTTGTAATTCAAAGTTAAAGTGCCTGCCGCGGAAAAAGCAACCTGAAATTGCAGATTCCGGTTTTGGAATTGCCAACTCCGTGCCAGCGTTTTGGTGGCGATAATGCCCAACACTCGGAGGTTTCCATGACTGCTTTGCTCAAGAAAAATGACGTTCAATCCGCCGCTACTTCATCCGTTGAGGCTGCCGCTGGCAGCCTGTTTGGCGGCGAAGCTGTCGAGATGTTTTCTTCCGGATCGGCGCCCTCTGCAGACCTGATGACAGGCGGCGGTGCGGAGATGTTCAGCTCCGGTTCCGCGCCGTGTGCGGCGGATAGTTTTGGCGGTGAGGCGGTTTCGCTGTTCAGCTCGGGCTCTGCACCGGTTGCGGATGGCAGCCAGTCCAGCGGCGCGCTGACCGGTCTTTTTTCCTCTGGCTCGGCGCCGCAGGCCCGGGCGCGCACCGATCAGGGGGATGTCACCGGCCTGTTTTCCTCGGGCAGCTGAGGCAGGTGCCCCTATAAAAACCGCACCATAAACAGGGGCGATGATCATGACCTGATCATCTAAAAGCGGGGGCACCGCCGATCCGATCCGGGGGTGTCCGCAATACTGATCCTTCCACCGCCCACCACCCACTGCACAGCGCACAAAAGGAGCTCGCCTCCATGGCACAGGTTCTTGCCTTTCCGACAGATCGTATCCGGCCCCCGGGGGGCAATCTGGCCGTGCTGAGCGATACCTTTGCGCGGCAACGGCGCAGCCGGGAGAATGTGTTCTGGCTGAAGGAAAACGCCGAGTTGCTGAATATTCTCGAATGCACGGGGGCAGAGGTGCCGGTCGCGGCACTTGCACCTTTCGAGGCGTTTTACGACACAGCAGAGCGGCGGTTGAGTTTCTTCCGGCAATACTACCGCTTCATCCTGTCCATCTGTCTGGATCTGGAGGATCTGGGATTTGCTGGCGGCAAGGGTGAAGAGATGGCTGCCTGGGTTGAGGACAGCGATCTGGTGGGCGCCGAATTGTCCGACCTGCAACGGGCCGAGGCACGGCGGCTGCTGGCGCGCCGGGGGATCATGCTGGACTTGCCTGGGCTGGATCAGCGTCTGCATGATTTCATCGAGACTTCGCAGACCTTTGCGCTGCCGAACAAGAAGGCGGGATATGAGCTCACCCATATCGTGTTCTACCTGTCCGAATACGGTCGCAGGGATCCGCGGCTAAGCCAGGCAGCGCTGCGCAGTCTGGAGTACGCCGGGGTGGTGTCCTTTCTCGATCAGGATGCGGATCTGCTGGCCGAGGTCTGCACCGCGCTGCGCTATGCCGGGGGAGAAGTGCCTGTGATCTGGGAGGACTGGCTGGCCGCGCAAACCGATGGTTTCGCCGTAATACAGCAGGGCTTTACCGGCGGGGGCGATGACTATCACTGCTATTTTGTCTGCAACTGGCTACGCGCCCTGAGTGGCGGCAAGGCCTTTGACCACCGACTGCCGCAGGGCGCGACGCACCTGAAGGCGCCTGAGGGCGCCGGGGTTCTGCGCAGCCTGTCCATGGCTCTTTATGAGGCAGACGTGGCGCGCGGCGGGGACTGGGCGTTGGCACGGGACAGGCTGGCGTCAGGGTTGGATCCGGCGCAGCGAAACGTACTGGCGCAAGCCGAAAACAGCTGTGCCTGCTTCGGGCAGTTCTTCGAAGGCTTCCTGCGCAGCGGCCATGCGGGGCGGGCGTGATGGGATTGCCCTTTGCCCTGACCGGCGCGGTGTTCGCTGTCCTTTATACCGGGTTCATCGCCTCGGCCGATGGCATTACCAAGCTGTTGGCGGGCGGCTATGCCCCGGCGCAGCTTTATGCTCTGTCCGGGGCGGTTGTGGCGGGGCTTTGCGCCGCGACCACCTTCATCCGCGGCGGCGCCCGGTCGCTGCCAAACGGGCTGCGCACGGACTGCCGCTTGGCTATGGGACTGCGGTCCGCGGCCACGGTGGCGGCGGCCTTGTGTTTCTTCTATGCCTTCCGCCTGCTGCCTTTTGCCGAGGTGTTCATCTTCATCGGACTGATGCCGCTTCTGGCCGGGCTGATGTCGGCGCCGATCCTGCGCGAGCCGGTGCGTCCCGGCGCCTGGCTGGCACTGGCGGCGGGTTTCGGTGGGGTGATCTGCGTCTTTCCGGGCGGTCTATCCAGCCTGACAGCGGGCCACGTGGTGGCGCTGGGGGCCTCTGTGCTGGGGACGCTGTCGATCACGCTGTCACGCTATATCGGTCGGCATGAGCAGAACGTGCTGGCGCAGGTGTTCTATCCCAATCTGGCGCTCAGCCTTGTCATGCTGCCGGTGCTGCCCTTTGTCTGGCTGCCAATGCCAATGGTGGATGTCGTCTGGGCGCTGAGCTATGCCGGTCTGCTGTTCGGGGCGCGTTGGCTGCTGGTGGCGGCGCTGAGACGGTTGCCATCCTATGCGGTGACGCCGCTCATGAACCTGCAATTCGTCTGGATGGTATTGATCGGCGCGCTTGGGTTTGGCGAAGTGCCGGACCAGGGCACCTGGATGGGCGCCGCGGTGATTGCTGCCTCGGGGATCTATCTTGTCTGGGATCAGCTAACCCCGGGTGGCAATGTCTGGAGCAAGTCGATGATCAATGCGCGGCGGCAGGTCCGGCACCGCGCAGGTATCGCAATGCGCACGGACCCGTAATCCGGTCGTCGCCTGCCAGATCTTTCCGAGGCGTGGGAATAGTCTTTAACGATCGGGGTACCGACGCGAGCGTGGCGACGCCCAGATGAGGAGATTTACATCGAGAAGGAGGTGCCGCAGCCGCAGCTGGAGGTGGCATTCGGGTTCTCGATGGTGAAGCGCGCACCGATCAACTCTTCGGTGAAATCGATAACTGCGTTTTCCAGAAACGGCAGCGAAACCGCATCGACCACAACCTTTTCACCGCCGCCTTCGAGCACCAGATCCTCGGGCGTCGGGGTGTCGAGGCCGATCTCATACTGGAAACCGGAACAACCGCCCCCTTCGACGGCGACTCGCAAGGCCTGGCCCTGACCGGCGGCGCCGATCTCGGCGAGGCGCGCAAAGGCGCGTTCTGTGACTTTTGGGGGCAATTGCATATATTTTCTCCCAAATATGTGGTGCCGCGTGCTAACCCATATATAGAAAGTCCTGGGCGGGCGACAAGATTTGCGAAGGATAAAGATCAGAAATGAATGCGCCTTTTGCGACGATGCCAAATCGGAGCCGTGGCCGGTTGGTCGCCGAGGAAGAAAGCTACTTCCGCTCTCCCTTTCAACGGGACCGTGACCGCATCATCCACGCCAGCGCCTTTCGCAGGCTCAAGCACAAGACGCAGGTCTTTGTCGAACACGAAGGTGACAACTACCGCACCCGGCTGACCCATTCGATCGAGGTCGGGCAGGTGGCGCGGACGATTGCCGGGGCGCTGGGGCTCAATCAGGAACTGACCGAGGCGGTGGCGCTGGCGCATGATCTGGGGCACACGCCCTTTGGCCATACGGGCGAGGATGCGCTGCATGCGTTGATGGCACCCTATGGCGGCTTTGATCACAACGCGCAGGCGATCCGCATCGTCACCAGCCTTGAACGCCACTATGCCAATTTCGACGGGCTGAACCTGACTTGGGAAACGCTGGAGGCCATCGCAAAGCATAATGGCCCGGTCACTGGCCCGCTGCCCTGGGCGCTGGCCGAATTCAACGACACCATGGATCTGGAGCTCAGCACCCACGCCAGCGCCGAAGCGCAGGTGGCGGCACTGGCCGATGATATCGCCTATAACAATCACGATTTGCACGACGGGTTGCGGGCAGAGTTGTTTAGCGATGCGGAAATCGCCGATCTGCCCATCGTCGGGTCGGCCTATCGCGAGGTGGACCTGCGCTATCCTGGGCTTGAGCTGAACCGGCGCCGACACGAGGCGCTGCGGCGCGTCTTTGGCGTGATGGTCGAAGATGTAATCGCGACCTCTCGCGGCCTGTTGCAGGAGGCCGGGGTGCAAAGCGTCGAAGATGTGCGCGCGCTGGGCACGCCGGTAGTGGCCTTTTCCGACGGGTTGTGGAGGGATCTGAAGGAGATCCGTGCGTTCCTGTTCCTGCGCATGTACCGGGCGCCGAAGGTCATGAAGAAACGCGCCGAGGTGGCGCAGGTGGTCGAAGCGTTGTTTCCCTACTTTCTGGCCAACCCTTATCAGATGCCGGAACGCTGGCACGCCGAGATCCGCGCTGCGGACAGCCAGACCGTTCTTGCGCGTCTGGTGTCGGATTACATCGCGGGCATGACGGACCGATTTGCGCTGCAGGAACATGACCGGCTGATCCTGGGGAAACCTGCGGCCTAGCGCAGTGGATTGGCGCGCATGAGGGCCATTCGGGCGTTGCGGACCAGTTTGCGCTGCCCATTGGGGCATGACAGGCCTTGTGGCGGTCGCTGATGGTTGACCCCTGACGCAGGCGTGGGTATCCGCTAGATCAAACCAATAGGACGCCCGATATGAACCTCTTCAACGATATCCGCTCGCTTGTGATCGACAGCCTGAACGCGTTGACCGCCGACGGCACGCTGCCCGAGGGGCTTTCTTTCGACAACGTGGCGGTGGAGCCGCCCCGCGATCCGGCGCATGGGGATATGGCGACCAATGCAGCCATGGTGCTGGCAAAACCGGCCAAGAAAAAGCCGCGCGATATTGCCGAGGCACTGGCGGCACATCTGGCGCAGGATGATCGGATCACCTCTGCCGAAGTGGCTGGTCCGGGCTTTTTGAACCTGCGTCTTGCACCGTCCGTCTGGCAGGGTGTGCTGGGTTCCGTTCTGGCGGATGGCACGGCCTATGGGAAATCCGAGCTGGGGCAGGGCAAACGGGTCAACGTGGAATATGTCTCCGCAAACCCGACCGGCCCGCTGCACGTGGGGCACACGCGCGGTGCGGTCTTCGGCGACGCGCTGGCCTCGCTGCTGGCCTATGCGGGTTATGACGTCACCCGCGAATATTATATCAACGATGGTGGCGGTCAGGTCGATGTGCTCGCCCGTTCCGTCTACCTGCGCTATCTTGAGGCGCACGGCCAGGAGGTCGCATTCGAGGATGGCACCTATCCCGGCGATTACCTGATCGAGGTCGGCCAGGCGCTGAAGGACAAGGTAGGCGATGCCTATGTCGGCAAAGGCGAAGAGGTCTGGCTGCAGGAAGTGCGCAATTTCGCTACCGACGCGATGATGGATCTGATCCGCGAGGATCTGAAGCTGCTCGGCATCGAAATGGATGTCTTCTTCTCCGAGAAATCGCTTTATGGCACCGGCAAGATCGAAGCCGCGCTGGAAAGTCTTGATGCCAAGGGGCTCATCTACCAGGGCGTGCTGGAGCCGCCGAAAGGCAAGAAGCCGGAAGACTGGGAGCCTCGCGAGCAGACCCTGTTCAAATCCACCGAACACGGCGATGACGTGGATCGTCCGGTGAAGAAATCCGATGGCGCCTGGACCTATTTTGCCCCCGATATCGCCTATCATTATGACAAGGTGGAGCGTGGCTTCGACGAGCTGATCGACATCTTTGGTGCCGATCACGGCGGCTATGTGAAGCGCATGAAGGCCGCTGTGTCGGCCCTGTCCGATGGTAAGGTGCCGCTGGATATCAAGCTGTGCCAATTGGTGAAGCTGTTCAAGGACGGTCAGGAATTCAAGATGTCCAAACGGGCAGGGACCTTTGTCACCCTGCGCGACGTGGTCGAGGCCGTGGGCCCTGATGTGACCCGTTTCATGCTGCTTACCCGCAAGAACGATCAGGGCTTTGACTTTGATCTCGACAAGGCGCTGGAGCAGTCCAAAGACAACCCGGTCTTCTACGTGCAATACGCCAATGCGCGGATCTGCTCGACCTTGCGCAAGGCGGAAGAGGCGGGAATCGCTTCTGATGATGCGGCCCTAGCCGATGCGGATCTGTCGCTGCTGGCCGCTCCGGCGCAGCTGTCGGTGGCCCGCAAGCTGGCGGAATGGCCGCGCTTGGTGGAAATTGCTGCCCGCAGCAACGAGCCGCACCGCGTAGCCTTCTACCTCTACGATCTGGCTTCGGATCTGCACGGCCTGTACCATCTCGGCAAAAGCGACAAAAGTTTACGATTTGTTAACGAGAGCAGCCAATCGGCAACACATGCCAATTTGGCACTTGCGCGGGCCGTTTCCATTGTCATTTCCGCTGGTCTTGGTATTCTTGGCGTGACCCCGGCGGAAGAGATGCGATAAAAATACGCACAGACCGCCGGAACGAGGCAGTTCAAGAGACCCGAAAATGCGGCGCAGGTGATGTGGCGCATGAAACGGGCAGTGAGGCGGATAATGGCGTATTTTACGCAGGCGGGCACGCGCCCGGCCTATGACCAGAGCGGAGTCGCAGATGGCGATTCTGCCGGTGGTGTTCAGTATCAGCGACAGCAGCAGTTCGGTGCCTATGACCCGTCGGTCCAGCCGCAGGCACAGCAGAGTTTTGTTCCACCCCAAACTGCCGCAGCCCCTGCCGCGTCCTATGCACCGCAGGGTTTTGGTGGCTTTGATCCGGCGCAGGCCGATGGGACCGGCTATGAGGCGGATGCCTATATGGCCGATGATTGCGGCTACGCCGATGATGCCGCGCCTGCTGGGCGGGCAGGATTTGGCCGGATGGCCGGAATGCTCGGTGCGGTCGCTTCGCTGGCGCTGGTCGTCGGGATCGGCGTCTGGGGCTACAAGCTGGTGATGCGCGATGTCAGCGGCGTGCCTGTGGTGCGCGCGGTCGAAGGGCCGATGCGCGTGCAGCCGGAAAACCCCGGCGGCCGTCCTGCAGACCATCAGGGGCTGGCAGTGAACGCCGTGGCCGCAACCGGTACTGCCGAGGATCCAGCAGAGCGTCTGGTGCTGGCACCGCAACCCATTGAGCTGACCGAGGACGACCGGCCGATGTCGGAACTGGCGCAGCAGGCCGAACAGAACCGCGCCGACCGTGAGGCGCCCGCAGTTTCGGATCAGTCTCTGGCCGCCTATCAAAGCGGTGACATCAACGCCCTGGTGGCTGAACTTACTGATGGGGTAATGCCTCTTGGTGCAGAGACACCGGATGCAGCGCCGGAGCAGGTTTCCAATGCCTCTGTCGCGGCCCCCGAGATCGTACAGCCGCAGCCCCTGAAACCGGTTGAAATCGCCGCTGTTTCCTCCGCGCCGCAACCCTCTGCCGCGCTGTTGAAGGCCCCGGGCGTCAAAGTTTCTCTGCGCCCGAACCTGCGGCCTGCGCGGTTTACCCCCGCAGCTGCGCCGGCCGCAACTCCCAGCTCTGCTGTCGCGATCGAGGTTTCTGCCGACAGCCTGCCCGCAGGTACGCGCCTGGCACAGCTTGGCGCCTATGAAAGCGCAGAGGTCGCCCGCTCCGAATGGGACCGGATCTATGCGCAGTTCGACGACTACCTTGCCGACAAGAAACGGGTGATCCAGCGCGCCGAAAGCGGTGGCCGCACCTTCTACCGTCTGCGGGCCATGGGCTTTGACGGGCTGTCCGATGCCCGCCGGTTCTGCTCTGCACTGGTGGCAGGCAATGCCGACTGCATCCCCGTGACCACCCGATGACAGGATTTGGCGCGACCATTCTGGATGCAGAGGGGCTGCGCCTCACCCAGAATGAAAAGGCCCTGTTCCGCGATGCGGATCCTTTTGGCTTTATCCTGTTTGCCCGCAATATCAGCTCTGCAGATCAGGTCCGTGCCCTCTGCGGAGAGCTTCGCGATTCCGTGGGCCGCGATTGCCTGATTACCATTGATCAGGAAGGCGGCCGGGTGCAGCGCCTGCGCCCGCCACTGGGGCGCGACTGGCTGCCGCCGATGGAACACGCGGTTCAGGCTGGTGACGGCGCCGAACGGGCCATGTATCTGCGCTATCGCCTGATTGCGCATGAGTTGCACGCGCTTGGCATCGACAGCAACTGCGCCCCGATTGCAGATATCGCCTCTACCGACACTCACCCGTTTCTGCGCAATCGCTGCTATGGCGAGGCTTTGCCGGATGTGACCGCACTGGCTCGCGCGGTGGCCGAGGCGCATCTTGATGGCGGCGTGGTGCCGGTTCTGAAACATATTCCCGGCCATGGCCGCGCGGTGGCGGACAGCCATCTGGACCTTCCGCATGTGGCCGCATCCGCTGCCGATTTGGAGGCTACGGATTTCGCGGCCTTCCGGGCGCTGAATGACCTCCCGATGGCAATGACGGCGCATATCGTCTTTGACGCGCTTGATCCGCGCCCGGCGACCCTGTCGCCCCCGGTGATGGAGCGGATCCGCAAGCACATCGGTTTTGACGGGCTGATCATGACCGACGATATCTCGATGAAGGCCCTGCAGGGGGCACCGGCAGATATCGCCGGGCAGTCCCGCGCGGGGGGCTGCGATATCGTTCTGCTGTGCAATGCCGATCTTGCCGTGCGTACGCAGGTGGCAGAGGCTGCCGGAACCCTGGATGAGGTGGGGCAAAACCGCGCCCTGCGGGCCATCGCGGCGCGCAAAACCCCCGCTGCGCTTGACATAGAGGCTGCCGAGGCCGAACTTGCTGCCCTGATGGGCGGAAAGGTTTATGTCTGAAGAGTCACTTTTTCCGGAAGAGATTCAGCCCTCGGTCGAGGATCGGCTGGCGGCTGAGGCGCTGATTGTCGATGTCGACGGCTATGAGGGGCCGCTCGACCTGTTGCTGACTCTGTCGCGCACCCAGAAGGTCGATTTGCGGCGTATTTCGGTTCTGGAGCTTGCCCGGCAATACCTAAGTTTCGTGGAACGCGCCAAGGAGCTGCGGATCGAACTGGCCGCTGATTATCTGGTGATGGCGGCCTGGCTGGCCTTCCTGAAATCGCGGCTGTTGCTACCCCCCGACCCCGAAGAAGAAGGCCCCTCGGGCGAGGAACTGGCGGCTCATCTGGCATTCCAGCTGGAGCGGCTTCAGGCCATGCGCGACGCTGCTGCACGGCTGATGGGGCGGGACCAGCTGGGGCGGGATTTCTTTGCCCGTGGGCAATGCGAAACGGTCGAACGTATCCGCACCGTGACCTATAGCGCCAACCTTCTCGACCTGATGCAGGGCTATGCCAGGATCCGCACCCGCGACGATTTCCGCCCCTTCGTGATGGACCGGGATTCAGTCTTCACCATGGAGGAGGCGTTGGAGCGGATGCGTGGCCTCATTGGTTTTACCGGCAGCTGGACCGATATGCTGAGCTACCTGCCGGATGGCTGGCACAGTGATCCCGTGAAACGGCGCTCGGCCACGGCGGCGACCTTTGCCGCTTCCCTGCAGCTGGTCAAGGAAGGCCAGCTGGAAATCCGCCAGAACGAGACCTTTGCGCCGATCCAGTTGCGCCACCTGAACGGGAACACCTGATGGAAGATTTCAGCAACCAGGAGCCGGACAAGGCGCAGCAGGAGTCGGACAGCCTGTTCGATGCCCCGCCCATGGCCGAGCAGGAGCGCATGGTCGAGGCGGTGCTGTTCGCCAGTACCGAGCCTGTCACCCTCCGTGATCTGGAGGCCCGCATGCCGCATGGCTGCAACCCGGGCGAGGCGCTGGAATACCTGCGCAAACGCTACGAGGGGCGCGGTGTCAGGGTGGTGCGCGTCGGCGATGCCTGGGCAATCCGCACGGCGCCGGACCTTGGCTTCCTGATGCAGAAGGAAATCGTCGAGACCCGCAAGCTGAGCCGCGCTGCGATCGAAACCCTGGCCATCATCGCCTACCATCAACCGGTGACGCGGGCCGAGATCGAAGAGATCCGCGGCGTATCGGTGTCCCGGGGTACCATTGATCAGCTTTTGGAAATGGAGTGGATCCGCCTTGGTCGCCGCCGCATGACGCCGGGCCGCCCGGTGACATTCGTGGTGACACCGGTGTTCCTGGATCACTTCGGTCTGGAAAGCGCCCGCGACCTGCCGGGGTTGAAGGAACTACGCTCTGCCGGGCTGCTGGAAAGCCGCCCGCCGCCGGGCAGCTTCCCGACGGGACAGGGCGGTGACGACGGGGACGAGGATCCCGAGGAGCAGCCAGAGCTGTTCGAAAGCTGACGATTTCGTGTGCGGTGGCAGCCTGCCAAGAAATCGTCCCATTCCGATGTCACAATGGCATTTGAACGGAACCGGAGCCTATTGATGAACGTCGAATCCATTCTCAACATGATCATGCGCCGCCTTGTCGGGCGGGCCGTCAACTCTGGCGTGGATGCGGGGCTCAATGCGCTGTCGGGGCGCAGTGGAAAACGCGGGCGGGGCGGGCAGGCGGAAAACCGACCCGACACTCCGGCAGAGGCGGTAGAACGCGCTGAACGCGAAAGGATCCGCGAGATGCGGCAGGAGCGGCGTGCGCGGCGCGCCCAGCGGGACAACCGCTGAGCTTTTCCGCCTGGGGGCGCTTCCGGCGTCAGCTAGATTGTGGCTGTTTGAAGTGCTTGGACAGTTTCAGTCCCTGTCCCTGATAGTTGGAGGCTATGCCCGCGCCATAAAGCTGCTGCGGCACCTCGGCCATGCGTTCATACACGAGACGCCCGACGACTTGCCCGTGTTCCAGCACGAAAGGCGCTTCGTGGCAGCGCACCTCAAGCACGCCACGTGATCCTGCTCCGCCGACTGAAGCGTGACCGAAGCCGGGATCGAAAAAGCCCGCGTAATGCACCCGGAATTCCCCGACCATAGCCAGATATGGCGCCATTTCGGCGGCATAGGCGGGCGGGATATGCACGGCCTCGCGGCTGACAAGGATGTAAAAGGCGCCGGGATCCAGAATGATGCGGCCCTTGGTGGTGCGCACCTCTTCCCAGTAATCCTGCGGATCGTATTCGCCGATCCGGTCCAGATCGATCACCCCGGTATGCGGTTTGGCCCGGTAGCCCACTAGATCGGTACCTGGCAGTTGCAGGTCCACGGAAAAGCCCAAGCCATCCTCGATCACCGCCTCGCCATCCACCAGGGGGCTTTCTGCGTGCAGCGCGCTGAGTTCCTGATCGCTCAGCACCGCCTGACCGGTGCGGAAGCGGATCTGATTGAGCCGCATGCCGGGGCGCACCAGCACGGAGAAAGAACGCGGACAGATCTCGGCATAAAGCGGCCCGGTGTAACCCGGCTTGATGCGGTCGAACTCCTCGCCGCCATCGGTGATGGTGCGCGTGAGCAGGTCCAGCCGCCCGGTTGAGCTTTTGGCATTGGCCACGGCGGAGACGTCCTGCGGCAGGGCCAACCCTTCGAGGAGCGGCACCACGTAGACGCAGCCCTTTTCCAGAACAGCGCCGCCATCCAGATCAATGCGGTGCATTTCAAATTCAGAGAGGCGATCAGCGACCGTGTTGCCGTGTCCAGAGAGGAAGGAGGCGCGCACGCGGTAGGCCACGTGACCCAGCCGCAGATCCAGACTGGCAGGCTGGATTTGCCCGTCGACCAAAGGCTCGGACAGGGTGATCTCGCCCTGCTGCAGCATGGTTTCCAGTGTCTGGCTGGGTAAAACGCCTGTCATTGTCTTTCTCCCGTCTGGCCGGGCATCGGCCCGGTCGGGCTGCTGTTCAAGACGACCCAGATGATGGTCCCGATCCGTAACCCCAGGCTACACATACACAAAACGCCTGGGTGCGCAAACACCCAGGCGTTTTGTATGGTCGGGCTAGCAGGACTCGAACCTGCGACCTTCCGTCCCCCAGACGGACGCGCTACCAGGCTGCGCCATAGCCCGTTGAAGCGCTTTCTACCGTTTTTCCCGGCGGGGGCAAGAGGCATTGCCAAGTTTTTCCGCTGCTTTGGAAAATTAATGTGCTTCCAGCCATTGGCGCAGCTCGGCGGCGCATTCGGCAACTTCGGCGCGCACTTCGGGCCGCAGTTCCGTTGTCTGCGACAACAGGGCCAGAACACCGGGACGCAGGCTGACTTGGGCGGCCAGATTTTCGTCGGGCACGGAAATGATTCGCGGCTTGGATTCCTCCATCGGGAGATCCCCGGTCGGGGGGAAGCCTGCTTCGGGCGCATCGGTTGCCGCGTCCTGCTCCGCATCGTCCGGCAGGCCTGGAGGGGCAAATCCTTCCCGCGGTGCATCTGCATCCATGGCATCCTGCAGGGCTGTATCTGCGTCGGATTCGGCCAGTTCCTCGCCCAGTTGCTCTGAGAGTTCCTCAGGCAGGATGGCTTCGACAGGGGCTTGCTCGGATGCGGGTTCAGGCTCGTCATGCTCCGTAGCCATAGCCTCAGTCGGCGCTTCCTCGGCCATCAGGTCGGCGTGGGCATCGTCCAATTCGGCGGGCTCGCTCTTACCCAATGGCGTGGGAGCGTCGAGGTGGCTGGTGAGCGGCACAGCAGGGTCAATCGGCGCGGTTGGCGGCTCGGTTTCGTCCGGTGCGAAGCCGACCTCGAAGGCAGGCTCCGCCTGATCTTCGGTTGGCACAAGCGCTTCCGCCTCCGGATTCGGCGCCGACTGGACCTCGCTGTCGGTGTCATCCGTGGTGCTGTCCGCTTCGCCTGTGAAGGGGGCCGGTTCGGCTGCTGCCTCCGGCGCGGCGGTTTCCTCGATCACCGGGTCTGCCTCGCATTCCGGGGCAGGGGCGTCGTGGCCGCCAAGGTCCATCATGATCTGTGCAGGTTCCGGCTCTGTGGAGACGGGCTGCACCTCGTCGAAAGGCAGGCTTTCTTCGCCGCTCAGGTCGTCTTGTGGCGGGGGAAGCTCTTCCGACAGGTCAGAGGCAATAGGTTGATCCGCCGGTGTGTCGGGCTCCGCATTGGTGGCCTCGGACAGGGCATCGTCGGCCTCCGCCTGCACCAGTGGCGACTCATCCTGATCCAGCTCCGAGATGGTCTCTGGAATGCTCTCAGCTTGCGATGCACTGGGCTGGGCGCCCGCCTGGCTTTCGTCAGCGACCTCTGCAAAGGGATCAAATTGCTCCTGTTCGAAAAACGGCAGATGGCTGGCGGCGCGCGGCGAGTCTTCTTCCGCTCCTGCGCTTTCACCCGCGATCTCGGGGTCGCCCTCGACGCTGTCCCCTGGCGTTGCGCCAGCGCGGGGATGCGCTGCGGCAGATTCTGTGGCTGCATTGCTCTGGGCGAACCCACCGCCGGATCCGGTTCCGTCCGGTTCTCCGGGGGAGGCCGTATCAAGGCTATGGGACATCTCGGAGACATGGGTAATGCCAAGGTCGCGCAGAATTGCCTGAACTTCCTTGATGGACATGCCATCGTCATGCAGCAGCTTGCGGATGCCACCCAGGAGCAGCATGTCCGCAGGGCGATAGTATCTGCGCCCGCCGGCTCGCTTGACCGGTTTTACCTGGGTGAATTTGCTTTCCCAGAAGCGCAGGACATGCGCTTGCACCCCCAGCCATTCCGCCACTTCGCTGATGGTGCGGAAGGCGTCTGGTGATTTGGACATGGGTATTGATTCCGTTGGTTCTGGACCGGTCGGGGCAGCCGTCTTCAGCTGCGGTTGCCGTCAGCGACTCGGTCTTTCATCAGATGGGAGGGCCGGAAGGTCAGCACACGGCGTGGCTGAATCGGAACCTCTTCACCGGTTTTGGGATTGCGCCCCACACGTGCCGTCTTGTCCCGGACGCTAAAGGTGCCGAAAGAAGAGATTTTCACCTGCTCCCCGCGGACAAGGGCGTCTGACATGTGCTGCAGCATGCTTTCAACCAGTTGCGCGCTTTCATTGCGGGAGAGGCCAACCTCGCGGAAAACGGCCTCGCTCAGATCCATTCGCGTCAGAGTTTTTTCGCTCATACCAGTCCCCGTTGTTTGCTCAAGCATAGGGGGTGGGGAATTTCACTGTCAATATCAATGAATTGCGCGCTGCGAGATTGCGCTGGCCCGTGCTACCAGCGCAGCACGACCGCGCCCCAGGCCAATCCGCCGCCGATCGCCTCGGTGACGATCAGGTCGCCGGGCTTGATCTGGCCGCGTTCCTTGCCGACCGACAGGGCCAGTGGAATCGACGCAGCAGAGGTGTTGCCGTGGTCCTGAACAGTCACCACAACGTTGTCGAGGCTGAGGCCCATCTTCTTGGCGGTGCCCTGAATAATGCGGATATTGGCCTGATGCGGCACGATCCAGTCCACGTCTTCGGCGCCAAGGCCCGCGCGTTCCAGAGCTGTGGTTGCGGTCTTGGCCAGCTTCTCCACGGCATGGCGGAAAACCTGGTTGCCCTGCATGCGCAGATGGCCGGTCGACTGGGTGGAAACACCGCCGTCTACATAAAGCAAATCCTTGTAGCGCCCGTCCGAATTCAGATCGGTGGCCAGAATCCCGCGGTCATCGCTGGTGCCCGCGCCGGTCTGTGCCTCCAGAATCAGTGCGCCGGCGCCATCACCGAAGAGCACGCAGGTCGATCGGTCGGTCCAGTCCATGATGCGTGAGAAGGTTTCGGCGCCAATCACCATAACCCGGTCAGCCTGACCGGAGGCGATCAATGCGTTTGCGTTGCAGAGCGCATAGACGAAGCCGGCGCAGACCGCCTGCACGTCAAAGGCAAAGCCGCGGGTCATTTCCAGCTGTGCCTGCACCATGGTGGCCGCCGAAGGGAAGGTCAGATCGGCGGTCGAGGTGGCCACGATGATCGCGTCGAGGTCGTCGGCCACAAGACCGGCATCGGAGAGCGCCGCCTTGGCCGCTGCGGTTGCCATCGAGGAGGTGGTTTCGCCCTCTTCGGCGAAATGGCGGCGTTCAATCCCGGAGCGGGAGCGAATCCATTCGTCCGTGGTGTCCAGGGTGGCTTCGAATTCCGCGTTTTCGACCACGCGTTTAGGGAGATAATGGCCGGTGCCTACAGCTACTGCACGTCGCGTCATTCTGTGACTGCCTTCTTGGTCTTATTTTGTTGAGATCCGGTCGTCGTCGTCGGAGCCTGCGGCATCTTGGGTAAGCTCCACGGCGGATGCAACCCGCGCGGCCAGTTTTTCGGCAAAACCCTGCTCGGCCAGACGGAAGGCCAGTTTCACCGCGGCGGATACCCCGGTGGCATCGGCGCCGCCGTGGGATTTTACCACGGTGCCGTTTAGGCCCAGAAACACGCCACCATTGGCGCGCCGCGGATCGATCCGTTTTGCCAGCCGCGACAGAGAGGTATAGGCCAGCAGCGCCGCGATCTTGGACAGGAAGGAATATTCAAAGGCCTCGCGCAAGGCCGAGCGGACCAGGCTGGCGGTGCCTTCGCCGGTCTTGATCGCCACATTGCCGGTAAAGCCGTCGGTGACGATGACATCTGCCACATTGCCGGGGATATCGCTGCCTTCGACAAAGCCGACAAATTCATAATCGGCGATCCCGGCATTTTCAGCGATTAGCGCATGGGCTTCTTTCAGCTCGGCGCGGCCCTTGTGTTCCTCGGTGCCGACGTTGAGCAGGCCAACGCGCGGGCGGGCGATATCCATGGAATTACGAGTATAGGAGGTGCCCATCAGCGCGTATTGCAGCAGATCCTGCGCGTCGGCGCGCACATCGGCGCCCACATCCAGCATCACGTTGAACCCCTGCGGGTTGCGTGATGGCCAGAGAATCGCAATCGCGGGGCGGTTGACGCCCGGCACCTTGCGCAGGCGCAGCATACTGAGAGCCATCAGCGCGCCGGTATTGCCGCAAGAGACGACCCCGGCGGCTTCGCCGTTCTTCACGGCGTCCAATGCGGACCACATCGAGGTGCCCTTGCCATTGCGCATGACCTGGCTGGGCTTGTCGTCCATGGTGACAACGCTGTCGACATGACGAATAACGACGCGATCCGCCAGGATGCGCCGTTTGGCAACCAAAGGTGCCAATTCGTCTTCGGGGCCATGTAGAATGAATCCGATATTCGGGTTCTTCTCGGCGGATTTCGCGATACCGGCCACCACTACGGCAGGGCCGGCATCTCCGCCCATGGCATCGACAGAAATCACAATTTTACCAGTCTGCGCTTTGGATTGATCGGGTTTGCCCGTCATAGGTAAAGCCTGCCTGGCGTTATGTGATCAAAGGAGGGCTTACGCCGCGTCCTCATCCATGTCGATTTCGTCGTTCGCTGCAACGATTTCTTTATCGTCGTAGTGGCCGCAGGACGGGCACACGTGGTGCGGACGCTTCAGTTCGCCGCAGCTGGAGCATTCGTTCGGGTTTGCAGCAACCAGGGCATCGTGCGCGCGACGGTTGTTGCGGCGCGATTTGGATACTTTGTTCTGTTGGACGGCCATGTCTCAACCTTTGTCTGCTTGGCGCCTTGGGGCCATCCCCGCCGCGCGATTTCATTGTTTTGTCGTGATCGGTGTGACGTGCGTGTAGGCCGCAGCCTCTCCGATGTCCAACCAAAAATTCCGATGAGCGCGCGAAAATACTGCGAATCCTCTGCGGCGCAAGCGGTTTTTTAGGGCAGGCGGGGCGTCAGTACCAGCAGGAAGTTCACCATACGGTATTTTTCCGCCTCATTTACCGTCAGTCGTCGCCTTTCAACTGTTCCTTGAGAGCCGAAAGGGCGGCAAAGGGGCGGGTGTCTTCGTCGCGCATGGGTTTAACACCCGGTTCAGCGAACACTGCTTCGCCCAGTTCCTGGCCTTCTTTGCGCGGGTAAGCGGGAATCGCCAGGGTCAGTGCCTCAATCATTACTTCATAGGGATCGATGCTGCTGCCCAGCGGTTCGATGGTTTCATCCTCGGTCATTTCTGCTTCGGCGTCTTCCGGCTCCTCGTAGGATGCCATGTACTGTCGCCGCACCTTCTGGTCGATCCGGGTGGTGACCGGATCCAGCGTGACCACGCAGTCCTGCACCACCGTGGCGCCCAGGGTGGCGGTCAGCACCCAGTCCCGGCGCCCGCTGGCGCGGATCTCGCCTTCGAACCGTAGCTTGCGCAGGCTGTTGACCTCCAGATCCCGCGCCAAGTCAGCCAGGGCTTCGGCATCGGGGCGGATATCAAAGGGCGTCGGGGCGTTCTGCGGCAGATCCGCGACCCGGAAAGCAGTGCTGTCAGCCATTTTGCAAACTTTCGTTTCTTGAACCAGAAGGCTGCATTAGGTAATCGGGATGGGCGGCGTAATCAAGCCGGGGTCGCGGCAGTCTTTCGGGGGGCATCATGGGTGCACAGTCAATCAAGCTGAAATCAGCGGCAAAGCTGGCGGCGACACTGCTGCTGTGCGGATCCTTGACCGCCTGCGCGGCCAGCTATCGCAAGCACGGCTATGTGCCAACCGAGGAAGATCTGGCAGAAGTGGTCGTCGGCGTGGACAGCCGGGACTCCGTTGCCGAATCCATTGGCATCCCGTCTTCTTCGGGTGTTTTGAACGAAAGCGGCTACTACTATGTGTCCACCCGGATGCGCCATTATGGCGCTGCAGAGCCCAAACCGGTGTCCCGCGAACTGGTTGCGGTCAACTTTGACACGCGCGGCGTCGTTAGCGGCATCCAGCGTTTCGGGCTTGAGGATGGCCGGGTGATCCCGCTGCAGCGCCGGGTCACATCCTCCAGCATCGAAGATAAGACCTTCCTGCGTCAGTTGATCGGCAACCTGGGCAACTTCTCCCCGGATGCAATCCTCGACCAGTAAACAGTGGTGGCCATGGGCTGCGGTGTCTGTCGTGCGGTTGTGATCTGGGGGCGCTAGTCTGACTGCGCCCTATGGAAACGCGGGTGGGGTGCCGGATGAGAGGTCTGGCCGCCACATGGGGGATCGGCAATGGCGCAGTCTGCAACGCTCCTGACGGAAACACTCCTCAGCAAAGGCCGTTATCTGGCCCGGTTCGCAGGGACAGATGCGGATCTTCACGCGGCGCAAGAGTTGCGCAGCCAATGCTTTGGTACTGTGAAGCTGGATCGTGATCCCTATGATTCCCGCTGCCGCCACATACTGGTCGAAGAGCGGGACACCAGGGCACTGATTGGGTGTTTCCGGATGCTGACGCTGGAGAGCGGTCAGGACATTCCCCAAAGCTATGCAGCCCAATACTATGACCTGTCCCGGCTCAGTTCCTATGAGGGGCGCATGGCCGAGGTCGGGCGGTTCTGCATTCGGGAAGGCGCCGGGGATGCAGACATCCTGCGCATCGCCTGGGGGGCGATCACCGCCCTGGTGGACGCCGAAGATATCCGGATGCTTTTCGGGTGCAGTTCCTTCGCAGGTACGGAAGCTGCGCCCTATCTCGACACTTTTGCCCTGCTGAGGCAGCGCCATCTGGCGCCGGGCATGTGGCAGCCTGTGATCAAGGCGCCGCAGGTGGTGCGGTTTGACTGCCTCCCAGCGCGCGTGCCCGACCAGAAGGTGGCCCTGCGCCATATGCCGCCTTTGTTGCGGACCTATCTGTTGATGGGAGGCTGGGTCAGCGATCACGCGGTCGTGGATGAGGAGCTCAATACGCTGCATGTCTTTACCGGCGTCGATGTTGGTGCCATCCCGGAGACGCGCAAACGCCTGCTGCGCGCTGTGGCAGCCCCGGTGTAGCCGATTTCCACGGCTCCCAGCCGTGGTCGGCGTTGACGGCGCGCGCGGGCCGGTTTAGCTGGCTTTCATGGCACGAATTCCTCTTTTGCAGATGTCCGGCATATCGCTCACCTTTGGTGGCGATCCGGTGTTTTCCGATCTCGACCTCGTGGTGCAACCCGGTGACCGGGTTGCTCTTGTGGGCCGCAACGGCTCGGGTAAATCCACCCTGATGAAGGTGATGGCGGGTCTCGTCGAACCGGACCAGGGCAGCATCGTGGTGCCGCCAGGTAAATCGGTGGGCTATATGGAGCAGGACCCGCAGATGACCGGGTTTGCGACGCTTGGTGATTTCGCCGCCAGCGCTTTGGAGCCGGGCGAGATGTACCGGGTGGAGCGCGCGGGCGAGGGGTTGAAGTTTGATCCCGCGCGCCCGGTCGAGACTGCCTCGGGCGGGGAACGGCGCCGCGCGGCCCTGGCCAAGCTGATGGCCGAAGCGCCCGATCTGATGCTGCTGGATGAACCGACCAACCATCTGGACATCGAGGCGATCACCTGGCTCGAAGGGGAGTTGAAATCCACCCGCGCGGCCTACGTGCTGATCTCTCACGACCGGGCGTTTCTGCGCGCGCTGACCCGCGCCACCCTGTGGGTCGACCGGGGGCAAGTGCGGCGTCAGGAAAAGGGATTTGACGCCTTCGAGGCCTGGCGCGACAAGATCTGGGAAGAAGAAGACCAGCAGCGGCACAAGCTGAACCGGTTGATCAAATCCGAAAGCCGCTGGGCCGTCGAAGGTATTTCGGCCCGGCGCAAACGCAACATGGGCCGGGTGCGGGCGCTGCAGGACCTGAAGGCCGAGCGCGCGTCGCAGATTAAACGCCAGGGCGCGGCCGAACTGGCGCTGGATGCCGGACCCAAGTCAGGCCGCAAGGTGATCGAAGCCGAGGGCCTTTCCAAGGCCTTTGATGATAAGACCATTGTCTCGAACTTCTCGCTGAAGGTGCAGCGCGGCGATCGCGTCGCCTTTGTGGGACCCAACGGCGCGGGCAAGACGACGCTGCTGAAGATGCTGCTGGGGCTGGAAGAGCCGGACGCGGGCAGCGTTACCCTTGGCACCAATCTGGAGATTGCCCTGTTCGATCAGACCCGCGATCAGCTCGATCCCGATGCCAGCCTCTGGGAAAACCTGACAACGGATCCGGCGCTGGGGATTTCCGGCAAGGCCGATCAGGTCATGGTGCGGGGACAGCCCAAACATGTGGTGGGCTACCTCAAGGAATTCCTGTTCGATGAACGGCAGGCGCGGGCGCCGGTGCGCTCCCTGTCAGGCGGGGAAAAGGCGCGGTTGTTGCTGGCCCGACTGATGGCGCGGCAAAGCAACCTTCTGGTGCTGGACGAGCCGACCAACGATCTCGATGTGGAAACGCTGGATCTGCTGCAGGAGCTTTTGGACGCTTATGACGGCACGGTGCTGCTGGTCAGCCACGACCGGGATTTTCTGGACCGTGTTGCCACCACCACCATCGCCATGGAGGGCGACGGGCGCGCCACGGCTTATGCGGGCGGCTGGAGCGATTACCTGTCCCAACGCACGCCGAAAGAGGCGGAGGAAAAGGTCGAAAAGTCAAAACCTTCCAAGCCAAAGCCCAAGCAGGAGTCGGCGCCGAAGGAAGGTCTCAGCTTCAAGGAAAAACACCGTCTGGAGGCCCTGCCGGAAGAGATCGACCGGCTGGAACAGGAGATTGCCAAGCTGGAACAACTGATGGCAGATCCCGAACTGTTCACGCGTGAGCCGGTGAAGTTCAAGAAAGCCACCGAAGCCCTTGTAGAGCGTCAGGAAAAACTGGCTGCAGCAGAGGAAGAGTGGCTGGAGCTGGAGGAAAAGGCGGGCGATGCCTGAGCGGATTTGTTTCGTGTGCGAAACATTGTCTAAAATCAGCATCTTATCGTTAACTATTCATTCGGAGGTGCGGTAATTAGACTGCCACAAGAAAAGGGGCGCCTGATACGGCGCCCCTTTAATATTTCAGATTAACGTATTGTTAATCCGCTGTTTTTAACGCATACGCAGGGCGCCGTCGATGCGGATCACTTCGCCATTGAGGTATCCCATCTCGACGATGAAGCCTGCGAGGCGGCCGTATTCCGCCGGATCGCCAAGCCGCGGTGGGTTCGGCACATCGGCGGCCAGTTGCTGTTGCACTTCTTCGGGCAGACCGGCCAGCATCGGCGTCATGAAGATGCCCGGTGCGATGGTCATTACCCGGATGCCCGAGGACGCCAGATCCCGCGCCATCGGCAGGCACATGCCGACGACACCGCCCTTGGAAGCGGAATAGGCTACCTGGCCTTTCTGGCCGTCAAAGGCCGCGATGGACGCGGTGTTAATGATCACGCCACGGGCGCCATCGGGCTCGGGGTCGTTCTTGGCGATCTCTACCGCCGCCAGCCGTGCCACGTTGAAGGTGCCGACGAGGTTGATGTCGATGGTGCGCTTGTAGGCATCCAGCGGATGTGCGCCGTCCTTGCCGACGGTCTTGATGCCATAGGCGATGCCGGCACAGTTCACGCAGGCGGAGATCCGGCCCATCTTCTCGGCAGCAAAGGCAATCGCTGCGGCAACCGAGTCTTCGTCGGTGACATCGGTCTGAACGAAAAAGCCGCCAATCTCGGCCGCGACCTTCTCGCCGCGCTCGGCGTCGCGGTCAAGGATTGTAACCTTGGCACCGCCTTCTGCAAAATGGCGGGCAGTCGCCTCGCCAAGGCCGGATGCGCCGCCGGTGATTACCGCGCATGTCTGGTCAAGTTTCATGAGCAGGGGTCCTCCAAGTATCTGAACATGTGTTCAAATAAACATGGGGGATCAGATCTGTCCAGCGGTACCCGCCGTCATCATGCGCCGGTCCAGCCGCGCCAGTGGCGCCAGCAGGCGACCCATCGGCGGCCAGAAAATCCAGGTGCCACCAAGACGGTGCAGGTCGGCGCCGGTGCCAAGTTTGAACCGGGCGAGGCCAGGCGCGTCTTCGGTGTTGATAACGCCAAGATCCAGCGTTTTGCAGCCCTGGGCGGACAGCCAGCTCATCGCTTCCCACATCAACAGGTTATGGGCCGACAGCTGTTTGCCGCGGTCGCTGCTGTGGGACAGGTGGTAGGTCGCATGCTCCCCGTGGCGCAGCACCAGAATCGCCGCCACAGGTTCTTTGCCCTCGAAGGCCTGAAACAGTTTCGCCGTGCCGGGATTGGCCTGCGCATAGGCCAGAGTCAGGCCGACGGGCCAGCTGCGATAGCCGCGTTCGGTTTGCTTTGCCTGATCGGCCGCAAACAGCCAGTGAGTCGGATCCACCGGCATGTTCTGCCGCGTCAGGCGCAGGGATTGAGATTCACCGTGTTTCAGCCGGTTGCGCCATTTCTGATGTAGTGCGGCGCGTCGGGCATCGGGGCAGGGCGCCAGATTCAGCCGGGCGACGCTGGCGGGGCCCATCAGAGGCACCGCGCCGTGGCGGGCCAGTTCGGGTGTGGGGGTTTCCGGTGACAGGATCACCGGCGTGCGGCGCAGGCCTTCTTCCTGCAGCATTTCCAGCAGGCGCAGGGGTTTGTGCACCGTGGCCCGGTTGACCATGGCGACGTCGATGCGGCCCCAGAACCGTTGCCGCAGGACGGTGGTATTGTTCATCCGCTCCAGGACCAACGGATCCTGCCCGGTCGCCCGCAGCGCGCGCAGAAATTCTTCGGATTGGGGCAAGGTGTTGTGCCGTCCGGGCTGGATCGAGGTCTGGGCCGTTTCGGCAGGAATGAAATCAAACATGCCTATATGTTTACCGAGTGGAAACCTAATTCAGGGTTAATGGGGCGCATGAAAAAACAGTCCCAGGTTCTGGGCCGATGCGCCCCCAGCCCCCGGATCACCAAGACCGCAGCCCTTCTTGTGGCGACGGGCCTGTCGGTTCCGGTCTTCATCCTGCTGACGCTGGCGGAGTTTCTGTTCTTCTAGCCCTGCCGCCGGGTGCGGTGTGCTCTGCGCTCAATAACGGGGCACTCCCACTCCCGTGGGAGGAGAAGGGCCGACACGGCAGGCAGAGCAGCGCAGGCAGCAACAAAAAAGAGGCAGGAAGCCCTGCCTCTTTAACGTTCTTCATCACATAGCCAGTGGCGCTTAGTCCGCCAACTGCACCAGCGCGTGGCGTTTCTTGCCCGCGCTCAGCTTGATCGGAGAGGCCAGTGCGCCCGCGTCGATCATCAGGCCTGCATCGCTCAGCGGGGCATCGTCGATGCGCGCGCCATTCTCGGAGATCAGCCGCTTGGCCTCCTTGCCGGATTTCGCCAGGCCCGATTTCACGATCAACTGCACGATCGAAATTCCGTCGCCCAGATCGGCAGGGGTTAGGGTCAGCGTCGGCAGATCGTCCCCGACGCCGCCTTTCTCGAACACCTCGCGTGCGGTGGCCTCGGCAGCGGCGGCCGCGTCGGCGCCGTGCAGCAGGGTGGTCACCTCATTGGCGAGGATCACCTTGGCCTCGTTGATCTCGGACCCGGCCAGCGCGCCCAGACGCTCGCATTCGTCCAGCGGCATCTCGGTGTAAAGCTTGAGGAACCGGCCTACGTCCGCATCGGTGGTGTTGCGCCAGAACTGCCAGAACTCATACGGGGAGAGCATATCCGGGTTCAGCCAGACCGCGCCGTTCTGCGACTTGCCCATCTTCTTGCCGTCCGAAGTGGTCAGCAGCGGCGAGGTCAGACCGTAGATCTCGTGATCCAGCACCCGGCGGGTCAGGTCGATGCCGTTGACGATATTGCCCCACTGGTCCGAGCCGCCCATCTGCAGGATGCAGCCATAGCGGCGGTTCAGCTCCAGGAAGTCATAGGCCTGCAGGATCATGTAGTTGAATTCGAGGAAGCTGAGCGATTGTTCCCGGTCCAGCCGCGATTTCACGCTTTCAAAGGACAGCATCCGGTTGACCGAGAAATGCCGCCCGATGTCGCGCAGGAACTCAAGGTAGTTGAGATCGCTCAGCCATTCGTCGTTGTTGATCATCATGGCGCCATTCGGGCCGTCGCCATAATCGACATAGGCCGAAAACACCTTTTTGATTCCGGCGATATTGTCGTCGATCTGTTCGAGCGTCAGCAACGGGCGTTCATCGGCACGGAACGACGGGTCGCCCACCTTGGTGGTGCCGCCGCCCATCAGGGTGATCGGCTTGTGGCCGGTCTTTTGCAGCCAGCGCAGCATCATGATCTGGATCAGGGATCCCACGTGCAGCGATTTCGCGGTGGCGTCAAAGCCGATATAGCCGGACTGGCCAGGGGTCATCAGCGCCTCGTCCAGACCTTGATAGTCCGTACAGTCGGCGAGAAACCCGCGCTCCATCATCACGGTGATGAAATCCGATTTGGGATGATAGGTCATGGCATGCCTCGGCTTGTCTATTGCGACGTGGTGTATAAAACGCAAAAGGGGCACATGGAACCTGCTTTTGCGCAGAAAATCCATGCGCGTTGGGCAGTCTGCAGGCAGGCGGGCCCGGTTGATCTGGCTGAAGGGCAGGGAAATGACACGAGCGATTGCAAAAACCGGTAGGGTGATCGCGCTTGGCGCCATGAGTGGCACCTCGCTGGATGGCGTTGATGCGGCGCTGGTCGAGACCGACGGAGAGCGGATCTTTGCTTTTGGCGACAGTGGTTACCGCCCCTACAGCGAGGCGGAGCGCGCGGTGCTGCGCGCGGGGCTTGGCCATTGGTCAGGGCCAGAGGTTGAGGCCGCAGGCGTTCTGACCGATCAGGTCCATGCCGAGCTATTGTCCGGGTTTCCCGCCGCGCAGATTGTCGGATTTCACGGTCAGACCCTGGCCCATGCGCCGCGCAGACAGGGCACGCTGCAGGTGGGCGATGGCGCGGCCCTGGCCGAGGCGTTGGGACGGCCCGTGATCTGGGATTTCCGCTCTGATGACGTGGCCCTCGGCGGTGAGGGCGCGCCGCTGGCGCCATTCTTCCACTTTGCCTGCGCCAAATACATCGGCGCGACGCGCCCGCTATGCTTTCTGAACCTCGGCGGGGTCGGCAATCTCACCTATGTGGACCCGCGGTTCGAGCGACCCGAAGATCCCGGCGCGCTCTTGGCCTTTGACACCGGGCCGGCCAATGCACCGCTCAACGATCTGCTGCAGGCGCGGTTGGGGTTGCCGTTTGACAAGGATGGCGCGATTGCCCGCAAGGGGCAGGTCGAAGAGGGCGCACTGGAGTTGTTCCTGGCTGAGGGGTTCTTTGCAAAGATGCCGCCGAAGTCACTGGATCGGAACGATTTCTCCGAAATGGTAGAGCTGGTCGGGGAGCTGAGCGATGCGGATGCCGCAGCGACGCTGACCGCCATGTGTGCCGCCGCCGTGGCGCAGGGGATGGAGCATTGCCCCGAGCCGCCCGAGATGGTGCTGGTCACCGGCGGCGGGCGGCAGAACCCGGTGCTGATGGAGATGCTGCGGGTCTCGCTCGATTGCCCGGTCAAGCCGGTCGAGGACGTTGGCCTTGATGGCGATATGCTGGAGGCGCAGGCCTTTGCCCATCTGGCGGTGCGGGTGGCGCGGGGCATGCCGACCTCCTGTCCCGGTACCACAGGCGTGCGCGCCTGTGTCGGCGGTGGTGTGGTGAGCGTGCCGGGCGAGGGGTAAATGCCTGCCGATTGCAAAGGGGCAGGGACCGTCCGCAGCTCAGCGTGGCGAAGGACTGGCCAGATTGAGATGTCTCGCCCGGACGTGTGCGGCCGGGCAGCGCCCGACCCTCCCCACGGGAGGGCGCATGCGCTCCCTCCCAGGCTCGGGCGCTGCCCTTGGGTTACTCGCGCGGAATATCAAACTCTGGCGCGGCCAGCTCGAACCCTTCGAACTGGAACCCAGGCGACACGGTGCAGCTGACCAGGGTATAGTCTCCGGTCGTGCGGGCAGCCTGCCAGTGACCTGTGGGCACGATCAGCTGCGGCGCGCCCTTCGTCAGATCCGGGGTCAAAAGGTGATCTGTGGCGGGGCCTTCATCTGTTTCGGACAGCGACAGCACCAGCGGCGCGCCTGCGTGATACAGCCAGATCTCGGCCGCATCGACGCGGTGCCAATGACTGGCTTCCCCCGCTTTGAGCAGGAAATAGATACAGGTGCCTGTGGGGCGTCCTTCGTTCTCGGCAACCCAGGTCTGCCGGTACCAGCCGCCCTCGGGGTGGGGTTCCAGTTTCAGCTTTTCGATGATCTGATCCGCCGTCATCCGCGCCTCTTTCCTGCTGTCTTATGCCTGTTTGATCTGGCAATCCGTGCCTTGCCGCATATGTTTGGGCCATGACATTGCACATCCCCTTTGACAACACATACGCGCAGCTTGCGCCTCAGTTCTACAGCAAACAGGCGCCGGAACCGGTGTCCGCGCCCCGCCTGCTTGCCTTCAACAACGATTTGGCACAGCTCATGGGGATCACCCCGGGCGATCTGCCGGAGATGGCCGAGGTGTTCGGCGGCAACCGCATCCCCGAGGGGGCCGATCCGCTGGCGCAGCTTTATGCCGGGCATCAGTTCGGCAACTTCAATCCGCAGCTGGGGGATGGGCGCGCGATCCTTTTGGGCGAAACCATCGGCAGCGACGGCAAGCGCCGGGATATCCAGCTCAAAGGCTCAGGCCGTACGCCCTATTCGCGGCAAGGCGACGGGCGGGCCTGGCTGGGGCCGGTGTTGCGGGAATACGTGGTGTCCGAGGCGATGCACGCGCTTGGCATACCCACCACGCGGGCGCTGGCCGCAGTAGAAACCGGCGATCCCGTCTGGCGTGAAGGCGCCAAGCCCGGCGCGGTCTTGACGCGGGTGGCGACAAGCCATCTGCGGGTGGGGACCTTCCAGATCTTTGCTGCGCGCGGTGATGTCGCGGCGCTGCAGCGGCTGACGCAATACGCCATTGATCGCCATTATCCCGACGTGCAGGGTCCCATGGGCCTGTTGCGCGCGGTGCGCGATGCGCAGGCGCGGCTGGTGGCGCAGTGGATGTCGGTGGGCTTTATCCACGGGGTGATGAATACAGACAATTGCTCCATCTCGGGCGAGACGATCGACTATGGCCCCTGTGCTTTCATGGACGTTTACAATCCCTCGCAGGTTTTCAGCTCGATCGACCGGATGGGGCGCTATGCCTATGACAACCAGCCGGGAATCATCGTCTGGAACCTCGCGCAGCTGGCCACGGCGCTGATCCAGCAGCTGGACGATCCGCAGGCAGGCGTCGAGGAAGCCACCGAAATCGTGCATGCCATGCCCGGAGTGATCGAGCGCGAATGGCTCAGTCGCTTTGCCGCCAAGATCGGCATCGCCACGCCGCAAGAGGGCGACATGGCGCTGATCGAGGATCTGCTGGAGCGTATGGCGGCGGGGCGGGCGGATTTCACCAACGCCTTCCGGGCGCTAGCTGGTGAGAATGCCCGTGACCAGTTCCTTGATCCGGCAACCTTTGACAGCTGGGCGATGGGCTGGCGGCAGCGGCTTGAGACAGAGGAAAACCCCGAGGCGCTGATGGGGCAGATCAACCCGGCCTTCATACCGCGCAACCACCGTATCGAAGAGATGATAGCGGCCGCGGTCGATGGCGACATGGCGCCGTTTGAACGGCTCAATCTGGTGCTGGCGCGCCCCTTTGAGGATCAGCCAGAGCACGCGGAGCTGAAAAACCCGCCGCGCCCTGAAGAGGTGGTCGCAGCAACCTTCTGCGGCACCTAAGGCAGAGAAGCAGGGGCCGCGCTCCCGCGCGGGCTCGGCCTCCTTGCGGAGGCGCTCTCCCCCTTGGGCCCGGCGCCGTGCTGCGCACGGCGCGCGCGCCATGGCGCGCCAGACCCAACGGGAGCGGATACATCTGTGATGCCTCCGCGACGGGCGGGAGAGCTTGCTTATCCGATTGTGGTGCGTTTGTCGGGGCGGTTGATCAGGAAGACGCCTGCCGCCACCAGTGCCAGTGCCAGCCAGACCTCATATGACAGTTTCTCGCCAAGGATCAGCCAGCCCATCACCACCGCCAGCACCGGCGAGAGAAAGCTGAAGGAGGCGACCGAGCCGGCCTTGTAGATGGTGAACAGCCAGAACCACAGCAGGTATCCGAGGCTGGCAATCGCAATGGCCTGAAACAGCACGCCTGCGATATGGATCGGCTCGGGTGCGCGCAGCAGCGGCCCGAAAAGCGGCGACAGCGCCAGCAACAGCACGGCCGAGACCGCCAGTTGGTAGACCAGCTGCGTCACCGCGGGTACCCGCGACAAGGGCGTTGCCCGCACGCAGAAGGCAAGCCCGGCCCAGCACAGGGTCGAGATCAGCGCCAGCACATCGCCCAGAACCGAAGCGCCGCTGGCATCCCGGTCCAGCACCGCCAGAACCACACCGCCCATCGCCAGCACTAGGCCAACAACGCGCAGCCCGCTCAAGCGTTCTCCCGGCAGCCACAGATGCGCGGCCAGCGCCAGCCACACGGGCATCGAGTTGAAGATGATCGTCACCCGCGACACGGATGAGACATCCAGCGCCCAGAACAGACAGATGAACTCGCCCGTGAACAAGAGGCCGACCACGATGCCCCAGCCGTGAATGCCCGCTGGCATGCCGCCTTCGGGTCGCAGCCGGGAGCGGCGCAGCCAGACCCACAAGAGGATCACCGCCAGCGCGATGAGCGAGCGCAGGCCTGCCTGGAACACCGGGCCAAAGCCACCGTTGGCGATCTTGATAACCACCTGATTGAAGCCAAGAAGGGCGGCAAAGCCGGTCAGGGCGAGGGCGCCCGCGGCGTCCATGGATCTTTTTTCTGTCATGGGCGCATCAGCACCGGGAGGTAACGGACTGTCAAGCAAGACGTTTCGCCAAAATTGGCTGCAATCGTGCGCGCCTTGACGCAGGTAAGGCGATCTTGGCTTGCACCGGCTTTGCGGGCGATGAACACTGGCAGGGAAAGGAGCCCTCATGCCCGTGACCACCCTGCGTCTGGCCAGTTACAACATTCAGAAATGCGTTGGTCTGGACCTGCGCCGCCAGCCACGCCGTATCCTGAACGTGCTGGAGGACATGGGCGCGCGGATCGTGCTGTTGCAGGAGGCGGACAAGCGTCTGCCGCCCCGGCCCGCGGCGCTGCCGCATTTCGTTCTGAACGAGGCGGGTTGGCAGGATGTGGATCTGGGCGGTGCCGGATCGCTGGGCTGGCACGGCAATGCGGTGATCTGGAAGGGCCAGGGCATTTCCCTGCGCGACAAGGGCCACATCGACCTGCCAGGCCTGGAGCCGCGCGGCGCGGTCTGGGCGGCCTTTGACACCCCCATCGGCCCCTTGCGGGTGGTTGGCGCGCACCTGGGGCTCACCGGGCGGGCGCGGCGGGCGCAGGTGCGGCATCTGGCACAACACAGCGCGAAATGGACCGATATGCCGACGGTCTGGGGCGGTGATTTCAACGACTGGTCGCGCAGCTCGGTTCTGGACCGGCTGGCGCCAATGATGCGGTTCCTGCCGCCTGCACCTAGCTTTCCGGCGCTGCGACCGCTTGGCGCGCTGGACCGAATTGCCCATAGCACAGGTCTGGAGGTGGTGCGGGCTGGGGTGCATCAGGCGCAGCCAGCGCACATTGCCTCGGACCACCTGCCGGTCTGGGCGGATCTGCGGCGCGCCGGTTAGGCATCCGCCGCACAAAGAAAACCGCCACGCAATGGCGCGGCGGTTTCCGAGTCTTCTGATCTGTTAGCAGCTTTGGCTTAGCTGGAGCGGCGGCGCTGGCCTCCGCCCTGTCCGCTGCCACCCTGTCCGCCGCCTTGGCCACTGCGCTGACCGCCACCCTGACCTTTGCCGCGACCACCGCCGCCACCACCACGGCGCCGACGGTTGCCACCGGGGCGTCCGCCCGGCTTGCCGCCGCCCGGACCACCGCGGCCCTTGGGGGCTGCCGGATCAGGCAGCACTTCCCACGGGCGCCCCGAGGCCACGGGAATGGTGATCTTCATGGTCTTCTGGATCGCCTTCAGCTCATCCATCTCGTCCGGTGCGCAGAATGCGACGGCCTGACCGTCCTTGCCCGCGCGCGCGGTGCGACCGATGCGGTGCACATAGGCATCCGGCACGTTGGGCAGTTCGTAGTTGTAGACGTATTTTACGTCCGGGATATCCAGACCCCGCGCGGCCACATCGGTGGCCACCAGCACCTTGATCTCACCGGATTTGAAGGCGGCAAGGGCACGTTCGCGCTGACCCTGGCTCTTGTTGCCGTGGATTGCGGCAGCGGCGAAACCGGCCTTGTCCAGCACCCGCATCAGCTTTTCCATGCCGTGTTTGGTGCGGCCAAAGACCAGCGTGCGCTCGTCCTTGTGCTCGGTCAGCAGTTCTTTCAGCAGGCTCAGCTTTTCCGCCTTGGCGATGAAATGCACCGATTGGGTGACCTTGGCCGCCGGTTTGCCCGGAGGGGTCACTTCGATGCGCACCGGGCGCTGCAGATAGGAATTGGCGATCTCGTTCATCTGTTTCGGCATGGTCGCCGAGAACAGCATGGTCTGGCGCTCTTCGGGCAGAAGGGCCGAAATCTTGCGCAGGGCGTGGATAAAGCCGAGGTCCAGCATCTGGTCGGCCTCGTCCAGCACCAGGAAATCGCAGGAGCCAAGATCCAGCGCGTTGCGGTCCAGAATGTCCAGAAGACGGCCGGGGGTGGCGACCAGAATGTCGGTGCCCCGGGCAATGCGCTGGATCTGCGGGTTGATCGAAACACCGCCGACCACCAGGCCGATCTTCATCGGGGAACCTTCGGTCAGCCCTTTGAGGGTCGCTGCGATCTGGTTGGCCAGCTCGCGGGTCGGTGCCAGTACCAGACCACGCACGGTCTTGGCCGCCGGTTTGCGGCCGTAGTCCTGCATGCGGGTGATCAGCGGAATGCCAAAGGCGGCGGTCTTGCCGGTGCCGGTCTGGGCCAGACCCAGTACGTCCTCGCCGTTCAGGGCATGGGGAATGGCGCGCGCCTGAATCGGGGTCGGATCTTTCAGACCCATGTCATCAATGCGGGCGAGAAGCTGCTGCGGCAGCCCCATAGTCGAAAATTCAGTCACTTGTCGTCCTTTCGCGGCCTTCGCATCATGCAAAAGACCGGTGCCGCAGCTCCGGGACCGCGTCCCAGATTGCGGAGATGGGTGGGGCAGGGACCTCTGGCGGGGGCTGGCCGGATGCCAGGCCGCTGGCCTCTGCAAACGCCCCACGCGTGATTTTGGGAACACGGGCATATCACTAAGACGCCGGGGAATGCCTGCACCTCAGGTGCAACCGGGCTGTCTCTGCTCACGCGGCAGGGAGGGATGCCTGACGCCCAAATGGAGGCCCCGGCCCGGAATGTCAATGGGCACGACAGGTGATTTGACGGTTTGCGCCCCGAGCTTGGTTCGTTACACAGGGAGCCCAGAAACGGAGAGGACTGCGATGGCAGAATCGATTATCGCCCGCTGCGAGGCCAAGGGCCTGCGTATGACCGGCCAGCGCCGTGTGATTGCGCGCGCCCTGCAGGACAGCGATGATCATCCGGATGTGGAGGAACTCTACGCCCGGGCCAGCGCGCTGGATGCCGGGATTTCCCTGGCCACGGTATACCGCACGGTAAAGCTGTTCGAAGAGGCCGGCATTCTGGACCGGCTGGAATTTGGCGACGGCCGCGCCCGTTACGAGGACGCGGACCGCGAGCATCATGACCACCTGATCGACATAAACACTGGCGAAGTGATCGAATTCTGCGACCCCGAGATCGAGGCGCTGCAGGAAAAGATCGCGGCCAAGCTTGGATACCAGCTGAAGGGGCACAAGCTGGAACTCTACGGCGTGCCGACAAAAAAGAGCTGACAAGCTACATTCATCACGATGCGTGATGATTAACATCACAACATGTTGCGTCATCCTGTCGCGAAACCGCTTGCCGGTGGCGGCAATGCTGGGCATGCCCGGATTTGCAGGGCGCCTATCGCGGGGGCCAGGCACAGGAAGGGCGCGCGCATGAACAACATCAACGGTATTCTTCTGGTCATCGGAGCGATGGCAGCCTTCACCCTGGAGGATATGTTCATCAAGACCCTGTCCGAGAAGCTTCCGGTGGGGCAGATCCTGATCCTTCTGGGGCTGGGCAGCGGCAGCGTCTTTGCGGTTCTGGCGAAAGTGCAGGGGCACCGGATTTTTGCCCCGCGCGCCTGGCGCCGGAGGCCGGTGCTGCGCGCCCTGACCGAGGCGCTGGCGGCGGTCAGCTTTGCCACATCTCTGGCGCTGGTGGATATTTCCGTTGTGGCCGCCGTGTTTCAGGCGACGCCTTTGGTCATCACCATGGGCGCGGCGCTGTTTCTGGGGGAGCAGGTCGGATGGCGCCGCTGGAGCGCGATTCTGTTCGGGTTCGCCGGGGTCCTGATGATCATCCGGCCGGGGTTCAGCGGATTTGAACCCGCGGCCCTGCTGGTTCTGGTTTCGGTTGGGGCGGTTGCCGCGCGGGATCTGTTGACCCGGGTGATGGACAGCGCGGTGCCTTCCACCGTGGTCAGCTTTCAGGCCTTTGCAGCCGTCATTCCGGCTGCGGCGCTGCTCTTGGTGCTGACGCCCGGAGAGGCGCGGGCGCTGGAAGGGGGCGAAACGCTGATGTTGCTGGGCGGGGTTCTGTTCGGCGTGTTGGGATACTATGGCATCGTTACGGCGATGCGGGTCGGGGATGCTTCGGCGGTGACGCCTTTCCGCTATACGCGGCTTGTTTTCTCGCTGCTGGCGGGTGTCATCATGTTCAACGAACGCCCCGATGCGATGACGCTGGCCGGGGCCGGGCTGATCATCGCCTCTGGCCTATATACCTTCCTGCGCGAACGTCGACTGGCCCGCGCCGTTCCGGCGGCGGCCTGATCAGGCACATCGACTCAGCTGCAAAACTGTTGGCGCAAACAGCGAATTGTTAGCCCTAACCGGTGAAATAAAGGCGCGTTAGCGATAACGGAACCGGTTTACAATCTGCCCTCGGCTGCTATGACGCTGGCAATCAATTGCCACAGTCAGGAACCGACCGATGAGCACCATTATCGACATTCACGCCCGCGAAATCCTTGACAGCCGGGGCAACCCGACCGTTGAGGTTGATGTGATCCTCGAAGACGGCACCATGGGCCGCGCCGCTGTCCCCTCGGGCGCGTCGACCGGCGCCCATGAAGCGGTGGAAAAGCGCGACGGCGACAAGAGCCGTTACATGGGTAAAGGCGTTCTGGAGGCCGTGGCCGCCGTCAACGGTGAGATCGCCGAAGAGCTGGTCGGCTTTGACGCGACCGAGCAGGTTGCCATCGACAGCGCGATGATCGAGCTGGACGGCACCGCCAACAAGGGCCGTCTGGGCGCCAATGCCATTCTGGGCGTATCGCTGGCCGTGGCCAAGGCGGCTGCCGATTTCACCACCCAGCCGCTGTTCCGCTATGTGGGCGGCACCTCGGCGCGGGTTCTGCCGGTGCCGATGATGAATATCATCAACGGCGGCGAACATGCCGACAACCCGATCGACATTCAGGAATTCATGATCATGCCGGTGGCAGCGGAGAATATCCGTGACGCCGTGCGCATGGGCGCCGAAGTGTTCCACACCCTGAAGAAAGAGCTGACCGCAGCGGGCCTCAGCACGGGGATCGGCGACGAGGGCGGCTTTGCCCCCAATATCGCATCGACTCGTGAAGCGCTGGATTTCGTTCTGAAGTCCATCGAGAAGGCAGGCTACCGCCCGGGTGAGGACATCTATCTGGCGCTCGATTGTGCTGCGACCGAATACTACAAGGACGGCAAATACGTCCTGTCGGGCGAAGGCAAGACACTGTCCAGCGATGAAAACGTCGCTTACCTGTCGGCGCTGGTGAACGATTACCCGATCATCTCGATCGAAGACGGCATGGGCGAAGATGACTGGGACGGCTGGAAAGCCCTGACCGACGCCATCGGCGACAAGGTGCAGCTGGTGGGTGACGATCTGTTTGTGACCAACCCGGCGCGTCTGGCCGAAGGTATCCAGCGCGGCTCGGCCAACTCGATGCTGGTGAAGGTGAACCAGATCGGCTCGCTCACCGAAACCCTGCGGGCCGTCGACATGGCGCACCGCGGGGGCTTTACCAACGTGATGTCGCACCGTTCGGGCGAGACCGAGGACGCCACCATTGCTGATCTCGCGGTTGCTACCAACTGCGGCCAGATCAAGACCGGCTCGCTGGCGCGTTCCGACCGGCTCGCAAAATACAACCAGCTGATCCGCATCGAAGAAGTGCTGGGCGAAGTGGCCGAATACGCAGGCCGTTCGATCCTGAAATAAGTCTCGGTTGACAGACTGCGAAAGGCCCCGTCATGTCTGGCGGGGCTTTTTCTTTTCCAAGGGGCCGGGATCGTTTTGAAAGTCGCGCTTCTCTATCTTCTGTGCTGGCCGGTGTTGCGGGACTCTGTCTCGCGTCTTTCTTTCCTGGTTCAGCCCCACGGAGAGCTTGCGTTCGTCGATCTGCGCTATGCCGAACATCCCTGGAGCACCGCAGTCCATCTCGTTGCGGGGATCTTGTTCTTCCTTGTCGGCCCTCTTCAATTCTCGCCAGGTCTGCGGCGAAGGTGGCCGGGCCTACACAGGAGCTTGGGAAACTGTTCATCGCAAGTGGCTTCGTCTCAAGCCTTGGGGTGATGCATATGGTGATCGTCTTTCCCGCATTGGGCGGATTTCTGACCCAAGGCGTCACCTACGCCATTTGCCTGTCGATGGTGGCGGCAATGATCCTCGCCTATCGCGCAATTCGGCGCAGGGAGGTGATGCTACATATGCGCTGGATGCGGCTTGCCTTTGCCTTGGGGCTGACCGTCTCTACCGCGCGGATCTACATCACCCTGGCTGACACGGTGTTTTCGGTGCCATTCGAGCAGAGCTTTACCATCGCATCTGCCTTGGGGTTGGCGACAAATCTGGCTGTTGTCGGCTTTCAGGAGCGCAGACGGAAGATCGCCAGAAGTTAGTTCAGAAGTTCGCACAGCTCTCCTGTGCATGTTCCCGCGCTACATCTTCTCTGCTGACACAGGCTGCGCCATCATGGTTGGGGCACTTGTTCTATTGAAAACGCCCCGTAGCCAGTCGCACGGGGCGTTATTTCAAATCGCTTGTGATGGCCTTACGGGCAGGGCGCTTCGTAATAGGTGCCGTCGCCGCGGGCATAGGCGCAGGTGTTTGTGGCCTGGTTCTGGGCCACCACGGTGCCAGCTGCCGCACCGGCAAGGGCAGCGATGATGCGCCAGTTCTTGTTGGCATCCAGCGCCTCGGCGGCGATCAGACCGGCAGCGGCGCCGCCGGTGACACCAACGACGGTGCGTTGTTCGGTGGTCAGGTTCTCGCAGCCGGTCAGGGCTAGAACGGCAGCAGCGGTGAGTGCGGTGAGCTTTGCTTTCATCGGACATCTCCTGTCAGTGGTCTGAGGGGGAGTATTGCGCCGATTTCAGCGCCCCGATCTGTTCTGGATCAACTTTTGGGAAAAATCCGAAGGACACGCCCAAAGTGGCGAAAACCTGCCTGATGCGCTGTTTGGGGCCTCAGGGGATGAGTCTCTTGCTCATCAGTATCTCGCCTTCGCGCGGCTGAAAACGGGCGCGGGCGTAAAGGCGCTGTGCCTGCTCATTGGCCTGATCGACGGTGAGATGCAGCGCCGTGATCCCTGCTTCGGCAAGGGTTTTGGGCAATTCTGTCAGCACTTCGGTGGCAATGCCGCGGCCGCGTACGGCGGGGCGGATGTAGATCTCATCCACCACACCGTCCATGCCGCCAAAGGCGACCGACCAACTGAAGGTGACCACGATATAGCCAATCGGCGCACGGGTGGGGCCGATGATATAGACTGCCCCATAAGGCATGCCCTCCAGCAGCGGTGCGATTGCCGCTTCGCGCTGCTCGGCGCTGCTGTCGCGGCCGATCTCCTCGTGGCAGGCAGCAACCAGCGGCAGCAGCTTGCCCAGATGCTCGGGCTTGGCAAGATGCAGGGCGGCGCTCATAGCCGGGCCAGACGGTCGGTGATCAGGGCGAAAAAGCCGTCCGCGTCCACATCCCCCATGAACATGGCATTGGGCGCGTGGTCGGTGACGCCCCACCAGTCGGCGACGGTCATGCCAAGGGTCAGCTCCGACCCGGTTTCGACCTGAACGTTCACGTGACGACCGGAGAACAAATCCGGTTGCAAAAGATGCGCGATGACGCAGGGATCGTGCAGCGGCCCGCCTTCGGAGCCGTATTTGGCCACATCAAACCGTTCAAAGAAATCCAGCATATCGGCGGTGAAATGACCTGCGCGAGTATCCAAAGCGCGGATCGCAGCGACTCGGGGCCGGGTTGCCAGCGCCTTGTGGGTGACATCCAGCGGCATCACCACCAGCGGCACACCGGAGGTAAAGACGGTCTCGGCCGCCTCGGGGTCGACGTAGATGTTGAATTCGGCGGCGGGGGTGACATTGCCGACTTCGAAATAGGCGCCGCCCATCAGCACGATTTCCTGCACCCGGTCGATGATGTCGGGTGCCTTTTTGAAGGCCGTCGCGATATTGGTCAGCGGTCCCAGCGGGCAGAGGGTGACCGAGCCGGGGGCATGGCGACGCAGGTTGTGGATGATGAAATCCACCGCATGGCCGTCGGTCAGCGGCAATTGCGGCTCCCACAACTCGGGGCCATCAAGACCGGTCTTGCCGTGCACATGTTCCGCCGTCACCAGCGGCCGGGCCAGTGGCGCATCGCAGCCCGCCAGCACCGGCACATCACTGCGCCCGGCGACTTCGCAGATCATGCGGGCGTTCTTCTGCGTGAGCGATAGCGGCACGTTGCCAGCGACGCAGGTGATGCCAAGCACTTCCAGCTCGTCCGGGCTGGCCAGCGCCAGCAGCAGGGCAACGGCATCGTCCTGGCCGGGATCCGTGTCGATGATGATCTTGCGTGCGGTCATGAAAGGTCTTTCTGTATCTCTTTTGGTCACGATCAGGTGGCTTTGGCGCGCTGGGCTTCCTTTTCGGCATCCCACAAGGCGTCCATCTCTTCAAGCGTGCTGTCCTCGGGGCGTTTGCCCAGATCGGCCAGACGCGCTTCGACGCCTTCGAACCGGCGGATGAATTTTGCGTTGGCGCGGCGCAGGGCGGCCTCGGGCTCCACCCCCAGATGGCGGCCGAGATTGGCCATCACGAACATCAGATCGCCGAATTCCTCTTCCACCGCGTCCTGTGTGAGCTCGTCTCGCGCCTCCACCAGTTCGGCGGCCTCTTCCTGGATCTTGTCGATCACGTGGCTGGCATCGGGCCAGTCGAAACCCACCCGGGCGGCGCGTTTTTGCAGCTTATGCGCCCGCAGCAGTGCGGGTAGACCGACAGCGACGCCATCCAGCGTGCCCTGTTGCGCCTTGCCCGCGCGTTCTGCGGCCTTGATCGCCTCCCAGTCGCGGGTCTGCTGCTCGGGGGATTTATCACGCGATTCGTCACCAAAGACATGCGGATGACGGCTGACCATCTTGTTGGACATGGTGGTGACCACGTCCTGAAAGGTGAAATGCCCGGCTTCTTCGGCCATCTGCGCGTGAAAGACCGATTGGAATAGCAGATCGCCCAGCTCTCCCTTCAGCTCATCCCAGGCTTCGCGCTCGATCGCATCTGCGACCTCATAGGCTTCTTCGATGGTATAGGGCGCGATGGTGGCGAAGTCCTGCGCCACATCCCAGGGGCAGCCCGTTTTGGGATTCCGCAGGGCGCGCATGATTTCCAAAAGTCGTTCGATTCCGGCGGTTTCGTCGTGGATGAGCTCTGTATCGGCCATTGCAGCTGCCTATTGATCGGTGTCAGATGCATCATCCCGAGTCTGACCAAGGAGTCCACCCCATGCCGGTCGTCAACCGCATCGCCGATTTTGCCACTGATATGACCGCATGGCGGCGCCATCTGCACCAGATCCCGGAGCTGGCGCTGGATCTGCCCAAGACCGCCGCCTTCGTGGCCGAGCGCCTGCGCGAATTCGGTGTGGATGAGCTGCACGAGGGCATCGCTCAGACCGGCATGGTGGCGATCATCAACGGTCAGGGGCATGACGCGCCGGAGGCGCCGACGATTGGCCTGCGCGCCGATATGGATGCACTGCCCATCCCCGAGGAAACCGGCGTCGAATATGTCTCGGGCCACGCGGGCAACATGCACGCCTGCGGCCATGACGGACACACCACCATGCTGCTGGGCGCAGCGAAATACCTCGCCGAGACGCGTAATTTCAGTGGCCGCGTCGCGCTGATCTTCCAACCCGCCGAAGAGGCCATCGGCGGTGCCCGTATCATGGTAGAAGAAGGCGTGATGGAGCAATTCAACATCGGCGAGGTCTACGCGCTGCACAATCTGCCGGGGCTGGCCGAGGGCAGTTTCCTGACCACGCCGGGGCCGATCATGGCGGCGGTGGATACCTTCCATGTGCGTATTCAGGGGGTTGGCGGGCACGGCGCCATGCCGCACGAGACCCGCGATCCGGTGATGGCGGCCTGCGGCATTGCCCAGGCGATACAGACCATCGTCAGCCGTAATCACTACGCGCTGCAGGATCTGGTGGTCTCGGTCACCCAGATCCATACCGGCACCGTCGACAACGTCATTCCCGACACGGCCTATATCAACGGCACCGTCCGCACCTTTGATCCCGAAGTGCAGGACATGGTGATGCGCCGCATGGAGGAGATCGTGGCGGGGCAGGCGGTTTCTTACGGCGTCGAAGCGACGCTGGATTACGAGGTCGGCTATCCCGCGACCATCAACGATGCCGACAAGGCGGATTTTGCTGTCGGCGTCGCGCGCGAAATCGTCGGCGAGGACCGGGTTGTCCCCGATGCCACCCGCGACATGGGGGCCGAGGATTTCTCTTACATGCTGAACGCGCGCCCCGGCGCCTATCTGTATATCGGCCAAGGCGATACCGCCGGGCTGCACCACCCCAAGTATGACTTTAATGATGCCATCGCACCCGTCGGGGCGTCCTTTTTCGCCCGTCTGGTGGAGCGCGCTCAACCCGCAGCGTGACCGGCTTGCAAGGGCGGGTATTCATACCACCCTCAGCAGGTGACAACATAGTTTCAGTCGGGTATTCCCGGCTGAAACGGGGTTAACAACTTGTAACGGGGCAGGCCGATGGCATTGGAAGACGCAAAGACCCAGGTGGATCAGGCTTTCACCCGCGAAGACCTGAAGGGGCTCAGCTTTGAGAACACCTTTGGTGGGGCTCCGTCCTTTGCGCGCCGCCGCTACACCAAGGATCTAAGCGCCGCGGATATCGCCGTTACCGGCGTGCCCTTTGATCAGGCGGTGACCAACCGCCCCGGCACCCGTCTGGGCCCGCGCGCGATCCGCGAGGCGAGCCTCTTGCAAAGCCCCGATGCCCCCTATGGGTGGGGCTTTGATCCCCTCAGCGAGCTGGCGATTGCGGATTACGGCGATCTGGCCTTTGACTATGCCAATGTCCCGGCCTTTCCCGGCACCCTGCAGGCGCATATCAAGGGCATTCTCGACAGCGATACCGCCTCGGTCACGCTGGGCGGCGATCACTACATCAGCTTTCCCATCCTGAAAGCCTATGCCGAGAAATACGGTCCGATCTCGCTGTTGCAGTTTGATGCCCATACCGACACTTGGGCTGATGATGATTTCTCGCGCGTGGATCACGGCACCATGTTCTATAAGGCGGTGAAATCGGGGATCGTGGACCCTGCGACCTCGGTTCAGGTGGGCATCCGCACCACCAACGAGGACACGCTGGGCGTCAATATCATCGACGCCCCCACCGTGCATGAGATCGGCCCGGCAGAGACTGCCCGCCGCATCAAGGACATCCTCGGCGACCGGCCCACCTATCTGACCTTTGACATCGACGGGCTGGACCCGGCCTATGCACCCGGTACCGGCACTCCGGTCTGGGGCGGGCTGACCTCGGCGCAGGTGGCGCGGATCCTGCGTGATATCGCCGGGATCAACATCAAAGGCGGCGATGTGGTGGAGGTTTCGCCTCCGTTCGATACTACCGGCGCGACGGCGATTGCGGGGGCTCATGTGGCGATGGAAATCATCTGCCTTCTGGGCTGGAATATGACAAAGAAGAATGGCTGAGCAGAGAATGGCAGAGTTCAATCAACCCATCAGTGGCAACGATCTGGCGCGGTTCTCCGGGCCCAATACCTTTATGCGGCTGCCGCAAGCGACCTCGCTGACCGGGCTGGACGTGGCGGTGCTGGGCATTCCGATGGACATCGGCACCTCCTGGCGCTCGGGCACCCGGTTTGGCCCGAAACAGATCCGCTCCGAAAGCGCGATGCTGCGGCCCTATAACATGGCCACCGGCGCGGCGCCCTTTGACAGCCTGAACATCGCCGATATCGGCGATCTGGCGATCAATACCTTTTCGCTGAAGGATTCGCTGCGCATCATCCAGGACAGCTATGCGGCGATCCTGTCGGGCTCGGCCATTCCGGTGGCCATGGGCGGTGATCATTCCATCACCCTGCCGATTCTGCGCGCCATCGCCGCGAAATATGGCCCCGTGGCGCTGGTTCATGTGGATGCCCACGCCGACGTCAACGACGAGATGTTCGGCGAAAAGGAAACCCATGGCACCGTCTTCCGCCGCGCCTATGAAGAAGGGCTGGTCGTTCCCGACAAGACCTATCAGATCGGCATTCGCGGCACTGGCTATTCGGCACAGGATTTTGCCGAGGCGCAGTCCTGGGGCTTCCAGCATTTTCCGGCGCAGGAGCTGTGGGGGCGGCAGCTGCACAACATGGGTGCGGAAATTCGTCGCGATATCGGCAATAGGCCGGTCTACGTGACCTATGATATTGATAGTCTTGATCCGGCCTATGCGCCGGGCACCGGCACGCCTGAAATCGGCGGGCTGACGACACCGCAGGCGCTGGAGCTGATCCGATCCCTGAAGGGGCTCAATATCGTGGGCTGCGATCTGGTCGAGGTGTCGCCGCCCTATGATGCATCGGGTAACACGGCGCTGACGGCGGCGAACCTGCTGTACGAATTGATGTGCGTGCTGCCGGGCGTGAAGACGAAATAGGCAACCTCAGCCGCGGCGCAGGGCACCGCGGTCTGCGGTGACAGCAGACGGGGCGGGGGGAGACCAGATGGGACGTGTTATGCTGCTTGGGTGGATCGTTCTTGCTGCTGTCGTTGTGGTGCTTGGCTTCATCCGGCTGGCGCCCTCTGATCCCCTGGACTGGAACACCCAGCCGGAATTGTCCGAGGACAAGGAATTTCGCGGTGGTATCTTCCGGGTAGTGAACACAGGCCCGGACGGGCTGCGCCGGTTCGACCGTATCGCCGGGCAGGCGCCGCGCACGCAATTGCTCGCTGGCTCGGTCGAGGACCAGATGGTGACCTATGTTACCCGGACCAAGCTGTTCGGATTTCCCGATTACACCACGGCCCGGCAGGATGGGGAGTTGCTGAAGGTCTACGCTCGGCTGCGCTTTGGCCGCTCCGATCTGGGCAGCAACAAGGCCCGGATCGACAACTGGTTGTCGCAGATGGAGATGGCGGGCGACACTGCTGCGGTGGACTAGGAAACCCGCAGCTTTTTCAACCGGCAGTGATGCTCAACAAGTAGGGGGAGGCGCTCCCGCCCGTCGCAGGCGCATTGCGAAATGCGCCGCTCCCGTTGGGCCGGGCGCCGCACCAAGGTGCGGCGTGCGCGCGGTTTGGCTGGTCTTGCGCCTAAAGCCTTGGCAGCGGGTGGTCTGTTTCGGTTTGCGGCAACTGCGCGCCGTTCAGCGCGGCCGAAGGGCAGGCCGACTGGACCTCGCGCCACATGGGTACGTTCAGGGACATCTGGCATTGCGCCATGAAGCTGCGTCCATCGACCGAGAGACAGCGAAACTCGCCAAGCTCGACCCGACTGCCGGATTTGTCGGTGCAATAGCAATCGAGCACCTTGCCGCCCGGACCGGTGACATCCGCCTGCAGGGGCAGGGCGGTGCTGATCAGCGCGGTTGCGATAAGGAGACTGGTATAATGCATGCCCCTAGCATATCACAGGGCGCGGCCCGCGCCAAAGCGCCCCGGCGGCCCATGGCCCTTATGACAAGAACAAAATAGGCGTTCCCGATGGTACCCGAAGATCGGCTGGAGCAGATCCTGCAACGGTTTCAATACCTTGAAGCGGCGATGGCAGATGGTGCCAGCGGCGGCGATATTGCGACCCTGGCCAAGGAATATTCCGATCTGAAGCCGGTGGTTGAGCAGGTGCAGGCCTATCGCAAGCTTGTGGCGGATCTGGCCGAGGCCGAAGCCATGCTGGCCGATCCCGATATGAAGGAACTGGCCGAAGAGGAAATCCCGGCGCTGAAGGCGGCGCTGCCCGAAGCGGAACATCAGCTGCAGCTGTCGCTACTGCCCAAGGACAAGGCTGACGCGCGGCCCGCGATCCTGGAAATCCGCCCCGGCACCGGCGGCGACGAGGCGGCGCTTTTTGCGGGGGATCTGCTCCGCATGTATCAGCGCTATGCCGAGGCGCGCGGCTGGAAGTTCGAGATCCTAGAAGAACAGGCCACCGAACTGGGGGGCATCAAGGAAGTCGTGGCCCATATAAAGGGCGAGAATGTCTTTGCCCGGCTGAAGTATGAATCCGGCGTGCACCGGGTGCAGCGGGTTCCCGTCACCGAATCCGGCGGCCGTATCCACACTTCGGCGGCCACCGTCGCGGTCCTGCCCGAAGCCGAGGACGTCGACATCAAAATTGATGCGAACGATCTGCGTATCGACACCATGCGGTCATCCGGCGCGGGGGGGCAGCACGTCAACACCACGGATTCTGCGGTGCGGATCACCCACTTGCCGACCGGCACGGTTGTCACCAGCTCGGAAAAATCCCAGCACCGCAACCGCGAGATTGCCATGCAGGTGCTGCGCACGCGGCTTTATGATCTGGAGCGCCAGCGCATAGACAGCGAACGTTCGGAAAGCCGCGCCAGCCAGGTCGGCTCGGGCGATCGCTCGGAGCGGATACGGACCTATAATTTCCCCCAGGGGCGGATGTCGGATCACCGGATCAACCTGACGCTCTATAAGCTGGATCAGATCATGCAGGGCGATCTGGATGAGATCATCGACGCGCTGACGGCGGATGATCAGGCGCGTCTTCTGGCCGAACTGGGGCAGTGACGTGACGCATTCGGGAAATACCGCAGCGCAGGCCATGTCTGCCGCAGCGTCGCGGCTGCGGGCGGCCGGGGTGCCTGATCCTGCACGCGATGCACGGGTTCTTTTGGCGCATGCCGCGCGAATCGAAGCGAGTCGTGTTACACTGATAGCACCGGAAGAGCTGTCTTCTGAGATCGCCTACCGGTATGAGCAACTTGTGGCCCTGCGCGCCGTGCGCGTTCCTGTGTCGCATCTAATCGGCGAGCGGGAGTTCTACGGTCGCCGTTTCAAGGTCTCGGGCGAGGTTTTGGACCCGCGCCCGGAAACCGAAACCCTGATCGAAGCCGCGCTGTCGTGCCCCTTCAAACGGATACTGGATCTGGGCACCGGGTCGGGCTGCATTCTGGTGACGCTGCTCGCCGAACAGCCGGATGCCTCTGGGCTTGGCGTCGATCTCAGCGAGGCGGCCTGCCTGCAGGCCAGCGCCAATGCGGTGCTGCACCGGGTGGCGGAGCGCGCCGATATCCGCCAGTCGGATTGGTTGCAAAACGTGAGCGGGAAATTCGATCTGATCGTTTCCAACCCGCCCTATATCGCCCGGTCTGAAATGGAGGCGTTGGACCCCGAGGTTCTGGACCATGAACCGCAGATGGCCCTGACCGATGGCGGAGATGGGCTGGGCGCCTATCGCAGTATTCTGGCCGGTGTCATGCAGCATCTTGGGCCGGGGGGGCGGCTGCTGGTCGAAATCGGCCCAAGTCAGGGCGCGGATGTCGCGGATCTGTTCCACTCGGCAGGGCTGGAGGCGGTTCAGGTTCTTCCCGATCTTGATGGACGGGACCGGGTTGTTTGTGGGAATGCGCCTGCCTAGACCGGATCGAATGGGAAAATTCGCACTTTAGAAAGAAAAAAGGTCGAAAAAGAAGCTGTGCCTCTTGTATGGGGGCGCTTAAAGTGGTTACTCAAACTGTCGCACAAAGGTGAGGGCGTTTTTCCTCCCGGCGACATCAAGCCCAAAAATGTCGATGACCCGGCGCTGAGGCGCGCTCGATTGGGTCTACGACGCTTACAATCAAGGCTGACGTTAGGCATATGAGATCGTCAAAATCACGTTCGCGTTCCAAGTCGAACCGAAATCGCCCTGCAAATGGCGCCAATGTTGTCAATCGTGTCTTTGACAGCTCTGGTCCCGAGGGCAAGGTGCGCGGAACTCCGCAGCAGATCATAGACAAATACAACCAGCTGGCTCGCGATGCGCAGCTGAGCAATGACCGCGTTGCGGCTGAAAACTTTCAGCAGCATGCCGAGCATTACCTGCGCCTTCTGAACGAAGCGCAGCGGGAAATCGACGCGCGCCGTGAAGAGCAGGAGCGGCAGAACCGCGAACGCCAGGCCGAACGTGATCGCGAACGCGCCGAGCGGATGGAGCGTCAGGAACGCGAAGCGGCTCAGGCCAAACCCGCAGCCGATCCCGCCGATGCGCCGCAGCCCGAAGTGATCGACCCGCGCGAAGCTGGCGGTCAGGATCAGGACAGCGGTCTGGTTGAGACACCGGAAAGCGCGAGTTCCGAGGCCGCGCCGAAAAAATCTGCGCCGCGCAAACCCCGCGCGCCGCGCAAGCCCGCCGCCAAGAAGGCGCCCGAAGGGGCGCAAGGCGAGGTCGCAGAACCGGCCGCAGCGGAAGGCAAAGAGGATGAGGCCAAGAAACCGGCCAAGAAGCCCACGCGCAGCCGCTCCAAGCCCAAACCGTCAGAAGACACTCCGGAAGCAGCTGAGTAAGGGCTGCAATGGGATTGGGGCAGATGTGTCCCGTTCCTGCGTCCACCCTGTGGTTCAGGTCTTTTGCGAACGAAATAGAGAACCCCGGTCGCCGATGGCGGGCCGGGGTTTTTCTTTTGCTCTGGGCTGCAGGTCTGGAGCGCCGTCAAATGAGGGCGTTGCGGCAGGGGCGGCGTCTTACGCGACTGGCTTCAGGCTGCGGGCCAGCGCGCAGAAGGCTTCCAGGCTCACTTGCTCGGCGCGTTCTGTTGGGGGGATGCCCGCTGCCTCCAGGTGCGCTTCGATATCCGGAGACACCCCTTTAAGGCTCGCACGCAGCATTTTTCGGCGCTGATTGAAGGCCGCAGCCACAACACGCGACAGGGTCGCCGCATCCGCCGGGTAGCGCGGTTCGGCTAGCGCCTCCAGATGTACCACGGCACTGCTCACCTTCGGCGGCGGGGTAAAGGCGCCTGGCGGTAGCGACAGTACGATCTGCGCCTTGGCACGCCATTGCGCCAGAATGGCGAGCCGCCCATAGGCCTTGGAGCCGGGCTGCGCCACGATGCGTTCGGCCACCTCGCGCTGGAACATCAACGTCAGGCTTTGCCAGAACGGCGGCCAGTCTTTTGGCGTAAGCCAGCGCACCAGCAATTCGGTACCGACGTTGTAGGGCAGGTTGGCTACCACCCGCACCGGCGGTGTCAGGTATTGCAGCGGGTCAATCTCAAGCGCGTCGCCATTGATCACCTGCAAACGGTCCGGATAGGCGTCTGCGATCTCCTCCAGCACCGGCAGGCAGCGGCTGTCCTTTTCCACTGCCAGCACCCGGCGCGCGCCCTCGGCCAGAAGCCCACGGGTCAGGCCACCAGGGCCAGGCCCGATCTCAAGCACATCACAACCAGTAAGGTCGCCGGCCTGGCGGGCGATCTTTGCTGTCAGGTTGAGATCCAGCAGAAAGTTCTGGCCCAGCGATTTGCGGGCGGACAGCTGATGCGTCGCGATGACCTCGCGCAGGGGGGGGAGGGTGTCGATCTGGCTCATCCCCTTCCTATGCGGTGAAATACCGGGCCAAGGCAAGGGGCTGCAGGCGTAAAGGGTGGCGAGGGGTAGGATCAGTCAGTGGTCGCCAAGGCCATACGCTGCGCCATTTTCAGCGCTTCGATCATGCTCGACGGGTTCGCCTGACCGGTCCCCGCGATATCAAAGGCGGTGCCATGATCCGGAGAGGTGCGGATGAAGGGCAGGCCAAGGGTGACGTTGACGCCGCGGTCGAAATCCAGCGTCTTGATCGGGATCAGCGCCTGATCGTGATACATGCAGACCGCTGCATCATAGCGGGCGCGGGCGGTCGCATGAAACATCGTATCCGCCGGATGCGGCCCGGTCAGAGTCATGTCCGGCGATTGCAGCTCGGCGATCAGCGGCGCGATCCACTCCAGCTCCTCGCGGCCCATGGCGCCGCCTTCACCTGCATGCGGGTTGAGCCCGGCAACAGCGATGCGCGGCTTGGAAATGCCGAACTGACGCCGCAGGCCCTCGGCGGTGATGGCGATGGTTTCGCGCAGCAGATCCGGCGTCAGGGCGCGGGGCACCTTAGAAAGGGCAATATGGATGGTTGTCGGCACCACCCTCAGCTGGTCGCTCGCCAGCATCATCACCACCCTGTCGCGCCCTGCCAAATGGGCCAGGAATTCGGTGTGGCCGGGATAGGCAAAGCTCGCGCCGTCGATCAGCGCCTTCTTGTGAATGGGGGCGGTGCAGACGGCCGAGGCCTCGCCTGCGCGCACCAGCGATACGGCGGTTTCTATTGCGGCGATCACACCGGATGCATTGCGTGGGTCCGGTGTTCCGGTATTGGCGTCCCCGGCAAAGGGCACCTTCAGCACCGGCAGCGCCTGCGGGCAGATCGCTGCGGCATCCTGCGGCTGCGCAACCTCCTGATAAGGCGTGCCTGCAGGAAGGTGGCGCGGATCGCCGAGCCACAGCATGGGGCAGCTGGTCCGCAGCTCAGCCCAGGCCTTTGCTGCGATTTCAGGGCCGATACCGGCCGGTTCGCCGCAGCTGATCGCGACGGGGCGCGTATGGGTCATTTTTCTTTGATCTGGGCGTCGGCGCGCAGCTGTTCCAGATAGCTTTCGGACAGGGAATCAACCCGCTGCGCGGTCAGGGCATTGGCGACGGTTTCGCGGCTTTCACCTTCGCCGAGTTCGGCCGTACGACCACACAGGCGCAGCAGAACCAATGTATTTCCGTTGTTGCGCGTCACTGCGGTCGAGGTTTCGCCGGGATCGAGTTTCGCAAGCTCGATCGCGATGTCGCGGTCGATCTCTGCCGGGGGCAGGCTGACACGATCCAGAACCGAAGGATCCTGACCCTTTGCCACCCCATAAAGATCGTCGCAGGTATCTGTCTGGGAGATGATGCCTTGCGCCTTGGTCAATGTCTCGGCACTGCGCCCTCCAGGCAGGTAATAGGCAGCGTAATCGATCGCAGCATAGCGTTGCGCACGTCCTGTGACCTCGCGCAGATCGCGCATCTGGAACAGGGCAACCGCGCCTTGCAGCGGCAGCGGGTCGGTCACCTCGCCGGGGCTGAGGGCCAGCACGACCTCTTGCAGCTGCGGCGGCAGTTTGGTGATCGGCATCCAGTTCAGCTGGCCACCGCGTTCGCGGCTTTGGGCAGCGGAATACTGGCTGGCGGCGGCGGAAAAGGAATCATAGCTGCGCAATTGCGAGACCTGACGCGCCAGATCCTCGACCTGTGCGGCGTTTTGGTCGTTGATCGGCAGGATCAGCTCGGACAGAAGAACCTGAACGCTGCCGGAGCCAGCCTGACCCATGGCGCGGTCGATCTCTGCCTCGGTCGGGCGGGCGCGTGACAGGAAGCGGGCACCGACCAGATCACGCCAGCCCAGCCCGACGCGGGAGAAATCGCGCACGGTTTCCGGATCGACGCCGCTTTCCTGCAGCGCCGACAGGAATTCGTTCAGCGACAGGTTGGCGCGCCCAGCCAGTTCAGTCATGCCTGCGGTGATCTCATCTTCGCTGGGCTCAATACCAGCCTCAGCCATGGCCGCCAGTTTCAGGCGGTCATTGATCAGCTCCTTGCGGGCCGCCTTCATCAGGTCGCCCGGAACCCGCAGCACCCCCATGAAACGGGCGCGCTGTTCGAGTTCGTAATATGTAATGACCGAGTCATCGACCGTGATGGCAGGCGAGAACAACCCCTGCGCGGCGCCAGGCACCGGCGTCAGAAGAACGGCGCAGAGCGTCAGGGCCGTGGCCGACTTGGCCGCAAACCGCAGGCCGCGATGGATCAGGGAGGCCGGAGTCCGGAGGGTCAGGTATTGCTGCATGATCGCCTGTACTTTTTGTTGCCGCTGTTCACGGAGAACCCGTTCAACGCGATGGTAAACCCAAAATCGGTCGAAGGCTCAACACTTGTTGTAGATGTATAACGCCGGTTGAGCGAAACGTCGACGGTGACGCATTCATTGCTGTAAGCAAGGCCGATACCTGCCCGCGTGGCCTGTGCATCAGAGATGTCATAGCGCAGGTTGGCGCTGGCGCGCCAGGCCGGTGAAATCTCGTAGGAGCCGTCGAACCACATTTCCGAGGTCTCTTCGCTGCGTCCTTCGGCCGGGTCGGTGCCAAGCCACAGGTAGGTGCCAGACAACGACCCCTTTTCGTGGCGCCAATCGCCGCGGAATTCCGCCTTGGAAAAGTTCAGCGACCCGTTCAATAGGCCGCGCGTGGTTAGCGACAGATCCTGGCTCAGCTTCAGCTGCCCTGCCATCAGGATATCTGAGGTGGTGCCGCCGAGGCCCGAGCTCTTGGTGAAGCGGATGTCGGCATCCTGCCGGAAGATTTGTCCGACGGTGGCAAAGGCTTGCCATCCATTGACCGCGTAATGCGCCCAGTTGACCCCGTAGACCAGGGTCAGCCCGTCTTCGCGCGCATCGACAGCGGGGAAGCGCGACAGGGCCAGAAGATTGCCCTGATCGAATTCGACAAAGCCGCTTTCGTCGCCGGGCACCGCATCGCCGGTGACATCGCTCCAGCCCAGCTGGACGATGGGCTCCAGATAGCTGCGGTTGCCGGTGGCGCTGACCTTGCTCATCGGCAGGCGCAGGGTCAGGGCGCTGCGCGGCGTCAGCCGGGTTGCGGTGTTGTCAAACTTGGCGTCGTTGTAGATCGAAAACGCATCTGTCGCAGCGCCGGCCTGCCACTCGGCCACCAGGCCGCTCGCGAAATGCCATTGACGGCGCCAGTCGATATCGGCGGTCACACGGGCAATGTCCCGGCCCAGCGGCAAGGCGCCGGTACTGGTCTGATCCGACTGTCGACGGTGGCCATGGGCCTCCAGCGTCAGGCGCATTTCGCCACCGATAGTCTGCGGGAAATAGCGGCGCTGGAAGGTGAGATCGGCGACGGCCGAGGGGATGAACTCCTGCTGTTCGCTGTCGCGCAGAGTCTTGTAGTGATAAAGACCGGCCCTGAACATCATGTCGCGTTGCGCCTTGGTCAGCGTCAGATCCGAGCGGAGCCGGTCAAGATCGTCGAGGCCGTAGTCGGCAAGATAGGCGTCGTCCGAGACGGTTTTTACATCGAACCCGAGGCGGACATCATGGGGCAGATCGAAACTGCCGGTCCCGAAGAAATAGCCGCGACTGTCGCCGGGTTGCAGATCATCCCGAGTATGGGCGCCCTCGAATGTAATCGTGCCGGTACGGAAAGCTTGCCTGTAGCGTGCCTCCAGCGTGCGGGTCTTGCGCGAGACATAGGGCGACAGCGTCAGGTCCCGGTGATCACCTAGCCGGAAGAAATACGGCACTTTGACCCCGGAGCCGAGGTTCGAGGTTGTGCGCAAAGAGGGGATCAGGAAACCGGTGGCTCGCTTCAGCGTCGGATCGGGCAGGCGGATTCCTGGGAAATAGAACACCGGCACATCCAGAACCCGCAGCTGGGCGTTCTCGAAGTAAAGCTGGCGTTCGAGCTGGTCATGGGTCACGCGTTCAGCCCGGATCTGCCAGAGCGGCGGGCTTCCGTCCTCGCAGACGTGACACGAAGTGACGGCGGTCTTGTACAGTTGCGTATAGCGCCCGCTGACTCGCGTCATTTGCAACGAGGCCAGCTGCAATTGCTGTTGGAACACCATGCGCGCACTGCTCAGAAGACCATTCCGCAGGTCCCGGTCCATTTCGGCAGCATTGGCAAGAATGACGATCTCGCCGCCCTGGTCAATCCGGATCGGCCCCTCGATTTCCAGAGTGCCGCTGCTTTGGTCATAGGTGATCTTTTGTGCCTTGAGGCGGACGTCACCCTGAAAGGCCTCGACATGGCCGCTGGCAACCAGCGTCCGGTCCGGGGCGATGAATACCCGGTCTGCAACCAGCATTGCAGGCTGTCGCGGCGCGTCAGCGGCATTGGTGTCCTGCGCTTGCACGGGGACGGTCAGGCCCAGCCACGGCAGCAGCACGGAAAGCAAAAGGGTGCGGTGCATATTAACCGTCCTCGGCATGCAAAAGCAGGCCCATAGTCAGCAGAATCGCGGCAACCGGTGGAGCCCAAGCGGCCAGGGCCACCGGAATCTGGCCGTTCTCGCCAAGAACCTGCGCAAAGTTACGTATGAAATGAAGGCCAAAGCCCAGCAAGACGGCAGTGAGTACCGCCAGACCTGTGCCGCCAAAGCGGGCATGGCGCATGGTAAAGGCCGCACCGACCAGCACCATGGCCACCAGGAACAGCGGCCGGGCCAGTTCGGCCTGATACCAAACCTCGTAGCGTTTGGTGGAGAACCCGGCTTCATCCAGATCGCGGATGGTGGCGGGTAGGTCATAAACCGAGATCCCGTCAGCGGTGCCAAGCGTGTCGCGGATCCGGTCGGTGGTCAGTGTGGTCGGCACCAGTAACACTTCGTGCTCAGCCGAGCTGGTTTCGGGGTTCAATCCAGCGGCCAATGGCCAGACCTTGGCCTTGGTCAGCAGCCAGTCGCCGCCCTGCAGGCGGGCGCTTTCGGCGACGATCTGACGGATTGGTGTGCCCCCGGGGGCGTAGTCGAGAATGGTGATGTCGAACAGTTTGATACTGTCGGCATCGCCCTTTCCCAGGCTGGAGTCCTGCTGCTCGCCCGCGTAGCCCGACGCGTGAATCAGCGATTGCCCCTGCGGGCTACCCTGACGTAGCCACAGCCCCTCGCCGGACAGCGACAGCGCCGAGGGGCCGCCGTTGCGATAGGTTTCCGAAAGGGTTTTGAAACGGTTGGTCGTCGCCGCGACGATGGGGTTCAGGGTGCTGAGGGCCAGAATGCCGATCAGCGCGGCTACCAGAACCGGCGCGGCCAGCGCCCGAATGCCAGAGCGACCGATGGCTCTGGTCACCACCAGCTCACTGCTGCGCGCGAGCCCAACGAACAGCACGATGGTGCTGAGGATCATGATCAGCGGCAGAAATTCGTCAAAGGCGGCGGGGGCGTTCAACAGTGTCAGACCGATCAACTTACCGGCGCCGAGGTCGAGGCTGTCAAACCGGCGGATCTGCTCGTTGAGGTCGATCAGCACCACCAACGTCATTAGGACGCCAGCGATAACGAGGAACCACTGCGCAAATCTGCGTGCATAATAGAGATCGAGTTTCACGCCAGCTGCTCTCCCGGTTCAGCCCGCCGCCGCCTGCGCAGCAGGCTAGGGTGGCTGGCCAGATGCAGAAACAGCAGCGCAATGGCAAGGCCGCTCAGCGCGGGGAGATAAATCAGCGGCCAAAGATCGGGGTTCTTCAGAACGGGTTCCGAGACGATACCGCGCAGGCCCTCGACCCCGATCAGCAGAGCAAAGGCTATCAGCGCCTGCCGCCAGACCCCAAAGCGCGAAAATGTTCCCAACATCAGCGCGGAAAACCCAATCAGGGCGACCGTGACGCAGACCAGGGCCCGGGCAAACCGCAGATGCAGTTCTTCAGTGAGGGCGCCCTGCGAATAGCCTTCGCTGTCGGTGATCGCCTCTTTTGCGGTCAGCAGCTCAAGACTGGAAATCGCGCGGATATTGCGGGTCGTTTGACCAATCTTTTGAGTCAGAGAGCTGATATCATAGGAAAAGTCAGAAAAGACGGTGGTCGACATCGTCTGGGTCTTGTGATCCAGCCGCTGCGCCATGCCATCCACCATGATGAGATGGGCCTTGTCGCCATCGCGCACCAGAAAGGCGCGGGCGCCTGTGTAGGTGACCGATTGCTCCGGATCGCGCCGGTCCGAAAGGAAAACGTCGTTGAGAGTGCCGTCAGGGTCGATTTGCCGGATGTAGAAGGTGACGCCTTTGGCCGGGTGCAGGAATTTGCCTTCGGTCAGCAGGCGGGCTGTGACATTGCGTGACACCTCCCGTTCGCGCAGCGCAAGCTGGTTGATCGAGGACGGCAACAGGAAATGCGTCAGCACTGACATCATCAGCGCGGTAATGATGCCAAAAGCCAGCGCCGGGCGGGCCATTTGCCAAGGGCTGGTTCCGGTCGCGCGCAGCACCGTCAGCTCGCTTTCATTGTGCAGCCGGTTGGTCACCCAGACCGAGGCGGCAAAGGCGGCGACTGGCAGCACCATGCGGATCAGATTCGGCAGCGTCAGGGCGGTGAATTCCAGGAAGACCAGCGCCGACTGCCCGTCTCCGATCAGCCGGTCGAACAGCACCACGGCCCGGTTCACCCAGAACACAGCTACAAGGATGAGCGCAAAGAAGCCGAAGAACAGCAGGTATTGCGACAGCACATATCTGTCGTAGCGTGACACCTGATCCCCCCAGATCTTGCGGTTGTGATTGCGCCGCAGCTTAAAGGATTTGTCCGGCGGGGAAAACTGCAATCTGCACAGCCGACAGGCAATGATCAAAGCCGGGCGCGGCGTGCAATCCGCAGGGCTGGTCAAGCCGTCAAGCACAGGGTAGCTGTTGCAAAACCATGTAAAAGACCGACAGGAGCCCATGCGATGAGCACTCTGACCCCGATCCGTTTTGATGACTATGATCCCAAGACCCTGGCCGAAATGACTGGCCATGTCGCGGTTCTGGTGACGCCGGAGGGGACAATGGATCAGGCGGCGCGTACCGCCAACCGTCTGGGCAAGGGGGGCATTGCCCGGCTGATCGAATCGGAAGGGTTCAAGAAGGCAAAAACCGGCTCGGTGATCACCATGGCCTGGCCTGCTGGCCTCGCCGCTGAGGCACTGCATGTACTGGTGCTGCCCAAACGCGCCAGCCAGACCGAGGCCCGAAAGGCGGGCGCTGAACTGGCAAAACGCGCAGGCGGCAAGGCGCTTACCGTTATGGCGGGGCCGATGCCTCGGGCGGCAGATCTTGCGTTGGGACTGGCGCTGCGGGCCTATGGGTTTGATCAGCACAAGACTGCTGCCGATGAGGCACCGAAGGGGGAAGTGGTGATCGCGCATAAATCACCGGAGGAGATGGCGACGGCTTTCGCTCCGCTCCTGGCGGTGGCTGAAGGCGTGCATATGACCCGCGATCTGATCAACGAGCCGGCGAACGTGCTGACCACCACCGAGTTCGCGCGCCGGATCGAAGAGCTTTCCGATATCGGTCTTGAGGTCGAGATCCTCGACGAGGCAGCGCTTGCAGAGCTGGGCATGCATTGCCTCCTGTCGGTGGGGCAGGGATCGGACAGCCCGTCCAAAGTCGCCGTCATGCAATGGAAGGGCGGCCCGAGCGATGCCGCGCCGCTGGCGCTAGTGGGCAAGGGGGTTGTGTTTGACACTGGTGGTATCTCGCTGAAACCGGCTGCGGGCATGGAAGACATGACCATGGATATGGGCGGCGCCGGTGTTGTGACCGGTACCATGAAGGCGCTGGCCCTGCGCAAGGCAAAGGCCAATGTGGTGGGTCTGGTTGGTCTGGTCGAGAATATGCCATCGGGCAACGCCACCCGGCCCGGCGATGTGGTGAAGACGATGAAGGGCGATACGGTTGAGGTCATCAATACCGATGCCGAAGGTCGTCTGGTTCTGTGCGACGTGCTCTGGTACGCGCAGGAGCGGTTCAAACCGGCGGGCGTGATCGATCTGGCCACCCTGACGGGTGCGATCATCATCGGTCTTGGCCACGAAAACGCTGGCGTCTTCTCCAATGATGACAGCCTGTGCAATGGTTTCCTGAAATCCGCCGCAGCCGAGGATGAAGGCGCATGGCGTCTGCCTCTGGGACAAGCCTATGATGATCAGCTGAAATCGCGCATTGCCGATATGAAAAACGTCGGCGGCCGTCCTGCAGGTTCGATCACCGCCGCTCAGTTCCTGCAACGGTTCATTCAGGACGGCATGCCGTGGATCCATCTGGATATCGCGGGCGTTGCCTCGGTTAAGACCGAAACCGCCTATGCACCCAAAGGGGCGACCGGCTGGGGCGTCATGGCGCTGAACCGGCTGGTGCAGGATCGGTTCGAGGCCGAATGACACTGCCATGGGGGCCGCCTATTTCTATCATCTGACGCGCAGGCCACTGCAGGATACGCTGCCGGTGCTGCTGGATAAGGCGCGCGGCGCAGGCTGGCGTATTGCTGTGCGGGGCCAAAGCCGGGATCGCATGGCCTGGCTGGATGAACGCCTGTGGCTGGGGGGCGATGACGCCTTCCTGCCGCACGGGCTGGCGGGCGGTCCGCATGATGCGTTGCAGCCTATCCTGCTGACCACCGAAGCCGAGGCGGCAAACACGCCCAGCTGCGTCATGGCGGTGGATGGGGCAGCGGTTTCACCAGAAGAGGTGCAGGCGCTGGAGCGCGTCTGTATCCTGTTTGATGGTACCGACCCCGAGGCGGTGCAGCATGCCCGCGTGCAGTGGAAAACCCTGACCGATGCAGGCTGTTCGGCGCAATACTGGTCCGAAGAAAGCGGGCGCTGGGAAAAGAAGGCTGAGAAGTGATACTTTCCCGCCGGAGCGCCGGGATCTAGGAAGCGCGGGACTGTTTGTCCTTGGTCCAGAGCAGGAAGTCGGAGTGCACTGTCACTTCGGCAAAATGGGGCTTGGGTTTGCCAAAGAGGTAGCCCTGCAGATAGGTGACGCCGATGGCGTGCAGCAGGCGGGCCTGTTCAACGGTTTCTACCCCTTCGGCCACGGTATGCACACCGAACCGTTCAGCAATCATGACGCTGCCTTCGATGATGGCGCAGCGTTGATCGTCGATCTGCTGAACAAAGGATTTGTCGATCTTAAGGGCCGAAATAGGCATTTCGTGCAAGCGTGACAGCGAGGAATAGCCGGTGCCGAAATCGTCGATGTGAACTTCGATGCCCTTGGCGTGCAGTGCATTTAGAACCGCGATGATCTGGTTTTGATTCCGGGCGTCAAAAATCGTTTCTGTCACCTCAAGGATCAGTGATCGGGCGGACAGGCCGTATTTTTCAAGGTATCCCAGAATGAAGTCTGCGAACCCGGGCACAACCAGCTGCCGCAGCGAGATATTGAGCGCCAGCTTCACATGTGAATCGCGTCCAAGTTCTTCGGTGTAGGTCGAGAGTGCCGTATCCAGCACATATTCGCCGATGCGGACGATCTCGCCGATGTCTTCGGCGATGGGAATAAACTCTTCCGGGCTGACACGGCCAAGGATCGGATTGTCCCAGCGCAGCAGAACCTCGTACGAATGCAACGAGAAATCATCCGCATGCACGAGCGGTTGAAAGGCCAGGTGCATTTCATTGGCAGGCACCGCGTGTTTCAGGCGCTGGGCAATGATCAGGTGGCGCTCTTTTTCTTCAACCAGCTCTTTGGAGAACAGCAGCGTGTTGCCGCGTCCGGTTCGCTTGATCTCTCCGGCGGCCAGATCCGCAGATCTGATCGCCTCGCTGACTGCGACCGGACGGGGGCGCGAGACGGCGAGACCGGCGCTGAACCCCACGGTGACCTCCTGGCTGGAGAAGATGATGGGCTTTTCGATAATGGCGCGCAGTTGTTCGGTGAATTCATAGCCGATGTCGATGCAGCGCTCTTCAGGCACCGCAACCAATCCTACGAATTCGTCTCCGCCCCAACGGCAGAAGGCCGCGTGTTCCGGCGCGGCGTCAGCCAGACGTTCGCCGATTTCTGCAAGGGCGCAGTCCCCGGTGGCATGGCCCATGCCGTCGTTGATCTGCTTGAACCGGTCCAGATCGATGAAGATCACGACAAAGGCATATCCGTCAGGGATATTGGGTTGCTGATCCTCCACCCATTGAATGATGCCACGGCGATTATACAGCTGGGTCAAGCTGTCATGTTCCGCCAGCCGTTTCAGGTCTCGGGTGCGTTTCTTGACCCGGTCTTCCAGCGTTGCATTGAGTTCGGTCAGGGCTTCCTGCTGGACGCGCAGGTCCTGCACCAGTTCGTGATTGCGCAGTTGCAGGCGGATCGAATGGCGTAGGATATTGTAGTTGCGTTGGTGTGTGACCAACATGACGGCCATGAAGACGGCAACCAAAGTGGCGAGAGCGAATTCCGGCACAGGCTGCAGGCACAGTTCAGCGATGATCAGCGTCAGCAGGGTGGCAATATAGATACGGCCCGTGTTTGCCATCGGCGCGAGCACCCCGGTCGCCCCGGAGGCCATGGCAGAGACGACGATGACGGTGAAATACTTCAGGTCCTGATTGCCGCTTTGCAGGGCAGCATGCAGCAGGCCCCCCCAGATCAGACTGCCAAGAAATGTGCCGAGGAAATAACGCCGACTGGCACCTACTGCCAGAGATGATTCAGGATCGGTTTCCTGCGACAGGTGCCTTTCGTCCCGCGCTGCCAGGATCGTCCGGCCAATGGACAGCGTCAGCAGACAGGCGGTCAGAGTATCGACCAAGGTGCTGCCTTGCCCCGTGTACTGGAACTGGGCGTAGACGCCCAGGACGCAGGCGACGTTCACGAAGAGATTGGACAGATGGTTGCGATAGGCATGCTTAAGGAGGCTCAGCCCGATCCGCTGTTCCTGCGCTTGACAGTCCCTTTCGGCTCCGGCGGCTCCACCATCTCCTTCTGGGCTATGTTGCGGAAACTGTTCCGTCACCTCGTCCAACCTTCGCACTGCGCCTTGGCAGATCCTGCCTTGCGCCGGACAATTCCGAACCTGTTACGTCCTGAACCGCCTCCTGTGACCAGCCCGCGTCAATACCGCTTGGCACGGGCCATACCAATGTCTTGCTAAGTGTCGGGGGTTACTTTTGTGTTTATATTCAGCAATTCATATGCGGGGCAGAGCGCAGGCTCCGCATCTGACGTGACGGCACTGGCGCGCCGCTCACCGGGGGCGGCGCGCAAGCGCGCTAAATTGGTCGCTATCAGCCGTAGTGGGCGACGGGCGTACCGGCAATTGCCGCCATGTTCAAAAGCCCCCGTGCGGTGATCGACGGGCTGACGATATGGGCGCGGTTGCCCATACCCATCAGGATGGGGCCGACCTCCAGCCCGTCCGAGCGCATTTTCAGGATGTTGCGCACGCCACTGGCAGCATCCGCATGGGCAAAGACCAGCACATTGGCGGCGCCTTCCAGCCGGGAATTGGGGAAGATCCGCCCGCGCAACTCAGGATCCAGCGCGGTGTCGATGTTCATTTCGCCTTCGTAGATGAAATCGCGTGGCTTATCGTCCAGAATGTCTATGGCGTCGCGCAGCCGGGCACCGGTGTCGCAATCGATATTGCCGAACTGAGATTGCGAGCAAAGGGCAATTTTGGGCTCCAGACCAAAGCGGCGTACGTGGCGCGCGGCGCCCATAACGGTCTGGGCGATCTGCTCGGGGGTGGGTTCGATCCGCACCTGGGTGTCGGCGATGAACAGCGGGCCGTCCTCAAGGATCATCATCGACAGCGCGCCATGCGGTGCATAGGTGCCGCCGCCCAGAACCTGGGTCACATAGTTAAGGTGCCAGCGGTATTCGCCAAAGGTGCCGCAGATCAGGCTGTCCGCCTCGCCGCGGTGCACCATGATGGCGCCGATGGCCGTGGTATTGGTGCGCATGATCGCCTTGGCCAGATCCGGGGTCACGCCCTTGCGCTGCATCAGTTTGTGATAGCTGTTCCAGTAATCGTAATAGCGCGGATCGTTCTCCGGGTTGACGATCTGGAAATCGCTGCCGGGTCGGATGCGCAGGCCCATCTTCTCGCAGCGTGCCTCGATCACATCGGGGCGGCCGATCAGGATCGGGGTTTCGGTGGTCTCTTCCAATACCTCCTGCGCGGCGCGCAGCACCCGTTCATCCTCGCCCTCGGCAAAGACGATGCGGCGGGCGGCGGCGCGGGCGGCTTCGAACACCGGTTTCATCAACAGCGCCGATTTGAACACGGTCTGGTTCAGTTGGGCGCGATAGGCGGTCAGATCCGCGATCGGGCGGGTGGCAACGCCGCTTTTCATGGCGGCGCTGGCCACGGCAGAGGAGACAACCCCCACAAGGCGCGGATCAAAGGGTTTCGGGATCAGGTAGTCGGCGCCGAATGTCAGCTGTTCGCCCTGATAGGCCGCTGCCGCCTCGGCCGAGGTGGTCCGGCGCGCCAGTTCCGCGATGCCTTCGACGCAGGCGATCTGCATTTCGTCGTTGATCTCGGTCGCGCCGACGTCCAGCGCGCCGCGGAAGATGAACGGGAAACACAGGACGTTGTTGACCTGATTGGGGAAATCGCTGCGCCCGGTGGCGATGATGGCATCGGGCGCCACTTTGCGGGCCTCATCGGGCATGATTTCCGGCGTCGGGTTGGCAAGGGCAAAGATGATCGGTCGCTTGGCCATCTGGGCGACGTGATCAGGTTTCAGAACGTTTGGACCGGAGAGGCCGAGGAACAGATCGGCGCCGTCGATCACATCCTCCAGTGTGCGCAGATCGGTTTTCTGGGCAAAGGCGGCTTTCATCGGGTTCATGTCTTCGGTGCGGCCTTCGTAGACCAGACCATGAAGGTCACAGAGCCAGATGTTTTCCCGTTTGACGCCCAGTTTCATCAGCATGTTGAGACAGGCAATGCCCGCTGCGCCGCCGCCAGTCGAGACGACCTTGATGTCCTCAAAGGATTTCTTTGCCACATGCAGCGCGTTGCGGGCGGCAGCCCCCACTACGATGGCGGTGCCGTGCTGGTCGTCGTGGAACACCGGAATGCCCATCCGCTCGCGGCAGATCTTCTCGACGATGAAGCAATCGGGCGCCTTGATGTCTTCCAGGTTGATGGCGCCGAATGTCGGCTCCAGCGCGCAGACCAGATCGGCCAGCTTCTCCGGATCGCTTTCGTTCAGTTCCAGGTCGAAACAGTCGATGCCCGCGAAATTTTTGAACAGGACCGCCTTGCCTTCCATCACCGGTTTCGAAGCGAGCGGGCCGATATTGCCCAGCCCCAGAACCGCGGTGCCGTTGGTGACAACCGCCACCAGGTTGCCGCGCGAGGTATAGCGCGCGGCGGTGCTTGCCTCTGCTTTGATCTCAAGGCAGGCCTCGGCGACGCCGGGGGAGTAGGCCCGCGCCAGATCGCGGCCATTGGCCATCGGTTTGGTCGCACGGATCTCCAGCTTACCGGGGCGGGGGAATTCGTGATAGCGCAGCGCGGCGTCGCGCAGGTTCGGGGTATCGGACATGGGGCCCTCCAAAACTGATAGTTTAGCGTTAAACTATATTGCGCCGGAGGGGAACAGGGTTTTCGGGGCGGTCTCGGCGGCGGGCGGATCCTTGCATATTTTATCCAATCGGATCACTCTGCCGGGCAGAACCGCACCAGACCGTCTGAGGGAGAAGAGAGATGGCCGAGACCATCGCAGAAATGCGCCTGCCCACGCAGGAGCTACGCGACGATATTCCGTTTTATACTAAAACCTTGGGAATGAAGCTGGATATGATCTATCCGGCGGACGATCCGCGCATCGGTGTCTTCTCGGGGCATGGCCTGCGGCTGCGTATCGAACGGGGGGCCCCCGAGAGCCCCGGAACCCTGCGCATTCTGACCGAAGACCCCGAGGGATTCGCGGGCGGGGCGCGTAGTCTGACCGCCCCGAACGGCACCAAAATCGAAATCGAAGAGCGTCATCAACCAATTGTGATGCCGGACACGGTGCATTCCTTCGTGGTGCGTAGGCTGAAGGATCAGGCGCCCTGGATCATCGGGCGCGCGGGCATGCATTACCGTGATCTGGTGCCGGACCGCTTGGGCGGCTCGATCATCGCCAGCCACATCCGCATCCCCGATGGCGGGCCAGTGCCGGATATGGTGCACTTCCACCGGGTCGGCTTTCAGCTGATTTTCTGCATCCACGGCTGGGTCGATGTGGTCTATGAGGATCAGGGCGAGAAGATGCGCCTGACGGCGGGTGACTGTTTTATCCAGCCGCCCGAAATCCGTCACCGCGTGCTGGAGGCAAGCGACAACGTGCAGGTGATCGAGATCGGCGTTCCGGCAGAACATGTGACCGAGATCGACCACGAGATGACCCTGCCGACCCCGCATTACCGCCCTGATCGCGAATGGCAGGGCCAGCGGTTTGTCTACAATCAGGCAGCGGGCGCAGACTGGGTTCCTTTCCGTCTGCCGGGTTTTGTCTGCCGCGACACCACCATCAACGACAACACCAAGGGCGTCGCCTCGGTGCAGGTGGTACGCCGCGCCGAGGGCGCAGAGGCGGGCAACAGCCCCTGGGCCAGCCACGACACCGACATCCTCTTTACCTTCGTGATGGAGGGCAGCGTTACCCTGCACGGGGAAGGGCGTGATCCTTATGAGCTGGAAGCAGGCGATGCCTTCGTCATTCCGCCCGGCATGAAAACGCGGCTCAGCGATGGCTCTGCGGATCTGGAATTGCTTGAGGTCAGCCTGCCGGGTACCTTCAACACAAAGCTGGAGGAAGCATGAGTCTGAAGGAAGCAGCCATTGCCGTGCGTGAGAACGCGCACGCGCCCTATTCCAACTTCAAGGTCGGGGCCGCCATTCGCGCGGCCTCGGGCACGGTCTACGTGGGCTGCAACGTAGAGAATGTCGCCTATCCCGAAGGCACCTGCGCCGAGGCCGGGGCGATTGCCGCCATGGTGGCAGCGGGCGAGACGCAGCTGGCAGAGGTCTATGTGATCGCCGACAGTCCCGACCCGGTGCCGCCCTGCGGCGGATGCCGTCAGAAACTGGCTGAATTCGGCAGCGGAGAAGTGTCTGTGACCATGGGCACCACCGCAGGGGCCGAGCGGCACGCCACCATTGCCGATCTGTTGCCCGGTGCCTTTGGTGCCAGCCACATGGCCGGGGCCTGATCCCCTATGGATGCCCGTGCGATCAATGCTGTCCTGCGCCGGGGAGAGACCCCGAGTGACGCCGATCTGCGCTGGTTTGCTCAGGGGCTTGCCGATGGTACGGTCAGCGATGCCCAGGCCGGGGCCTTTGCCATGGCGGTCTGTCTGCAGGGGCTGAGCACGGATGGCCGCCGCGCGCTGACGCTTGCCATGCGCGACAGCGGTGATGTGCTGAGCTGGGATCTGGATGGGCCGGTGCTGGATAAGCATTCCACTGGCGGTGTCGGCGACTGTGTATCGCTCTTGCTGGCGCCCGCGCTGGCGGAATGCGGCGCCTATGTGCCGATGATCTCGGGGCGGGGGCTGGGCCATACCGGCGGGACGCTGGACAAGATGGAGGCCATCCCCGGCGTTACCACCTCAGTGTCCGAGGATCGACTGGACGGTCTGATGCGCGATGTCGGCTGTGCCATCGTCGGGGCAACCGCGCAGATCGCTCCCGCAGATAAACGGCTCTATGCGATCCGCGATGTGACGGCCACGGTCGAAAGCCTGGATCTGATCACCGCCTCGATCCTGTCCAAGAAACTGGCCGCCAGCCCCGATGCGCTGGTGCTGGACGTAAAGACAGGTTCGGGCGCCTTCATGAAATCTGACGAGGAGGCCCGCGCGCTGGCGCGTTCGCTGGTGGACACCGCCAATGCGGCAGGCTGCCCGACCTCGGCGCTGATCACCGATATGAACCAGCCCTTGGCGCCCGCGCTGGGCAATGCGCTAGAGGTGGCTGAGGTGATGCGCGTGCTGACCGGCGAGACCGCCGGGCCGCTGGCTGAGATCACCATCGCACTTGGGGCGGTGCTGTTGGTGCAGGCGGGACTGGAAAAAACTCCGGAAGAGGCCGCCGCGCGCCTGTCGGCGGTATTGACCGATGGCCGGGCCGCTGCCCGCTTCGAAGCCATGGTGGCCGCAATGGGCGGGCCGCAGGGCTTTGCCAGCGACTGGCAGAGCGTTTTGCCTGAAGCCAGCGTCATCCGCGAAGTGGCCGCGCCGCAGGCCGGCTATATTTCCGCCATCGACGGTGAGGCGCTGGGCCTTTGCGTGGTTGGCCTTGGCGGCGGGCGCATGGTCGAAAGCGATCTTGTCGATCCTGCTGTCGGCCTGTCGGATTTGTTGCCGCTGGGCGCGCGCGTTGCACGCGGAACGCCGCTGGTGCGCATTCATGCCGCCCGGGAAGAGGCCGCCGACCGCGCCGCGCAGGAGGTTCTGGCGGCGATCACCATTGCAGAGGCGGCGCCGGAACTGCCGCCGCTCATTCACGAAAGGATCATCTGATGGCGCGCGCCTTTCTGGTGGTGATGGATTCCGTTGGCATTGGCGGAGCGCCGGATGCGGATCGCTTTTACAACGGCGATCTGCCGGATCTGGGCGCCAACACGCTGGCGCATATCGCGCAGGCCTGCGCCGAGGGCCGGGCTGAGGACGGGCGCAGTGGCCCGCTGTATCTACCCAATCTGGACCGGCTGGGGCTGGGATCGGCCATGCGGCTGGCCTCTGCTGTGCCGTTTCCGGGGTTGACCGCTGAACCTGAGGGGCTGTGGGGCTGCGCCGCTGAAGTCAGCCCCGGCAAGGATACGCCTTCCGGCCATTGGGAGCTGGCAGGCCTTCCGGTGCCATGGAACTGGCATTTCTTTCCAGACGAGACGCCTGCCTTTCCGGCAGATCTCAGCGCCTTTGTCGCAGAGGCCGCGGGGGCGCCGGGGATCTTGGGCGATTGTCACGCCTCGGGCACCGATATTATTGCCCGTCACGGGGACGAGCATATGAGGACCGGCGCCCCGATCTGCTATACCTCTGCCGACAGTGTCTTTCAGATCGCTGCGCATGAAGAGAGCTTTGGCCTCAATCGTCTTCTGGACCTGTGCCAAGCGGTGGCGCCGCGCCTGCATGCGATGAAGGTGGGCCGGGTGATCGCGCGCCCGTTTGTAGGCGCGCCAGAGAGTGGATTTACCCGCACCACCAACCGGCGGGATTTTGCGATCACGCCCCCGGCAAAGCTGCTGACCAACTGGGTGCAGGACGCCGGGCAGAAGGTCCACGCCATCGGCAAGATCGGCGACATCTTCACCATGAGCGGCATCGACACCCTGAAGAAAGGCCCCGACGCCGACCTGATGCAGCATCTGGCCGAGGCGGTGGAGACGGCAGAGGAGGGCAGTCTGACCTTTGCCAACTTTGTGGAGTTCGACAGTCTTTACGGTCATCGGCGTGATATTTCGGGCTATGCACGGGCGCTGGAATGGTTCGACCATGAAATCGGAAAGATCCTGCCACGGTTGCGGGACGGGGATATTCTGGTTCTGACCGCAGATCATGGCAATGATCCCAGCTGGCCGGGGACCGACCACACCCGCGAACAGGTGCCGGTTCTGGTGGCCGCGCCGGGCCAGACACTAGGTAAGGCACCGGGCGCCGGATCACTGGGCGCGCGGGCCTTTGCCGATGTCGGGGTCTCGATTGCGCAGCATCTGGGCGTGGCCAGCAGCGGTCCGGGGCGCAGCTTTCTGTAGCGGAATGGGCAATCCGGCTTGCCTGCACCGGGCAAGGACGCATAAGAGAGACCAAATTTATTCGCAGGAGTGCCGATATGTCCGAACATCTGACCGTTGTTGATCATCCGCTGGTCCAGCACAAACTGACCCTGATGCGGGACAAGGGCACATCGACTGCCGGGTTCCGGCGTCTGCTGCGCGAGATCACCCAGCTTCTGGCCTATGAGATCACTCGCGAAATGCCGCTGACCACCACCACCATCGACACCCCGATGGAGGAAATGGAAGCGCCGATCCTGGCGGGCAAGAAACTGGCGCTGGTGTCGATCCTGCGGGCGGGCAACGGCATGCTGGATGGCGTACTGGAACTGATCCCTTCGGCCCGGGTTGGATTTGTGGGTCTCTACCGCGACGAGGAAACCCTGCAGCCGGTGCAATATTACTTCAAGGCGCCCGAAGGTTTGAAGGACCGTCTGGTGATCGCCGTCGATCCGATGCTGGCGACCGGCAACTCCTCGGCAGCGGCCATCGACCTCTTGAAAGAGGCCGGTGCCAACAACATCCGTTTCCTTTGCCTCCTGGCCGCGCCGGAAGGCGTTGCGCGCATGAAAGAGGCGCATCCGGATGTGCCGATCGTCACGGCCTCGCTGGATCGCGAGCTGAACGAAAAAGGCTATATCATGCCCGGTCTTGGCGATGCCGGCGACCGCATGTTCGGCACCAAGTAATTCGCATTTGCTGGCTCTGGGCCCGCTGCCTGCCTTGGCAGCGGAGCCGGGGCAACAATTTGCCCGAACGCCGCCAGATTGTGCCCGGCGCCGGGTTTACTAAGATTTGGTTATCAGGCATCGTATGCCCATATGTTGTGGGGCTCTGGTATGAAGATAACAAGAATTGTCGCGCTCGCCATCATTGCAGGCACGCTGAGCGTTCAAGGCGTGGGTCAGGCCGTGGAGGCGCAGACCCTGCGGGCCTCCAGTCCCCCAGCAGAGGTACCCCCGGCCTCTTATAAGGGTAAGCAATATGTCGACAGCCGCGGTTGTATCTATATCCGCGCCGGGATCGACGGCAATGTGAACTGGGTGCCCCGCGTAACCCGCAGCCGCAAGCAATTGTGCGGCTACAAGCCTACTACCATCGCAGGGGCTGCTAAACGCCAGCCGCAGGCGAACGCGGGGCCTGAAATCATCACCCTGCCGCAGGAACAGCAGCCCGCCGCGACCGCGGTTGCAACGGCTCCCGCCAAAAAGGCGACGCCCACGTCTCGGACGACGGCTCCTGCAAGCGCCCCTGCAGTTGCCGCAACCACCAAACCGCGCCGCACTGCACAAAGCACCAGTGCCCGCCCCACGCGGGTCACCACTGCCGCGCCCCGGCGTGTCGTGAAACCGGCTTCGGTTGTTCCGGCGCCGCAGCCTGCACCGCAGCAAGTGCGCACGGCGCCGACGGCTGGCGGCTGCCCCGGGGCTTCTGCGATCAGCCAGCAGTACATCAATAAATCCGCAGGCGTCCGCTGTGGCCCGCAGACCGAAGCGCCGGTGACTTATGGCCGGGACAGGGCGGGCGATCAGAACTCGTCGCTTCAACTGGCGCCCAATACCCGTATCCTGCCCGCACATGTCTATCAGCAGCGCCGACTGAGCACGGGGCTGACGGTGCCGCAAGGCTACCGCCCAGTCTGGGAGGATGATCGTCTGAACCCCCGGCGCGCCGAGCGTACGCTAACAGCGGCCACGCCGAATGGACAGACTGCGGTGCCGCCGGGTTACGTCCGGGTGGAACGGGATGACGACCGCATGAATACAATGCGCGGCGTGCGCAGCGCTGCAGGAGATGCGCAGATGGCCGAGGTCTGGACCGATGGCCTGCCGCGTAAACTGGTGCGCAAACCGCTGGACCGGCAGACGGTCACATTGTCGGGGCGTCATGCCCGCAGCGCCGCCGAGGCGCGCGAGCCGCTGGCATTGCGTCTGTCGACCAGGTCGGACCCCGAGGCGGGAGCGGCTGCATCTGAAGCCACGCCGCGTCGCTACGTCCGTGCGGCGACCTTTGCCGATCCGGCGGCGGCGCGCGCTGCTGCGCGGGATCTGGCCCGCAGCACCGGCCTGCCGGTCCGTCTGGGCACGCTCACCCGCAAGGGCAAGACCTACAAAGTTGTTTTGGCAGGGCCTTTCACTGCCACTGGGGCAGGTGATGAAGCCCTGAATGCCGTGCGCGGCGCGGGGTATCCCAAGGCGCGGCTCAGCAAGTAAGCTCAGCAAGAAAGATGGGCGTTCAGGCTATGGGGCAGGGCGCATCTCTGCCCCGTTGCGTTGCTCCGTAACTTAACGGGTCAGCACAAGGGCGCGGTTCTGGATCTCGATCCGTGACCAGCGTTGCAGATAGCCCATGCCAAGCAGGGATTTATCCATCTCACCGGCGTTGACCCAAACCCGCACATCGCTGTCGGTGATCCCGCCAAGCGACATCTCATCCACCCAGAAAGAGGCGGTGCGCACTTCGCCATTGGCGGTCTGCGCGCGGCCCAGATAGGCCAGTTTGTCGGTGTCGATCCCGGCGCGCTCAGCGTCCGCGTGGCTCAGCACCAGCTGACTGGCGCCGGTATCCACCAGGAAATTGACTGGCGTGCCGTTGACCGACAGGGTCAGGTAGTAGTGACCATCCGGCGCCATCGGCACCTCGACCCGGCCTTGTTCGGTGATCACGCTTTGCTGTGGCATTACCGTGCTGCGGATATCACCCCACAGACCATAGGCAGCGATCACCCCAAGGAAGATAAACGCCCAGACGGCGAGCATCTGCACCGTCTTGCCCAGCGACTGCCGGTTCCGCACGAAGACCCAGGATCCTACCGCCACCAGCAGCAGGACAAGATAAATCACCCGGGCATAGTCCATATCGGTCATCAGCGCGCCTCCTGCTTTCTGATGTAGGAAGTTCGCGCCGCGATACTAGCCTGCGGCAAAGCCAAAGGCGCGCAGACCGTCCAGAATGAACTGCACCGAAAGCGCCGCCAGCAGCATGCCCAGAAGCCGGGTCACCACGTTGATCCCGGTCTTGCCCAGAAGCCGCTCCAGCACGCCGGAGACAAGGAACATCACCAGCATCAGCGACAGCACCGCCAGAACGATGCTCATCACCAGGGCAAAGCCTTCGATGCCTGGTTTCTGACCGGCGAGCAGGATCACGGTTGCAATCGAGCCGGGGCCTGCGATCAGCGGGATGGAGATCGGAAAGACGGACGGGTCTTCGACCTCGGTGGCTTCCTCGCCCTGATGTTCGCGGCGTTTGGTGCGCCGTTCGAACAGCATGTCGAGCGCAGTGAGGAACAGCAGCGCGCCACCTGCGACACGGAAGGCGGGCATTGAGATGCCGACGAAGGCCAGAACCGCCTCTCCGAACAGGGTGAATAGCGCGAGGATGAAGGTCGCGGTCAGCGAAGCGCGAATGGCCACGCCGCGCCGCTCGGACGCGGTCATGCCTTGTGTCAACGCCAGAAAGATCGGGGTCAGGCCAATAGGATCAATAATCACGAAAAGCGTGACAAAAGAGGTGATCATAAAGGCCGTGTCGATCATAGGGCTTCGGCTTTTTCCAGTTTCTCCAGCGCCCGCATCCACAGCAGTTCGGCGCGGTCCAGCGCCTCGATGACTTCGGCGTGCTTGCCTTGCCAGACGCGGGCTTCGTCCTTCTTCTCTGCCTCGTAGAGTTCCGGGTCCGCCAGCTTGATGTCAAGCTTGTCCTTCATTGCGGTCAGTTTGCTGACGCGTTCCTCGGCTTTACGGGCCTCCGCGCGCAGCGCCAGCATGGCATCGCGCGTGGGGCGTTTCGGCTTTGGCTTGGCAGCGGCCGGTTTCGACGCAGGTTTGTCCTTTTCCAGCAGCAGCGACCGGTAAGAGGTCAGATCGCCCTCATAGGGTTTCACCGTGCCTTGCGACACCAGCCACAGCCGGTCGGCCACAAGGCTCAGAAGGTGCATGTCGTGGCTGACAAGGATCACCGCCCCGGTATAGGCGGTCAGCGCTTCCACCAGCGCTTCGCGGCTTTCGATATCAAGGTGGTTGGTCGGCTCGTCGAGGATCAGAAGATGCGGCGCATCCAGTGTTGCCAGAAGCAGTGACAGGCGCGCCTTTTGCCCGCCCGACAGGCGTCCGACCTCGGTATCCGCCTGCGCGGCGCCAAGGCCAAAGCCCGCAAGGCGCGCCCGCAGTTTTGCCTGACCTTCTTCGGGGCGCTCGCGCTGCAGGTGCTGCAGCGGGGTTTCGTCGATATAAAGCTCGTCGACCTGGTGCTGGGCAAAGAAACCGATGCGCAGCTTGCTCGATTGCGTCATCTTGCCGGACATCGGTGCAAGACGGCCCGAGAGCATCTTCGACAGGGTGGATTTGCCTTCGCCGTTCTTGCCCAGCAGCGCGATCCGGTCGTCCTGATCGATGCGCAGGTCCAGTTTGCTGAGGATCACCGTGTCGCCATAGCCGACCGAAACGCCCTCGGTGGCGATGATCGGCGGCGACAGTTCTTCGGGCTCCGGGAAGGTGAAGACTGTGCGTGCTGCGTCTTCGGGCGCGCGAATGGTTTCCATCTTTTCCAGCATCTTCACCCGGCTTTGCGCCTGCTTGGCCTTGCTGGCCTTGGCCTTGAACCGGTCCACGAATGCCTGCAGGTGGGCGCGCTGCGCCTCTTGTTTCTTGGCGGCTGCGGCCTGATTGGCGCGGTTGGCGGCGCGCTGGCGGGCGAACTGGTCATAGTTGCCGCCGTAGTAGATGAGGCCGCGATCCTCCAGATGCAGGATGCCGCCGACCGAGCGGTTCAGAAGTTCGCGGTCGTGGCTGATGATGATGACCGTATGAGGGTATTTCACTAGATAGGCCTCAAGCCAGAGCGCGCCTTCGAGGTCGAGATAGTTGGTCGGCTCGTCGAGCAGCAGCAGATCGGGCTCAGAGAACAACACAGCGGCAAGCGCCACCCGCATCCGCCAGCCACCCGAGAAATCGGCGCAGGGGCGCTGTTGCGCCTCTTCGTCAAAGCCAAGCCCCTTGAGGATGGAGGCCGCGCGGGCCTCGGCGGACCAGGCGTCGATGTCGGCGAGTCGGGTCTGCACCTCGGCGATGCGATCAGGATCGGTTGTGGTTTCGGCTTCGGCCATCAGTTCGGCCCGTTCGAGGTCGGCGGCCAGCACCGTGTTGATCAGCGACACGTCCGAGGCGGGTGCCTCTTGCGCTATACCGCCAATCCGCGCCCGGGACGGCAACGAAATACTGCCGCCTTCCAGCGCCAGTTCGCCCTTGATCAGGCGGAAGAGGGTGGTCTTCCCGGTGCCGTTGCGCCCCACAAGGCCAACCTTGTGGCCGGTGGGAATGGTGGCGCTGGCCCCGTCGAACAGGGGGCGGCCTTCGACCGAATAGGTGATGTCCGAAATACGTAGCATGGCCGCGCTCATAGCAGAGGGTATCGCGCCCGACCAGCGCCTTTGCACGCTGTGTCTCAACTGGGTATCAACTGGCCCATCCCCGGAGCACGTGATAGCCAAGGCGGGAATTCGTCTTTCTCCCGTTCTACGTCCGGTGACTGCCATGCGAGCTGCGCAAACGGCCCCTCACATTGCCACGCTGATCTTTGGCACCGCCCTTTCGGTGCTGTCGCTCAACATGTTCCTGCCGTCGCTGGCTCGGATCGGAGAGGATTTTCAGGCCGACTATGGTCTGGTGAACCTATCCATCGCCGGTTACCTGGCGATTTCTGCGGTATTGCAGCTGGTCATGGGGCCTTTGTCGGACCGCTTCGGACGTCGCCCGGTGGTGCTGGCGTCGCTGCTGGTCTTTGCCCTTGCCTCAATCGGCTGCGCGCTGGCGCAATCGATCTGGGTGTTCCTTGGCTTTCGCTTGCTGCAAGGGGCCGTGGTGGCGGGGCAGTTGGTCTCCCGCGCTGCGATCCGAGACATGCACAGCGCCGAAGAGGCCGCCAGCAAGATGGGCTACGTCTCCATGGCGATGGCGCTGGCGCCGATGCTGGGGCCGATGCTGGGGGGCTTTCTCGAGATGGCCTTTGGCTGGCGGGCGGGATTCATCCTTTATACCCTGATGGGCCTTGCGATGCTGGCGCTGGCCTGGGGCGACTGGGGCGAGACAAACGACAACCGCTCGGCCACCTTTGGCGCCCAGATGCGCACCTATCCTGAGCTGTTGGCCTCGCGCCGGTTCTGGGGGTACAGCCTTTGTGTGGCCTTTTCGGTCGGCGGGTTCTTCTCTTTCATCACCGGGGCGCCGCTGGTGGCAGCGGCCTGGTTCGACCTCAGCCCTGCCATGGTGGGGCTGGGCATCGGCATCATCACCAGCGGTTTCATGGTGGGCAATTTCATCACCGGACGGGTGGCGGGGCGGGTGTCGCTGCTGACGCTGATCCTGATTGGCCGTATCAGCGCGACGCTCGGCCCGCTTGGGGGTTTGATCCTGTTCGCGCTGGGGCAGGGCTCGGTTTCGGTGTTTTTCGGCGCCGCGATCTGCGTCGGATTTGGCAACGGTCTCACCATCGCCAATGCCAGCGCCGGGCTGATGTCGGTGCGCCCGCATCTGGCGGGCAGCGCTTCGGGGTTGTCGGGGGCCTTGTCGGTGGCGCTGGGGGCGGTTCTGACCTCGCTGACCGGTGCTTTGGTGGCGCCTGAAAACGGGCCCTTCATGGTGCTGGGGATCATCCTGTGCGCCAGTATCCTGGCGCTGGCCTCGGCGCTGTATGTGCGCTGGGTCGATATACGCGAACCTTTGCCCGAAGCGGGCTGATCGCAGGCCGTGTTGACAGCGTGGATTTGAGCGCCAGGGAGCAACTCAGCCCTTCCCAAGCGAGCGCAGGCATGTTACCCGGCGCGCGATATATCCGGCGCGGGGATTTGCCCCGGCCGAACACTAATGGAGAACGCCCGATGGCACTGGAACGCACCTTTTCGATCATCAAGCCCGATGCAACCCGCCGCAACCTGACCGGCGCAATCAACGCCAAATTCGAAGAAGCAGGTCTGCGCATCGTCGCGCAAAAACGCATCCACCTGACCAAGGAACAGGCCGGCAAGTTCTACGAAGTGCACGCCGAGCGTCCCTTCTACGACGAACTGTGCGAATTCATGTCCTCCGAGCCGATCGTGTGTCAGGTTCTGGAAGGTGAAAACGCCATCGCGAGAAACCGCGAAATCATGGGCGCCACCAACCCGGCAGACGCCGCTCCCGGCACCATCCGCGCCGAGTTCGCGGAATCGGTTGGCGAAAACTCGGTTCACGGCTCCGACGCGCCGGAAACCGCAGCGGTTGAAATCGCATACTTCTTCTCCGGTCTGGAACTGGTCGGCTAAGCCTGACTTTCCGTGACCCGGATTTCAGGGCCGCCTCGGGACACCGGGGCGGCCTTTTTCGTTCGTCCGTTTCCTTCGGAAAGGGGGAGGAGCGCTTATCCCCGGCGGGGAATGACGCCGATGGCATCGAGCTCGCGCTCTAGCCGGGACAGACCGGCGGCCTCGCTCTTGGCCGTGGTGTTTTCCGCCTTGATCTGGTCGAACCGTTTGCGCAGAGCTTTTTTCTCCTCGCCCTTGCAGTCGTTCCACGGGCGCCCCTGAAGCCCCATCACCAGCACATAGTACCCGATGAAATGAGGGCGACTGCCCGCCTGCAGCAGCCGCGCATAGGCCGCATCCGCGCCAAGCTCGCGCAGCTCCTCGGCGGAGTGGATGCCTGCACGGGCAAAGGACTCTTCCGAGGCCGGGCCAAGGTTGCGGATGGATGAGATAGGCGTGGACATAGGGCGAACATATCCGGGGCGCAGGGGGCTGTCACGCTGGTTTCGCAGCGGAATTTTACGCCGCAGCGATTGACAGTCTCAAAACGACAGCGGACGTTACGGCACGTTCTGGGAGGAGACGACGTGACACAACCGCAAACCGCACCCGACATTCTGAATTTTGATCTGGCAAACCCACCCGAGGGCTTTGTGGAGGATCCGTTTCCCTTCTACGATGCCCTGCTGGCTGAGGCGCCCATTCTGCAGCAGCCCGATGGTTCGGTGCTGATCTGCCGCCATGCGGATCTGGACCGGATCTATCGGGACACCACGTCTTTCTCCTCGGATAAGAAGGCCGCCTTTGCTCCCAAGTTCGGCGAAGGTTCACCGCTCTTTGAACATCACACCACATCGCTGGTGTTTTCCGACCCGCCGCTGCACACACGCGTGCGCAAGATCATGACCTCGGCCCTGACGCCGCGTGCCATCGGGCGGATGGAGGCGGGGCTGGTTGAGACCGTCGATCATCTGCTGGATGCCATGGAAGGGCGCGAGGAGGTCGATCTTATCGAGGATTTCGCCTCGACCATTCCGATCCAGATCATCGGCAACCTGCTGGACGTCCCGATGGAGGAACGCGGGCCGCTGCGCGATTGGTCGCTGGCGATCCTCGGGGCGCTGGAACCTGCGCTCAGCGATGAGGAGCTGGAGCGCGGGCATAAGGCGGTGGAGGAGTTCAAAGCCTATCTGACGGATCTCATCGCGCGGCGCCGTGCCCAGCGGGGCGATCCGGAAACCGACGTGCTGACCCGACTGATCCGGGGCGAGGGCGCGGATGAGCAGCTGAGCGAGATCGAGCTGATCCAGAACTGTATTTTCATCCTCAACGCAGGGCATGAGACCACCACCAACCTGATCGGCAATGGTCTGGCGCTTCTGAATGATCACCCGGACCAGCGCGCGCGGCTGCAGGCGGATCCGGAGCTGATCAAACCGGCGGTGGAGGAGATGTTGCGGATGCGGTCCCCGAACCAGCTGGGCAACCGGGAAACCACGCGGATGGTGGAGATCGGCGGGCTTGAGATCCCGCGGGGTACCAACCTGCATCTGGTGATCGGCGCCGCCAACCGCGATCCGGAGGTGTTCGAGCATCCTGAACGCTTCGACATCTCGCGCAAGCCAAACCGGCATCTGGCATTCGCCGGGGGACCCCATGTCTGCGTCGGGCTGACCCTGGCACGGCTGGAAGGCAAGATCGCTATTGAACGCTTCCTCAGTCGCTTTCCGGATTACAATCTGCTGCCGGGGCGGGTCTCCGGCGGTCGGATGCGGTTCCGGGGCTATGCGCATCTGCCTGCCTCCTTAGGCTGACCGCCGCCAGGCCGAGCGCTGCCCGCATGGGGTGCGCCTTTGCGCGCGACCTATCCTTTTGGGCGCGCTGCGCAGCCCCATGGATAGGCGCTTTTTGTATGAAGTTTCTGTAAACCTGTCGGCATCAGTTTACTCCGGCGAGGGTTGTTATGATTTATCCAGTGGTGATGGCAGGGCAGGCAAATTCTGTGGTTCCGGCAGGGGAAGAGCGCGTTCCGGCGCATTTCTTCGCGGAAGCGATGATCGAAAGCCGGTTCCAATCGGTTATCCGCTGTCTGGATCATCCGATGTTTGCCGCTCCGACGGTGGTCACCTGCGAAGCCAATCAAGGTCTGGCAGTGCAGCAGATGTGCGCGGTGGGCGTAAAGGGCTCCCTGCTGATCGAGCCGGGGCTGTCGAAATCCGCTGCGGCTCTCGCGGCCGTTGCGCTGCGGTTCCGCGATGCGCCGGATGCGCTGTTGCTGATCATGCCTGCCAGCCATTCCTGCGCCTCCGAAGGCCGTTTGCTTCAGACGCTGGAGGCAGCACTGCCTGCGGCCAAACAGGGCGGTATCGTGGCGGTGGCAACCCGTGATCACGGGTCTTATGGTCGTCTCAGAACCTTGTCGCGGCGCCGGGGACAGGAGCCGATGCAGGCGCTGTACAGCGCTGGAGTGGGGAGTGATGAGGCCGATCCTGATGTCCTGTGGAATTCCGGCATCTATCTGGTGCGGGCGGGCAGTCTCCTTGCAGCATTCAAACGCCATGCGCCGCGTATCCTTCATGCCACCAAGGCCGCCGTTGCCGGTATCGCGCAGACCGAGATCGTTCGTCGGCTTGTGCCCGATGCCTATGGCAAGGTGAAACAGGAAAGCTTTGAGGCTGCGATTCTGGGACGGGTGGAGATCGTCGACAGCGTGCAACTGGACCACAACCGGTCGATCTGGGAGGACTGGATCCAAGACATGGCGAATGAAAAGGCCGAAGCCGGTGCGGCCCGCCGACGTGCGAAACGGCAGAGGGCGGCCTGATCAAGAGGCCGCACGGCCGGAGAGGAGGAATGTCGCCTCTTGCCAAAGAACACCTGAATGCGACCGGTGCGGCGCAGTCTGCGGGCGGGGTTCAGAAAAGACCGGCTTCCTTGGCGGTCAGCGCAGCTTGGGTGCGGTTCTTGGCGTCAAGCTTGCGGCAGAGGGTGCGCACATGCAGTTTAATGGTGACCTCTTGCAAGTCCAACTCGCGGGCGATTTCCTTGTTCGACAGGCCGCGGCAAAGGCCGTTCAGGACTTCCAGCTCCCGCGGGCTCAGCCGTTCGGCCAGGGGGTGCGTATTTGCGCTCTCTTCCGCGCGCATCAACTCGACCGGAGCATAGATTTCCCCCGCGCTCATGAAGCGGACCGCGTTCAAAAGCGACTGCGCGCCCATGGTCTTGGGAATGAACCCGATGGCCCCGGCATCGAGCGCCGCCCGGGCAGTATTGGCCGGAGCGCTGCCGGAGAGGATGGCAACGCCCTTGCCGCCATTGGCCGCAAGCGCCTCAGCCAGACCATCCAGTCCCGTCATTCCGGGCATCTGGTAGTCCAGCAACACCAGGTCAAACGGGCCTTCCGCGGAAATCAGCTCCATCGCGCCCGGCAGATCGGTGGCAAGCAACACCTCTGCGCCCCCCTCGGATTTGAGGTAGGCGGAAATGGTCTCGCGAACCATGTCATGATCATCTGCCAAAAGAATACGCATAGAATTCCTAGAGTCTGTTAGCGACAGCGAAGGTCAATCAAAGTCGACACCTACACGACAAGGGTTTCATAAGTATCAATCCCCGGCTGGACGTGTCTTCCCTCTTGCAGACAATAGTGCCCCGGGCCGGTTTTCAATAAAACATTTAGAAAGATAACTGAATTAAGCTGGAGAAGGACAGCTGAAAAGGTTGGGTTTTAATAACCCATCCGGCAGGCGTCCTATCCTTTGGGATAGGCGCATATCCCGAGGCGTTGGTGCCAGAGGGGGCACAATCTGTCAGTGTCCGACGCGGTGAAATTGGGTATTTTCAAAAAGGAGTGTTGTGATGATCCGCTGGATGAATGTTTTGGGCGCGCTGGTTCTGGCGCTGGGGGTAGGCCTGATGCTCGGGCTTGGGGCGTCGGCGCAGGCCGCCAGCGACGACACCGTGCTGCTGACGGTTCAGATCGAAGGGGATGATGCCTCGACGACGACCTTCACCCGCGATCAGCTAATGGCGCTGGGCCAGACCTCCTTTGAAACGGAAACCATCTGGACCTCTGGCACGCAGGCCTTCACCGGCGTATCGCTGAAGGATCTCATGGCCCATCTCGGGTTGACCTCCGGTGTCCTGCAAGCGCGGGCGATCAACGATTACATGGTCGAGGTGCCTCTGTCCGATGCGATCGAAGGGGGGCCGATCATCGCCTATGAACGCAACGGCAAGACCATGTCGGTCCGCTCCAAGGGGCCTTTGTGGATCGTTTACCCTTACGATAGCAATCCCTCGTATAAAACCGAAGCGATCTACTCCAGAAGCATCTGGCAGCTGGAGGGGATCAACGTCCAACGGTAAAGGTGTGGCCCGGTGACCAAAGAAACGGACTGGCGATTTCCACTAGCGTCGCGCTGGGTTCTGGTCGCGGCCCTGATCGTTCTGCCTTTGCTGGTGGTACAGTCCGTGCGCCTGGGTCAACAGGTTCTCCTCAGGCTCGAGGGCCTATCGACGGCCGCGACGGACAACATGCAATGGGTCATGTCGCAGGCCGAGGTCGAGCATCTGAAACTGGATGCAGCAGCCGGTGCAGCGCGGCAGGCAAAGGACCTGCCCCTGCTGCGCCGTCGCTTTGACATTTATTACAGCCGTATTGCGACCTTTCAGGAAAGCCCGCTGTTTCAGGAGCTTCGCGACAACGAGGCGGGCAGCAAGTTACTGTCCGATCTCAGTGCGCGGCTGGACCGTTTGGCTGATCTGATCGATGTCAGCGACGAGCAGTTGATTGAAAATATCTCTCAGGTTCGTTCGGAACTGAATCAGAACGGCGACAAGGTGCGTGAACTTGCCCTGTTCGGGGTGGTGATGCAGGTCGAGGGAACCGAGGCCAAGCGCCTGCAGCTGTTCGATATCCTCTACCAGTTGGGTTGGGTCATTCTGGCGTTATTCGCGGCCATTGCGATCACCGCGCTAATGCTGGCGCAGATGTACCGGCGCGGGCGCCAGCTGGCCGAAGAGCGCAGCCGCGCCGCCGCGCAGATGGAGGCGATGATTTCCTCCTCTCTCGACGCCATTCTGGTGGTCGACACCGAAGGCCGTATTCAGGCGTTCAACGGCGCGGCCGAAACGATTTTTGGCTACAACAGCGCCGAAGTCATCGGGCAGAAGATGCAGGAGCTGATCATTCCGATGCACCTGCGCGAAGCCCATGCCCGGGGCATGGCGCGTTTCCTCAATACCGGCCAGACCAAAGTGATCGGCGCCGGCCGGGTCCAGCTCGAAGGGGTGCGCAAGTCCGGTGAAATTTTTCCGGTCGAACTCTCGGTCTCGCTCAGCCAGTCGGGGCAGGATATGGTCTTTGTCAGCTTCATGCGTGACATTTCGGACCGGATGCAGGCCGAAGAAGAGTTGCGCACCGCCCGCGATGATGCCCTTGCAGGTGAGCGTGCCAAGGCCAATCTGCTCACCGTCATGAGCCACGAAATGCGCACCCCTCTGACCGGGGTGCTGGGGGCGATCGACCTTCTGGAAGACACCGATCCCTCGGGCGAACAGATGCGCTATCTCCAGGCAATGCGAGTGTCGGGAGAGCTTCTGCTGCATCATGTGAACGACGTGTTGCAGCTGTCGCGGCTCGAAGCAGGGGTGGACCCGGAAAAGATTCGTGTCTTCGACCTCAGGGAACTGGCCGAAGGTCTGATCGAAAGCCAGCAGGCCACCGCAAAGAGCCGGGGAATCGATCTGTCGCTGCATTGCAGCCTTGGCCCGTCCTCGGTGGTGGCAGGGCGACCCCGCGCCATTCAGCAAGCGCTTCTCAACCTGATCGCAAATGCTGTGAAATTCACCAATGAAGGCGCCGTTTCCGTCGATATCCAGCGCCTGCCGGAGACGGATGTGGTGGACTTCCATGTCGCCGATACCGGCCCCGGTATCCCGCAGGAGGATCTGCAGCGCATCTTTGAAGAGTTCACCATGCTCGATTCCAGCTATCGGCGCGGCAATGAGGGCACCGGGCTTGGCCTGGCGATCACCCGCCGTATCGTGCAGGCGATGGATGGTGAAATCACCTGCGAAAGCGAACTTGGCGAAGGCAGCCTGTTCTCGATGTCGCTGCCGCTGCCGGTGGCCAGCGCGCCCATGGTCAAGGCCGAGGCGCAATCGGATCAGGAACAGGAGACTAGTGCCGTCCTGATCGTCGAAGACAATGACATCAATCGCCTGCTCTTGGAGAAGATGCTGATCCAGCAGGGCCAACGGGTGACCACGGCCGCAGGCGGGCTGGAGGCGGTCAACTGCGCCGAAGCGGGCAGTTTCGATCTGATCCTGATGGATATCAGCATGCCAGAGGTGGACGGGATCGAGGCAATTCGCCGGATCCGCGCGCGGAAACTGGCGGAAGGCACCGACATCGTAGCCCTTACAGCGCATGCCGCCGCCGAAGATCATGCCCGCATTCTGGACGCGGGATTCGCCGAGGTCATCACCAAGCCGATCAGCAAACAGGAACTTGCCGATGTGATCGCTCGTCGGGCAGGGCGAACCCCGGTGCTGCCGGAGGTTAATCAGGACGAAAACATCGTGCAGTTCTTCGATGCGCTTGGCCCGGAACGCGCCCGCGGCTTCCTCGCGACGTATTGCGAGGACGTGGAGCGGCTGAAGGCAGCTTTGGCCGAGGCCGAGGAGCTGACGACAGAGCTGCGCCAGGAGGCACACCGCCTGGCGGGATCGGCAGCGGTCCTGGGCCTGACCCGGTTCCGCGAGCTGATGCTGGAGATCGAACACGCAGAAGGCTGCGACATCACCCAGACCGAACTGCTCGATGAGATCTGGTGCGAGGCCGAGAGCTTTTTGTCCGTCCATATGTGCGCCTGAAGTCGGCGCTCCGCGGCACAGGCTCTCCGTGCTGTTGACCAATAACGGGGGAGGGGGGCTGGCTACGGCGCCGAGCCGGACAACGTGGCAATCCGGTCGGGCTTTTGGGCCGCCTTGGTGCCGAAGACGCGTGGACAGAGGTTGGTTCCACAGGGGCCTATCAAGGTGACAGGGGGTGTCGGCGCGGAGACGAAAGAGGGCTTAAGACCAATATGTTAGGCTGAAAGCGCGCTCTGACTTTAGGGGCTGAAAAAAACTGCAGCTTGGAGAGAATTTTCTCTGGACGCGGCAGAGCGGAGATTCTATACCACGCCTCACATTCCGGCGTAGCTCAGCGGTAGAGCAGTTGACTGTTAATCAATTGGTCGTAGGTTCGATCCCTACCGCCGGAGCCATAAAAAGCCCTCAGGTCGCGCAGACCTGAGGGCTTTTTTGGTGTCGGAGAGTTTGACGCCATAGCTCCATCCTTTTGATGAAAGCCTGCGCTTGGGGGGAGGCACTGCACCTACCTTAAGGGTGGCCAAGCAACCTGAGTTACCAACTGATTACCTCTGGCGTCTGGACTTCCAAATGCACAGATAATTTTTTCCTCTTTGTTGGAAATCAAAACGTCTGTCTTTGGGTTTGAGCTCAAAAAGCATGGCGCAAGGGCAGTGCCCCACTGCACTCTCTTTCACATCTCGGAGGACGGCAAGGAACACAAAAAGCTGTCGCATTAAATGGACTAATTGATGGCCTCAAAGGCCACATCCACGGACACAGGGTTCGGACCGCAGAACGCGGACGTGGCGCTTCGCCATTCTGACCTCTAGCGCTCAACTGGAGACCAGAATGTAACTTAGAAGGCCAGCAGGTTCAGAAAAAAGGAGGGGAGTGCACCTCTTGCGCAGATACCCCCGCATCCAATAGCACTCCAGATTCTGGAACCCAAAAAGCCCTCAGGTCGTAAAGACCTAAGGGCTTTTTATGGCTCCGGCGGTAGGGATCGAACCTACGACCAATTGATTAACAGTCAACTGCTCTACCGCTGAGCTACGCCGGAACGGTCCGCGCCGTATAGCGGCCCTGCGTGGGGGCGTCCAGAGGGGGAGGCGAAAAAAATGCAAATAACATTGGATCGCACATTCCGGGACCGAAAACCGCTCTGGGGCAGGGGCGTCCAGGGATCAGCCCAGCAGCCTGAATTCTGCGGTTGCGCTCAGGTCACCGACCGGGGTTACGCGGGATTTTCCCATTAGGTCAATGAGATGGGCCAGGACGTTGCGCTCGGCAGCGAGCAATAGGGCCGCCGGGGTTTCGGTATAGATCCGGGCGGCCAGATCGCCCGGGCGGGCCGGGCCGGAGCGCAGCGCATCAATGATGGCGGCTTCGCGGGCTTCGCGGTGGGCGATCAGCCAGTCGAGACGTCCGGCAGGGTCAGTGATCGGGGCGCCGTGGCCGGGATAGAAGATCCGCCAGTCGCGGGCGCGCAGCTTGCGGCAGGAAGCCATGAAGTCAGTCAGATCACCATCGGGCGGCGAGACCAGCGAACTGGCCCAACCCATCACGTGATCGGCGGTGAAACAGGCATCATCCAACGCCAGCGCGATGTGATTGCCCAGATGCCCGGGTGTGTGCAGCACCTCAAGGTCCCAGCCCGCGCCGGAGATCACATCGCCATCTGCCACGATAATGTCAGGCGTGAACGCGCTGTCGATGCCTTCGCCGCCGCCTGTCATGCCCTGCGCGACCAGTTGCTGCATCGCCGGGCTCCGGCCTGCGCTGGCCGGGCCAAAACCATAGACCGGCGCGCCGGTACGCTGGCTGAGCTCGGCCGCCAAGGGTGAGTGATCCACATGGGCATGGGTGACGATGATATGACCGATACGTTGATCAGGGCCCACTGCGGCCAAAATCGCCTCCAGATGCTCTGGCAGCACCGGGCCTGGGTCGATCACCGCCAGATCCTGGGTTCCGATCAGATAGGTGTTGGTGCCGCGATAGGTCATTGGCGAGGGGTTCGGGGCCAGAATGCGGCGCACACCCGGTTGCAGCTCTTCGGCACGGCCGGGGGCGGGATTGAAATCGTATGGAGCCTGCATTCGGGTATCCGTTCCTTTTGTTGCTGGCGCGGGGGGCAAAAGCCTGCCGGGTCCCTTCACAGCCATGGGGCGACCCTGTAGGCTTAGCGCATGTTCTTGCAAAGGCTCAAACAATATTCTCCACGGAGCCTTTATGGCCGGGCGGCGCTGATCCTGATCGTGCCTATCGTGTCGATGCAGCTTGTGGTCTCCATCGTCTTTATCAAACGAGATCTGGAGGATGTGACCACCCAGATGACGGCCACGGTGATGCAGCAGATCGCATTGCTGCAACAGCAGGGCGCAGGCGCGGAAAGCCAACAGGACATGCTGGTGCGGATTGCTCCGTTCCTGCAGCCTCTGCAGATGGGGGCACGGTTCCTTGAGGAGGGTGAACCTGACCCGCAGGATCTAGTGGGGTGGTACGAATTCTCTGGCCGCGTTGTCCGGGACAAGTTGCAGCAGGATCTGCCGGGTTTTGTCGCGGCGCAGTTTCCCGATAACCGCGAGGTCAAGGTGTTCCTGGATACCGACCTTGGCAGGATGGAACTGCGGGTGGACAGGCGGCGGTTGACGGCGGCAGCGCCGCATCAGCTGATCGTGACGATGGTTTTCTTCGGCCTTTTCATGGCCTTGATTTCTTTCATCTACCTGCGCAATCAGCTGCGCCCGATCAAGCGGCTTGCGGATGCGGCGCAGGCCTTTGGCCGGGGACGGATGATCCCTTATTCGCCGCGTGGCGCGACCGAGGTACGGGCCGCTGGCAGCGCCTTCGTGGATATGCGCGCCCGGATCGAGCGGCAGATCGAGCAGCGGACCCTGATGCTGTCGGGGGTGAGCCACGATCTGCGCACGCCGCTGACACGGCTGAAGTTGGGGCTGGCGATGTTGGACGAAGAGGAAGCGGAACCGCTGTTGCGTGATGTCGATGAAATGCAGGCGCTGCTGGATGCCTTTCTGGATTTCTCCCGCGGTGCGTCAACAGGCGAGCCTGAACCGGTGGACCCGATGCAAATGGCGCATGCCATCGTCGAGGATTGGCAGCGGCAAGGCAAGGATGTGATGCTGGGAGAGCTGAGCGGGTCTGGCACCGTGATGCTACGCCAGCAATCGATACGCCGGGCGGTGGAAAATCTGGTCTCGAACGCGGTACGATATGGCAGCCGGGCGCGGGTCTCTGTGACTTTGACGGAAAAATCCCTGCGCATCCGGGTCGAGGATGACGGTCCCGGTATCGACCCCGCGCAGCGCGGTGATGCGATACGTCCCTTTACCCGGCTGGATGCTGCGCGCAATCAGAACCTTGGAACCGGGGTTGGACTGGGGCTTGCCATCGTTGTGGATGTGGCGCGGGCGCATGGCGGCACGCTGCGCCTGACCGAAAGCGCCGAACTGGGCGGGTTGCAGGCCGATATCGTGATCGCACGCTGAGGAATTGCAGCTATACCCTGAGGGGCTGCGAAACGGTTGAACGGGCAGGGCACCTGCTGGTCAATGTCAGAATAGTCGGGCCTGCGTGATGCAGGCCCGGTGGAAAATCCGGTTACACGATCAGAAGATGAAATCGCCCACACCTAGGTCGGCCATATCGACGTCCAGCAGAGTGATCGAATTGCCGTTGCCATCCTGAATGAGCACGTCGTCGCCTTCCTGGCTCATGTGATTGTTGCGCAGATCCCGCATGCCGGTGATGCTTTCCACCCCGCTCAGATCAATGTCCTCACCGTTGCGTGTGGCGTTGAAATCGCGGATCTTGTCATTGCCAAAGTCGCCGGAGAACACGAACACATCCAGACCACGACCACCGGTCAGAATATCGTTGCCGCCCTGACCGTCCAGGATGTCGGCATCACTGCCACCGAACAGCCGGTCACGGGCGCCGCCGCCCAGCAGTTTGTCGTCGCCGTCGCCGCCGAACAGCTTGTCCCGACCGGTGCCGCCCAGAAGTTTGTCGTTGCCGGTGTCTCCGTCCAGCGTGTCGCGGCCAGCACCGCCCTTCAGGGTATCGCGTCTGCCGAGGCCGGAAATTTCATCGTCGCCCGCAAGGCCCAAAATGCGGTCTTTTCCATCGGTGCCGACCAGAACGTCGTCGCCCGCGGTTGGGGTGTTGCTCAGCTCGCTGACAAAGCTCTCTGAGGCGAGGAAACCCTGGTCGATCCCGGCACCACGAATTTCCGCAATATCACCGACAAAGATCGTGTCTTCTGAGTAATCTGCACTGCTGCCTACTGGGACGGTGACGTTCACATAGGTCTGGCCTGCCTCCAGCGTGAAGGCGGCGTCGAAACTGTTGACCGTCTTAGAGTAATCCGCGTCCACTGCGGTGACAGAGACGGTTCCCGTGATATCGCTTTCGGGGGCCTCGGCGATATCAACGCGCAGGGTAACCATTGTGGAGCCACCGCTTTCGGTAGCGGAAATCGTGCCGAGGCTGGCCAGGTTGGTCGGTGCGGCGTCCGTATAGCTGCTGATCGTATAGGCGCCGGAGTAGCCGAAATAGGTCCAGGCGGCGAGGTAGTAGGTGCCGGAAAGCTCGGGCGAGAAGGTCTTCACTGATCCGTCCCAGGCGCTGGCGCCGCCGGACACACCGTCGACCGGCTCTCCATCCGCGCCAAGGATTTCCAGCCAGCCGCCGGACGTGGCCCCAAAAGGCGAGTCAGCCTGCGCCATAGAGAACCCGTAGTCCATTCCGCCAATCGCGTGGAAGGCATAGTAGTCGGTCTCTCCGGTGCGGGCGCTGCCATTGATGACGCCCGTTATGCTGGATCCGATCTCAAGAGTTGGCGCGCCGCTCATGTCGCGTGCGTCCTCGTCCTCCAGATAATCCGCAGGAAGGCCCTGCATGGTGACGGTGTAGCTGCCGCTGCCAGTGACGCGGATGTTATAATAATCCGAGGGGTGCTCGGCCGTGTAGGTCATCGTGTTGCCGTCGATTGTTGCCCCGGCATCGGTGCCGTCATCCAGCATCTCAAAGGAAACCCCGTCGCCCTCCAGGGTAAACGTGTAGGGCTGATCATAGGCCAGTGAGACCCGGATCAGATCGCCCGCATCGGCGCCGCCTACGGTACCGCTGACGCTGTGACCGGGTTGGATGTCTGCGACGTTGGTCTGAGTGTAGTCAAAATCGTTGGTCCAGTCGCCGTCTTCGGTCAGTTGATACATGGGAAACCTCCTTCACCGTGCCCGTAAATACAGCGCAATTTTAAGGCCGGGCGTACGCGTGGAACGTGACCAGGATCAAATAGGAGCGGGCGGAGGTGGGAGAATTCGCTCAAAAAGAGGATGACGTGACGGTAACTTTTGGCGTGTGCCTCAGCGTAGCACGCTTTTCTCCATGGACAGGCTGCTGTGGACAGGCCATTGCGGCGCAGGGAGGGACTCAAATCCCGGCTTGGCGAACAAATACCCCTGCATCAGGTCCACACCCAGATCATATAGCGCATCGTATTCGCCCTGGGTTTCAATCCCTTCGCAGACGATCAGGATACCCATTTCCTCAAGCATCCTGATGGTGTTGCGAACAATCGTCTGTTTCGCCGATGAGACATCGATATTGCGGATCAGCCCGGCGTCCAGTTTCACCACATCCGGCTGGAACATCGTCAGCAGTTTCAGGCCGGAATAGCCGGCGCCGAAATCATCGATGGAGGTCTTGAAGCCAAGGCGGCGATAGGTGGTCAGGATTTCGATCAGCTTGTCCGTGTTCACCCGTTCGGTTTCGGTGAACTCAAACATGATCTGGTCCACCGGAAATCCAGTGCGTTTCGCCGTTTCAAGAGTCAGCCGGATGCAGGCCTTTGGATCGTAAACCGCATTGGGCAGGAAGTTCATCGACAGGAGCGCGCCAGTTTCCGCAAGGTTCAGCTTTGCTGCCAGTTCGATCGAGGTGGTGCGGCACTTCTGGTCAAAGGCGTAAAGCGTATCAGAAGTGACATGCGAGAACACTTCGCGCGGACCAGCGCCGTCCTTGCCGCGCAGCAGCGCCTCGTAGGCAAAGATCTTTTCCGCGCCAAGGGCGACCATTGGCTGGAACGCCATGGTGATGGGCAGGTCGAACTTTGCGCCATTCCGGCAGGCCTGACATTTTTCCTGTTTCACCGCTGCACCTCCTAAGGATCCGTCGGCCAGCTGTGTAACCTTTCTTCCTAAAGAAAGGTTTATGCATCAGCGGGATGCACCCTCCTTTTTAGGTGAACGGTTGATCGTCGAAGGGGATCAGTAATGCTGCTCCAAAAAATCGCCGGAGGCCCCCGTTTGGGGGCCTCCGGTCAATGTCTTCTCGGTTCATGGTGAGGCAGCGTGGCCTCAGACAGCCTCGGCCATCATGTCGTCTTCCGTGTCAGCCGGGTCTTCCGGCATCATGTCATCCTCCGGCGGTAGGGTCATGAGAGACATAACATCCGGTTCGGTTGCGGGTTGGCTAAAGGCGACCGGAAGGGTTTCGGACCAGCTGTCCAGCGTCATGCCATTCACCGCTGCCGGGTCGGTTTCGACCTGCGCCTGCGCTTCATCAGTCAGACCGCCGTGCAGCTCCTGCGGATCCCGACCGTCGCTGTTGACCACAATCGACACATTGGTGAGGTCCAGATCCTGCAGCGTCAGCGCGCCATCTTCGGACCAGAGGGTGAAGTTGAGGTTGTTGACGGTCCCTTCGGTGCTGTCCGGCACCTGTCCGAATTGCACGTGGGCGTCATAGTTTTCGGAGACAGTGGCGCCGTTATCCAGCGTGTTCTCCGAATTGGCGGATGCACTGTGGCCGGTCACCGGCAACGCGTTTTCATCCGGGTAGAAGTGCAGTGCATCGGTGCGGCCGTCGTCGCTCAGGTTGAAGAACATGCCGTCGAGATCAGCCTCCTGGCCGTCAAAGGTGGTTGGATCCAGTTTCACGAACAGCTCACCGCCGGGCGTCTGCGTGACGGACACGTCCACCTGGCTGCCGCCTTCTTCGCCCAGGGTGAAAGTGATGGTGGTCTTGCCATCGTCGGTGTTTTCGCCGCCGCCGCCGTCTGTACCGCCGGTTCCGCCCGTGCCTCCGGAGCCGCAATGGCCACCGCTGCCCCATCCGCCGGTTCCACCAGAACCGTGAGTCCCGCCAGAACCGTGGGTGCCGCCAGAACCATGCGTTCCGCCAGAGCCGCGGGTTCCTCCAGAGCCATCGGACGCGCAATCGTCATCTTCGTTGCGAGCATGGTCCCACCAGTTCTTGCCACCGTGGTTCCACCAGTCCTTGCCGCCGTGATGGCCTTTCGAGCCGCCACCGGTGCCGCCGCCTGATCCGCGGCCTGTGCCTTCTCCCGTGCCGCAGCCGTCCTTGCCACCCGATCCCCGGGTGCCGCCAGAGCCTTTGGTTCCGCCGGAGCCCTTGCTGCCACCGGTCCCCTTGCTGCCGCCCGTGCCGTGATCGTCCTTTTCGTCGCGGTCCCACCAGTTTTTATGGCCTTTGCCGCCGTGGCCAAACCGGTCGGACAGATGTCCGTCATACCAGCGCGCGAAGTGTTCGCCGCGCACGCCGCCATTGTGGTAGCTGTTGCTGCCGCAGGCGTCCTTGCCGCTGCTTTTTCCCCAACCGGACCAGCCTTTGTGCGAAAAATGTCCCCAAGTCATATTGTCACCCCTACGATCTGAAATGATGCGTTTCGGCAGGCGCAAAATGGGAGGCGTGCCGCTCAACGGTGAACATATGAAATGGTTCGGCAGTCGAACAAATTTTCGTCGCATTTTAGTCAAATACGGGGTGAGTGCGGGAAATTTTGGAAACAAACAGTCCTTTCGGAGGTGTATTGTTTGCGATTGGCGCGCCCTGGCGTATCAACTTCAGCGTGTACCGGGCGAATCGCGCACTCTCTGCCTCTGTTTGTCCCGAAATTCGCCGTTTTCTGATGTCAGCACAGGCGCAACACTTGGTGAGGTGAAGAGGGACAGACGTGGCTGACGGCAGTTTTGAGGATCGCAAGGCCTATATCGCGGCCAAGGCCGAGGTGGTTCTGGGCGCCGCGCCCGACCGGATTTCTGCGCCGGGGGGCAATTCGCGCTCGTCCTTGCGGCTGCATTATCCCGACCACAGCGTGATCGCGACACTGCGGCCCGACTTTCGCCGCACCCATCTGGAGGCGCATGTGCTGCAGGAGCTGGCGCCCCATTGTGACGATATTCCGCAGGTTCTGGGCGTCAGCGATGACGTGATGTTCCAGTCTGACACCGGTGAGATGCGTCTGAATGCCGAGATCATGGAGCAGGACCCCGAGGATCAGGTGGAACTGGCGGCCGAGGCGGTGGCGGCGATCTTTCGTATTCACGCGGCCGGGCGGCAGACGAAGCTGGCGGAAATGCTGCCGCATCTGGGCTCGAACGCGGATTGGGTTGGCTCCTTTGTCGGCTCGGTTGCCGCGATGGAGCCCTATTCGGTAGGCATCTCCCGCCAGTTCGATATGGCGGCTGTGGCTGAGCGGATGGATTACCCGGGCATGCAGTTCCTGAAATGGGATTGCCGGTCGGGCAATGCCGCCATTGGCGACGACGGATACCTGCGCTGGTTCGATTTCGAATACGCCGGTCTACGCCACGGGGCCGAAGATCTGGCCTGGCTGATTGCTGATGAAACCTGGCCCATCGCCCCCGATGTGATGGCCGATATCGTGATCGAGATTTTCGACCCTGGCTGTGGCCACGACATCGCCGATTACATGGATTACCTGTCGGTCTACACGACATTGCATTGCGTGCAGCGGCTGAAGCTGATCGAGCAGGAGGTCAAACGCCGCGGCTGGCTGCGCAAGGAGCGGGTGCGCAAATACGATGATGCGGGCGCGCATCCCGATTTTGCAGTGCAACTGTGCCGGGTCGGGGCCTATTATTCGGCGCAATCGCCTTTGACGGCGCCGCTGACCCGTAATTTCGAGGCGGCTGAACGCAGCTTTTCCTCGGCGGTATGACGCGCCGCTGCGCGATTACAGCCCCATCTGCCGCACCGCCAGATCGCGCATGATTTCCTCGGAGCCGCCGCCGATGGCCATCACCTTGACCTCTCGGTAGATACGTTCGATCCGGTTGCCGCGCAGATAGCCCGCACCACCGAGTATCTGCATCGCTTCGGAGGCGCAGAACTCGCAGGCCTTGGAGGCAAAGACCTTGGCCTTGCAGATTTCGGCCACCGGCATCCGCCCTTCGTTCACCTGCCAGCAGATCATGTTCAGAGTGGCCTCTACCGCGTCGATCCGGGCCGAGATATCGGCGATCTTGTGGCGGATCACCTGATGGCGGATCAGCGGCTTGCCAAAGGTCTGCCGCTCCTGTGCCCAGGCGATACTGTCCTCAAGGCAGGTTTTCATCATGCCCAGCATGTTGGCGATCAGCCCGACCCGTTCGAGGTTGAAATTCTCCATCACCGCCAGAAAGCCATGATTTTCCGGCCCCATCATCCGGTCGGCGGGCAGGCGGACGTCATCGAGGAACAGCGTTGCCTGATCCGAGCACCACCAGCCCATTTTCCGGCTCAGCGCGCTGCGGGTGAACCCCGGGGTATCTGCTTCGACAAAGAACAGCGAAATCCCCTCCAGCCCCGGCTCACCAGTGCGGGCAGGAATGACGAAATACTCCGACGTCATGCCGCCGGTGATGAAGGTCTTGCTGCCGCTCAGCACCCAGTGATTGCCATCCCGCCGCGCCGTGGTGGTGATATTGGCGACGTCCGACCCGCCGCCCGGCTCCGTCACCGCAAGCGAAGACCCTTTGCGCCCCGCGATCACCTCCGGCAGCACCTGCATCTTGATTTCTTCGCTGGCCAGCCGGGCAATGGGATCAAGCGAGATCTGACGCCCACCCATGGCCGCCGCGACACCGCCCGCGCCGCAGCGGGCGATTTCCTCGCTGTAGGCGGCACGCATGAAGCAGTCGTCAAAGCCAAGCCCGCCGTATTTCTCCTCGATGCCAAAGCCCCAGACGCCCAGCGCCCCGGTTTTCTGGTGCAGCTCCCAGGGGATTTCCCCGGCTTCGTCCCAGTCATCGCAGAAGGGAGTGATTTCCTGCGCCACAAAGCTCCGCAGGCTCTCGCGGAAGGCACGGCGCTCTTCGGTGTCAAAGGGGCTTTGCATGCGGTTTACTCCTTGGGGCCGGGGCGGGTCGCCAGATGCGGCGACATGATGCGGGCGAACAGATCGACCATCTTGGTGATGATCTCTCGATCGCGTTCGTAGGGTGCCTGACTGTGCAGCCCGCGCATAAAGCTGCGGCAGATCGACCAGAGCAACGCCAGATCCTCGCCCGAGGACGCGGTGTATAGATTGGCAATATTGCGGTTGAAGGCGTCGTTATAATCCCAGAGCGAGGGGGTGATGCGCGTGCGCAGGGTTTCATCCGTGCGCGAGGCGACGAGGATTTCCATCACCGCGCGCCCTTCACGGGTGTTGATCACCCGGGCCCACAGACGGTGCAGTTCGGCGGGCAAATCCTGTGCCGCGCCGCCCTTGCGCAGCATATGGCCGCTTTCGCTCGCCTGTTCTGGGCCGCGCACCGGCGCCAGAAGATGTTCCAGCGTGCGCACCATCATCTCCTCTTTCGAAGGAAAGTGATGGGTCAGCGCCCCGCGTGACACACCAGCGGCGGTCTGTACCCGGTTGATCGAGGTTTCCGCGTATCCCGACTGGTCCAGACAGTCCGTGACCGCGTCGAAAATCCGCTGCCGGGTCTTGTCTGCCCGCGTTTCGGTTCGCGTTGTGCCCGCAGCGCCGGGCGCGGTGACGTCGGGTTGGTCTTCGGTTTTCTGTGTCATGCGCCTATCCTTTGAGGAATCGTAAAACAGAACGTTCGGTCGGTTCAATCGTGGAAGGGCTCGCCGGACGTAGCGGAATTTCAATTGGGAGGAGGGCATCCATGCAGCAGGCAGAGGATTTTCGTGCCGAAAGCCGGGCGCTGGCGGCGATACTGGAGGATCTGCCGGAAGAGGCGTTTCACAGGCCGACGCAGTTCAAAGACTGGACCATCGATCACGTGCTGGGCCACCTGCACCTGTTCAACGTGGCGGCAGAAACCTCGCTCAAGGGGGAGGAGGCCTTTGCCGCATTCATCGGCCCGATCGTGCAGGACATGCAATCGGGCAAGACGATCCTGCAGTGCCAGTTCCCCTGGCTCGACGGGCTGTCGGGACGGGCGCTATTTGAGGCCTGGAAGGCTGGCGCGGAAACCTGCGCCGATGCTTTTGCTGTGGCCGATCCCAAGGCGCGGGTGAAATGGGTGGGCCCGGACATGAGTGCGCTGTCCTCGATCACCGCACGGCAGATGGAAACCTGGGCGCATGGTCAGGAGGTCTTTGATCTTCTGGGGCTGGAGCGGGTGGAGCAGGACCGGATCCGCAATATCGCCCATCTTGGCGTTGCGACTTATGGCTGGACCTTCCTGAACCGGGGAGAAGAGGTGCCCGACCCCGCGCCATTCGTCCAGCTGACCGGACCGTCTTCGGCGGTCTGGGAATGGAACACGCCGCAAGAGGACAACCGGGTTGTCGGATCTGCGGTGGAGTTCGCGCAGGTGGTCACGCAGGTCCGGAATATCGAAGACACCGCGCTGGAGGTGACCGGGGCGACCGCGACGCGCTGGATGGAGATCGCCCAGTGTTTTGCTGGCCCGCCCGAAATGCCCCCCTCGAAAGGGGCCCGTCACAAGGTCTGATCGCTTGGCGCTCCCTCGGCCCTTTGTCCTGTGAGCGGGCAGGGGGCCGGCGCGACGGTGGAGGTTAGTCGTCTTCTTTGCGCAAGCTGCGCCAGGCCCGGGTCAACCCGGCCAGTGTCATGCGTTCCGGGTCTGCAATGGTGACCGGCAGCCCCTGCATTTCCAATGCAGCGGCATAGGGGCGGGCGGTCTCCTTTTCACCGATCAGCGCCAAATTTTGCCCTAGCCAGTAAGGGCGGGCGGCGGCCAGTTCGGCGCCCAGCACGGCGCCCCAGATCCGCCCGGTGGCCTGTTCCGGGGTGCAGCTGCCGCCATGCATGGCTGCCTTGGCTTCGGCTAATCGCGCGGCCATCAGTTCCGGCTTTGACATGGTGTCGGCTGCGGTTCCGGTCAGCTCACCAGCTGCCCAGTCCTGCACCTGCAATCCGGCCATGGCGCAGGTGGCTTCGGCCAGCTCCACAGTCAGGAAGCTTTGAAAACTGACGACTTCATTTGCGCTGATCAAAGCCCAGTGGGTGGTTTTTCCGGGCAGGCAAAGAACCCCGTCCCAGGACGGATTGAGCGCCAGAAACCCGGCGATGCAGGTTTCGGCGCCCTGCATTATGGCAGGCGGCGCCTTTTGCGCCAGCCCGGGCAGAGTGATGAGCACGGTTTCCCGGGGCAGGGCGCTGCCTTGTGGGGCCAGTGGCAGCTGGTCCGGGCGCGTCGGGACGGCCTGCGGTGCGGCCAGGCCGGTGCCACAGGCGACAATTGGCAGTTGCGATGCAGTCAGCTCGCTGCACAGCGCGGCATGGATCTCGGAAAAGCCTGGATCGTTGCTGCCCTGCGGCAGATGTGCCTTGCGGCGAGCGCCGGGCGTGTCTCCGGACATGGCCCAGAAAGTCCACTCCGTGCCCTGCGCCTCGGCAGCGATCCAGTTGTCGGACTGAAAAAAAGACGATCTATCTGCAGCCATGGTCATCCGCGCCTTCCGTCTGTTTTGGAATGGCGCGCATAAAGACGCGATTCCCGCCAACAGGCAAGCAGGCGACCGTCAATGTTGCTGGCACGGCGTTTGATCGCCCCGAAAAACGGCCAGACCTATCCGCAGGTCTTGGGGTACTATCCAAAAGGTGAGGGGGGATGACCGGAAGAGACGCCAAGCGGTGGCCGGTTTCCGCTGGACAGAGTTGGGAAATATTCAAATCAGGCTATATTGTAAAAGCAGCCTGCAGCGTTTCGTGGGGCTGCCTGGCCAAGCGGCGCACCCGCGTACAACGCACGGATGAAACGCCGGGACGCTCTGCCCGGATGCACCACAGAGGCCATGTCAGGGGCCAAGACGATGCCCTCTGACTGTGGTGTTGAGTGTGTCTTGAGTGGGGCTTGTGTTATGACCCGGCATCTGAACCTTGAAAATGCAATTTTTGTACAATGCGCCGCGCAAAGGCTGGCCGAGCTTGGGCATTCTTCGGCAGAGATCTTTCGTGCGGTGCCTTTTGGCCAGAGTCTTGTTGGCCAAGAAGAGCCTTTTACCGACAGCCGTTCGATCGCATCGTTCTTTCAGCATGCGGCGAAAATCAGCGAGATTGATCTCTTCGGACTGCGGTTCGGGCAGCAGACCGATCTGCGCAAGGCCGGGCTTCTGGGGTATCTGGCGTTGTGTGCGCCGCAGGTGCTGGGGTTTCTGTCGAACCTGTCGGACTACGCCCGCCTATTCGGAGAGGCCCTGCATTTCGATCGCTCCCAGCTTGCTGAAACCGGTGCGCTGACCTGGACCTATGCGGTGGATGCAGGCACCCGCCCCGAGATCCGCGGAGGAGAAAGCCGAGTGCGGACATCTGCTCCAGACACGGCGGGGATCGAGCTAAGCGGACAATACGTGGAATTCCTCGTGGCACTGATCCTGTCCAGCCTGCGCCGGTCCAGCCAGACCCGTATCCGGCTGCGGCAGGTGGCGTTCTGCCATCACCGTTTGTCCGGCGCCGCCGAGATGGAAGAGTTCTTTGGCTGCCGTGTCCAGTTTGGTGCACCGGAAAACCTGTTACGGTTCGAAACCGATGACCTGACGCGGGAGCTTGCGACAGGTGACCCGATCCTGTTGCGCATCTTGCTGCAATGCGCCGCGTCGCAGATGAAGACCATGACGGCCGGGGAGAGAGATATCGCATCGCAAGTTGGGCAGAGCATTTCGCGTCGACTTGCCTCGGGAACGGCGGCGCTGGAGACCGTGGCACAGGACCTTGGCATGAGTCCCCGTACCTTGTCGCGCAAGCTGGGCGATCAGGGTACCAGTTATTTCGAAATTTTGGAAAAGCTGCGCGAGGAAATGGCCACGCAATATCTGTTGCACAGCGATCTGGTTCTGGCAGAGATCGCGCATTTGCTGGGCTATCGCGGGCTCAGCTCGTTCAACGATGCCTTCAAGCGTTGGACAGGAAAAAGCCCCGGAAAATTCCGCAGCGGCTCCTGAAACGGCCGTGATCCTGTCGAATCTCATTCTGTTGCAGGCTGATAGCGTGCACGCTTAGCCCGGATGCAATGTGGGGGCTGAGGTGCGCTGCGCCACCGATTCCGGGTCTATATTCCCCAGTTCCCCAACAGTGTGAGCATATTTTGGATTATTGTTTCCCAAATGCGCTGGAATTCAGGTGAAAATGTGGCTGGTTAACCTTTTTTCATTTACTCGCAGCAATTTAGATAAAAATATATTAAAAAGAATGTGTCGATAATTTGAACTTCTTTCGCCCTAAATGCGGAGAAGTGGGTGCAGGGAAGACGCGTGGGGGCGCGTCCTATCAGACCCTTCAATTACAGACGTGTGTTGCCGGCTGCTGCCATGCCGGACCTGTGCAAATTAAACGGTTCCGCAGGATGCGGTGTGCCCGACCCATGGGGTCTGGTGAGGAATGGGGATTTTGATGACGGACCTGTTGCGTAAGAATAAAGTTCCGATGCTGTCATTTGCTTCAGTCGATACTGCTGGGCAGGGAACCTTGGTTTTGAAACGGCTCAAGGATGAAGCTCTGCGACAGGCGATGACAGCGCAGGCCGCCAATGCCAACGTGGCCCAATGGATCGGTCCATCACACTATGAACCGCTGCAGATGCCGCACCGCCGGTCCTCGCGTCCGGAGCTGTATCGTCGGGCTGGAAAACGGACCCTAGATTTGCTGCTAACCCTATTATCCTTGCCTGTCACTCTGCCTGTCGTGTTGTTCTGCGCGCTGGCGCTTGCACTTGAAGGCGGCAGCCCGTTTTACACGCAGGAGCGCCTGGGCCGGAATGGCAGACGCTTCCGAATCCTGAAATTACGCACCATGGTGCGGGATGCGGATGCCCGTCTGGCCGAATGCCTTGCGCGGGACCCGGCCTTGCGGCGGGAATGGGACGCAACGCAGAAACTGAAGAACGATCCCCGCATCACCCGTGTTGGCCGTATCCTACGAGTCACCTCCATGGATGAGCTTCCGCAGCTGTGGAACGTGGTGAAAGGCGAGATGAGCCTTGTGGGTCCGCGTCCGATGATGCCCGAGCAGCTGGCGATTTACGGTGATCCGCGCGACTATTTTGATCTCAAACCCGGTTTGACGGGGCTGTGGCAGGTGTCGGCCCGCAACGAAAGCACCTTTGCCTTTCGCGCTGCCGCGGATTCCGAATACTGTCGTGCGCTAAGCCTTGGCTGTGACATCGGTCTGATCTGGCGTACTATCGGCGTGGTTCTGAAAGGTACAGGATATTAATCCCTGTCTGGTTCAATGCAGTCGCGAAGAGGACCCGCGCCGTGCATCTCATTTTTGGTGCGGGCGCTGCCTTGCGGCCATGGCCGGAGCAAGACGCGTTGCGGGCTTCTTTCGCAGGGGCAAGTTGATATGATCCTGAAGTTGGCAAAGCTGCGGCCACGTGGCAAGGCTGTGATGACAATATGAGCAAGGCATGACGCAACAGGGTTTTAAGAAATTTCGGCGGCGCGCACAGGTTCAGCCCGAGGTGCAGGAACAGTTGCGCCCGGAACCGGATGAGGCTGTGCTGGAGAACGTACCACCCGGCCTGCAGTCCGAACCTGCCGAAATCCTCCCCACCACCTTGCCAAGCCCATGGGAACGGTTGGCCAGAATCTCCTTTAATCCTGACCGGGGGGGCCGTGATGGTGCGCCGCTGGCTTCAGCCGTGCGGACCGACCCGGCCGGGCGCGCCTTTGATCTGCTGCGCACGCGGCTGTTGCAAACCTTGAAGGTCCGCGGCTGGAACCGGGTTGCGGTCACTGCGCCCACCGGGGGCTGTGGAGCCACATTCTGTGCGGTCAATCTGGCGCTTAGCTTGGCGCGGGTGCCGTCTAGCCGGACCATCTTGATGGATCTCAACTTTCGCAGCCCTGGGGTGGGCCCTGCGATGGGGCTGGTGGCGGCGGGCGACATGGCGTCCTTCCTGTCCGGCACCCGCCCTGTAGAAGAGGCGCTGGTGCGCCCGCTCGATACGCTCGCGGTCGGGTTGAACGCGACGCCGGACCTGAACGCGGCAGAAATCCTGCATGACAGCCGTAGCGCCGCGGTACTGGACCACATGCTGGCGGACCTGGACCCGGAAACGGTTGTCTTCGACCTGCCACCGATGCTGGAGTACGATGATGCGGCGGCCTTTCTGCCGCAGGTCGACGGGGTGCTGGTGATCTCGGACGGGACGCAGACAACGGCGGCGCATCTGGCCGCTTGCGAGAGGATCCTCAATGGAAACGCGCCGTTGCTGGGGGTGGTCCTGAACCGAGGGCGCGCGACCGCCGACATCGGTCCTGTCGCATAACTTCCGCCAACCGGTCAAAGTTTTGCCTGCTTGCCATGGTGTGTATGGCACAGCACACTTTGCACGTTAATCTGCCCAGCGGCGCGACCGCGGCAAACCAAGAGATGTTGAATGGGTCCTATCTACTCTTTGCCGGATCTTCTGGACATGCTGCGCCGCCGTGCGTTGGTGATCCTTGCGATTGCCGTTCTGGGCAGTCTGGTGTCGCTGTTTCTGGCCGCCCGACAGCAGCATTTCTACGAAAGCTCCGAGGTCATCCAAGTCGCACAGCCGACAATCGCGGATGATCTGGCCAAATCAACGGTCGAAGGATCCACCGCGCGTCGCATGCAGCTGATCGAACAGCGGCTGATGGCGCGCAGCTCTGTACTGGAGATTGTCGAGGCGTTCGATCTATATGGCGATATGCCGGATCTTAGACCTTCGGACCTGGTTACGCTGGTGCGCGAAAACGTCTCGATTACCGGGGTGGCTGCGGTGCGCGAAGGCTTCGCCGATGATGGCACCATCGCTGTTTTGACCATCACCGCCCGCATGCCCAGCCCTGAACAGGCCCAGGCGGTTGCAGCGGAATTTGGGCGCCGGACGATCGAGCTCAGCGTCAGTACCCGTATCGAGCAGGCGCGGGAAACGCTGAATTTCTTTACCGCAAAGGAAACGGCCGTGGCCAAGGAACTGGCGGCGCTGGACGATGAGATCGCCTCCTACCGGACCGAGCACGACGTTGCTCAGCCGGGGGCGTTGGAAATCCGCCAAGGGGAAATCGCCACACTGAACGAGGCGCTGCTGGATATTGACCGGGAGCAGATCCAGATCCGTCGGGCGGCAGATCAGGCGATGTCCAATGAACGCCCGGCAACAGCGCAGCGCATGCTTGAAGAATTCGAAGAGCAGCTTGCTACCCTGACCGCGCAGCGCGATCTTCTGACCCGGCGCAAGGCAGAAATCGAAGCGTCACTAGAAACCTCTCCTGAGGTCGAGCGTCAGCTCGCTGCCTATGACCGCAGGCTGCAACAGCTGCAGAGCGAACTGGAGACGACCCGTGCTCGCCGCAACGAGGCCGAGATCGGATTCCGTCTGGAAACCGCGCGCCAGTCCGAGCGGTTGACAGTGCTGGAACCAGCTGCCTTGCCCGATTACCCGGTAACAGGGGGACGCAAGCGCACGGCGCTTTTGGGCGCCGCCGCCAGCCTGCTCGCCGCTTTGGTGATTGCCTTCCTTCTGGAGTTACGAAAGCCGGTGCTGCGCTCGGTCGCGCAGATGAAGCGGGAAACTGGGCTAATGCCGGTTGTCACCATTCCGGAAATGAAGTCCCCCGGTGGAAAACGGCGCTCAGGCAAAGGGCGGCGCAGCTGATCGTTTGCCTTGTGAGGGGACCGTCACGACCAAAAGCCGGGCGCGCAGTCCCAGTTGTCCTGCCGCAGGGGCGGCTGTAGGGCAGGCGGTGGATCAAGGGGCCAGCGCCTTGATCAGGGTCAGCACCGCATCTTGATGCCACCAAAGGGCGCTGCCTCCGACCAGAACAACCAGAAAGCCACAGACCAGATCGTGCAGGGGATCCCAGGCGCCGTGTCGGCGGGCCAGCCAGATCAGCACCGGATAGGCGCCGAGCATCGCCAATCCCAGCGCTGCAATACCGCCGGGCAACCCGAACCAGTAGGTGCCGAGTAAGAAAAGTGCTGTTTGCAGTAGGGCGCGGCTGGCGGTGAAGACAAAGAACGCCCGGCTGTCCCCGGCGGCCAATGCGGCCTGGTCGTAGGTCATGGTGATGACGGCCGGGGCCAGCGCCAGTGAGATCAGCACGATCATCGCGCCCGCCTGCTGATAGCGCGCATCATACAGGAGGTCTGTCAGCCAGGGGCCGATCCAGGCCATGATCAACAGCAGCGACAGGATCACGGCGCTCAGACCTGCGCGCAGCAGGCGGTGTTTGCGCCGGTTTTCCGGCGGGCCATCAGCGGGCTTGTCGCGATAAACCGGAATCATCAGCCTCTGGTTCACCGCATGGCCCAGCAGCATCGGGAAACTCGCCAGAAAGTAGCCGATATTATAGACGCCCAGCACATCCAGCGGCACAAAGCGGCCCAAGATAGCCCGGTCCCCCTGCGAGGTCAGGAACCAGAAGGCCGTGGAGAGGAATATCCACTTACCAAAGCGGATCAGCTCCTGCGCGGCGCGGGGTTCCCAGCGAAACCGGTTTGTCTGCCCTGGCAGGCCGAAATGGGTCAGCACAAGTTTCACCGCGGCCTGAATGACCCCGCCCAGAACCAGCGCCAGAACCGATCCGGTTGCCCAGGCCAAAAGCACCATAGCGCCGATGCCAAGGGCCTGCGCCGCGAGATCCAGTGCAGTGAGGCGCCCGACCAGCAAGTGCCGGTGCGCAGTTTCAATGCGGGTCGGATTGAAGCCTGCGATGGCGAGGCCAATGCCGCCAATCGGCAAGTAGAGCAGCAGATCCGGGGCCTGATAGAGCCAGGAAACAGGCCAGGCCAGCAGCAGAGTCATCCCCCAGAGACCGAACCCGCGGACAACTTGAATGGTCCAGGCGGTGTTGAGAAAGTCGGGATCATCGCCGCGTTCATTCTGCGCAATGGACGGGCCGATCCCGACATCGGAAAACAGGGAAAGGCCAACGGTCACCACGCTGACCAGTGCCATCAGGCCAAAGGCCTCGGGGAACAGCAGCCGGGCCAGGATCAGATTGGCGCCAAGCCGCAGTGCCTGGCTGCCGCCATAGCCGATCATCAGCCAGGAGGCCGAGCGCAGCACCCGCGCCAGCAGACCCTGGCCGGAAAACAGCGCGGCTTGCTTAAGCATCTGACCTCCTGATGGTTTTCTGCACGCTAGGCAGGGCGGCGCGGCGCGTCAATCGACATGCAACTTTCGGCGCTGCCTAAGCACGAAACCCGGCAGTTGCTTGCGACAATCCGTTGGCTGGGCAATGATTGATGCGCCGTCGTGACAGGCAGTGAAGCAGCGCGACGGCGGAAACTTCTGCTGCCAACGGCGCTCTCCCGCCCATCTTGCCCACGGCAGAGCCGCGTGTGCGACGGTTGGGCCTGGCGCCGCGCAAGCGCGGCGCGGTGGCGTCAGTCCGCAGGCTTCAGGAGGCCTAGCGACCTCTCGCCCAGCGTGTCTTGGTCCTGAACAGTGGCGTTTTTACCGTCAGGCTGACCAGCGCATAGGCGGCAAACCCCAGCGGGTCGCGCAGGAAGAGGCGCATCAGACCCGATGCGCCGAGGCTGCGTTTGTCATCGTTTTCCAACAGATGCGGAAATCGCTTGGCGATTTCCTCGACGCCGATATTCTGCCGTCTGCGCACCCGCACCAGATTGGCAAAACCTTCGACCATCGGCCAGTCATAGCGGGCGGGCACACGAATGCGCTCGGCAGGGGCAAAGGACAGCCGTGCGAATGTGTCGTCCGAGATGATGTCGGGCCAGTCCTGCCAGCGCTCACGCCCGGTACGGGTCATGGCGAAAAGACCAAAACCGGGGGCGCCATCCGTGACAAAGGGCAGTCTGGACCAGAACCGGCCATAGGCGCGGGTCAGGGCAGAGCGGGCCGGGCCGACACGGGGGCTGCCGCTGGCATAAAGCGGTCGCTCCGGCGTCAGAGCCCCTGCAAGTTGCGCCAAGAGAGGCGGGGTAACCGTGACATCGGCATCAAGATAGACCAGCACAGCGCCCTTTGCACGGGTATCCCCGGCGTTGAGCGCGGCCAGCTTGCCGCCCTGTGGCAGGTCGATCACCTTGCGGCTCCAGCCTTGGGGAAGGGTGACAGAGCGGGCAATTTCAGCGGTGTCATCGGTGCAGCCATTGGCTAGCACCAGAACCTCGGCCGAGCTGGGCAACGGATCAGAGGCAAAAAGCGCCTCAAGACAGGGGCGGATATACGCCGCCTCGTTATGGGCCGGGATCAGCACGGATATCAGCGGTGTCATTTCACCGCCTCCAGCACCCGCCAGCGCGGGTTGTCGTCGCTGAGCGTGCGCCGCGCACCCCAGCTGCCCCATTTGCCGGGCACAGCCACATCGGCATAGGCCGCGAACAGGGTGCCGCCATGCTCGGCCCAGCCAGTCAGCATCTTCGTATAAAGCGCGGCCATTTCTTCGGTGTAGTTAAAGTGGGTGAAAAAGCCGGTCAGCTCTGCGTCCTCGACCATTTGGCCGACACCCACCACATGGCTGCCGCCCTCGTACATGATTAGGTCCAGCTCGTATTCGTCGGCGACGGATTTGTGATAGGGCAGCTCCTTGTCCAGAAAACCGGCCATAGCGCCATTGCCGTCCTCGCTGAGGAGGCCATCCTCGATTTCCAGCATAGCCTGCGCCGTTGCCACATCGTACTGATGCGCCTCGATATAGGCCGCAGCCTCAGCGCCCTGCAGCCCCAGATCGGCGGCGGCAGAGCGGGCCCGGTCGCGGCTGTCGGCGATCCAGGCGCGCACCATGGGGGCGTTGTCGCGCAGGCCAAGCGTGCCGCCGAAATAGCCGGTGATTGCATAGGCATCGAAATAGCGCGCCGGGGGCAGGCGGTCTGGCGCCCCGGCCACCCAGAGCGGTGCGTTCAGCACCTGTTCCTCAAGGCCCGGCCAGCCGGTCTGACTGGAAATCACCCGCACCAGTCGTTGGTCGGCGTCTGCGCCAAAGACATCGGTCCAGATCCGCGACATTTCCGCAGCGCGTCCGCCGTAGAACTGCATCCAGAGGTCACTGCCGCCCCAGAGGCTGCGGGCCTGCTCGTCGGCCCATTGGGCCTGTGCAAATTGCCAGTTCCAGACCTCGTTGGAGTATTCCACATAGGCGCGCAAATCTTCGTCCAGGCCGCCATCCACCAGCTGGGCGAAATTGCGCAGATAGCTGTCGTCGGCCATATGGGGCATGTTGAACCAGGGATCGGCGCCCAGTGTATTGACCAGCGCCAGCAGGATCTCGGCCGGAACGCCCTTGCGCGCCCAGGTGTAATCGGAGACCTCCGGGCGGTCTTCCCAGCCAACCTGTTCGGAATCGTTGGTCTGCATCCAGTCCATAAAGCGCAGCACGTCAAACCCATCCAGCATGTCGAGCCAGAGTGGGTTGAACAGGGCGCCATCTTCATAGGCCTGCAGTTGATCGGCGCGCACCACGGTGATGTTGCGGACGTAGTCCGCCCCGCGCCCAGTACGCTGAATGCGGATTTCGACCGGACCGGGGCCGGGGGTATAGTCAAAGGTGACCTTGCCCTTGCCATAGCGGACGTTTTCGGCGCGGCCAGAGACCTCGACAATGCCGGAGCCGTCAAAGCGCAGCACATAACGCCCGGCAAGCGAGTGCGCCGAGGCGGGCAGATCGGTCAGAATGACGGTGCCGATGGAGCCAAGCTCGGGCGGCATGGCGGTGGGCCAGCCTTGCGGGTCCAGATAGCCTGCAGCGGCAAGATCGTCATGGCCGACACCGCCCCAGCGCCCAGGCAGGTGGCCGATCCAGGGACGGGCGGTTTTGAAGTGGTCAAGGAAAGGCGCCTGCGGGCTCCAGTCGGCGACCTCCATCAGGTTCATGGCGATCGGCTGGCGCGGCGGTGCCTTTGCGGTGTTTCCCGGCGCGGAGGCAGAGGCCGCAACCTCCTCATTCAGGCGTGGCGCAGCGGGGTCGGAGGGCAGCGGCGGCGGGTCGGGCGGCAGGGCGGCGGTGCGCACCTCCTCGCCTTGGGCCGCGGCCCAGGCGATCTCCTGCAGCCGCCGGGCCAGTGCGGGCGCAGGCGCCGGATAGGCCTTGCCCCAACGATCCTTCAGCCGGTGCGGCAGGCCCATTGGGCTGTGTCCGGTCAGAACCGCATACTGCAGCGCGCTGATATAGTAGAACCCGGTGGCATTTGGGTGGATGTCATCGGAAAAAACTTCGGAAATCTCGGTGAGGCCCGGCACCGTTCCGGCCCGGATGGCATCGTCCAGACGCGCCATGGCCTGCCCGGCGGGAAGTAGGCGCATATCACCACCGACACTGTCGTTGACTTCATCGACCACAGCCTGCCAGCGGGGCAGGTCCTGCTCCAGCCGGTCACGCCAGGGGATATCGGCGCCTTCGTCAAACGGCACCTCGGTGCCGGTTCCGCTGCTGAGGCTGTGCCAGGTTTCCTGCAGATAGACCGCGGCATCCGGATTGGCATCCTTGGCCAGCTGGTAATAGCGGGTGACGGTCTCTTCGGTATTGCTCCATTTCAGGTGATTGGCCAGCGGAAGGCCCTCGGTGAGGATCACCGCGTCGACTGGGGTCTGGAGCCGCTCGCGGGCGTTCACCCCTTCGGCGCTGTCGCCGTGCTCCCAGTTATAGCTGAGCGGCGCGCCATTGATGATCTGCGCTTCGACGGTGGCACTGCTACTGGACTGGCGCAACAGCTGTTCCAGCATGGCGGGATTGTCCTGGCCAAACAGCGAATGGCCCACCATCAGGACCGAGGTGATCAGTGTTTCAAGGTTCATCCGTTCTGGCCTGCGTCAGAGAGACCCGTGCGGGGGATCCCTGTCACCACCTGCCAGACAATTTGCTGCACCGTCTCGGCAGCGGCCGGTGACAGCGCCGTCGCTGCCTCTCCATCCGGACGCGACAGCTGGTGCGGTAGGCCAACAGGGGAGCGGTGATAGAGCACGGCATAGTGGGCGAGGGCGACAATATAGGCGCCCAAGTCGTTGATATGAATGGTATCCTGTGCGCCCTCTGGGCTCTTGGCGAAAAGATCCGCAATATCGCTCAACCCGTCGATCTGGCCTGCATCAATGGCCCGTGCGACAGCGGCCATGACCTGTCCGGCGGGGATCAGGTAGACCGGGCGTTTGGGATTGCGACGCGTGTCTGATCCGAGCACCTTGCCCAGCCAGAGCCGGTCCAGATCGCTTGCGATGCGCGCCTGCCAGCCGTCCGGGTCATCGAGGTGATGCCAGGTCTCATAAAGATAGATCCGCGTGTCAGGCGAAGCATCACGGGCCAGCGCGGCCCAGCGGCGCATGTATTTGGCGGAGCCGAAATACTTCACCGCGTCGCGCAGCTCGACCATTTCTGTCAGCACCACCGCATCATAATCGCCAGAACCGATGGCCTCTTTGGCGTCGCGCCAGATGGGGGCATGATTCACCAGATCGAAATGAAGGATCGGCTCCTCCGGCTCCCAGTGCTGTTTTAGCGACGTGCCCGACCCGAGCTGGCTATTCCAGCTGTGCCCCTTGGGTGCAAGCTGCGCCAGCATATGAGGCATCACAGGGCCGACCAGAGAGTGGCCAAGGTGATAGACCTTCATTGGCTGCTCTGGTGGGGAAAGCTCGGGGACCGGAAACGGCGCGGCCTGCAGGGGCAGGCTGGCCCAAATCCCATGCAGGCAGGTCGTCAGCGCCAGAAGCAGAGATCGTTTTCCCATTGCTCACGCCTCCAGGCTTGCTGCGGTGAAAATGATACCTTCCCCGATGACATAGGCGCCGTTGATCCGGGCGCCAGTGCGAAACGGCGGGCGGTCGGCGGTGAAGGCGGCTACGAAACGTCCGCGCCGGACCGTTTCACCCGCGTCTTCTGGTTCGATCTCCAATTCCATGCCGTCAAAGCCGAAAAACTGTTCACTGACAGTATACTGGCACTTATAGGCGGCTTCCTTAGCGGAGAAGATCAGCTTGGCCATCTGGCCGGGGTTGTCCTGCGAGGTCAGCCAATCCTGTTCGCGGGCAGAGCAGATCGCGGGCCGCAGGTCGTCTTTCAGCGGGGTGTCTTCCTCGACGTCGATGCCAATGGCCCGCCGGGTCTGTGTTGAGGTCACGGCGGCAAGGGCGCAGCTGTGGGTATGGGTGATCGATCCGGTCAACCCTTTGGGCCAGATGGGCGCGCGGGATTTGGCAATCACGATGGGGCATGGCGCCCGGCCAAGATCCTGCATCGCCCGGTGCGCAGCCGCCCGTCCGGCGGCAAATTCGCGGCGGCGTTTATCCACGGCGCTGGGCGACAGGCAGGCGCGCTCTTGCGGGAAGGGATCGGGCAACGCCCCCAGCGGGTTGGCCGCCCCCAGCGATATGCCAGCGCCAAAAAGCGGCAGGACCAGAGCCAGCCGCGCATCGGTTGTCTGATCAAGGGGGGCGGGGCTGTCAGTTATCATCCGGTCCGGGCTTTGCGGCTGGCGCGCATCGCCCGCCGTTTCGACATGGTTTCCGATTTGGCCGCCTCGGCTGCGGCGGCCTGTTCTGCACCCGCGGGATCATCCGGCGATTCCGCGCCGCCTGCAAGCCCTTCGATATGGGCGGCAAGACCGGCGAGCGTCGGGAAGCGGAAGATGTCGGTGATCGACAGTTTCGGCACCTCAAGTGCCGTGCGGATGTCCCGGTGCGCCTGCACCGCCAGCAGGGAATGACCGCCAAGAACAAAGAAATTGTCCTGCGCGCCAATCCCATCGAGACCAAGAATCTGCCCCCAGATCGCGGCGATCTTGCCCTGCGCGCCGCCCTTGGGCGGGGTCGCTGCGGTGGGTGCGGCAACCCGCGCCGGTTTTGGAACCGGCAGCGCCTTGCGGTCGATCTTCTTGTTGGGGGTCAGTGGAAACGCATCCAGCGTCACGATATGCGATGGTACCATCACCTCGGCCAGCCGGGCCGAAAGCGCCTGTTTCAACGCAGCCTCCTGCACCGGAGCAGAGGTGGTAATATAGCCGGTCAGTTGTTCTCCCGCGCCGATCTTGCGCGGCATGACAACCGCGCCGGTGACGCCGGGCTGGACGGCCAGCGCCGCTTCAATCTCTCCAAGTTCAATACGTTGGCCGCGGATCTTCACCTGATGGTCGGTCCGTCCCAGGAAATCGAGCCGCCCATCCGCGCGCCAGCGCACCAGATCGCCGGTGCGATACATCAACCCGCCGCCAAAGGGATCGGGGACAAACCGCTCCGCTGTCAGTTCGGGCCGTTGCCAGTAACCTGCGGTCACCCCGTGTCCGGCGATGAACAACTCCCCCGGCGCCCCGATGGGCTGCGGCGCGCCCGCAGCATCCAGCACGTAAACTTGGGTATTGGCGATGGGCCCGCCGATATCGGCAACGCCTGCCGGGACGCCATCAAGGGTCTGCATGGTCGACCAGATGGTAGTTTCGGTCGGCCCGTACATGTTGTGGATCTGCCCGGGTCCAGCCTCGCGCAGATCACCGGCTAGATCGGCGGGCAGCGCTTCGCCACCGACGAGAAGATGCTTAAGGTGCGGCAGCACCATGCGGGCCTCATCGTTCTGCACCATCATGCGCGCCATGGAGGGCGTACATTGCATATGGCTGATGTCATGGCGCAGGATCTGCGCCGCAAGTGAAAAGTCGTCCGCGGCCAGTTCTTGCGGGGCGTTGGACAGGCGCAGCACCTCGGCCAGAGGTTTCAGCCCCTCGAGCACCACCTCGGGCGCGATGCCATAATCGATCAGACATGCCACCTCATCCACGCCGATGCGTTTCAATTGCTCCACGCGGGCAACGCCATCCTGCACGGTGCCGAACAGGCCTGAGTCCTCGAAATAGCGTTCGAAGGCAAAGTCGAGGATCGCATCCAGTTCTTCCTCGGACAGGATGCCAAGATCCATTTCAAAGGGATTATTGACACCTTTGGGTTTCTTAAAGGCGGGGAAGGCCCAGGCGTATTGCTTGATCAGACCCGCGGCAGAGCGCAGGTAATCCTTCATCGGTTCGCGCGCGGTCTGACGGGCATCCTCGCGGCTGTCGGCCAGATAGGTGTGCAGCATCAGCGTCACGGTGAACTCCGCCGGATCATGCCCGGCGCCGCGCAGGGCGTCGTGGTAGATGCGGATCTTGCCCGCGACCTCATCAATGCTTTGCCCCAGAAGGTGGGTCAGGACATTGGCGCCGATCTCGCCTGCCTCGCGCCAGGTGTCGGGGTTGCCAGCCGTAGTGACCCAGACCGGCAGTTCGCTGGACACAGGGCGAGGCTGTGTGAGCACCGCATGGGTGCCGCCATCCTTGCGCGGGAAGGCGACCTCTTCGCCGCGCCAGAGTTTGCGCACGGTTTCGATGGCTTCGTACATCGCCGGTTTGTTGGCCGGCGGCGTATTCTCGGGGCGCAGGATGAAATCATCCGGTTGCCAGCCTGCGGCAAAGCCGATACCGGCGCGCCCCGCCGTCAGGTTGTCGATCACCGCCCATTCCTCGGCGATGCGGGCGGGATGGTGCAGCGGCGCCACGCAAGAGCCCGAGCGCACACCGATATTCTGCGTCACCGCCGCGACGGCTGCCCCGGTGACCGAGGGGTTCGGGTAGGGGCCGCCAAAGGCGTGAAAGTGCCGCTCGGGCGTCCAGACCGCGTTGAAGCCGTGCTGATCGGCGAATTTCGCGCCCTCCAGCAGCAGGTTGTATTTGCGTGGGCCGGGGCCATCATCATTGCCCCAGTAGAACAGGTTGAAGTCCATCTTGCGGTCCGAGATGGCAATTGGCCCGTTGGATAGCTGCAGGCGGCTTTCATCGCTGGAGAGCACCAGTTTGAAGCCGCGGGCGAGGGTCCAGAACAGCTCCAGCACCGAGATATCAAAGGAGAGGCTGGTCACCGCGAGCCAGGCATCGCCGGGCTGATGGGGAATGCGCGCATCCATGGCGGCAAAGAAATTCGCCACATTGGCGTGGCGCACCATCACCCCCTTGGGCAGGCCGGTAGAGCCGGAGGTATAGATCACATAGGCCAGATCCTGTCCGGTGGCGCCGCCATCAACAGGCGTGTCACTCGGGGCGGGGGCATCCGCGCCATCCAGTACCAGCAGTTGCGCGCTTGAGACGGGCAGGCTGCCTTGCAGGGCGTCTTGTGTCACGATGACATCGGCGCCGCTGTCCTTGATGAAATGGGCAATCCGATCCGCAGGATAGGCGGGGTCGAGCGGCACATAGGCGCCACCTGCCTTCATCACCGCGAGGGCAGCCACCACCAGATCCGGACTGCGGGAGACGTAGACCCCTATATGGCTGCCGGGTTTGACGCCCATGTCCTGTAGTCTGGCCGCGACCCCGTTGGCGCGGGCATTGAGGTCTGCGTAGCTGAGACTCTGATCCTCGAACACCAGAGCGGTGGCCTCGGGTGTGCGGGACACCTGCGCTGCAAATGCGGCGTGGATGGTCTGATCCGGGCCCGTGTCTGCGGCTGTCTGGTTCCAGTCGCTGAGTAACACCCGGCGCTCATCCTCGGGCAGGACCGGCAGATCGGCGAGAGGGCTATCTGCCTGATCCGGGGTGGAAATGGCGCCCAGCAGCAGCTCCAGCCGCGCGGCGAGCAGCTCCGCGGCCTTTGGTGTCAGCTGGGCACCATCCACATGGAGCGCAAGCACCCCATCCGCCCATGACACGGTCGCGACGCAGCCTGGCAGAGCTGCATCCCGTCCCATGGACAAACCAATGCCGGGCTGTGCCTGCGGTGCCAGTTCCGGCGCGCGGGCAATCAAATCCTCGGCAAACCCGCCTGTTGCGCGGGCTTTTTCAATCTCTTTGGCGACGCGGTCCCGCAGATCCCCGAAGGTGTCGTCGCGCTGTCCCTGCACCGGAACCCAGCCAGAGACAAGCCCGGCCAGCGGTGTCATGGTCTCAAGGCTGAGGGCAATATCGGCGACCTCTTCCCCCGCGCCGCGCAGGGCCCAGGTCAGGACTGCGGCGGCGATCTGTGCCTCCGTCAGGCCATCCGGCGTTGCAATGGGACGGCGGGTGAGACCGCTGTCACCGGTCGGTTCTGCAAGGGGAACAGCGACTGGGCGCATCGCAGCCAGCGCGCGGCGCCAATGGCTTTCGCCTTTCTGTGTCTTGGCAAGGGCTTCGGTGATCGCGTGCTTTTCCGCCGCATTCAGGACCGGCAGCGCATCGCCTGGCTTGCACAGATCGACAGGCGCCCGTTTGCGTCCTGCAGGATCGGTCAGACCGCTGAGCCGCACCGCGCCATCGCCGCAGGCCACGGTCAGGCTGTCCTTGCTGACCTCGATCACACTGCCGGGCGCGCCTGCGCCCTCGACCGCCTCTGCGCTGCCGACCAGCAGGATATTCTCGCCAATGGCGCATTTCGCGGAGCAAAGCGGGTTCCAGTAGCCGCCAAAGTCAAGCGCACGCACCAGACGGGTGATCGCCGCCGCCGGGGCGGTGAAATCGATCAGCGCGCCTGCCGCGGGTCGGTCGCTGCGGGCGTAGTAGCTGCGCTGGCTCAGGTCCTGTGGCTGGCGGTTGAGTGTGCCTGCCTCCAGCTGGTCTATCACCGTGCCAAAGCTGTCCATCGCGGCGGCATAGCATTTGGAGTTGAGGCTGAAGGCGGTGTCATCCGTTGCCACATCGAACAGGCGCTGGGCGAGGATATCGCCTTCGTCGATGCCGCCTTCTATCATATGCCAGGTGATGCCATAGCTGTCGGCGCCCTCGATCAACGCCCAGTTCGGCGCGTTGAGGCCGGCGTAACGTGGCAGCGGCCCGTCGTGAAAGTTCACCGCGCCCTTGGCGGCCAGCGTCAGCACCCGGTCGGGAATGACCCGCAGGTTGGCAATGGAGAGCAGCCAGTCAAAGCCTTCGGTCAGCGCATCCGGGCTGGCGTGCACTGGGATTCCGTGTTTTTCGGCCCAGCTGCGAATACCATCATCCTGCGACACGACGGCAGAGATTTGATGCCCGCGCGCCAGCAGCGCATCGCCGCATCCCACCGCGAGGGATTCATTGCCGATGATGACTGAGGAAAATTGGCTCATTTCTGTTCCTCCGGAACATGACTGTGAGGGCGCGTTTCACGTATTGCTGTCTTGGGGCGGATCGCCGACCGCAGCGCGTGGGTCAGCAGGTCGCGCAGGAAATGCGGCGCATCCGCGGCTGGCTTTTTCTGGATCAGTCGCCGCAGCCCATAAAGGCCGCAGCCGAGGACGCGCGCCAAGGTGGCGAGGGCGGCGTAGATCACCCCGTGCGTCTTGACGAAATAGTGCATGCGGGAATCAAACCAGTAGGTCGGTGTGCGGTCCCAGGACTTCATCCCGGTCGAGGCCGAGCCGAGATGCGCCACGGTGCTGGTCGGCACGTAATGCGTGCGCCATCCGGCCTGCGCGGCGCGTTTGCACAGATCCGTTTCCTCGAAATAGAGGAAAAAACTTTCGTCAAAGCCACCGATATCCTCGATCACTTCGCGGCGGATCATCAGGCTGGCGCCGGCGGTCCAGTCGACCTGGGTCTCCTGCTCGGGCATGTCCATTGCCACCACCGCATGGGATAGGAGCCGCGTCACGATACCGGTGCGGGCGGCCATTTCGAACTCTCCCGCGATCGAGGGGAAGCGGAAGGCGGTGCGGTGGGGCGCATCATCCGTGCCATGCACAAAGGATCCGGCGAGGCCAGCACCGGGGCTGGAAAGGAGAAAATCCCGCAGCCGGGAAATCGTCGTGCCCTCTACAAAGGCATCGGAGTTCAGCAGGTAATAGAACCCCGGCGCGCTGCCGTCGGGCAGACCGGCCTCCATGCCGATGTTCATGCCCGCGCCAAAGCCACCGTTGACGGGCGAACGGATCAGCCGCAGTTTGCCGCTGTCCAGCCAGCCCCGGCTGGCAGCGCCTGCTTGCAACTCTTCCCACGAGTTATCGCCCGATCCGTTTTCCACGATCACCACGGCGCCGGACAGATCTTCCATTTCCGCCAGCGCTGCCTCTGCCGCCTGTAGCGTCATCTGCGGGGTGCGGTAGTTCAGGATGATGGTCAGAACGCTGTCGCTTTGGAACTGTGGGGGAGGGGCCATGGACATCTACTCCGCCGCCTGATTGCGCACTTGCCCGGCATGCTCCGGTGCTGGCGCAGTATAGCCAGCCTCGGCCCGGTCCAGCCGCGCTTTGACCTCAGCCGCCAGAACGCTGACGTTTGGTACCAGCACCATGCTGTCGTGGTCACCGGGCACTTCGATCACCTCGATCTCCGGCGCCCAGCGGGTCCAGTCGTTGTCGTCAAAGACATACTCCCGCTCGGCGCTGACCCAATTGCCACCCGAGACCTGCCAGTGCTGGTCCAGTGGCGGACGGAACAGCGACATGGCGCCGTCCCAGGGCTGCAATTCATAGCTGGCAACAGCGGCGCGGAAGCCCATTTCGATCTGCCGGTTGTTAAAGGCAGGCGCAGCGCCTGCATCGTTGCTGCCCTGGCGGCGTTGGCGTTTTGTGATCTCCCAGGCAACGCGGTTGCGCGCCCATTCCGCCAGATAGGACGGTCCCTTGCGGCGCAACTCCTGCAGTTTGATCAGCGCCTTGTCCTGTCGGCTCAACGGTGGGCGCACTGGCAGCGGTGTGTCGAGCAGGACCAGCGCTGCGGTTTCCTCTCCGGCAGCCTTCAGCTGCTGCGCCATTTCATAGGCCGTGATGCCACCTCCCGAGAAACCGCCCAGAAGATAGGGGCCCTGCGGCTGGATCTGCCGCACCTCCTGCAGGTAATCGGCGGCGGCCTCGGCAATGTTGTCGTGTGGCGCGACGTCCCCGATCAACCCGCGCGCCTGAAGGCCGTAGACCGGGCGGTCGCTGCCCAGCATCTGCGCCAGATGCCGCAGGTTCAGCACGTTGCCAAACATGCCGGCCACAAGGAAGAACGGGCGCCGCCCGGTGCCATCTCCGGCGTGAAGCTTGACCAGATGGGTAAAGGGTTCTGGCCCTGCGTCATCGGTAGTGTCCGGGGACTGCGCGCTGCCTTCGGTGGTCACGCCGCCGCCTGTTCGGGCGATAATCCTGGTCGCCAGATCAGCAACGCTTGGGGCTTCGAAGAGGACTGACAGGGGGAACTCGACGCCAAAATCCCGCTTGATCTGGGCAAACAGCCGCACCGCGATCAGGGAATGCCCACCCAAATCAAAGAAGCTGTCGCGGGTGCCGACCTCGTCCACACCCAGAAGGGTCTGGAAATATCCCGCCAGGACCTCCTCAACCGCGTTTTCCGGCGCCACGTAGTCAGTGTCGAGCTGCGGGCGCTCAAAACTTTGGCTGTCCGATGGGGCCTCGGAACTGGTCATCTTGGCCTGTTCGATCAGGGCAGGCAGATCAAGGGCTGAGACCACGACCTGCGACAGGCCGCCGGAGGTTGCTGCGGCAAGGGCGCGCGACAGGGCCTCGCCCCCTTCTTCGGCGCGGATGCCGTTTGCGATATTGTGGTGAAGGCGGCGTTCCTCGGGCGACAGGGGCTGGGCGCTGCCCCCTTTGCCCATGGCAATATCGGTGGCGCTGACATCAGCCGCCGCAGTTGCAGCGGGAGCCAGAGCCTGCGTCATCCGCTGCATGCGAAAGCCTTCGATCTCGACCAGAACCCGCCCTGTATCATCGCATAGCGTCACGTCGAATACGGCGGTCCCTTCGCCAGCCGCGTCGGCGGCTTGCGCGGACAGGCGCATGTGGCTGTGGATTGTCTCGGTCAGTGGCGCATGGATGCGGATTGCCCGGTACGACAGGGGCACCCAAAGGTGGTCAGGGCTATAGCCCGGCGCCAGCGCGATGGCCCAGCCGGTTGCCAGATCCAGCAGACCCGGGTGCAAAAGCGCCCCGTCGGATTTGGCCGCATCGGCCAGTTGCAGTGTCGCGATCCCTTCGCCACTGCCAAAGGCCATGCGCTGCAGCACATGCCAGCGCGGGCCAAAAAGCAGGTTGACCTCCTGCGGGGATTTCAGCCGCGCGCCATCGGTTTCGGTCTGCGACGGGCAGCGGGCGGCAAGAGCGCTGAGGTCAACCGGCGCCGCCGGGCTCTGCGCCTCGGCAAATGTGACCTTGGCCTCGGCATGCAGGGCGTAGCCTTCGCCGCTGGCGGTGTAAAAGGACAGGGCGTAGCCGTCTTCCTCGGCCAAGAGCCGGATCAGCAGATCTGCCGGGCTGTCATCGGCGACCGCCAGCGGGCGCAGGAAGTAAAGGTCGTGCAGTTCAAAGGCTGGGAGCGCGCCATCCTCGGCCATGCCAAGGGCCGTCATCGCCTCTGCAGCCAGTTCGATGTAACCGGTGCCGGGCATCACTGCGGTGCCATCGGCGGTGCGGTGTTCATTCAGCAGCCAATGACGGGCTGCATCCAGTCGGGTGTGGTAGATCCGGTTGCCGCTGCCATCAAATCCTTCGCTGTCCAGCAGGGCCTGTGCGCAGGGTACAGGGTCCGAGGGGCCGTCACTGCCTTGCCGCGCGGCCATCGCTTCGGAAGCCATGCCGGTATCGGCCCAGACGCCCCAATCCACCGCCACGACACGGGTCTTGCCGCCCCGGCGATGCGCCGCCCAGGCGTTGAGGTATTCGTTGGCGGCGATGTAATCCACCTGTCCCGCCGGACCCGTCACCGTCGAGGAAGAGGAGAACAGCACCATCAGATCAAGGCTGCCATCGGGGAACAGGCTGTCCAGTACCCGCAGCCCGCTGACCTTAGGTGCCAGGACCTTGGCGATCTGTTCGTCCGATTTCGCCAGCAATGGCCCGTCATCGATACTGCCCGCGCCATGGATCACCCCGGTGAGGGGGCCAAAGCGGTCCTCGGCGGCCTTCAGAGCGGCGCGCATCTGGCCGGAGTTGCAGACATCGGCGGCCAGCGGCAGCACCGCGCCCTTGCCGATCTCCTCCAGCGCCTCGACCGCGCGGATGCGCGTGGCGGTGCGGTTGGCGGGGCTGTGACTACGCAGATATTGCGCCCATCCGCCGCGCTCTGGCAGGCCCTCGCGCGAAATCAGGATGACATTTGCGGCGTATTCTTCCAGCAGGTGCCGGGCGATTGAGAGGCCAATGCCACCATAGCCACCGGTGATCAGATAGGTTCCGCCTTTTTTGAAGGTGGGCAGCGCGGCAGGCGGCAGTTCGACCGGGCGCCAGTCCAGCTCATAACGTTTTTCACCGCGCCAGGCGGCGGCTGTGCTGGTCGGCTCGGCCAGAAGTTCCTCAAGCAGGCGAGAGGAGATATCTGGCGCCGCCGCGCCCTTGATCCGGGCCAGCAGACCTGTTTCTGCGCGGGGAAGTTCGATGTCCACCGTGGCGCAGGAGAATCCAGGCAATTCGCGTGGGATCACCCGGGCAGGACCGGCGATCATCGCCTTTTCCGGATCCGGCAAAGCCTCGTCCCGCAACTGCGCGGCGCCGGTGGTGAAGACGGTGATGTGCGGCGGCTGGGGCAGATCGGCGCTGCCAAGCTCCTGCGCCAGCGCGGTCAGGGCGTAAAACCCGGTTTCCAGATTGCGGTCAAAAAAGGAGCTGCCGGGGCGGAAGGTCTCGCCGTCGGTCGCTAGCCAGAAATGCGCAATCCGGGTTGGCAGCATCTCGGTTCGGGCCAGATCCGCCAGCAGTGCGGCATAGCCCGCGCGGCCCTGTTCGGGCGCCAAGATGTAAGAGGTCGGCGATAGCTGCGCATAGGTATCCCCGGTGCGCAGCCGCACCACGGCGTGCCCTGCCGCCACCAGCCTGTCCGCCACCTGAGAGGCAAGGCCGATGTCATCTTCGAAGATCAGCCAGCATTGCGGGTCCTGATCCAGTTCGGTGTCCACATCCAGCGCGCAATCGGCAAGGCGCGGGCGCCAGGCCGCACGGTAGCCCCAGTTGTCGATGTCATCGTGGCGGGCGGGCAGGGGAGCCTCATCGACCTGCGTGGCGGTGCCCGGTTCGATGAAATAGCGGCTGCGCTGAAAGGCATAAGTGGGCAGCGGCAGGCGATGGCGCTTTGCCTCGCCCCAGATCTGATCCCAATCGGCGTCATACCCGCAGGCCCAGAGCCGACCTATGACGCCAAAGAAATAGGCATCATCCATCACATCCTGTTCGGGATGGCGCAATGAGCTGAGCGCCTGTCCGGGGGCGACCGCCGGGGCCATTTGCGCCAGCGCGCTGAGCGCCTTGCCCGGGCCGACCTCCAGATAGATGCGGCCCGGCACCTCGGCCAAGCTGTCGATGCAGGCGCCAAATTGCACAGTGCCGCGCAGCTGGCTGACCCAATAGTCGGGGTCGGTGGCCTGCTCTGGCGTCAGTTGGTCGCCGCTGCGGTTGGACATCACCGGGATCTGCGGCGCCGACAGGGTCAGACCGCGCAGGAAGGCGCCGTATTGCTCAAGGATCCCGTCCAGCATCCGCGAATGAGCCGCAATATCGATCTGGATCCGCTGATGGTCTATGTCGCGTGCGCTCAGGTCCTTGGCCAGCCGGTCCAGCGCCGCTTGCGGACCGGAAACGGCTGTCAGGCGCGGCGCGTTGACGCTGGCGATATCGAGATCGTCACCGATCAGTGCCTCCACCTCGGCTAGCGGCAGGGAGACGGACAGCATGCCCCCCGCAGGCACGGTGTCGAAGAGCCGCCCGCGCAAGAGCACCAGATCGATGCAATCCTCGAATGAGATCACCCCTGCCAGACAGGCGGCGGTGTTTTCGCCCATGGAATGGCCGACCAGCGCAGCGGGGCGCACGCCCCAGCTGATCCAGAGCTGCGCCAGCGCGTATTCCACGATCATGATCAGCGGCAGCTGCACCGAGGGCTTTTGCAGGGCTGCATTCGCGGCCTCCTCCTGCCCCTCTTCGGGGAGCCACAGAGCGCGGATGTCATAATCGAGGCTGGCTTGGAGGTGATCAATCCCCCGGTCCATCCAATCGGCAAAGACCGGTTCGGTTTCGTAAAGGTCGCGCGCCATGCCCGCGTATTGTGCACCGCCGCCCGGGAACATGAAGACGACCTCGGGCGCATCGCCCAGATGGTCGTGTGTAAAGACCTTGCGTGGATCGCCAGTCTCCAAAAGATCGGCGGCCTCGCTTGCGGTTTCGGCCACCAGCACCCGACGCTTGGCAAAACCGCGCCGCCCTTCCTTCAGAGTATAGGCCACATCGGCCAGATCCACCTCGGGGTTCTGGCGCAGCCACGCGGCCAGCGCGGCGCTGTTGTCGTCAAGCGCCGCCTTGGACCGGCCCGAGATGCAGAGCACATGGAAGGGGAAATCGCTTTCGTCGGAGGCGCCACGGCCTGGCGCTTCCTCCAAGATGACATGGGCGTTGGTGCCGCCAACCCCCAGCGCGTTCACCGCGGCCCGTCGCGGTCCAGAATTGGACTGCCAGTCGCTGAGAGCGGCGTTGACCTTGAACGGTGAGCCGTCGAAATCAATGGCCGGGTTTGGTGCCTCGTAGCCAAGCGAGGCCGGGATCTGCTGATGTTTCAGCGCCAGCGCGGTCTTGGCCAGCCCAGCGACCCCTGCGGCCGTATCGAGATGGCCGATGTTGGTCTTGACCGAGCCGATGCGGCAAAAGCCGCTTTCCTCGGTGCTGTCGCGGTAGGCTTCTGTGAGGGCGGTGACCTCAATTGGATCACCTAGGTAGGTTCCGGTGCCATGGCATTCCACATAGTCGATGGTCTCAGCCGTCACATCCGCGGCCGCCAGCGCTTTGCGTACGGCAGTGGCCTGTCCTCCGACCGAAGGCGCCAGATAGCCAGCCTTGTCGGCGCCGTCGTTGTTGATAGCGGAGCCCTTGATCACGGCCCAGATATGGTCGCCATCGGCGATGGCATCCTCCAGCCGTCTGAGCGCCACCGCCCCAGCACCAGAGCCGAAGACGGTGCCCTGCGCCCGGTGGTCAAAAGCATGACAATGGCCGTCGGGCGACAGGATCTCGTTTTCCTTGTAAAGGTATCCACGCCCCTGCGGCAGCTCGATGGTGACGCCGCCTGCCAGCGCCATGCCGCACTCCCCTTCGCGCAGCGCCTTGCAGGCGTAGTGCACCGCTACCAGAGAAGTCGAGCAGGCGGTCTGAATGTTGACCGATGGCCCTTTCAGATCAAAGACATGGCTGACGCGGGTCGACAGGAAGTCCTTGTCGTTGCCGGTGTGGCGCAGCAGGAACATGCCAACCTCGTCCACCAGGGCCGGGTTCGAGCAGATGTTGAAATAGAAATAGCTGCCCATACCGCAGCCCGCATAGACACCGATGGGCTCATCCAGGCTTTCGGGCGGGTGGCCGGCATCCTCCATGGCGCCCCAGGCGACCTCAAGGAACTTTCGGTGCTGGGGATCCAGAATGGCGGCTTCCTTGGGGCTGAAGCCAAAGAAATCGGCATCGAATTCGTCATAGCCCTCAAGACGCGCGGCGGCAGGCACATAGTTGGGATCGCTGAGAATAGAGGTGCGTTCACCGGCTTCCAGCAGGCTCGCCTCGTCCAGCACCTCGATGGATTCAATGCCGTCACGCAGGTTGCGCCAGAACGCCGCAGCGGATTCGGCGCCAGGCAGGCAGACGGACAGTCCGACGATGGCGATGTCACCGGAGTAGGCGTCGGCGCGTGTTTGGCTCTCGTCTTTGTTTCCCAACTTAGTCTTCACCTTTTACGCGTCTTACGCATCAACCCTGAACCGAAACCCGCAGCGCCGTGAAAGTGGAACGGGCCGGTCGTCTTTTGTCAATCCCTTCAACCCCTTGTCGCGCCCGGTTAACCTCTGTTCCGAAATAGGAAAAGCCCCCGGGAAAGCGGGTGCAGAGGTATCGTGAACCAAAACGTGGCTGGGCTGAATTCAGTCAAAACCTCGGAAATATGACACCCGAAATCCTGATTGCCCAAGGCCAGAGTGATCGCCATATGCGGCCAAGCTATGAACGGATGGTGACCAATTACGCCGGAAACGCGATAAAAATGAGGCAGCAAGGGCAAAAGCTTGCAAAGCGTTTGTCACAAGACACTGCGTGGCCCCGGAGCCTGTTCCGACGTTCCAATGGCTTGCTGTCGGTCAAACAGGCTGCGCTTACTACGAAATACGTCCGGATTGCGCAGGCGTTCGGCATATCCCAGCACAGAGCCTGCACAAAGCCAGGTGATCGGGATGAGTGTGTCATTCAACAGCATATCGGCCAATGTGGCGGCTAGAATCAGGGCGATCGGTGTTGCATAGGGGGAGAACGCGTGGCCCCGGTGGCGGCGCATTTCCCAAGCGAGCAGAAAAATCGGCAAGGTCAGCATGCCCATTTCGGCAATGTAACCCAGCCAGCCAAATGCGCCGAAAGTGATGATCCAGCGCCCGTCGGGCACAGATATGATCCGGCCGGTTTCCATGTCGCGCACCAGATTGCGCCCCCAGCCCCCCCAGCCGAACCAGGGCTTTTCGGCGGCCCGCTCCAGCATCATCGCCTCGTTGTGGAACCGGTAACCCAGGGACTGTGCCCGCTCGGTGCTGATTGCCTCTGCCTGTGCCAGAATGGCGTCGGTTGGAATAAGACCCTGGTTGCGCAGCATCGGATAGGTCACCGCGATCACCGCAATTACCATCGCCAGACGCATTTGCCAGCGGGCCGGGGCCAGGGCCACAACCGGCACGATGGAAAGCCCGTAGGCAAGCGAAGCCAGGCTCTTGCACAGGTAGAGCACCCCAAAGAGATAGACAGCGGCGAGGGCGAATTTGGTCCGTTCCCGCTCCTGTGCGGCCCGGGCAAGTGCGACAGCTGCAACAATGGAGGAAAAGATGAAGAAGGCCAGCCACAGCGCATGCGGCAGGAACACGATGGGACGAAATCCGCCCTGCCTCATCATCTGGCCGAAATCGTGCTGGAAAAATCCATAGATCCAGATGTTGAGCTGGGGACTCAAGCGGATCTCGAACAGCGACGGAATACTATAGGCCAGACCGGCAAGGCAGAGGGCCAGCAACAGTTCCTTCTGTCCCGCTTCGCAGGACAGATAGCGACGGGCCAGCAAAAACGGCATCAGCACGATGATCTGATTGATGATCACTGATCCCAGATCACGCCAGCGCAGCCCAGGTAGCATATCGGTCAGAAAGACGATCGGGCCGGCCCCTTCAAGCACCTGAAACAGAACGGGATCTTTATTCGTCATGACCGTAGGGATGACGCATAGGACAAACAGGATTGTCAGCGCACGGGCCAGCGGATGGCGCGGCCACAGCGGCACAGGCTTGCGCAACAGCCAGACGCAGAGGCCAAAAGCGACGACCGAAGGGATCGTGAACTTGTCCATGTCCGGCACCAGCGGCAGGTCGAACTCGGCCAGGGGCGGCAGCACAAGATAGCCACCGATGAAACACCACAGGATTGCCCGTTCCAGCGGCAGCCGCAGGAACAGCAGCAGGCTGACCAGCGGCCAGATTAGCAGCATCATATTGGCCAGGGCGTTGGGCATCGGCGTTCGGGACTCTCGATGGTGACGATCACAAACGATCAGTAATGGCCTGTTTTATAGACCTTACCTGTCAAAGTTTACGTAAACTTGCACCTCGTGTCCCGCTGAAATGCGAAATCGGGTAAACGGATGGCAACAATGCCACGTTTACCTATGCGCACCCCTGCCGGACTGGTCCAGACGCGGGCAGACGGGTAATCAGTCCTTTGCAGACTGGATTTATAGGCAGGGTTTGCAGACAGGGATGAGGCGGACTGGTGTATTTCGAGTTTCAAGGCACACGGATTGAGGTCAACATCGCGGACTGGCCCCGGCTGGAGAGTGAAGTCCTGTTGCGGTTTGCAAGCGGCGAAGGCTTTGCTCTTGCTACGGTCAATCTGGATCATCTGGTCAAACTGGAAACAAGTGCCGATTTCCTTGCCGCCTATGCGGCGCAGGATCTGGTTGTTGCCGATGGGCGCCCGGTGGTCTGGCTGTCACAGCTGGCGGGCAGACCGGTTGAGCTGATGCCGGGATCGGACATGGTGCTACCCCTGTGCAGGCTGGCCGCAAAGACTGGGGTGCCGGTGGCGCTGGTCGGTAGCACTGCCGAGGCGCTTTCGGATGCCTCCGCTGCGCTGACAGCCAAGGTGCCGGGACTTGATCTGGCATGGTGCCATGCGCCCTCTGGCGTGTTCGACCCCGCATGCCCCGAGGCGGAAGAGATCCTGCGTAACTTGGATCAAAAGGGAATTCGCCTGTGTTTCCTTGCGCTTGGTGCGCCAAAGCAGGAGCTGCTGGCGGCGCGCGGGCGCGAATTTGCGCCGAGAGTGGGGTTTGCTTCGGTTGGTGCGGGTTTGGATTTTCTCGGCGGGCATCAGCAGCGCGCGCCGCTCTGGATGCGCAAACTGGCGCTGGAATGGCTCTGGCGGGCGCTCAGCAGTCCGGGTCGGATGGTGCCCCGTTATCTGAAATGCTTTGCCATTCTGCCACGTCAAATTAAGCGCGCCCTGCGGATCAGGCGCAGCTAGCCGCCCTCAGCCGAGGCCCGGATGTGTTGACTGTAGTCCTCTGACGCGATCAGAAATCCCTTGTCCTGCAGGGTGGCGATATCCGGTGCCTGCAGCGCCGCCTCCGACCACAGCGACAGATCGGGTTTGCCGGACAGAACTGACAGGCGCAACTGGTCCTCACCATGGGCGATGGCCGCCTCGGCGACGGATTTACGGTCGCGCGCCAGGCTGTCATTGGCGAATTTATAGTGCTTAAGCAGCCCCGTCATCGGCGCCAGTGTCACCCCGGTGGCGGCATGGGGGTGCACGCCTGCCTCAACCCCGGGACCGACAAAGACCAACGGGTGTTTCGTCAGGCAGCAATGCTCTGAAAACACCTTGGCGCGCACGCCGCCAAACAACACTTGCAGTGGCTGCGAACCACCCACGGCGATCCGGTTCTGGTTCAGAAAATAGGAAAGCCCAGTGTCCGGCGCGTCATAGTCATGGGCGGTAATCGCGCTGAGGTCGCACCAGCTGAACTGGCGCAGCACCTCGGGGTAGGTCATGTCCGCGACCTCGGCCAAAGGCGCTTTGGGGAACATTTCCAGCATCTGCGCCATCATGGCGGTATATCCGCGCGCGGACATGTAGCGCGTCAGCCCCTGAAGCCCGACCTCGGCGCGCCCTTCGAAATCAAAGATCTCGTCCATATCCACGATCAGGCACCAGCGGTTTTGCGCATAGCGCTGCGCGGCATAGCTGCGGAACATGTTCTCGAACTGGCCCCAGGGCAGGCGCGATTGCAGGATGGCGGTGCCCGGTCTTTCGCGGATCCGCGCAATCGTGTCATCCTCCGAGCCGTTGTCGAAGAACACGAAATGGCGGATGCCAAGGCTGCTGTAGTGATCGAAAAACGCGTCGAGGTAATAACTCCCGTCACGCACAAGGGCGATCAGGGTGACCTCATCCGGGGCTGCAAAGACGCCGCGCGGCCCGTGCAAGTGACGCAGCGAGGACAGGAACCGCATCCGCCGATAGGTTCGGCCGAGCCGTTTGCGCAGCCGTACAGAGACGGAGCTTGGTTCGGCACTGTCCTTCATTTGCATCTGTTTCCTTCAGCTTAGGTGCGGCCAACCTAAGGCGAGGGCCGTATCTGCGGCAAGATGTGTTTGCCGATCCCGGCACGGGCAATGGTTGCGCCAACATTTGCATTTTGCTATTCGATGCGGCAGCTTAAAATAACAGCACCCGACAACCGGGGCGCCCGAGGAGGCTGACAGGAATGGCATCGGATCTGACCGTATTGGTGGGGGATGTTGGGGGCAGTAATACGCGGCTGGCTCTTGCGGGGCCGGAAATCGGCGTGACAGGGCTCAAACATTTCCCGAACGACAGCTATTCCAGCCTGGATGAAGTTCTGGCCGCCTATTGCGCGCAGCCGGATCTGCCGCCCTTGCAGGGCTGCTGCCTTGCTGTGGCAGGGCCGGTCTACGGTGGGACCTATCGGCTGACCAATCGTGACTGGCACGGTACTGCGGCAGGACTTGCTGAAAGACTACCGCTGGAAACCGGTGGCCGGGTCGATGTGGTCAATGACCTTGCTGCCCTTGGGCACGCGCTGCCGGTGCTGATCCCCGGACAGCTGTCCTCGCTGCGCGCTGGGCGCCAGCAAGGAGAGCAGGCACTGGTGGCCGGTGTCGGCACCGGCTTCAATGTCTCGCTTTCGGCCGGTGGAAACACAATCGAGGCGGAACTGGGTCACGCCAGCCTGCCGGATCCGCTGGCGCAGGAGTTGGCACGTCTTCTGGGGCGTAGTCCGGAGGAATTTCCCAGCGTGGAAGAGCTGTTTTCCGGTCGCGGACTCGTGCGGCTGCACCGCGCCCTTGGCGGCGATCCCTCCGAAGGCGGGGCAGAGATCGTTGCCGCCTTTCAGGATGGCGAAGAACACGTCGCGCAGCGCAGCATGCCTGCTTGGGCGCGGCTGCTTGGGCTGTTGGCCCGCGAACTGGTGCCTGCCTATATGCCGGGTCAGGGGATCTTCTTTGCCGGTAGCGTCGCCCGCGGGGTGCTTGGCACCGGTGCGCGCGGTGATTTTCTGGCGGCCTTTGCCGAACCGGGGGGCAAACTTGCCGCGCAATGCGCAACCACGCCCCTGTGGCTGATCACCGATGATGCTGCTGGCGTCAGCGGCACCGCCCGCTATGCCATCGAAGCAGCGCAGCGCCGGAGTGCCGCACCCGTTCGAGCGTAATTGGTCGGCTACCAACGCGGAGCGGAGAGTGTTGCCGGGCGCGGCGCCTGCCTGTCAGTAATCACGTTTGAAAAACAGGCCCAGACCGGATTCGCCTTCACTGTCGACCTTGCCGCTCACCGTCAGGCTTTTGGACAGGTCAAGATTGATGCTCAGCTCGCTATCGCCGCGGGTGTTCACATCCACATCGGTATAGACGTTCTCGGAGATATAACCGCCCAAACCCAGTCGCCCGGCGCCAAGGCTGTCCAGGCCGACTTCGGCATCATCCGCGCCGGTGCTTTGGCGCAGAGTGTCCTGAGTTTGCCCGCCCCGACCGCTCAGCTGCAGGGCCGAGGCCGCCAGCCGGGCCAGTGCCAGCGGCGACAGATCCTTGATGTTATCCCCAAAGAGCAGCAACGCCAGGGCTTCTTCGCTGGGGCGGGGCGGCTCGGAGGTGACCTTGATTTCCGGTGCATCGATCAGGCCCGAAATCTCCAGCGTTGCACTGCCCTGTTCCGTCTGCGCCGAGGAGCGGAATTCAAGATAAGGAACCAAGTTGCCCAGCAGGGTGATCTGCCCTTCGTCCAGATCCAGACGCCGCCCCAGAATGTCGAAGGTGCCGCGGATCAGGCCGATTTGCCCGGCGGGTGAGATCCGCGCTGTGCTGCCCCGCAGGTGAATGCGTCCGCCCAGTTCGGCGCGCAGGCCGCGCCCACGGGCAAAGATCTTGCCCGGAGCATCGATCACCACGTCCAGCGCCATGTTCGAACGTCCCGCGCTGCCACCCGTGCTTTGCGCCGATGTGATCAGCCCGGCGCGGGCGCGGGTGGCATTCACGGCGCCAGAGGCCCCGATATGAGAGATCGGCGGGATCGGCGCCGCAGTGACCGAACCGCCAGTGGCGTTGAGGTTGATATTGGTTTCACCCACGTCGATGCGCCCGGACAGGCGGCTGTTGCCGGTGAGCGCGCCGGTGAGGGCCAGCCGCCCGTTCAACTGGCTGTCATAGCTCAGATGATCGCTCATCAGCAGATCGAGGATCTCAATGCTGAGGTCTGCATTGAACGGCGCCGCCAGAGCCACCGGCCCGGAGACGCGCAGGCTGCCGCTGTCGCCGGGGCTGGCTGAAAGTTGTAGCAAGGCGCGCGCCTGCTGCAGGGACACGGTGGCGTTGATATCATCCACGCGCTGTCCCGCCGACGGCAGGGCCAGCGTTGCCCCAGACGTGGTGATCGTGCCCGTAATGCTTTCGAGTGCGGGCGGGCCTTTCATGGCCAGATCGAAGCGGGCGGCGCCCTTGGCAAGGTTGGGCTTGATGAAGGGGTTCGCCCCCTCCAGACGCAGCTGACCGGTGGCGGCGATATCGGCCGCGCCGCTGGCCTCGCTAAAGGTGCCGGAGAGATCGGCGCGGGCCTCTGCAGGGGCTGTGGCACTGGCATTGATGCTCCAGACCCCGTCTTTGCGCTGCGCCTCGCCCTTGGCGGCCAGGACGCCCGGCAATTCCGGCACGAACCGCTGTAATTCGTTGAGCGCCGCATCAAATGTCAGATCGGCGCTGCCATCCAGCTGCACGGACCCTTCCAGATCCGCACGCGAGGAATGCGGTCCCTTGAGCCGTGCCTGGCCCGACAGGATGTCGCCATCGCGGGTCAGGTCCGCCGCAAGTTCCAGCGTTCCGGGCACCTCTGGCACCAGCTGTTCCAGCTCCAGCAGGCGGGCGGTGAGGGAGAGCCGTCCGGCGGCGCTGTCCAGACTGCCGCTGGCAGTGGCAGACAGGGCGCGGCTATCTAGGTTGAAATCGTCAATCCGCAATCCGTCTGCGCCGCGCGCGGCTACAAGTTTCAGCGTGGTAGGACCGGTCATCAGCGTATCCAGCTGGGCGATATCCGCGCTCAGGTCCTGCGCCTGCAGGTTCAGATCCACGTCAAAGGCGCCGGAAAGAGGCGTGAACTGCCCGGTGAACAATGCCTGCACCGCGCCGCCCAGCGGGCGGCCCGCCAGCGCAGAGAACCGTGACAGGTCGCTAGCACCTGCACTGAGGTCAGCCGCCACCCGGAGACCGCTATCGAGGCCGGAAAAAGTGGCGTCGCCTGCGGCGCGGTAGTCGGAGCCGCTCAGCGTCAGGCCGGTCAGCGACAGCGCATCCGGCCCGTCTGTGGTGAGAGTGGTGACAAGCTCCAGTTCGCTACCGGTTGCCTGTGCCAGCGCCGGATCGCGCGGCGCGAAATCGCGCAGGGCCAGACGTAGATCTCCGACAAGACCTGCCGGGCCGGTGTCATCTGCTGCGCTCTTGAGGGTGCCGGAGCCGTCAAGGCGCAGTTCCCCAAGGCGCATCTGCGGATGGCTGAGCTGGTTCACCGTTCCGGCGACGCTCCATGCGCCATCGGTGGTCTTGCGCGCGGTGAGATCTGCCCCGGCAAGGGTCGTTGCCGCGCCGGGGACGGGCAGGACGACGGCGGCTTCTCCTGACGGGGGCTGGATTTGGACCTTCAGGTTGGCGGTATCAAGGTTGCCGGTGGCGCCGGTGGCAAGCGCGCCGGTCACGCGCAGGGCGCGGGTGCTGAGCGCGAGCGTATCAAGCGCGACACCGCCTTCTGCCACGGTTTGGCCACGTGTCACCAGTCGCAGGCCCGGGCCAAAGAAGGGGCGGTAGTCGGGCAAGAGAAGCGGGTCGATATCGCCGCCCAGATCAGCCGAGAAGGCGATCCCGCTGGGGCTTTCATCCGGTTCGCTCTCGGCATCCTGCAGCGCAGCCAGAACGACCTGACCCGAAAGGCGTTCCTGTCCGTTACTGCTGAGCGCGATATCCGCTTTGAAATCAGTGACCGGGCCACTGCCCTTTGCGGTGAGGCCAAGGGTCGGGCGACCGGGAAGTGCCAGGACGGTGGAGAGCAAACCGCCTGCGGCCTCGGTCAGGGACAGGTCCAGATCAATTTGGCGGGTCTGATCGGAATAGCCCGCCACCAGCGACAGCCGGTCGCCGGGCTTGTCCAGCCGCGCCGTTTCCAGCCGGGTCTGCAGCGCGCCATCGGCCAGGCTCAGTGTCCCCGTGACGGAGAGGCTGGCGGATTGGCCAAGCAGGTCTTCGCCCAGATCCACGCGGCCTGCGCGGATCTCGCCCAGTTCAATCGCGACGGGCAATTCGGGCAGGCGGAGTGGGGTGGCTTCCGGGGTGGGCAGCTCCGGGTCTGCGGGCACCGGTGTCGGGCTGCGAACCACGGTGATGCTCTCGGCGCTGAGGCTGTTGACCGAAAACCGCCCCTGCAGAAGGGCCAGCCGGTTCCAGTCCAGTTTTGCCTCTTCGATGGTGAGCCAGATGCCATCATCATCCGCGACGGTCAGCCGTTCGATCGTGGCTTGTGAGGACAGGGCACCAGTGAGGCCGGTCACGGTGATATAGCGACTGTCGGCAGACAGGGTGTCTTCGAGTAACCCCACCAGCATGCCGCCGCTGTCGCTTTCTGTTTCCTGAGCGCCGGAGGGGCCGACAGCAGCGGTGAGCGACAGGGCCGCAGCCAGGCAGCTGCCGCGCGTGAGGGTGCGGGTACTGGTCAAAACGCCTGTCCTATGCCGATGTAGAGTTGTGGCCCATCGTCGCTGCCGCCGGTCACGGGATAGGCGAGGTCAACCCGGATCGAGCCGATGCCCGACACGTTGTAGCGCAGGCCCAGCCCGGCGCCCGAGTGGCTGGCCGAGTCCGACGACACGAAGCTATCCGCATCGACGTAGGCATGGTCGTAAAAGCCGACGAGTGAGATTTTCTCTGTGATGCGGCCGCGCAGTTCCGCTGACAGGGCCAGATAGCCCCGGCCGCCTGCGGTCTTGCCTGCGACGGGCACGCCAAGGGATTGATATTCATGCCCGCGCACCGACCCGCCACCGCCGGAGAAGAACAGCAGCGTCGGAGAGACCCCACTGTGCGATGGACCAATGACCGAGCCGAGCTGCGCCCGCCCGGCCAGCACGATCCGGTCATCGGCGCCAAACCCATGATAGGTCCGGGCATCCAGCGTGATCTGCGCACCGGGATCGCTGCCATCGACACCAAAGAAAGGCGTAAAGCGGCCACTCAGGAAGCGGCCACGGGTAGGATCCACCGTGCTATCGCGTCCGTCATATTCGGCGCGCAGGCTGGCGAAAGCATATTTGAAACGCCGTTTGCCAAAGGCGTCCGTGGCGAGGATGGAATCGAAGCCGACGGTTGCTTCGGCGAAGAGCGTGTCGGAAAACACCCGCCGAACCCCGATGCCGCCCATGCCATGGGTGGCGGTGAAATGCTCCTGATCCAGACGCTCGGCTTCGGCCAGGTAGAAAATATTGTCATCGGGGCCGAGCGTGGCAGGCCTGTCCAGACGCACAGCGACGCGCCCGTCGATATCGCTGCTGCCGCCGATGCCGCTGACGCGGGCCTCGAAGCGTAGTTTTTCGGCAGCGCCGAACAGGTTGCGGTGCATCCAGCTGGTGGTGAGCGTCACCCCCTCGGTGGTGCTCAGCTCGGCGCCGAAGGTCAGCCTGCGGGGCGGCATGTCTTCCAGCGTTACGTTCAGATCAAGCGTGCCATCGGTGTTGGCGCGCTCGGCCTCTTGCAGCGAGACCGAGGAGAAGGCCCCGGTGCGGCGAAGGCGCGTCGCGGATTTCGACATCAGATCGGGGTGATAGACTGCGCCTTGCGGGAAACCCGCGATCTTGCGGATGGCGTCTTCGCGGACGGCGCTGGGGCTGAGAATCGTGGTCTTGCCGAACCGCAGCTGCGGACCGGGCTGCAGCCGCAGTCGCGCTTTCAGCGTGGCGCTGCGATGGTCGGCGGTGATGTCCTGCCCGCCAAGGGCGACCTTGGCATGCCCCTGTCGCCGCCAGGCGCGGATCCCGGCATTGGCTGCATCGCGGATGGCACCGGTGCTGGCGGGGGCGCCGCTGGTGAACTCGTCCGGCAGCTCCACATCGCTGGTCTTGGGCCAGGGACGAACCTCGGCCGCACCAAAGGTGAATCTGCGCCCCGGTTTGACCGAAATCTCGATCAGGTCGATGCGGCTGGGCGGTGTTACGGGATCAATCGCCGCTGCCTCGCGCCCATCAAGGCGAATATTCACCACCGGCGCGAAATAGCCCGCATCATACAGAACCTGCACCATGGTGCGGTAATCCGACAGCGCTGCCGCCAGAAGATCCTGAACGTCGCTCTGATTTCTTGTGGCCAGAACCGCAGAGGCGCCTTGCAGACGCGCGGTCAGATCATCCGGCGCACCGGGAGCGACCAGCAGGGTTTCGGCGGCCTCAGCAGGAGCGGACAGCAGGCAGCCGCAGACCAGCAGGCCCGACGCCAAACGCCGCAAGGCAAAGCGTGATTTCGGTTTTGAGTACATCAAGGCTCCGGGCAGCGGCAGGGGGCGGGCGTGCCCCCCTGTCGGCGGAAAACCTAGCACAGCAACAGCCGAGGTAAAGCCGGGATAGGTATCATCGCAGGAGCGGATCGGGCAGGTGGCGGATTGGTGCGCACATAGACATGCCGCCCGCCATCAGAAGGCGCGGATCACATCTGCGCGGCGCGGAACCAGCGGCGGATCGCGGCACGGTCTTCGGGTTCCATATAGGTGATATTGGCCGGGGGCATGGCATGGGTGACGCCTGCCTGCAGGTAGATTTCGCGGGCGCGGCGGGCCACGTCGCGCTCGGTTTCCAGAACCACGCCCTTGGGCGCTGTGCGGATGCCGTCCCAGAAAGGTTCGCGCGCGTGGCACATGCTACAGCGGCCCATGACGATCTCATGCACCTCTTCGAACCCTGCGGCCTCTGCCATCACCAGGGCGGTGCCTTGCAGTGCGGCCTCTTCCTCAGTATCGCCTTCGTGCTCCAGCCCGGCAGTGGACAGAATGATCACCCCGAGGAACAGCAGGAACGTGGCCAGCCAGGTCCAGGTCGGGTTGCCTGCATTGGCGTGGCGGGTGTTGAAATAATGCCGGATCGTCACCCCCATCAAGAATACCAGCGCCGCGATCAGCCAGTTGTATTCACTGGCAAAGGCCAGCGGATAGTGGTTCGACAGCATCAGGAAGATGACCGGCAGGGTCAGGTAGTTGTTATGGGTCGAGCGCAGCTTGGCGATCTTGCCGTATTTGGCATCGGGGGTGCGCCCTTCCTGCAGGTCCTTCACCACGATGCGCTGGTTCGGCATGATGATGAAAAAGACATTCGCGGTCATGATGGTGGCGGTAAAGGCCCCCAGATGTAGCATCATGGCGCGACCGGTGAAGACCTGGTTGAGCCCCCAACCCATGGCCACCAGCAGCACGAACAGCAGTACCATCAGCAGGGTAGGGCGCTCGGCCAGACCGGATTTGCACAGGCGGTCGTAAACGAGCCAGCCAATCGACAAGGTGGCGGCAGAGATCGCGATGCCCTGCCACAGGGACAGATCCGCCTTGGACTGGTCGATGAGATACAGCTCACCCCCGGCCCAGTAGACCACCATCAGCAGCGCAAAGCCGGAGAGCCAGGTGGAATAGCTTTCCCATTTGAACCAGATCAGATGCTCCGGCATCTCGGCCGGGGCCACCAGGTATTTGCGGATATGGTAGAAGCCGCCGCCGTGGACCTGCCATTCCTCGCCATGGGCGCCGGGGGGCAGATCCGCGGCCTTGCGCAGGCCCAGGTCCAGCGCGATGAAATAGAAGGACGAGCCGATCCAGGCGATCGCGGTGATCACATGCAGCCAGCGGATGGCAAAGCCCAGCCAATCCCACATCATCACGAGTTCATACATGCGCAAACGCCCCTATTGTCTTTGCTTTCTGGTCTCAGTCCGGTCTCTGGTCCTTACCCTAGGCAAGGGGGACATTCTTCGGTATTGCAGATAAAATCCAAGCTGTATCAAAAATTCTGGAATAATATCGGCCCCGTCCATGTCTTACCTCGACAATATCCGCACTTTTGTGCGTGTCTATGAACTTGGCTCCATGTCGGCGGCAGGGCGGGATCTGCGGATCTCTCCGGCTGTTACTTCGGCACGGATTTCCCAGCTTGAGGATTATCTGGGCGTTCGTCTGTTCCAGCGCACCACTCGCAACCTGACCGCGACCGAGCAGGGGCAGGTGTTCTATAGCGGCGCGGTCACGGTTCTGGATGCGGTGGATCAGGCTGAGGCGAAGGTGATGCATCTGACCGATGCGCCGCGCGGCACGCTGTTCGTAGCGGCGCCTCTGGGACTGGGGCGGCGATTGGTTGCGCCTGCGGTGCCGGAATTCCTGGCGAGCTATCCTGAAATCAACCTGCGCCTGCGACTATCGGACCGGGCGGTGGATCTGACCACCGAAGGGCTGGATTTGGCGTTTTTTCTGGGGCAACCTGAAGACAGCACCCTGCGGATCCGCAAGATCGCCGATTGCCGCCGGGTTCTGGTTGCGGCGCCGGAGTATATTGCTCGCTGTGGCATGCCAAAGGACGGCGCGGCACTGATCCGAGAGGGGCACAATTGTCTCAACCTGCGTTATCCCGGTGCCAGCGAGTTCCAGTGGAGGCTGCAAACTCCGGAGGGGCCGCAGCGTTTTGCCGTTTCCGGGCGCTATGAATGCGATGATGGCGATGTGCTGACCGATTGGGCTCTGGCTGGTGAGGGGATCGCCCTCAAACCCGTGTTCGAGGTGGCGCCGCATCTGGAGGCCGGGCGGCTGGTGCCGGTTGCAACCGCGACGCCGCCGGTGCCGGTGCAGATGGCCTGTCTTTACACCCACCGGCGCCATCAGGATCCGAAAACCCGGCTGTTCATGGATTTCATGACCGAGCGGATGGCGCGGGCGATGCGCCAGACCGAAACAGGCGCCGAGGATCCCGGCGCCTGACCGATGCGGCGTTCAGCTGCCACGGTAGGTGGAATAACCATAGGGCGATAGTAGCAGCGGCACGTGGTAGTGGGCCTCTGGATCGCTGATGCCAAACTGGATCGGCACGATGTCGAGGAACAGTGGCTCCTCTGCGGTCTGACCGGTGGCGCGCAGATAGCCGCCTGCGTCGAACTCCAACTCGTAAGTGCCGGTCGCAAACTTCCCCTGTGGCAGGATCGGGCTGTCGGTGCGTCCATCCGCGTTGGTCTGCATCTGCGCCAGCTCGGTCCGGGTGCCACCTTCGACACGATAAAGCGTGATCGACAGCCCCTCGGCCGGGCAGCCGCGGGCGGTATCCAGAACATGGGTGGTAAGGTATCCGGTCATTGGCAGTTCCTTCGCTATGTCTGTTCTTCCTGCACCAAGCGCGAGAGTTGAGCAAATGGCGCCGGATTGACAGTGTTTTCGGGAAATTTTGATAAAAGGGCCAGGTCTTCTGCCATTATAGAGGTTATGCTTGCGGTTGCCTGCCAAAGTGGCGGGCGACATCAACAAAGAGACAGCAGACCATGAACAGATATCCGCGCAATATGATCGGCTATGGCGCCACCCCTCCGGATGCAGCCTGGCCGGGCGGTGCGAAGGTCGCGGTGCAATTCGTGCTTAACTACGAAGAGGGCGGCGAGAATTGCGTGCTGCACGGGGATGCCGGGTCTGAAGCCTTTCTGTCGGATATCGCCGGGGCCGCGCCCTGGCCGGGGCAGCGGCACTGGAACATGGAGTCGATCTACGAATACGGCGCCCGCGCCGGGTTCTGGCGGCTGCACCGGATGTTCACCGGGGCGAGTATCCCGGTCACCATCTATGGCGTCGCCTCTGCGCTGGCGCGCTCCCCGGAGCAGGTGGCCGCGATGAAGTCCGCTGGGTGGGAGATCGCCAGCCATGGGCTGAAATGGGTCGAGCACAAGGACATGCCCGAGGCGGAGGAACGCGCAGCGATCGCTGAGGCGGTGCGCCTTCATACCGAGGTGGTCGGAACCCGCCCGCGCGGCTGGTACACCGGGCGGTGCAGCGCCAATACTGTGCGGCTGGTCGCAGAGGAAGGCGGGTTCGACTATATCTCGGATACCTATGACGACGATCTGCCCTATTGGCTCGAGGTGGGCGATCGGGACCAGCTGATCATTCCCTACACACTGGAAGCCAACGACATGCGCTTTGCCACCGCGCCGGGCTACATCACGGGCGAGCAGTTCTTTCAGTATCTGAAGGACGCCTTTGACGTGCTCTATGCCGAAGGAGAGGCCGGAGCGCCCAAGATGATGTCGGTGGGTCTGCATTGCCGTCTGATCGGCAGACCGGGCAAGGCCGCAGGGCTGAAGAGGTTCCTTGATTATATCCAAGGGTTTGAGGGCGTCTGGTGTCCGCGCCGGGCCGATATCGCCGATCACTGGGCAGAGACCCACCCGCACAAGCGCTACACGCGTCCGAGCCAGATGGAGCGGGAAAGCTTTGTTGCGGCCTATGGCGGCATCTTCGAACATTCCCCCTGGATCGCCGAACGCGCCTTTGATCTGGAGCTGGGACCGGCGCATGACACGGCACTGGGGCTGCACAATGCGCTGTGCCGGATGTTCCGCTCCGCCAGCGAGGCTGAGCGTTTGGGCGTGCTGACCGCCCATCCGGATCTGGCCGGAAAGCTGGCCGCGGCGAAACGCCTGACTGCAGAAAGCACTTCAGAGCAGGCCAGCGCCGGGCTGGACGCGTTGACTGACGCTGAGCGGGAGAGCTTCACGCAGCTCAACACTGCTTATGTGGAAAAACACGGTTTCCCCTTCATCATCGCCGTGCGCGATCACGACAAGGCATCGATCCTGGCGGCCTTTGAACGGCGGATCGAAAACGACCGGGATACCGAATTTGCCGAGGCCTGCCGACAGGTTGAACGGATTGCCGAATTTCGCCTGAAGGATCTCCTGCCATGAGTGAGATCATCGAGATCACGCCGATCAGCGCCGAAGCCTTTGCACCGTTCGGGGATCTGATCGACATTTCCGGCGCGCCCGACAAGATCATCAATCAGGGCCTGTGCGGGCGTTATCACGACCGGGCAAAGATGGATTTTGCGGACGGGCGCGCGGGCCTCAGCCTGTTCAACGCCGAGCCCCGCAGCCTGCCGATGCGGCTGGAAATGGTGGAGCGCCACCCGGAGGGAAGCCAGGCCTTTATCCCCATGGGGGGGCAGGGTTTCCTTGTGGTTGTTGCCCAAGATTTGGGCGATGCGCCGGGCAGGCCGCTGGCTTTTGAGACAGAGCCGGGTCAGGCCATCAATTTCCACCGTGGCACTTGGCACGGCGTGTTGACGCCGCTGTGCGAACCCGGCCTCTTTGCCGTGGTGGACCGGATCGGTCCCGGCGCAAATCTGCAGGAACACTGGTTCGATACCGCATATGAGGTGAGGCGCCCCTGACGGGCGCCTCGTCTGTTTTCAAGCCCACCCGAAAAGAGGTGGCACCAACAAAAATACCAACAGATCCAACAGAAGAGGGAAATGAAAATGGCAGATGGTTCCATCGGAACGGCAGCAGAGCTGCGCGATCCGAATTACACGCCACCGCTGACCCAGGCGATACCGCTGGGGATCCAGCATGTGCTTGCGATGTTCGTGTCCAATGTGACGCCAGCGATCATCGTCGCCGGGGCGGCGGGGTTCGGGTTTGGTTCGAACTCGCCCGACTTTCCCGAGCTGTTGTACATGATCCAGATGTCGATGCTGTTTGCCGGGGTGGCGACGCTGCTGCAGACGATCACCCTCGGCCCGGTTGGCGCCGCGCTTCCGATCGTGCAGGGCACCAGCTTTGCCTTTCTGCCGATCATGATCCCGCTGGTCGCGGGCAAGGGCGTCGATGCGCTGGGCGCGCTTTATGGCGGTGTCCTGATCGGCGGCCTGTTTCATGCGTTGCTCGGGACCGTGATCGGCAAGATCCGTTTTGCCCTGCCGCCGCTGGTGACCGGGCTGGTGGTGACGATGATTGGTCTGGCGCTGGTCAAGGTCGGCATCCAGTACGCGGCAGGCGGCGTGCCTGCCATCGGCAAGCCGGAATACGGCTCGCTCTTGAACTGGTCGGCCGCGTTGATCGTGATCTTTGCCACCTTGGGGCTGAAATTCTTTGCCCGTGGCATGCTGTCGGTTTCGGCGGTGCTTCTGGGGCTGATCGTGGGCTATATCTACGCGCTGATGGTCGGCATGGTGAGCTTTGAGGCCATCGGAACCAGCTGGTCGCGCGCGTCGGCCTTTGCCTTGCCGGTGCCGTTCAAATACGGGTTCGAGTTCTCCTTCGCCGCGATCCTGGGTTTCTGCCTGATGGCCTTTGTCTCGGCTGTTGAGACCGTGGGTGATGTCAGCGGCATCACTCAGGGTGGCGCCGGGCGCGAGGCCACCGACAAAGAGATCGCCGGAGCGACCTATGCCGATGGTCTGGGCACGGCGGTTGCGGGGATCTTTGGCGGGCTGCCGAATACATCTTTCAGCCAGAACGTCGGCCTTATCGCCATGACCGGCGTGATGAGCCGCCATGTGGTGACCTGCGGCGCGATCTTTCTGATCATTTGCGGCCTGGTGCCCAAGGTCGGCGCCATTATCCGCACCATTCCGATCGAGGTGCTGGGGGGCGGCGTCATCGTCATGTTCGGCATGGTGGTCGCAGCGGGTATTTCGATGCTGTCCGATGTGGACTGGAACCGGCGTAACATGGTGATCTTTGCAATCTCCCTGTCGGTGGGGCTGGGGCTGCAGCTGGAACCCGGTGCGGTTCAGTATCTGCCCGATACGCTGCGGATCCTGATGACCAGCGGTCTACTGCCTGCGGCGGTAATCGCCATCGTGCTGAACCTGGTGCTGCCCATGGAACTGCCCGGCAGCGCCACCGAGGAAGTCTCGGGCGGCATGTCGGGGCATGGTCAGGGCAGCCTCGGGCACGACTGAGCCAGCTTTACGGGACTGGCGGGTTTCTCCCGCCCGTCCTGCGATCATCCTGTGATGATCTGGTCCCGTTGGGCCGGGCGCCGCGCTGCCGCGCGGCGCTTTTCTTTTTGCTGAGAGGTGCCTAAAGGGCAGGTCTGCCTTCAGGCACCTGCGCCATTCTATTGGACTGGTTTCGGCCTCAAGGGGAGCCCGCGCCAAGGCGCGGCAGCTGCGCTGCCCTTGACCCCGAACCCAGACCTTGGGAGCGGGGCCAAGATCGGGCCGGGGATGAGGTCAGCTTTGCGCCATCAGCCGGGCCACATCCAGCATGCGCGCGGAAAAGCCCCACTCGTTGTCATACCAGCCGAACAGACGGATCTGTCTGTCGCCGCACATCCGGGTTTCCGGCGCTGCGATCACCAGTGATTCCGGCCGGGCCCGCAGATCCGAGGAAACCAGGGGCAGATCGGTCCAGCCCAGCACCGGAGAGCCTTCGACGGCTTTCTTCAGCGCGCTGAGGGCGTCAGTTTCGCTGAACGGGGTTTCAAGGCTAGCCACCAGATCGACGGCGGAAACACTGGCGGCAGGCACCCTGACGGCAGCGCCGCTGATCCGGCCCTTCAGCTGCGGCAGGACCTCGTCGATCAGGTGAGTGGCCGAGCTGGTGGTCGGAACCATCGACATTGCCGCCGCACGAGAACGGGCGAAATCGCCGCGGGGCGCATCTACCAGCGGCTGCGAATTGGTGTAGCAGTGGATCGTGGTCATATGGGCTGAAGCAATGCCCGCGAGCTCATCCAGCAGGCGTACCAGCGGCGCCAGGGCATTGGTGGTGCAGGAGGCGTTGGAGACGATGCGGGCGTCTGTCAGCCTATCCTCGTTGGCGCCCAGAACCACGGTGCGTTCGGCGGCGGGGGAGGGGCCGGAGATCAGCACCTTGCGCGCGCCGGCCTGCAGGCCGCGTTGCGCCACGTCGGAGGTTCGGGCGATGCCGGTGCATTCGAGAACCACATCGACACCGGACAGATCGACCTCAGTCAGGTCCGCTGCATGGCTGACCGGGATAGTGCGCCCCATCACGTGCAGGCTGGCTTCTCCTGTCTCCACCGGCGCGGGGAAGGGGCCGAATGTGCTGTCGTATTGGAACAGGTAGGCGCAGATATCGAGCGGTGCGATATCGTTGATCCGGGCGATCTGGATGCTTTCGGATCCGGGCAGTGTCAGGATCTGGCGCAGGATGGTGCGGCCAATGCGGCCAAATCCGTTGATGGCAATTTTCATGAATTGTTCTCCGGCCCCGGAAATGGAGCGGCGCAGCCGGTCCGGATTGGGGCGATGAATATCTGAATGGGAGGGCAAAAGGGAGCGAGTGGCAGGCGCCGTGCGGCGTCGCGGTACGCGGTTACCGCGACCGGCAGACCAGATCGGCGTAGTAGACGCCGGAGATCGTGCGCAGCATGCTGTCGCGGCGGACGGTGCAACCGGTGGCGGCCTTGTAGGCGCGGGCAGCCTGACGGGCGCTGATCATTGCAGGCGGGCGGAAGGCTTCCAGCTTGCGGTTCAGCCGCTCGGCCCGGTAGCGACCGGTGCCATCGCCGACAGGGCTGACGATCCAGGTGCGGCCCAGAATTGTAACCTGACTTCCCTGCACCTTCTCCCCGGCCGCGGCGGGTGTGGGGGGCAGCGTCAGCATACCCGCGCCGAGCGTCGCGCAAAGCGCCAGAGTGGGAACCGTTGTGCGGCGGCTGAAAACAAGGCGGGCAAGGGTGCGGGCCGGGGCAAAAGCAAAAGTCATCGGACTGCTCCTGAAGGCAAAGACGTACTCGCAGCCTAGCGTCGCGGCTGCGGTTTGCAATGGGGCGTCCGAGGAAAAGCCGCCGACCCGGCCGTTCAGCGAAGGGGCGTGAGCGGCATATGGCGGTTCACATCCTTGTAAAGCAGGTAGCGGAACCGGCCCGGTCCACCCGCATAGCAGGCCTGTGGGCAGAAAGCGCGGAGCCACATGAAATCACCGGCTTCCACCTCGACCCAGTCCTGATTGAGCCGGTAGACAGCCTTGCCTTCCAGCACATAAAGTCCGTGCTCCATCACATGGGTTTCGGCAAAAGGAATGGTGCCGCCGGGTTCAAAGGTAACGATGGTCACATGCATGTCATGGGAGAGGTCTTCGGGATCCATGAAGCGCGTGGTGCCCCAGCGCCCCTCGGTTCCAGGCATCATATGGGGTGACAGATCCTTTTCATTGACGGTGAAAAAGGCGGGCGCGGTCAGGCCCGGTGCGGACTGCCACTGTTTGCGGATCCAGTGGAAGGTGGCGGTGTCTGCGGCGGGATTGCGCAGCGACCAGTCGCTGCCCGGGGGCACATAGGCAAACCCGCCTTCCTCCAGCACATGCGCGGTGCCGTCGATGCTGAGCTCGACCTGGCCAGCGGTAACAAACAGGCTGCCCTGCGCAGCCGGATCGGTTTCCGGGGTGTCAGAGCCGCCGCCCGGTTGCAGCTCGACGATATATTGAGAGAAGGTTTCGGCAAACCCGCTGAGCGGGCGCGCGATCACCCACATGCGCATGCCCTGCCAGCCCGGCAGGACCGAGGTGACGATGTCCCGCATGGTGCCCTTGGGAATGACCGCATAGGCGTCGGTGAACATGGCCCGGTCTGTCAGCAGCTGGTCCTGCCCGGGGTGCCCGCCTGTTGGGGTGAAATAGCTGCGCTCTGTCATGGTGCCGCCGTCCTTTGTGAGGCTCTGATGGGGCGCGGACCGTCCCGCCTGGCATTGTTTGGGCAGGCGGTTACCGCGCGTCAGGAGCGACTATGAGCCGATGCGCGCGCGGGTCCAAGGTGCGGCGTGGTAAAAACATTGTTCAATAATTTTTGAATATGCCCCGGAGTCGGCGCCCCGGGGTGCGAGCGGGCAACGATCAGAGGCAGTCCACGGCTTTGGACTGGCGCAGATCAGCGGCGCAGAGTTGTAATCCTTGCAGCAGATCGCCAGTGTCGGCCTCGGGGTTGTTTCCGCGCGGGACGGAGGCGCCAACCACGATTGGAGTTTGTCCCGGAACGGAGACGGGCACCGCAAGGCCAAGGATGCCTGGTTCGAATTCGCTGTCGGTCAGGCACCAGCCCTGACGACGGGCGAGGTCGACCTGATTGGTGATGTCTTCGGGGTGGGTCAGGGACTGCTCCGTATGGCGCGGTTTATCCGCGCGCGCGACGGCTTCGCCCGCCTCCTCGGGCGGTAGGCAGGCCAGAAGCATCCGTCCGAGACTGGTGTGCAGCAGCGGGATATGCGCCCCCGCAGTAAAGCCGTAGGTGACCGGTCCTTGATCGACGGTGGATTGTGCCAACAGCAGAACCCGGTCCTGATCCAGAATGCACAGGGTAATGCCGACCTCCAGCTTGCGGGCATGCTGGTTCAGCACCGGCTGAACCCGGTGGCCGAACTGGTTGGCCTGCAGGAAACCGCCCGCGAGCGCCAGAACCCGCGGCGTCAACGATAGCATGCGGCCGTCCTGCCGCAGATACCCGGCTTGCACCAGTGTCAGGGCCCCCCGGCGCGCAGTTGCCCGCTCCTGTCCGCTGCGGCGCGCGATTTCGGCTAGGGTGAGGCTGGGTGTTTCGGCGTCAAAGGTCGCCATGACGGCCAGACCCTTGGCAAAGCTGGATGAAATGTTCCGGTCCTGAGGAGGTTTGTTCATTCGAAGTCCCAAAGAAGCCGCTCGCCATAAGGGGAACAGGTCTTGACACCGATCCTCAGGCTGCGCAGTAATTGTGCGTATCAACATATATTGGTGCGTATTTCGAACTTCGTCAAGTCACTCGTTGCAGCCTGTTACCTTCGGTTCGAATTATTGCAGACAGGAATAAGGATCCCGCCATGATCAGCCAGGAACTCAACGACAGTCTGACACGCGTCGGAAAGGGGAGCGATGCCGGAGAGGTGCTGCGCCGCTATTGGCAGCCTGCGGCGCTCTCGGATGAATTGCAGCAGGGGCGCCCGGTGGTGCCGGTGCGTCTGCTGGGCGAGGATCTGGTGCTGTTCCGCGATACCGAAGGCAAGCTCGGCCTCATCGGGCGGCACTGTCCGCACCGGGGCGCAGACATGTGCTATGGGCGGCTTGAGGATAACGGTCTGCGCTGCCCCTTCCATGGCTGGCATTTCAACCGTTCTGGGCAATGCGTCGAGCAGCCGGGTGAGCCGGAAGGCAGCCGGATGCACGAGAAGATCCAGACCGCGTCTTACCCGGTGGTCGAAAAGAACGGTATCGTCTGGGCCTATATGGGGCCGGGAGAGCCGCCGGAATTCCCCAACTTTGACTGTTTCCGGGCACCCGATACGCATGTCTTTGCCTTCAAGGGCCTGTGGGAGTGCAACTGGCTGCAGGCACTGGAAGTGGGGATCGACCCGGCGCATGCCTCTTTCCTGCACCGCTTCCTGCAGGATGAAGATCCCGCCGACAGCTATGGCAAGCAGTTCCGCGATAAGGCGGGCAACACCGAAATCCCGATGACCAAGCTGCTGCGCGACTATCCGCGCCCGGAAATTCAGGTGGAAGAGGCCGATCACGGGCTGAAAATCACCGCCCTGCGCCACATGGAGGATGGCCGCAGCCACGTGCGGGTCACCAACCAGATCTTCCCCGAGGCGATCTGCATTCCGATGAGCCGGGAAATGACCATCACCCAGTGGCACGTGCCGATCGATGACGAGAATTGTTATTGGTATTCGATGTTCACCAGCTTCGACAAACCGGTGAACAAGGAGCTGATGCGCGAACAGCGCCTCAAGGAACACGTGCTGCCCAGCTATGCGCCGAAAAAGAACAAGCGCAACGAATACGGCTATAACCCGGCCGAGCAGGAAAGCGAGACCTATACGGGCATGGGGCTCGACATCAACGTGCACGATCAATGGGCAGTTGAAAGCATGGGCGCCATTCAGGACCGCACGCAGGAGCATCTGGGCAAGTCGGATGTGGCCATCATCCGCTACCGTCGTATGCTGCGGGCAGCGATTGCGGCCGTCAAGGAGGGCCGCGAAGCGGATCTTCCGATGGCGGGCGGACTGGACCTTGGCAGCATTTTCGGGCCTATTTCCAATGACTCAATCGCCCAGGACGGCGATTGGCAAAAGGCGGCGGAAGAGGCAGACGATGCGCGCCGCGGCCAGTGCTCCTGGGATGCGAGCGTCTGAACCGTCCCGGAAGCAACGCAACACCACAGCCAGCACCGGCCCCGGTAGGGTCGGATGCATAGCGATGAAAGAGGCGAGATGGCCGAAGATATTTCCACAGGCAAGCTGGCCCGTCTTGGCCTCTTGTCCGATGCATGCCGCGCTGGGGCGGCGGATCTGCTGCAAAGGGTCAGGTCAGAGGGTATAGAAACCGTCCGGGTTCTGTTTGCCGATCAGCACGGCATCCTGCGTGGCAAAACCATCGTGGCCGACGCCTTTGATAGCCTGTTCTCTGCGGGGCTCAATGTGCCTTCGACTTTGCTGTTGAAAGATACCTCGCATCGCACCGCCTTTCCCGTCTGGAGCGAGGCAGATGACAGTCCTGCCAGCCTGATGCAGGGGGCGAGTGATGTGCTGCTGGTGCCGCGTCCGGAGACTTTCCGCGTACTGCCGTGGTCGCCGCATTCGGCCTGGATCCTCTGCACGCCGGTGATGCGCGATGGCAGCCCGGTTCCCTTTGCCTCGCAAGCCGTGCTGCAGACGGCGGTGGATCGGCTGGCCGTGCAGGGCATGGCTGCAACATTGGGGCTGGAGGTGGAATTTCAGGTCTTTGAGCGGACCAGCGATGCCCGCGAACACGGTCAGTCGGGCATGCCTGGCGCGCCGGTTGAGACCCGCAATCTGGCGCAGGGGTACCAGTATCTGACCGAAACCCGTTATGGCGAAATGGAAAGCGTGCTGGATCTCATCCGCCGCAACGCGCAGGGGCTGGGGCTGAAGGTGCGCTCGGTCGAGATTGAAATGGGGCCAAGCCAGGTCGAGCTGACCTTTGCCCCTGCCGATCCGGTGACGCAGGCGGACGCCATGGTGATGTTCCGTACCATGGTCAAGGAAGTATGTGCCCGCGAAGGATTGCACGCTAGCTTCATGGCCAAGCCGCGGCTGGAGAACGCGATGGCCAACGGCTGGCACGTGCATCAGTCGCTGCAGGATATCGCCACAGGCCGCAACCTGTTCATGCCGCAGGCGGATGGCAGCCTTAGCGCCGAGGCGTCGGGCTGGATCGCCGGGCTGCTGACCCATGCGGAGGCTTCGTCGCTGATGATCGCACCGACGGTCAACAGCTACAAACGCTATATGCCGTTCCAGCTGGCGCCGAACCGGATCCAGTGGGGCGCCGACAACCGCGGCGCCATGCTGCGCGGGCTGATGGCGCCCGGCGATCCCGCGAGCCGGATCGAAAACCGCGCGCCGGACAGTTCGGCAAACCCCTATTACGCCTTTGCCGCACAGCTGATCGCGGGCGGCGCTGGAATTGCGGCGGGGCTCAAGGCGCCGTTGCCCACAACCTCTCCCTATGGTGAGGGGGCGCAGGAATTTCCGAAATCGCTGGGCGAGGCACTGGCGGCATTCGAGGCAGGGAGCGATCTGTTCAGCGGCGTTCTGGGGGAGGGCTTCACCGGGTATCTGTCCCATCTCAAACGCTTCGAATGGGATCGTTACCTGAACACCATCAGCGAATGGGAACAGGCCGAATATTTCAACCTGTTCTGAAATCGGCATCAAACTTCCTTGAAAGCGACAGTATTGCTGCCGTTTGCGTCTTGAACGGCGGGCGGCGCGCTGTTAGTTTCGGGGCGCGCAGACGGGAGAACCGCAGCGGAGCGGAATCACCTCGCTCCAACCGGTGCCGAAGGAGCAACCGCCCCGGAAACTCTCAGGCCACAGGGACCGCCTGCGCAGTAAACTCTGGAGAGACCCCGGCGTAGGTATCGGGGCGCCGAAGGGATAGCGATCTCAGGCGCAAGGGACAGAGGGGGCATCGAAGTGTGCAGGCGAAATCTGCGCAGAACTTGGATGCCGGACCCATTCGAGCAGATGGATCGGACCGGCCGTGACAACGGGACGGACACGCATGTCTGATGAAACCACGTCTGATTTGAAAAAGACGCCTTTGTTTGCCCTGCATGAAGAGCTGGGTGGCAAGATGGTGCCTTTTGCCGGGTATCTGATGCCGGTGCAGTATCCCATGGGCATCATGGGCGAGCACAAGCACACCCGCGCCAAGGCGGGCCTTTTTGATGTCAGCCACATGGGGCAGGTGATCCTGACCGGGGAGAGCTATGCGGCGGTGGCCGAGGCATTCGAAACGCTGGTACCGATGGACGTGCTGGGCCTCAAGGAAGGGCGCCAGCGCTATGGTCTGTTCACCAACGATCAGGGCGGCATCGAGGACGATCTGATGTTCGCCAATCGCGGTGATCACCTGTTCGTGGTCGTGAATGCTGCCTGTAAAGAGGCCGATATCGCCCGCATGAAGGCGGCGCTGGAACCGGCCGTGACTGTTACCCCCATTACTGACCGCGCGCTGCTGGCGCTGCAGGGTCCTGCGGCCGAGGCGGTTCTTTCGGCGATTGCGCCTGCCGCCGCGGACATGAAATTCATGGATGTGGCCACGCTGGATGCAGATGGGGTCGAAATCTGGGTCTCCCGCTCGGGCTACACGGGCGAGGATGGCTATGAGATCTCCGTACCTGCAGACCAGGCCGAAGCGTTTGCCCGCCGCCTGCTGGCGCACGCTGATGTAGAGCCGATTGGCCTTGGCGCACGGGACTCCCTGCGCCTTGAAGGCGGTCTGTGCCTTTACGGCCATGACATTGACGCAGAGACCCGCCCGGCGGCGGCCTCGCTCACTTGGGCCATCCAGAAGGTGCGTCGCCCGGGCGGCGACCGCGAAGGTGGTTTTCCGGGCGCGGCGCATGTCTTTGCCGAGATGGCAGAGGGGCCGACTGTGCGCCGTGTGGGCCTGAAACCCGAAGGCCGCGCGCCGATGCGCGAAGGTGTGGAGCTGTTTGCCGAACCCGAGGGCGGCGCGCCCATCGGCAAGATCACCTCTGGCGGCTTTGGTCCCACCGAGGGCGGCCCGGTGGCGATGGGATATGTCCCTGCGGACATGGCCACGCCCGGCACCCGTATCTATGGCGAGCTGCGCGGCAAACGCGCCCCCGTCACCGTTGCAACGCTGCCTTTCGTGGCGGCCAACTTCAAGCGCTGAAACAGAAAAACAGGCGCGTTTGTTCAAAGGGAAAGTGGACATGAAATATACCGAAGAACACGAGTGGCTGCAGGCCGAAGGCGAGATCATCACCGTGGGCATCACCGCCCATGCGGCTGAACAGTTGGGCGATGTGGTGTTCGTCGAACTGCCCGAGGTCGGCAGCGAAGTGACCAAGGACGAAGAGATCGTGGTGATCGAATCCGTCAAGGCCGCCTCGGACATCCTGTCGCCGCTGGACGGCGAGATAGTCGAGATCAACGAAGCCATCGCGGATGAGCCGGGCAAGGTCAACGAAGACCCCGAAGGCGAAGCCTGGTTCTTCAAGATCAAACCGTCCGATCTGTCTCCGATGGACGATTACATGGACGAAGCCGGTTACAAGGCGTTCATCGGCTGATTTCTCATTCCCCGCCGCCAGATCCGGGGGCGGGGAACCACTGCGCTGTGCGAACGGGCCTGCCCGAATGATAGGGTTGTGCCTGAAACATGAACCTGAAGGGGTGCCTCATGTCTTTTGAACCGACGGACTACCTGCCGTATGACTTTGCCAACCGCCGCCACATCGGCCCGTCTCCCGAGGAGATGGACGAGATGCTGCGCGTCGTGGGCGCCGACAGTCTGGATGCGCTGATCGACGACACCGTTCCGGCGTCGATTCGGCAAAAGGCTGCGCTGGATTTTGGTCGCCCGCTGTCCGAGCGCGAGCTGCTGTTCCACATGCGCGAAGTCGCACAAAAGAACAAGGTGATGACCTCGCTGATCGGGCAGGGCTATCATGGCACGGTGACCCCGCCCGCGATCCAGCGCAACATTCTGGAAAACCCGGCCTGGTACACGGCCTACACCCCCTATCAGCCGGAAATCTCGCAGGGTCGGCTTGAGGCGCTGTTGAATTTCCAGACGATGATTTCCGATCTGACCGGTCTGGAAATTGCGAATGCCTCGCTTCTGGATGAAGCCACCGCCGCCGCCGAAGCGATGACCATGGCGCAGCGGGTTGCCAAATCCAAGGCCAAGGCGTTTTTCGTCGACCGCGACTGCCACCCGCAGAACATCGCCGTGATCAAGACCCGCGCCGAACCGCTTGGGATCGAGGTGATCGTCGGCAATCCGGAGAAGATGGACCCCGAGCAGGTGTTTGGCGCCATCTTCCAGTATCCCGGCACCTATGGTCACGTGACCGATTTCACCCCCCATATCGAAAAGCTGCACGCGCACAAGGCAATTGCCGTGGTCACTGCCGACCCGCTGGCGCTGACGCTGCTGAAAGAGCCCGGTGCCATGGGCGCCGATATCGCTGTCGGCTCGACCCAGCGGTTTGGCGTGCCGATGGGGGCAGGCGGGCCGCACGCGGCCTATATGGCGACCAAGGACGCCTACAAGCGCGCGATGCCGGGCCGGATCGTCGGCGTCTCGGTCGATGCCCATGGCAACAAGGCATACCGCCTGTCGCTGCAGACCCGCGAACAGCACATCCGCCGCGAAAAGGCGACCTCGAACGTTTGTACCGCGCAGGCGCTGCTGGCTGTGATGGCCTCGATGTATGGCGTCTTCCATGGTCCCAAGGGGCTGAAGGCGATTGCGCAGCGTATCCACCGCAAGACCGTACGTCTGGCCAAAGGGCTGGAAGAGGCGAACTTCAAGGTCGATCCCAAGGTGTTCTTTGACACCATCACCGTCGATGTGGGCCCGTTGCAGGCGGCAGTCCTGAAATCCGCGGTCGACGAAGGTATCAACCTGCGCCGCGTTGGTGAGACCCGGGTTGGCATCACGCTGGATGAAACCACCCGTCCGGAAACCATCGAAGCCGTCTGGCGCGCCTTTGGGATTGTCCGCAAGGATGACGATTTCACCCCGGAATACCGGGTGCCAGAGAACCTGCATCGGACCTCGGACTACCTGACCCATCCGATCTTCCACATGAACCGGGCTGAGACTGAGATGATGCGCTACATGCGTCGTCTTGCGGATCGCGATCTGGCGCTGGACCGGGCGATGATCCCGCTGGGTTCCTGCACCATGAAGCTGAATGCTGCAGCCGAAATGATGCCGCTCAGCTGGCCCGAGTTCGCCCATATCCACCCCTTTGCCCCGGCTGATCAGACCGAAGGCTATGGCGAGATGGTGACGGATCTGTCCGACAAACTGTGTCAGATCACCGGTTATGACGCGATTTCGATGCAGCCGAACTCCGGGGCGCAGGGCGAATACGCCGGTCTTCTGACCATTGCAGCCTACCACCGGGCGCGCGGCGAAGGGCACCGCAACATCTGCCTGATCCCCGTCTCCGCGCATGGCACCAACCCGGCCTCGGCGCAGATGGTCGGATGGAAGGTCGTGGTGGTGAAATCGGCCGAGAATGGCGATATCGACCTCGACGATTTCCGGGCCAAGGCTGAAAAGCACCGCGACAACCTTGCGGGCTGCATGATTACCTATCCCTCGACCCATGGCGTGTTCGAGGAAACCGTGCATGAAGTCTGCAAGATCACCCATGATCTGGGCGGTCAGGTCTATATCGACGGCGCCAATATGAACGCCATGGTCGGCCTGTCCCGTCCCGGTGATCTGGGCGGCGATGTCAGCCACCTGAACCTGCACAAGACCTTTGCCATCCCGCATGGCGGCGGCGGCCCCGGCATGGGACCGATCGGTGTGAAATCGCACCTGGTCTCGCACCTTCCGGGCCATCCCGAAACCGGCGGCGAAGAAGGTCCGGTGTCGGGTGCGCCTTTCGGGTCGGCCTCGATCTTGACCATCAGCTGGGCCTATTGCCTGATGATGGGGGGCGCCGGTCTGACCCAGGCAACCCGGGTTGCGATCCTCAACGCCAACTACATCGCCAAGCGGCTCGAAGGGGCTTATGACGTCCTGTATAAGGGACCCTCGGGCCGCGTCGCGCATGAGTGCATCCTGGACACGCGTCCCTATGCGGACAGTGCTCATGTCACCGTGGACGATGTTGCCAAACGTCTGATGGACAGCGGTTTTCACGCCCCGACCATGAGCTGGCCGGTGGCAGGTACCCTGATGGTGGAGCCGACGGAATCCGAAACCAAAGCCGAACTGGACCGGTTCTGTGAGGCCATGCTGTCGATCCGCGAAGAGATCCGCGACATCGAGGAAGGCCGTATCGACGGGGAGAACAACCCGCTGAAACACGCGCCGCACACGATGGAGGATCTGGTCAAGGATTGGGACCGTCCCTACAGCCGCGAACAGGGCTGCTTCCCGCCGGGCGCCTTCCGCGTCGACAAATACTGGCCACCGGTCAACCGGGTCGACAACGTCTATGGTGACCGCCATCTGATCTGCACCTGCCCGCCGCTGGAGGACTACGCCGAAGCGGCAGAGTAAGGCGCGGTCTTAATTGAAGAAGGACAGCGGGCCCCATTTGGGGCCCGTTTTCTATTGGCGGATTGCCTTCGGCGGCCGGCTATCTCTGTTTGCGCAGGAATGCGTTAATCCGCCAAAGAGACGTAAGTGTTCAAAGTGCGGCTTGTTTCGGAAATATTATTTCGTAACGCTTTCGAGGCGCTTCCACATTGATGCACATTTTATGTGCAGGTCAATTTTTCGCGAAGTTATGACCTTTTTTGCAACCTACAGGCGCGTGAGTGATAAGCACCCGTTAAGACGAATCGACTTCTTTGGCTTGGTACTCAATACCAGGAGCGAAGTATGAAGTTCGGAATTGCAGCATGTGTGTCTGCGTCTCTTCTCGTCTTTTCTAATCCCGCAGTAGCGGCCGAAATTACAGTCATGGCCGGTGATCTGCCTCCTATGATCAATCAGGATGGCACCGGGCGCGAGGCTGAGATTATCTCGGCGGTTCTGGGGCACTGCGGCCACAGCGCTGTTTTCAAGGTGCAGCCTTTTACCCGTCACTGGCAGTCCTTCGAAAAAGGGTCTGGTGATGCGGTGGCCACCGTGCCGCTGGGCATGCCCACAGCCGGGACTCAAACCAAGACCTACATCAACTATCAGAATGGTGTTTCGTTCCTGACCTCTTCAGAGCAGCAGGCCGATGCGCTGTCGGATCTGGATGGCTGGAACATCGTGGCCTTTGAGGGCGCGAGCAACATCATTCCCGGTCTGGATGGGGCAACCGCAGGCTTCAAATCCTATCGCGAGATGGCTGACCAGAAGACCCAGAGCAAGCTGCTCTATGGCAAGCGGGTCGATGGCATTCTGGGCGATGGTATGCTCTTCGCCGAGTTCAGCCGTCAACTGCAAGAAGCTGGTTCTGCCGCTGGTGTCGACGCCAGCCAGCCGCTTGAATTCCGTGCCATCTTTGAACCCAGCCCCTATGTCATGAGCTTCCGGGATCCGGCGATTGCCGCTGATTTCGACCGCTGCTTTGGTGAGCTGGAAGCAGATGGAACCATCCAGGAGATCAACACCCGGTGGACCGACAAATACCGGGACGCGCTGGAAGACAACTACATGTCCTTCTGATCCGCAGCGGGGGCAGGCGTGTTGGTCTAACCCGGCCCGCGCCTACCACCCTGTGCGATCTGCCTTCGCGGGGGGAACGACCCCTTTGCGTGTGGCAGGCGCATAACCTCTCCTTCGGGAAAACGGGGCGCCATGCGTGGCGCCTCCAAAAAGAATTTTTGAACCCGGAACCCTGCTTGCCGGGGGTGTACGCAGCTCTGCATGCAGCCTGGCCTCAAGATCACTGACACGTTCGTCACCAAACCGGAGCACCATAATGAAACGCCAGCTTTCACGTTTCTTGGGCATGTCCATCAAGAAGAAACTGCTGCTGCCCATCCTCGCCTGCATTGTTGTATCGAACATTGCTTACACCGTCTTCTGGGCGTCCAAGCACAGCAGCGCCTTGATTGACGCCTTCGAGGATGAGGTCGGGCTGGCGCAACGGTTTGTCGGGCCTCCGGTCGCTGCGGCGGTCTGGGATTTCAACAGTGATGCGGCGCAGGGGGCAATCCAGGGCGTGGCGGATATGGAAAACGCTCTGTTCGCGCAGGTCGTGGTCGATGGTGAGACCTTTACCGAGGTGTTCGTAAGCGAGGACCGGCGCGCGGAAGTTACCGGGGCAGTGGAAACCCTGCTGGCGGATCCGGAAGAGGAGAAGACCACCGAGGTCAATCAAGTGGTCTACGTCAAGTTTCCGATCTCCCTCACCGATGGCACCGTTGTGGGTGAAATGGTGATGGGCTTTGACAACAGCGCGATCCAGGACACCGTCTCTGCTCTCTATCTGCAGTCGGCGGTCATCGGTCTTGCGATCTGCCTTGCAATTGGCCTGATCGTCTATTTCTCCGCGGCCTCGGTCACGCGTCCGCTGGACCGGATCGTTGATCGTATCGATGCGCTGCGCAATGGTGACACCGACAGCGCGGTTCCGGAAAAGGCGCGAGGTGACGAGTTGGGGCGTCTGGCTGCTGCGGTTGTCGAATTCGTCGAGGCGATGCGCGCCAATGCCGAGCTTGAGGGGCAGTCCCGCGCTGCGGCGAAGGAGCAGGCGGATGTGGTTCAGGAGCTGGCGAACGGTCTGAACAACCTGTCCAAGGGCAACCTCGGATACCGGATCACCAAGGAAATGAGCGCCGAGTATGCCGCACTGCGCTCCGATTTTAACCAGACTGCCGAAGCATTGGATGACGTGATCGGGCGGGTGCTGAGCACGGTCGGAGATATTGAAGGTCAGATCGGCGAGATGGCGGTTGGCACGGACGAGCTGTCCCGCCGCACCGAAAATCAGGCGGCGACCCTGGAAGAAACTGCGGCTGCACTGGACAATATCACCTCCAATGTTCAATCCGCCACCGAACAGACCAAAGCGGTCGAAGGCACTATTGCCGAAACCACCAGCGAGGCGATGCGCAGCGGTGATATCGTGAAGCGGACCGTCGTGGCCATGCAGGAGATCAATGAGGCCTCGGGCAAGATTTCGGAGATCAACAGCGTGATCGACGATATCTCGTTCCAGACCAATCTGCTGGCGCTGAATGCTGGGGTTGAGGCGGCGCGCGCGGGCGAGGCCGGCCGTGGTTTTGCCGTGGTGGCCTCCGAAGTGCGGTCGCTGGCGCTGAAGTCGGCCAATTCGGCGAATGAAATCCGGGAACTAATCCAGAGCAGCTCGGAAAAGGTCAAGATCGGCGTGGAACTGGTTGATGAGGCTGGTAAATCTCTGGACGAGATCATCACCAAGATCCAGTCGGTGTCGACCCTGGCCAGCCAGATCGCGGAGTCTTCCGGTGAGCAGGCCTCGACCATCTCCGAGATCAACTCGGGCATGACCGAGCTGGACAGGGTGACGCAACAGAACGCGAGCATGGTTCTGAAATCCAGTGAGCAGGGCAAGTCGTTGCAGCAGGCCGCGACCGAGCTGGCGCAACTAGTGGCGCAGTTCAAACCCTCGTCTTCGTCTTTCGCTTCGGCTCCAACGCCCAGTGCCCATGGTGATTGGGATCTCGCGGGGCAGGGCTATGACGATGATTTTGGTCAGGAGCTCATGGCGGGCTAACTCGCTTTTCCGCGCAGGGAAATCCATTGCGCCCGGGCCGTTGGCCCGGGCGTTTTTGTGTCTTCCTGGGGTTAGCTGCAGATGTTCTGTAGGCGCACCCAGTCGCGGTCATTGAGAACCGGTTCCAGAACCCGGCCTGCCATCGGATCGGCCTCGATCAGCCCGATGGTGGTCTCTCCGGTGATATCCAGCGCATAGGCGTAAGGGGTGGAGGGGATCGCGGTGCGGGCAAATTCGGCCAGCAGCGTCTCATCCGCAACCTCGGGGCGCGGCGTGCTGAGAACCGTTTCAACATAGTGATCGAGTGTCTCGCGTTTCAGCTGTCCCGTGGTCAGAAGCCGGAAAGAGGCCAGCACACCGCCTGATGCCAGCAGTTCTGCCAGCGGGTCCTGTGCCTCGGCCCGGGCCCGTTCGGCCAAAACGGCTCCTGCTGCCACGGCAGGGTCTTCGTGATCCTCGACAAACGTCCGGTTCAAAAGAACGATACCGCCCGGCAGGTGCAGGCTGGTGGCAAGGCCAGAGCGGAACACAACAAGACGGCGCACGCCTGTGCGCAGCGCGAGTTTTTCCAGAATGGGCACCGTGTCCGCCGTGCTGCAGGCCTGACCGGTAACCCGCTCAATCCGGCCAAGCAGCGCCTGACCCAGCGCCTTGCGCTTGATATCGGGCACAACGCTGACGGCGTGGTTCTGCAGCGCGCTCGGCAGCCATAGAAATACCACCAGCGCAAGGACGACCAGACTGGCAAGGACGCTTGCCGCGCGTAGGCGCCCGGGATGCGGACGGCGCCTATCAATGGCGGCCCGCACCTTGTCGATCGCCTCGAGCATGGTGCTTTCGTCTTCTGCGATCTCCAGCGTTTCACCGGGATCGCCATCGGGATGAAAGATCGCCGGGAATTCGCCGGGGTTGGCACGTTCGACCGCCGCCAAGGACCAATGCGCCAGGGGGCGGTCGCTCATGTCGGTGATGGTCAGCGTCGCATCGCCGACCGAGATGATCACATCCCGGCGCTGCGCATCAGGGGCTGCGCGCCACAAACCCGCAGCCTCCAGCCGTTCGAAGTCCCTGAGTGCGGTCATTCAGCCTGCCCGTATCATTGCGGTTGTTCTGTTTGCCGCAGGATAGCATGCCTCACGGCAAGGCAGCAAACCGCTTTGCCGCAGATTTCACAACTCAGTGGGGCGCCTTAGCGACCGCCGTGCCTCACGCGGGTTTCAAACCCATACGGGCAAAGATCATCGCCGCCGGGCAAAAGCCGGTGAAGGCCGATTGAAACAGGTTGGCGCCGACAAAGACCGTCAGCCAGACCCAGTTGGGCGACACGAATTGCGTCAGCACCACGGACAGCAACACCATGAAACCGGCAAGCGCCATAACCGCTTTGTTGATCGTCATGTCTTATCCTTTCTGATACGCGCGCCCTGCGGCGCCTTCATATTCAAAAATAAGAATAAAAGTAAGCGAATGCAAGAGGCAACCGACGGGCAGGCCCGCCGGTGCCGATATTATTGACCGTTTGCGATCTTGCGCAGCTCAAATTTCTGGATTTTCCCGGTCGATGTCTTGGGCAACTCCTGGAACACCACCTTTTTGGGCGCCTTGAACCCAGCCAGCGTCTCGCGGGAGAAGGCGATCAGCCCGGCCTCATCCACAGATGCGCCTTCTTTCAGCTCGACAAAGGCGCAGGGAACCTCTCCCCATTTGTCGTCCTGCTTGGCCACAACGGCAGCCAGATTGACATCCGGGTGGGCCATCAGCACGCCCTCTACCTCGACCGAGGAAATATTCTCACCGCCCGAAATGATGATGTCCTTGGCACGGTCGGCGATCTGGATATAGCCATCGGGGTGCTGGATCGCGATATCGCCCGAATGGAAGTAGCCACCTTTGAAGCTTTCGGCTGTTGCCTCAGGGTTTTTCAGATACCCCTTCATCACCGAATTGCCGCGCATGACGATTTCGCCCTGATCCTTGGCATTCATCGGGATCTGATGCATGTCGTCATCCACGACGGTGATATGGTCCATCATCGGGAAGGCAACGCCCTGACGCGCCTTGATCGCGGCGCGGCCCTGTTGGTCCAGCGTGTCCCAGCTGCCGCCTTTCCACAGGCATTCGGTGACATGGCCATAGGTCTCGGTGAGGCCATAGACCTGCGTCACGTGAAAGCCGAGCTTTTCGATTTTCTCCAGCGTTGCCGGGGCAGGCGGGGCGCCGGCGGTAAAGACCTCGACCGTGTGGTCAAAGTCGCGGCGGTCCTCTTCCTTGGCGTTGACGATGGTGTTGAGCACAATGGGCGCGCCGCCGAAATGTGTGACGCCTTCATCCGCAATCGCGTTATAGACAGCAGACGCGGTCATGTTGCGGCAGCAGACCAGCGTGCCGCCCAGAACCGGCATCATCCATGTGTGGTTCCAGCCGTTGCAGTGAAACAGTGGCACGATGGTTAGGTAGACCGGGTGCATCACCATGCGCCAGGAGATCACCGTGCCCATGGTCATCAGGTAGGCGCCGCGGTGATGATAGACGACCCCCTTGGGACGTCCCGTGGTGCCAGAGGTATAATTCAGCGCCAGGCTTTCCCATTCGTCCTCGGGCATGATCCAGTCGAAATCATGCGCTGCATTGCCTAGCACGTCCTCATAAACGGAATAGCGGCCAGAAGCGGTGAAACCAGCCTCGGTGTCCGGCACTTCGATCAGGATCGGTCCGTCGCCCTCCATCCGCTCCTTGGCCGCTTCGGCGAGGGCCAGGAATTCGCTGTCCACCAGTGCGACCTTGGCCTCGCCATGCTCAAAGATATAGGCGACCGTGTCCACATCCAGGCGGGTGTTGATGGTGTTGAGGACGGCGCCGCAGGCGGGCACGCCAAAATGCGCTTCGGCCTGGGCGGGCAGGTTGGGGATCAGCGTTGCGACCACATCGCCTGGTTTCACGCCCATCCCCGCCAGCGCCGAGGCCAGCCGGGTGCAGCGATCATAATAAGCGGCATAGGTCTTGCGGTGCTTGCCATAGACCACCGCCGGAACGTCGGAAAACACATGTGCGGCCCGGCGCAGATGCGACAGCGGGGTCAGCGGAACATAGTTTGCCGCATTTTTTTCCAGTCCCGTTTCATCCTGCATCCAGCCCATGAATTTTCCTCCCATGATTCTGCGCCGTGTCGCTTAGAGGACAGATATTGCCGAAAGTTACTTTCATTGAAAGAGATATGAAACAATTGACCATTCCCCCCGGCGTGGCAGGCAGCCAGACCACAGCCGCGCAGGCGATGCTGGCCGCCATGGCCATCATCGGTATCAGTGACAATGCCGTGCCGCTCATGGCGGAGCAGATCGGAATCTGGCAGTTCTACTTGTTGCGTACGGTCATCACCCTGCCGTTGATCTGGGTCATGATGCGTGCCGGCCTGGGCGGGCTACGGCCTCAGCGGCTGGGGCCGGTGGCGCTGCGGGGTTTTCTGGTGGCGGTGTCGATGGTGTTCTACTTTTCAGCCGTCGCGCTGATGCCGCTGGCGCAGGCGCTGGCCGGGCTTTTCACCTCGCCGATCCTGATCGTGCTGATCTCGGTGCTGTTTCTGAAGCACCGTATTGGCCCGGTCCGCATCGGGGCGGTGGTGCTGGGGTTTGTCGGTGTGCTGTGCGTGTTGCAGCCGGACCTGTCCGATTTCGACTGGCTGATCCTGCTGCCGGTCTGTGGCGGGCTGTTCTACGCGCTGGGATCTATGGCGACCGGGCTGATGTGCCGGGGCGAAAGCACGGTGTCGATGTTGTTTGCCATGCTGCTGGCGCAGGCGGTGATCGGGGCTGTGGCCCTAGGCGGGCTGGCGATCTGGCCGTTGCCGGTGGCCGAGGGCGCCGATGGGTTTGTGACCCGGGGCTGGGTCTGGCCAGTGTGGGAGATTTCGCATTGGCTGCTGCTGCAGGGGATGGCTTCGGTCGTTGGGGTGTTCCTGATCACCAAGGCCTATCAGCAGGGCGAGGCGTCTTATGTTGCAGTCTTCGAATATTCGGTGATCATCGTCGGACCCGCCTTTGCCTGGCTTGTGTTCGGTCAGACGCTGGATCTGCTGCAGATGGCGGGGATCGGACTGATTGTGCTGGCCGGGGCGACACTGGCCCTGCGCGGATCGTAAACCGCAGCGGTCCGCCGTTTTCTTTTCCCACGGGACCGCATAGGCTGCGGTCATGATCCTGTCCCCCGGCCGCAACTTCGTTTTTATTCATATCCCCAAAACCGGGGGCACCTCCCTGTCGCTGGCGCTGGAGGCGCGGGCGATGAAGGACGACATGATGCTGGGGGATACGCCCAAGGCGCGCAACCGGCGGCGGCGGCTGACGGACGTGCAGACGCGGGGTAGGTTGTGGAAACATTCCACCCTCGCAGATATCGAAGGGCTGCTGCCGGAGGACCAGATGAGGGGGCTTTTTGCCTTTACTCTGGTGCGCAATCCCTTTGATCGGGCGGTCAGCTATTACCACTGGCTGCGGGACCAGACGTTCGATCATCCCGCAGTCACGCGATCCAAGGCCTTGGATTTCCGCGAATTTATCCTGCATTCCGATACGCTTTCGGCGTTTCGTGCGCATCCGCCGCGTTCCTACATGCGCCATGCGGACGGGAGCGAACAGTGTCAGGCCTATATCCGCATCGAGTATTTTGAGAAGGATGCTGAGCCGCTGTTTGATCATCTCGGCTTTCGGCTGGACCTAGAGCGGGCCAATGCCTCGGTCCGGGCGCGGGATTGGCGGGAATATTACGATCTGCAAAGTCGCGCCGCACTGGCGGCAAGCTGCGCTGAAGAAATTAAACAATTTGAATATTCTTTTAACGTTTAACCTTTACCTCTGTTTAAGACGGGCAAAACCGCCCGCGCGAAACGGATGTAACAGGCTAAACGGCGCAGGGGACAGGCACCCCGGACCGAAAGGCCGGAAAGGATCGCAGATGCTTGATTGGTTCCAGAAACGCAGCAACCCTTTTTCCGAGGGCGCGGCGCCGATGGTGTCGGTTGGGCAGGGTGGTTTTCTGGCCGGAACCCATGCGGCGTCGAACCTGGGCTGGCGCCCGGTCGAGGCGTTGACTGTCGGCGACCAGCTTTTGACCTTTGATCATGGCATGCAGCCACTGGTCGAAGTGCGGCGCGAAACGGTGCTGGTGGGTGAAGGCGACGTGGACCCGGTGTTCTGCCCACTGCTGGTGCCGCAGGACGCGCTGAACAACCGCGTGCCGATGTATCTGATGCCGGATCAGGGCGTTCTGATGGAAAGTGATCTGGTCGAGGACGCCCATGGCGATCCCTTTGCCGTGGTTCCCGCCTGTGCGCTGGACGGCTATCGCGGTATCCGCCGCCTGCATCCAGGCGAGCGGATGGAGTTGATCATCCCCCGCTTTGCCCGGGACGAGGTGATCTATTTGGAGGCCGGCTTCCTTGGCTTTGCACCGATGCAAGGCGATCTTCTGAATGGCGCCGCCGCACCTGAGTTTTACAATGTGCTGGCCGCACCCGAGGCGCGCGATCTTGTGCTGGCCATGGCTGCAGCAGAGCAACTTGGGGGCTTTGGTGCTGGCCCCACGATTGACCCTTCGGGAGCTCCGTCCCTGATCTGAGGTTTCGCCCGATAAAAAACTGGGTGAGCCGGTCAGGGCTTTTATTTTACTATAGAGCCTTACCAAGAAACAAAAATGGCCGACCCGGTTTCGGGTCGGCCATTTCATTTTTCAAATGCCCAATCTTAAGCAGCGGCGGCTGCATCCGGATTGAACCGGCCATAGAAGGTTTGACCCTTCTCCGCCATCTCCCGCAGCAACGCCGGGCAGGTAAATCGTTCACCGTAGGCTTCGGTCAGCTGATCGCAGCGTTCGGCAGCATAGGGCGTGCCGATGATGTCGAGCCAGCTGAGCGGGCCGCCGGACCAAGGCGCAAAGCCCCAAGCCAGGATTGCACCCACGTCGCCTTCGCGGATATCCATCAGAACGCCTTCTTCCAGCGCGCGCACGGCTTCCAGCACCTGCGCAAACATCAGGCGTTCCTGCACTTCGATCAGATCGGGCTGGTCTTCGGCCAGCGGGTATTTTTCCTGCATGCCTCTCCAGTATTCAACCCGCTTGCCCTTTTCGTCATAGTCGAAGAAGCCGGCATTGGATTTGCGGCCCAAACGACCCAGACCTTCCATCCAGAAGATCAGATCATCCGCCGGGCTGTCGGGATAGGCATCGCCCATGGCAGCCTTGGTTGCGCGGGCGATCTTGGCACCCAGGTCGATCGAGGTCTCGTCGTTGAGCTGGATCGGACCCACCGGGAAGCCCAGCTGACGCGCCGCATTGTCGATCAGCACGGGCGACACGCCCTCGGTGATCATGCGCAGACCTTCGTTGATATAGGGAATGATGCAGCGGTTGGCGTAGAAGAAACGCGCATCATTCACCACGATCGGGGTCTTGCGAATCTGGCGCACATAGTCGAGCGCCTTGGCCACCGCGCGATCGCCGGTTTCCTTGCCCTTGATGATCTCAACCAGCAGCATCTTCTCAACCGGAGAGAAGAAGTGGATGCCGATGAACTGCTCAGGACGGCTCGACGCCTTGGCCAGATCGGTGATCGGCAGGGTCGAGGTATTGGAGGCAAAGATGCAATCCTCGGGAATGATCGCTTCGACCTTTTGGGTCATCTCGGCCTTGACGCCGGGATCTTCGAACACCGCTTCGATGATCAGATCGCAGCCCTTCAGCGCATCAAGATCGGGGGTGGCGTTGATCAGGCCCAGCATCGCCTCTTTCTTCTCGGCAGTGACCTTGCCGCGTTTGATGCCCTTGTCCAGGTAAGCTTCGGTATAGGCCTTGCCCTTGTCGGCTGCGGCCTGATCGCGGTCCACCAGAACCACTTCCATACCGGCCTGCGCCGAAACCAGCGCGATGCCCGCGCCCATCATGCCCGCACCCAGAACGCCGAGTTTCTTGACGCGCTGATCCGGCACGTCCTTGGGCCGCACGGCGCCTTTTTCCAGGGCTTCCTTGTTGAGGAACAGCGAACGGATCATCGCGCCGGAGGAGGGGTTCATGATCACGGAGGTGAACCAGCGGGCCTCGATCTTGAGCGCGGTGTCGAAATCGACGAGCGCGCCTTCATAGACCGCCGACAGAAGCGCCTTGGCCGCCGGGAAGGCGCCCTGTGTCTTGCCGTTGATCATCGCCGAGGCGCCGACGAAGTTCATGAAACCAGCCGGGTGATAGGGCGCGCCGCCGGGCATCTTGTAGCCTTTTGCGTCCCAGGGTTTCACTAGGTCTGCGGGTTTGGCATTCAGCACCCATTCTTTCGCGGCGGCGACGGGATCGGCTGCGATCTCATCGATATAACCGGCACTCTTGGCCTTTTTCGCGTCCAGCATCTTGCCTTCGAGCAACAGCGGCGCGGCTGCGATGGCGCCCACCTTGCGTACCATGCGGGTGGTGCCGCCGGCGCCGGGGAAGATACCGATCAGGATTTCCGGAAGACCATATTTCGCCTTAGGGTTTTCCGCGGCAAAGATGCGATGCGTGGACAGCGGCAACTCCATACCGATGCCCGCAGCGGTGCCGGGCAGGGCGGTGGCAATCGGCTTGCCGCCCTTTTTGGTCTTGGGGTCCATGCCTGCCAGCTCGATCTTGCGTAGCAGGGCGTGCATTTTCATGATGCCGTCAAAGACGCCGCGTGCGGGATCGTCTCCGGCTTCTTCCTTCATCACCGCCAGCAGGTTCAGGTCCATGCCGCCGGCAAAGGAGCCTTCCTTGCCCGAGGTGATCACGATGCCCTTGACCGCGTCGTCGGCTAGGGCGTCGTCGATGGCGGCTTCCAGTTCCATGAGCCCGTCAAAAGACATCACGTTCATGGTCTTGCCGGGCACATCCCAGGTGATGGTTGCGACGCCGTCGGCGTCCTTGGAAAGCGTAAACTCAGTCATGTTTCGTCTCCGATCTGGTCAGCCGTCAGCGGGCTGCCGTCCTTGCGGGTGAAGTTGAAGCCATTGGCGTCGTCCTTCACCATCATGTCTATGTCGCTGTAATAAGCGGTCTCTGTTTCGGTGCGCGTGCCCACCACCAGGAAGTTGGCCGGCGCGTCGGTGTTGTTTTTCAGGTGATGGCCGTTGGCCTCACCCGCAGGAAAAGTGGCGCAGTCGCCGGGGTGCAGCTCGGTTTCCCCGTGATCATCAATCAGGGTGCAGACCCCGGCGGTGACCATCAGGAATTCGTCCTGCTCCATGTGGTAATGGCGCAAGGACGACAGGCCACCCGGTTCCAGCTGAACAAGGTTCACGCCAAACTGCGTGAGGCCACCCGCATCCCCTAGTCGCTGGCTGGAGCGGCCCGCGACCGCCTCTGCCAGCTTGCCGGGGTAGGCGGAGCCGGTCCGCCAGGGGATATCGGCCAGGTTCAGCTTGGGCATCAGACGCGCTCGATGATCGTGGCCGCGCCCATGCCGGATGCGATGCAGAGCGTCGCGAGACCAGTTTCCTTGTCGGTGCGCTCCAACTCGTCCAGCAGCGTGCCGATGATCATCGCGCCGGTGGCGCCCAGCGGGTGGCCCATGGCGATTGAGCCGCCGTTGGGGTTCACGATGGCAGGGTCCACGTCAAACGCCTGCTGGAAGCGCAGCACGACCGAGGCAAAGGCTTCGTTGACTTCGAACAGATCGATATCACCGATCGCCATGCCGTTGTCGGCAAGGATCTTCTGCGTTGCGGGCACGGGGCCGGTCAGCATGATGGTGGGATCGGTGCCGATCTTGGTCGTCGCCTTGATGCGCGCGCGGGGTTTCAGGCCGTATTCCTCGCCGAACTCCTTGTTGCCGATCAGAACGGCGGCAGCGCCATCGACGATGCCAGAGGAGTTGCCCGCGTGGTGGATGTGGTTGATCCGCTCCAGGTGCGGGTACTTCAGCTTGGCCACAGCATCAAAGCCGGGCATCTGCTCGCCCATCATCTGGAACGAAGGGTTCAACGCACCAAGGCTCTGCATGTCGGTCTGCGGGCGCATATATTCGTCGCGGTCCAGAATGGTCAGACCGTTCTGATCAGTGACGGCGATCACCGACTTGTCGAAACGGCCATCGTCCCAGGCTTCCTTGGCGCGGCGCTGCGATTCAACGGCCAGCGCATCGGCCTGCTCACGCGAAAAGCCGTATTCTGTGGCGATGATATCGGCCGAGATGCCTTGCGGGACGAAATAGGTTTCCATCGCAACCGAGGGATCCACGGCGATGGCCGCGCCATCGCTGCCCATGGCAACGCGGCCCATCATCTCAACGCCGCCCGCGATATAGGCCTTGCCTGCGCCGCCCTTCACCTGGTTGGAGGCCAGGTTCACGGCCTCCATGCCCGAGGCACAGAAACGGTTGATGGCGAGGCCCGGAATGCTTTCGTCCAGATCCGAGGCCAGAACCGCGGTGCGCGCAAGGCAGCCGCCCTGTTCCATCACCTGGGTGACGTTGCCCCAGATCACGTCCTCGACGGCGTGACCGTCCAGATTGTTGCGCGCCTTCAGGGCGTTCAGTGTCAGCGCGGACAGGCGCACCGAGGTCACCTCGTGCAGGGAGCCGTCCTTGCGGCCCTTTCCGCGCGGGGTGCGGATCGCGTCATAGATATAAGCTTCGGTCATAAGTATCTCCTCAAGCTCGGTCCGACGGGTTGCCGGGCATCAGATCATAGGGGTGTTGCCAGCCGGGTGTTTCGCTAAGGCGCGTCAGCCAGGCGTCGATATGGGGCCATTCGGCGCGGTCAAAGCCGAAGGGTTCGGGATAATAAAGGTAGCCGCAGCAGGAAAGATCGGCATTGGTGATCCCGTCACCAACGATCCAGTCGCGCCCGTCCAGATGGGCATTCAGCGTCGCATAAGCGGCCTTGAGCCGTCCCTGCATGAAGCCGATCACCTGATCGGGGCGTTTGTCTTCGGGTAGGAAGTTCATCAGGAACCGGGTCATGCCCGCCTGGCTGGAGAGTTTGTGGTTATCCCACAGAACCCAGCGCAGCACCTCGTATTTGTCCTCCGGCGCGCCGCCGAATTTTCCCGTTTTGTCGGTGATATACTGCTGGATGGCGCCTGACTGGGTCAGGCGCATGTCGCCGTCTTCCAGCACCGGTGCTTCGCCCATCACGTTCATTTCCCGGAATTCCGGCGTGCGGTTCACCCCGGCAAAGAAATCAACAAAGACAGGCTCCCACTCAAGGCCCGACAGCTCAAGCGCCAAGGCGGCCTTATAGGCGTTACCGCTTTCTCCGAAGCAGTGCAGTTTGATGGTCATTCTTCAAATCCTCCCACGGAATTCAGCAGATCAAAGGCTGCGCGAAATCAGTTCTTTCATGATTTCATTAGTGCCACCGTAGATGCGCTGCACCCGGGCGTCAGCCCACATTTCCGCGACGGCATATTCCTGCATGAAGCCATAACCGCCATGCATCTGGACGCATTCATCCAGCACTTCGCCTTGGGTGTCGGTGGTCCAGTATTTCGCCATCGCCGCCTTTTCGACGGTCAGCTTGCCTTGCAGATGCTCAGCCATGCATTCATCCAGGAAGGCGCGCGCAACCTTGGTCTTTGTCAGGCATTCCACCAGTTTGAAACGGGTGTTCTGGAATTGGGTGAGCGGGCCGCCAAAGGCTTCGCGTTCCTTGCAATAGGCGATGGTGCGCTCGACCGCGCCCTCCATGGCGCCCACTGCACCACAGGCGATGATCAGACGTTCCTGCGGCAACTGCTGCATCATCTGATAGAAACCCTTGCCCTCTTCCTGGCCAAGGATGTTTTCCGGCGGGATTTCGACGTTGTCGAAGAACAGCTCGGAGGTATCGGCGGCATGGAGGCCTACCTTGTCCAGATTGCGCCCGCGCTGGAATCCTTCGGCGCCGTCGGTCTCAAGCGCAACCAGCGATACGCCCTTGGAGCCCTGCGAGGGATCCGTCTTGGCTGCAACCAGAATAAGATTGGCGTGCTGGCCATTGGTAATAAAGGTTTTTTGCCCCGACAGGCGGTAGGCGTTGCCATCGCGCACGGCCTTGGTCTTGATCCGCTGCACGTCCGACCCGGTCGAGGGTTCGGTCATCGCCAGTGCGCCGACCAGCTCACCCGAAACCATCTTGGGCAGCCAACGTTTCTTCTGCTCCTCGGTGCCGTACTGAAGAATGTAATGCGCAACGATGCCGGAATGGATGCCATGTCCCCAGCTCGCCAGATTGGCGCGGCTGCCTTCGATCAGGATTGCGGCCTCGTGCCCGAAATCACCGCCCGCGCCGCCGTATTCCTCGGGGATCGAGGGGCAGAGAAGCCCCAATTCACCGGCCTGGTTCCACGTCTCGCGGTCCATCATCCCCTGTTTGCGCCATTTTTCGTATTTTGGCATCCATTCGTTGGTGATGAACTGCGCCGTCATGTCGGCCAGCATCTGGTGCTCGTCTGTCATCCAGGCGGAACGGGTCTCGGTGCTCATGTCTCTCCCTTTCAGCACGCGTCGTTGCGGCGTGCCTATCGTTTTCTGTCCTCCAGCGCGCTGTTGAAAAGACGCAGCCGGTGGGTCAGGTTTTCGCTATCGGTGACGCTGTCGAAATTCTCAAAAAGGAATGACAGCGCCTCGCCTTCGTCCAACCCGGCCTCATGGGCAAAACGTCTCAGCCTGCGATAACCATCCTCGGTCATGGCAACCGGAAAGCGGCGGGTCAGGCGGAACCGTTTTGGCATGGTTCGGTGGTCCTTTTGGTCTGGGCACCGGGCCGGAAGGGAAGGCAAAGCAGGGCGTCCCGGTTGGAACGCCCCGGCAAAGGATCAGAAGCTTGCCGCGTCCAGCGCCATCACCGTATCCGCACCGCTCTGGATGCGCACAAGGTGCAGCTGCGTGGCGGGCAGGCGCCGTGCCATGTAGTAACGGCCGGTGGTCAGCTTTGTCTCGTAGAACGCCGCGTCAGAGGTTCCGGCCTCCAGCGCCGCATGCGCCGCCTTTGCCATCTGCGCCCACATCAGGCCAAGGCAGACATGACCGAACATGTGCATGAAGTCATAAGAGCCAGAGAGCGCGTTGTTGGGATTCTTCATGCCGTTCTGCATGAAATACATGCCCGCGGCCTGAAGATCCTTCGACGCGGCCTTCAGGGGCTCAATGAAATCCTTGGCGTAAGCCTCAGAGATACCACCGTTTTCCTTGCAGAAGTTTTTCACCAGCTCAAAGAAGGCCATGACGTGCTTGCCACCGTCCTGCGCCAGCTTGCGGCCCACCAGATCCAGCGCCTGAACGCCGTTTGCACCTTCGTAGATCTGCGCGATACGGGCGTCGCGGGTGTACTGGCTCATGCCGTGTTCTTCGATATAGCCGTGGCCGCCATAGACCTGCTGCGCCTTCACGGTCATGTCGTAGCCTTCATCCGTGAGGAAGCCCTTGATCACCGGGGTCAAGAGCGAGACCAGACCGTCGGCGTCCTTGTCTCCGTCGCGGTGCGCCTTGTCGATCATGGTGGCACCCCACAGAAGGAAGGCACGGCCCCCTTCGACAAAGCTTTTCTGATCCATCAGGCTGCGGCGGATGTCCGGGTGTACGATCAGCGGATCGGCCGGGCCATCGGGGTTCTTGACGCCGGTCACGTCACGGCCCTGGAGGCGGTCCTTGGCGTATTCAACAGCGTTCTGATAGGCGGCTTCGGCCTGGGCCACGCCCTGCATGCCGACACCCAGACGGGCTTCGTTCATCATGGTGAACATGGCGCGCATGCCCTTGTGCTCGGTGCCAAGGAGGTAGCCGGTCGCCTCATCATAGTTCATCACACAGGTCGAGTTGCCGTGGATGCCCATCTTCTTTTCGATATTGCCCACCGAGACGCCATTGCGTTCGCCGACCGAGCCGTCTTCGTTGACGATGAATTTCGGGACGATGAACAGGCTGACGCCCTTGATACCCTCGGGGCCGCCGGGGATCTTGGCCAGAACCAAATGGATCACGTTGTCGGACATGTCGTGATCGCCAGCCGAGATAAAGATCTTCTGGCCTGACACCTTGTAGGTGCCATCTGCCTGCGGTTCTGCCTTGGTACGCATCAGACCCAGATCGGTGCCGCAATGCGGTTCGGTCAGGTTCATGGTGCCGGTCCATTCGCAGGACACCATCTTGGGCAGGTAGGTGTCTTTCTGCGCGTCGGTGCCATGCGCCAGGATCGCCGAGGCGGCGCCATGGGTCAGGCCCTGATACATCACAAATGCTTGGTTGGCCGAGGAGAACAGCTCACCCACTGCGGTGCCCAGCACATAGGGCATGTTCTGGCCGCCGTATTGTTCCGGCATATCAAGGCCGGTCCAGCCGCCTTCCTTGACCTGCTCAAAGGCGTCCTTGAAGCCGGTCGGGGTGTAGACAATCCCGTTCTCCAGGCGGCAGCCTTCGGTATCACCCACCACGTTCAGCGGGTGCAGAACCTCGGAGCTGATCTTACCAGCCTCTTCCAGAATGGCGCCGGTGAAATCGCGTTCCAACTCGCTATATCCCGGCGTGGCGGCCTCGGAGACTTTCAAGACATCGTGCAGGATGAACTGGGTGTCCTTGGTGGGAGCATTGTAAACGGGCATCGCGGTCCTCGTTGAATTTCTTCAGTGTTTGTCTGGCGTGACCTCCCGAAGGGCGGAAGGCCGGGGCGGGGCAACCGGTTATTCGGCAGCCTCCTGTTCGGATTTCATCGAGGCGATGACACTTTCGCCCCATTTCAGCTGCTGTTGCAGATCTTCGATCGCTTCGTTCAGCTCGTCCCGCTGGCGTTCCATATCGGCAAGCCGCTCGCAGGCGACATCATAGGTCCGCGACAGCTGCGTCAGCTGCTGGTCCCCGATGTGATAAAGGTCCAGAAGCTGGCGGATTTCCTCAAGGCTGAAGCCAAACCGTTTGCCGCGCAGGATCAGCTTCAGGCGCGCGCCGTCCCGTTTGGTGAACAGGCGTTTCTGGCCGTCGCGGATCGGGAACAACAGTTCCTTGGCTTCGTAAAACCGCAGGGTGCGCGGAGTCACGTCGTACTCATCGCACATCTGACGGATGGATTTTGTCTCTTCGGTCATCGTCGTCACTCTCGACTGCTGCGTGCAGCCTAAAATTGAACAGCTGAGGCGTGTTTTACAACATCTTCTTGACGTTTACGTAAGCTGTACGCTGCGTCACATGCGTGGGTGACGTGGAGAGAGCCATTTATGACGCAGCGTCGGACCCCGGAACGACCGAAAAATCCGGCGAAAGGGGGATCCGGAGCAGGGGTAAAGGTGGAATTCAGGTCGGATCTTTCGGGATTCGATGCGGCGGTGCGGCGAATCCCACCCAGCACGTCAGATATGCCGCGCGGGCGGCTCAAGGGCACTTCACAGCACGGCCACGCAGGCATAGCTGCCGCGTGAAACCCGGTATTCCGAGAGCCGCCGAAACGGGAGTTTGCGTGTTATTTCGCCAGAGCCAGGGTGGTGACGCGCAGGGCGCTCAGCTCTTCCATGGCCTCATCCAGCTGCTCGCGCTGCTTTTGCAGCTCGATCATCTGCCGGTCCGCCATCTCCACAAAGGCCTGCATTTGTGCCTGATCGCCTTCGTTTTCGCGGATCAGCAGCCATTGCCTGATCTCTTCCAGCTGAAAGCCGAACCGGCGTCCGCGCAGGATCAGCTTCATCCGCGCCTTTTCACGCGGGCCGTAGAACCGCGACCGCCCTTCGCGATCGGGCTGCAGCAGCTCGATGTACTCGTAATAGCGCAATGTACGCGGTGTCACGTCGAACGCAGCGCACATTTCCTTGAATGACAATCTGGCTTCGGTCATCCACTTTCTCCCCTTGGCCGCGAACCTATGCAACTGCGGCAAACAGTGCAAGCACCCGCAGCAGGCAACTTCATCCGACGTCACGGAGCGCTGTGATCACGGGGTTGCGCTTTGGGGCGGGCAGGGCCAAGGTTGCGCATACAAAGACCAAACAGATCAAAGGGAACGCCCCTATGGCGGACAAGACCCAGCTGGCGCGCCAGTTCATCGAAGCCATCCCCCACGCCCGTGAATTGGGCATGGTGCTGACCGAAATCGGCGATGGCATGGCCGAGATCACCATGGCTTATGATGAAAAACTGATCGGTGATCCAGAAACGGGCGTTATTCATGGCGGCGCGGTTTCGGCCGTGATGGACACCTGCTGCGGTGCGGCAGTGATGAGCCATCCCTCGGCGCCCGGCGGCACCGCGACCATTGATCTGCGTATCGATTACATGCGGGCAGCGACCCCGGGGCAGACCATTGTCACCCGGGCCACCTGCCATCACATCACCCGCAACGTCGCCTTTGTCCGCGCGGTTGCGATGGATGACGACAGCGACCGCCCCGTGGCTACGGCTTCGGGTGCCTTCACAGTGGAGAAAGGGTTTTGAACCGTTCCCGACCCGAACCCGTTCAGGTGGTCAAGCAGCGCCGCGATGCGGCCCTTGCCGCCCTTGTCGAGGCCGTGCCTTATATCCGTTTCCTGGGGATCACTTTTGACCGGCGCGGGGATGAGCTGACGGCGATCCTCAACTTCGATGAGAAGCTGATCGGCAATCCGTTCCTGCCCGCTATCCATGGCGGCGTCACGGCGGCTTTCCTTGAGGTCACCTCAGTGGTCACACTGAACTGGGCGCATTTGTGGCCGAAAATCGAATCCGGCGAGCTGGACCCGAATGAGCTGACGGCAGGCAAACTTCCGCGCCAGCCCAAGACGATCGATTTCACAGTTGATTACCTGCGATCTGGCCTGCCGCGTGATGCCTATGCGCGGGCGACGGTGAACCGGGCTGGGCGCCGCTATGCCTCGGTCCATGTCGAGGCCTGGCAGGATCACAAGGACCGGCTGTTCGCGCAGGCCACCGGCCATTTCCTGATCCCGCAGGATCCTGTGAAAAAGGATTGAACCGGGTGTCGCGATGACTGCCGCGTCCGAGGCGCCAATCACCCACGGCCGGGTTCTGAAGATCGCGGTGCCGATCGTGCTGTCCAACGTGACGGTGCCGATCCTTGGCGCGGTCGACACCGGCGTGGTGGGGCAGATGGGGCAGGCGGCCCCGATTGGCGCCGTGGGTATTGGTGCCGTCATCCTGGCCACCGTCTACTGGATCTTCGGGTTCCTGCGTATGGGCACCACCGGGCTTGCGGCGCAGGCGCGTGGCGCCGGGGATATGGCTGAAACCGGCGCTCTTTTGATGCGCGGGCTGATCCTGGCCGCATTGGCCGGTGGCGTCTTTATCGTCTTTCAGACGCTTCTGTTCTGGGGGGCCTTTGCGCTGGCCCCGGCCAGCGCCGAGGTGGAGACGCTGGCGCGCGAGTATCTGACCATTCGGATCTGGGGGGCACCTGCCACAATTGCGCTTTATGCCGTGACCGGCTGGCTGATCGCGATGGAGCGGACACGCGGCGTCTTCATCCTGCAGATCTGGATGAACGGGCTCAATATCCTGCTGGATCTGTGGTTTGTTCTGGGCCTCGACTGGGGCGTCGAGGGCGTCGCGGCGGCGACCCTGATCGCCGAATGGAGCGGCCTGGCGCTGGGGCTGTGGCTGTGCCGCGATGCCTTTGTTGGCAATCAGTGGCGCGACTGGGGGCGGGTATTCGACCCCGCAAGGCTGCGCCGCATGCTGCAGGTCAATGGTGACATCATGGTGCGTTCGGTTCTTCTGACCGGCTCCTTCACCACCTTCCTGTTCATTGGCGCGGATCTTGGCGATGTGCAACTGGCGGCCAATCAGGTGCTGTTGCAGTTTCTGGAGATCACCGCCTTTGCGCTTGATGGCTTTGCCTTCTCTGCCGAGGCCCTGGTGGGCGGCGCCGTGGGCGCAAATAGCCGCGACCGGATGCGCCGGGCGGCCTTGCTGGCCTCTTTCTGGGCGCTTGGCGGGGCGGTGGCGCTGTCGCTGGCCTTTGCGCTTGGCGGCGGTGCAATCATCGATGTGATGACAACCTCGCCCGAGGTGCGCAGCACGGCGCGGCTGTTCCTCTTCTGGGCAGCGCTGGCGCCGGTGCTGAGCGTGGCCAGTTACATGCTCGATGGTGTCTTTATCGGCGCCACATGGACGCGGGACATGCGCGTTGCGATGATCCAGTCGGTGACGCTTTATGTGGTGTCGCTGCTGGTTCTGGTGCCGCTGTTTGGCAATCATGGCCTCTGGGGCGCACTGATGGTGCTGAACGTGGCGCGGGCCGCCACGCTTGCCCTTCGATATCCACGGTTGGAGGCCAGCGTCGCCGCCTAAAGCAGCGCCTCGATAGCCTCGGTCGGGCGGCCAATGACGGCCCGGTCACCCTTGATGGCGATAGGGCGTTCGATCAGGATCGGATGTTCCGCCATTGCGGCGAGCAGATCCGCCTCGGCGCTGTCCTTGCTGAGGCCCAGCTCCTTGAAAGTTTTCTCGCCCGTGCGCATCATGCCGATTGCAGGCAGGTCCAGCGCGGCTTGCACCGACTTGATTTCCTCCAGGCTGGGCGCGTTTTTCAGATATTGCCGCACTTCGGCCTCTGCGCCGCGCTCCTCCAAGAGGGCGAGACCGGCGCGGGATTTTGAGCAGCGAGGATTATGCCAATAGGTGATCACAGCCAGTCCTTTCTTTTGGTTCCAACAGCTTGAGCGACGTTGTCAAAGCCATCACGCGCCAATAGGGCATCCAGCCCGCGTGCGATATCGCCCGCCAGCGACAGACCGCCAAAGACCATCGCCGTGTAGAACTGCACCGCCGAGGCGCCTGCGCAGATCTTTGCATAGGCTTGTTCTGCGTTGCTGATCCCGCCAACCCCGATCAGCGGCACCCGGTCTTGCAACAGCTCTGAAAGCTGCGCCAGAACCCGGGTAGAGCGATCAAACAGCGGCGCCCCGGATAGCCCGCCTGCCTCGTCCCGATGGGCGCTTTTGAGGCCCTCGCGCGACAGGGTGGTGTTGGTGGCGATCACCGCATCGATGCCGCTTTCCAGCGCCACGGCGGCGATATCCTCGATCCCGGCGCGGTCCAGATCGGGGGCGATTTTCAGGAACACGGGAACCCGGCGCGGCAGACCATCGCGGGTCTCGATCACCCCGGCCAGCAGCGCCGACAGCGCTGCCTTGCCCTGCAGGTCGCGCAGTTTTTCGGTGTTGGGGGAGGACACGTTAACTGTGGCGAAATCCAGATGCGCGCCGCAATGGGCCAGGACTCGGGCGAAATCGGCAGCGCGGTCTTCGCTGTCCTTGTTGGCGCCAAGGTTCAAACCGATGATGGCATCGCGGGGACGCTGCGAAAGGCGCTTGCCGATCACCTCCATGCCTTCGTTGTTGAAGCCAAAGCGGTTGATGGCAGCGCCATCCTCGGTCAGGCGGAACAGGCGCGGTTTGGGGTTGCCGGGCTGCGGGCGGGGCGTTGCGGCGCCCACCTCGATAAACCCGAAACCGGCGCGCGACAGCGGCAACAGCGCCTCGGCGTTCTTGTCAAACCCTGCCGCCAGACCCACCGGGTTCGGCAACTCGATACCGGCCAGCGTTGTCTTCAGACGCGGCGACGTCACCGGGCCGGGCGTCGGTGTGAACCCCGATGTCAGCGCCTTGATCGACAGCCCGTGTGCGGTTTCGGGATCAACGCGGTGCAGGGCGGCAAGGGCCAGCTTCTCTGTCAGCTTCATCCGAAACTCGCTCCGCCTTTCGCAGGGCTGGTGCGGATCAGGCGCGAGGTCTCAACCGCGGCCTGACGGTGCACCACCGCCTTGCGGTATTCGGGGTCGGTCACCATCTCCAGAAACGCATGGGCAGTGGGGTAGCGGGCGATGAACATTTCGTCCCAGACCTCATCCCCCGGACCGATCAGGGTCGCCTGCCAATTGCCGCGCCAGACGATACCGGCGCCGAGGCGGGCGATGATCGGCGCGGTTTCGCGGCCGTAATTTTTGTAAGCCTCGGCCCCCGTCAGCCCGGTGCCAGCCAGCGCGTGATCCTCGGGGTAGGCGGCGGTGTCGCGGAACTTCACAAGGTTCAGCATCTCGATGGGCTGGTCGCGGTCGAGCCCCTTGAAGGCTTCGAACTGGGCGCGGTCCGGGTCGATATAATGGCTCATGTCATCTCCTGCGGGAATTGGTGGCGGCCATCCTTCAGCGGCAGCGGTTTGGCCCAAAGCACCTCGTCCAGCTTCATTTCGCGATAAAGATGGGGGAACTCCGCGCCGCCGCGAGAGACTTCCCATTTCAGCGCATCACCCAGAGCGTCAGCCTCCAGCGCGAGGAGAAACAGCCCCTCCGCGCCCGCGAAATGCTTGGCCGCGGTTTCGGCGGCCTGGTCGGCGGTGGAAAAGTGGATGTAGCCATCGGAAAGGTCGATCGGCGCGCCACGGGTGGTGCCCGCAGCCTCAAATGCGGCCCATTCGTCCGCCCGGAAAATTTTGTAGATCAGCATGAAATCGTGATGCCCCGCGCCGCGTATGGAATCAAGCCTGTATTCCGGTGGTGCTGATGCCCACTGCCTGCGCAGGCTGACCCTAGGAAACCCGGTCTGGTTGTTTTTCCCCTTTGACTGGCGCGTTGTTTGGTCGCACCATTCCTCCAATCATAAAACAAGGGAGTCCTGATGATGATGACACGTTTCCTGATGTCGGTTGCGGCACTGGGGCTGACGGCGGGCGTTGCGGCCGCCGATTACAAGCTGACCATTCTGCACACCAATGATTTCCACTCCCGGTTTGAACCAATCAGCAAATACGACAGCGGCTGCCGCGAGGGTGACAACGCCGAGGGCAAATGCTTTGGCGGTTCCGCCCGTCTGGTGAGCGCGATTGCCGATGCCCGCAACCGCAGCAACAATTCGATCCTGGTGGATGGCGGCGATCAGTTCCAGGGCTCGCTATTTTACACCTATTACAAGGGAAAAGCCGCGGCCGAGATGATGAACAAGATGGGCTATGACGGGATGACCGTCGGCAACCACGAGTTCGACGATGGCCCCGAGGTGCTACGCGGGTTCATGGATTCCGTCGGGTTTCCGGTGCTGATGTCCAACGCCGATGTCAGCGCGGAACCGGCGCTGGCGGATGTGCTGAAGAAATCCACGGTGATCGAGCGCGGCGGCGAAAAGATCGGCCTGATCGGCCTTACGCCCGAAGACACACATGAGCTGGCCAGCCCCGGCAAGAATATCACCTTCTCCGATCCGGTGGTTGCCGTGCAGGCCGAGGTCGACCGACTGACAGCGGAAGGCGTCAACAAGATCATCGTGCTGAGCCATTCTGGCTATGGCGTAGATCAGCGCGTTGCGGCCGAAACCAAGGGCGTCGATGTGATCGTAGGAGGGCACAGTAACACTTATCTCTCCAATGTATCGGATCGGGCGGTTGGGCCTTATCCGACGATGGTGAACGGTGTGGCCATCGTGCAAGCCTATGCCTATGGCAAATTTCTGGGCGAGCTGAACGTGACCTTTGATGAGGCTGGGAACCTGGTCGAGGCGAAAGGTGAGCCGCTGATCATGGATGGCACCGTGGCTGAGGATGAAGCCACCGTCGCCCGTATCGCCGAACTGGCGCAGCCGCTTGATGAGATCCGCAACAAGGTGGTGGCCGAGGCTGCGGCTGCGGTGGACGGAGACCGCCAGACCTGCCGCATTCAGGAATGCCAGATGGGTAATCTTGTTGCGGATGCGATGCTGGACCGGGTCAAGGATCAGGGCGTACAGATCGCCATTGCCAACTCGGGCGGTATCCGCGCCAGCCTTGAGCCGGGCGAGGTGACGATGGGCGAGGTTCTGACCATCCTGCCGTTCCAGAATACGCTTTCGACCTTTGAAATCTCAGGTCAGGAACTGGTTGCTGCGCTTGAAAACGGTGTCAGCCAGGTGGAAGAGGTCAAAGGCCGCTTTCCGCAGGTAGCCGGGCTGACCTTCACCTGGGATCCTACGGTTGCCCCGAACGAAGGGCGCGTGCAGGAGGTGATGGTCGATATGGGCGACGGATTTACCCCGCTGGATCCAGCCAAGACCTATCTGGTTGTAACCAACAACTACGTGCGCAATGGGGGCGATGGCTACAAGGTCTTCTCGGGCGATGACAAGAACGCCTATGACTTTGGTCCCGATCTTGCGGATGTGCTGGCGGAATATCTGGCAGAGCAAGGGGCATATTCGCCCTATACCGATGGGCGCATCGCGCAGAAGTAATCGGGCTTGCGGGTAGTGGATTTGCGCGCGGTCTAAGGCTGCGCGCAAATCATACATTTGACGTGCCCCGCCTCTATGGGGGCGGTTCTGGAACGTTGAACTGCCCCTATGCGGCCTTCCGGGGGACCTGTTGCAAGAGCGACAGCAACTGAGGCTTTGACACCGGCTTCGCCAGAACCTCGTCCATGCCTGCCGCCAAATATTGTTCCAGTTGCTCAGGCATGGCGTTGGCGGTGACAGCGACGATAAAGCAGGGCGGCCGACGGGTGGCCTGTTCCATGGCACGGATCTTCTGCGTCGCCTCTACGCCGTCCATACCGGGCATCTGAATATCCATCAGAACCACATCAAAGGCAGAAGCGCGCACCATGTCGAGCGCTTCGGCGCCGCTACAGGCACTGTGGACCTCGCAGGAGGTATGGCAGAGGAACTTTTCGAGGATCAGCCGGTTGGTCTTGTTGTCATCGACTACCAGAACCTCCATCGCCGGAGCGTCTGACACTGTGACGACCTCCGTGGTGGACTGAAGCGGTCCCGTGTCTACGTCAGGGCCTGGGACCAGCGGTAGTCTGATTTCAAAGGTTTCGCCTTTCCCGGCTTTATCGGCCAGTTCCAGGCTGCCGCCCATCAGGTGGCACAATTGACGGGAGATCGACAGCCCCAGACCGGTTCCGCCGAACTTGCGTGTGTCGCCCGCATCCGCCTGCTGAAAAGGAAGAAAGATCGCCTGCCGGGCCCCGATGGGAACGCCGGCACCGGTATCACTGACCCGGACCAACAGCTCGCTGCCCTCAGCCGTGGGTTCCGCTGTGATGGTGACGCTGCCTGACTGGGTGAACTTGATGGCATTTGAGACCAGATTGTGGAGGACCTGGCGGAACCGGTGTCCGTCGCCGACGATCATCTGAGGCAGATCCTCGTGAATGCTGGCGCTGAGCTGCAGGTGTTTTTCTTCGGCTCTAGCTGAAAACAGTGATCGCGCACCTTCGATTGCATCGCGGAGTGCGAAAGGCCGGGTTTCCAGAGCCATCCGTCCCGCTTCGATCTTTGACAGATCGAGAACATCGCCGATCGTCGTGAGCAGCACCTGACCGGAATCCTCGATAATGCGAAGATAGTCATGCTGTTCCCTGTCCAGCGCGGTTTCGCTCAGCACCGAGGCCATCCCCAGAATGCCATTCAACGGTGTACGGATTTCGTGGCTGACATTCGCCAGAAAATGCGATTTCGCGCGGTTGGCGGCTTCTGCTGTCGCCAGCGCCTCGCGCAGGGCCTCGGCAGACCGTTCTCTTTCGGTGATGTCGACAAGGGAAACGGACCAACCCAGGAGCGGGCTCTTGCTTTGCATCGGGCTTTCGATCGGCACCGCGCGCAGATCAAAGATACGCTGGTTGAGCCGGATCGGTTCCGCGTTGGCCAGAACGCCACTGTTCAGAAATGACTGCAGTGTCGTACCGATCTTGTCCAGATGATCCAGCGTGTCGCCATGGCGTGGAAGGGTTTCACCAAACAGCATTTTGGCGGCGGGATTGGCCCCTGCAAAGCGACCGTCTGCGTCCAGAATGATCACCGGATCATGGGTGGCATAGAACAACAGGCTCCGGCCCTGTGCGACGGTATCCATCATCGTGTTGTTCAGCAGCAGCCAGCTCAGCGCGATGAGGGTCACGGCAAACATGAAGGGCGTGGGATCATATCCGAAAACAGTGAAACCATTGAAGATATAGGCCAGATTGGCCGTGAGCGGCGCTGCGGTGATGAAAATCAGCACCGCGAGGAATGGCCGAATGATTTTCCTGGCCCGGATCAGCGCATAGGTCAGCAGCCCAAGGGCGGTGCTCACAAAAATATAAAGCCCAGCCGCAACCGCATAAAACAGGGGGCCATGGTCAAAAATGACGAATGTATTTTTGCCCTCGGTCACAAGCCGGGTGTCAGGACCATACAACAGCTGCGTCTGACTGTTGGTGGCAGCGATGAGGGCGACAAGGATTGGCAGAGCGACATAGAGCAACAACCGGATCGGTTGCCGCTTGCGGCTGGAATTCATCGTGTAGTCGAAGACAAAGAAGGACCAGGCGATCGGCAGCAAGGTGATGCCGGGCCAAGCAGCAAGGGACCAGGCAACCTTGCAGGCTTCTCCGGGCGAAGCGAGATCGGCGGCAACGGTAAACAGCCACCACAGCATCGCACTCAATGTCAGCAGAAAGGCGGGCTTACCCGCAAAGCGGGTGTTGCGTGCGACCCAGAACAAGATCATGGCGCAGATCGCCCAGAGCATGGCAGCGGTCGCAGCGGCCAGCGTAACATGCAGGTGTGTCAGGCAGGTCATGGCCTAACCGGAACACCCTGGGGGCAAGTTGTGCAGCGTAGAGGCGAGAGCATGAAAAGATATCTTCGATATTGATACGTATGGCGTCCGGTTTCGCACAAAGGGTGTAGATCATTGTTTCGTGAGGACAGAATGACGGTATATCGCGAAGATATTGAAAACAAGGCGGAAAGCCTGTGTGGTAAATGGTGTGTTGCCGGGCTTGGGCTGGGCTGTCGATCGCCCATATCTTTGAGCTTTCTCAGCAGAGCAGGATTCGCTGTCGCCCCTCAGCAAGTGGGCGATGGCCCGTTTGGGGCCATTACAGGTTAATTCCAGGGGCAATCTTGGCCGTGGCAACAGGGGCAAAGCAGGGCTTTGTGATCGTTTCTGCGGTCACAACTCCGACTTGCAGGTGCCGTGAGGTAAACGGAGGTTTGTGATTGAGGTGCCGCTAAGCTCCAGTCATACGTAGATTGTTTTCATTTTGAGACCTTAGCGGCTGTCACTTTTGATCGCGGCGTCTGTGGCATGGGGGTCCGGAAACAGGTCGCATCGCTCTCTTTGCATGTGTTAGGGATAATTGTCACAAAGCGCCTGCTGCGGAAGCGCCGATCTGTCTGTAACTACACATGACAAACAACAGTAGCCGATCCACCTCTGTGGGGCGGGACCTTTGAACCGGCTATGCTGGATCAATACAATTGGAAGTAAAAACAGGAGCCAACATGGCGGTGAAGACAGCGGTAATCGGACTGGGGATCATGGGGCAGCGGATGCTTGAGCAACTGATCCTGCACAAAGACTACACTCCGGTAGCCCTTTGGGATCCGTCTGCGGACGCTTGCGCAGCCGCGCAGGCACTGGCGCCCGAGGCTGAGGTGACAGGTTCGCCCGAGGCGGCGATCGCGGCGGCTGATCTGGTCTATCTTGCTTGCCCACCGGTCCCGCGCAAAGCCTATGCCCTGGCGGCGGCTGCGGCTGGCAAAGCGGTGTTTCTGGAAAAACCGCTTGGCGTTGATCTGGCGGAAAGCGAGGCGCTGGTGGCAGGGCTCAAGGCCAGCGGCGTACCAGCAGCGGTGAATTTCACCCAGGCCGCCGGTGCGGCTCTAACGGATATCTCCAGTGCTGCCCTTGCAGGGGAAATGGGCGATCTCGTCGGGGTGGATATGGTGGTGACCTATGCCGCCTGGCCGCGCGCCTGGCAGCAGGCGGCGGACTGGCTGCGGTTCCGCGCCGAAGGCGGCATGACGCGCGAGGTCCTGTCGCATTTCCTGTTCTTCACCCAGCGGATCTTTGGCCCGCTCACCGTCTCCTGGGCGCAGCCCTCTTACCCTGGGGACCCGGCGCTGTGCGAAACGGCGTTGTTGGCCCGGCTGGAAAACGAGGAAGGATTGCCGGTGTCGATTCTGGCTTCGGTCGGCGGTGCGCAGCCGGATCGTCAGGAGTTCACCATTAAGGGCAGCAAGGCCAGCCACCGGGTTTCGAATTTCTCGGACCATGCCATCTCGGAAGGGGACGACTTCGTTCCGGTGCCCCAACCTCCGGCAGACCGCCGCACCGTCGCGCTGCAAGCGCAGCTGGACGATCTCCTCCTGTGCATGGCGGGCAAACCTCACCGGCTTGCCACCCCGCAAGAGGCGTTGGAGGTGCAGCGCCTGGTTGAGGAGATGTTGGGCGGAAAAGGCTGACAGGCGTTTGGACCTGCCGTTGGGGCAGGTCCATCCTCGATACCTTGCGAAGTGGCGGCGAGGTGAGCCGCCCTCACGTGGTACATGCGCCTCGGCCTACGAAACCCCAAGCACCAGTTCCGCCGCGCTTCCTACATTTGACTTGGCAAGAACAGCACAAGCGTAGGGAAGGCGAGCAGCAGGATCAGGCGCAGGATATCCATCAGCCAGAAAGGCGTCACGCCGCGAAAGATGGTAGCGGTCGAAACGTCACCAACCACCCCTTTGAGGATGAAGACGTTCAAGCCGACGGGAGGCGTGATCAGGCTGATCTCGATCACAACGACGACAACGATGCCGAACCAGACCGGATCGAACCCCAGCGATGTGATCAGGGGAAAGAAAATCGGCACGGTTAGCAGCAGCATCGACATGCTTTCGAAGATGCAGCCGAGGCCGAGGTAGATCAATATGATCAGGATCATCACGACCCAGGGCCCCAGATCAAGCGATGTGACCAGCGCCAGCAGCCCTTCGGGCAGGCCAGCCAGGTTGACGAAGTTGGAAAACACCCAGGCCCCTATAAGAACCGCAAAGAGCGAGGCCGTGGTCAGAGCCGTCTCCCCCAGGACTTCGCGAATGCTTCGCCAATTCAGGTTGCCCCGGGCCAGGGCGATCAGGAAAGCGCCCATTGCGCCCATTCCTGCGGCCTCGGTAGGGGAAAAGGCGAGGTTCAGCGGCCAGAAGTTGAGCGCTCCGTAAAGGCCGCCGATGACCAGAAAAAACAGCAGCAGAACGGCCCAGACATGGCTGAGCGCCTGCAGGCGTTCGCCCCATGTGGCGCGCGTCCCGGCAGGGCCTGCCTCTGGGTTGCGCATCACGGTCAGGCGTACGGCCGCAAGGTAGAACAGGACGCCAAGAAAGCCGGGAACGATGCCCGCGATGAACAGCTTGCCGATCGATGTTTCCGTGAGCAGCCCGTAGATCACCAGGATCACGGAAGGCGGAATGAGGATGCCCAGGGTGCCGCCCGCCGCGATGGAGGCACTGGAAAGACCGTCTGCATATCCGTATTTGCGCATTTCCGGCATGGCCACCTTGGCCATGGTTGCCGCCGTTGCCAGCGAAGATCCGCAGATGGCCGCAAACCCACCGCAGGCCACGATTGTGGCCATGGCCAGACCGCCACGGAAATGTCCCAGAAAGGCGTTCGAGACGCGGTAGAGTTCGCGACTGATCCCACCCTTGTTGACGAAAAGCCCCATCAGGATGAACAAGGGAATGACGCTGAGCCCATAGTCCTGTGCGGTGTCGATGATTAAGCGCCCGACCATCGAAATCGCAGCGCGATAGCTGGTTTCGTAAATCAGCCCGATCATGCCGACGAAACCCATGGCAAAGGCAATCGGGATGCGCAGTAGGACCAGAACGAAGACGGCGATAAAGCCAAGGAAGGATTCAAGCATTCTTGGCCTCCAGCATATGCGGCGCAATGAGGTGCAGCAGGCCGCGCCCGATCAATGCGACAGCGGTGACGTAGATCATCGCTGCGATGAAATAGGCAATATAAAAGGTGGGGATCGACAGATATTCTGTCACGTCGCCGTAGCTGCGCGAGCGTTCCGCCAGATCGACAACACGGCCCGCCGGATACCACAGCATCACAGCACAGATCAGGGCTACAGCCGCATCACGCCAGCGTTCAAGTCTCATCCTGCGGAACGGCCCATCCAACAGATCAACGGCGATATGGCCGTTCTGGGCGCTCAGAACCGGCAAGGCGGCGAACACGATAAGCGCAATGCCGATACGGATCAGCTCGGTTGCCGCTTCGATCGGGGCATTGAAAACCGAACGCATCAGCACATCTGCAAAGGTCAGGCACATCAGCGCAAAAAGGGACAGGTTGGCCAGGAACATCGGCAGTTTTGAAAGGGCGGTCAGGAACCGGAGGGCGTATTGCATCGGGCCTCGCTTGAGCGCAGTAGGATATGAAAGGACCGGCGCCCATCTGTGCGCCGGTCCCGTTTTCCGGATCGTTTACTTGCCAGACGCGGCGGCCATTTCCTTGACCATCATGTCATAGGCGGCTTGCCCGTCGACGCCTGCGTCTGTCACCTCTGCGATGATCTTGTCGCGGACCTCTGCGGCCATGACGGCAAAGGCTGCCTGATCTTCCGCGCTGGCCTCAACGATCTTATTGTCCGCGGTGTCCAGGGTCAGCTTGCGTGCGGTCGCGTCGCTTTTATCCCAGACCGCGCCCATCATCCGCGAAGCAGGTTCGCCGAAGACCTTGCTGTCGAGGGCCTCCTGCACATCGGCGGGCAGGCTGTCGAATTTCTCCTGGCTCATGATGACCGAGAAGGAGCCACGATAGAAACCACCGGGCATTTCGTACACGTTCTTGGCCACTTCGTTCAGTTTGAAGCTGATCCGTTCGCCAAGGTTCATGGCAACGGCATCTGCAGCGCCGGAATCAAGCGTCTCGTAGACCTTGGGGGCAGGCACCTGAATGCCGACAAGACCGAGTTTCGCGCCTACGTCTGCGGAGACACCACCGCCCAAACGTGTCTTGAGGCCCGACAGATCGGCCAGGGTGTTGACCTCTTTGTTCGAGTGGATCTGCCCCGGGCCGTGGGTCGTCAGTGCGATGACCTTGACGCCGCGATGCTCGTTCAGGTCCTTGAGAATGGCCTCGTGCACCCGCCAATGAGCGACCGAGGAGGCTTCGGCGTTGCCCTCGTAGCCGGGGATCTCGACCAGCTTGGTGCCGACGAACCGTCCGGGCGTGTAACCGTGAAACAGGATTGCCACATCCGCGATGCCATCAAGGACCAGATCCATCTGCGCAGGCGGCGAGGCAAGGCCGCTCTTCAGCTCGGTCGTCACGGTACCGTCTGTCGCCTCTGACATCATCTCGCCCAGTTGAGCGAACATTTCAGTGTTCACCGGGTGGGTGGGCGGCAGCCATGTGGAAATGGTGATCGTTTCGGCAGAAAATGCACTGGTTCCCATGCTGATCGCAACGGCGGCGCTGGCCAGAATCTTGGTTAGCTTGGTCATTGGAGTGTCTCCCAGAATGTTGGATTCATACCATTTTCAGGGTCTAGCGCCCCAATTCGGAAGGTATATGCGTTTTCATGTAACTCCATTTTTGCCGTCTTGAAAACTATTTTCTGCTTAAAGCTTCTCTGGCGCGTCCTCTTCCAGGGTGTTCAGCAATGCATGCAGTATGGGCTTCAGTTGGTGTCCGCCGTGCTCTGTCAGGCGTTCTAGCAAGGCCTTTTCATGGGCTTGTGCCTGTGGAACCAGCCTGTTGGTCAACGCGCGCCCCTCCGGCGTCAAAAAGACGCGGACCCGTCTGCCATCTTCGGGATCGCTTTGGCGGATCAGTAGTCCGCGCTTCTCCATCTGGGCGATGATGCGGGTCAGGCGGGATTGCTCAACCAGCGCGATCCGGGCCAGCTGCGTAATCATCGCGCCTTCGCAGTCGTGCAGGCAGGCCAGAACCCGCCACTCCGGCACGCGCAGGCCCGAGCTGCGGACTTGGGCGTGAAACTGGGCACTGGCCCCTTCGCTGGCGGCAGCAAGCAGATAAAGCAGGTAGTTGCTCACAAACCCCGGTGTGCCATCCGGGCTGACTGGCGTTGTCATAGGTCCACCCAGCATGCGCCAAGGCGACGCCCAGAAATGTCTTGACCTGAGTTATATGAAATTTCATATTCTTTCAAAAGGAGGACTCCCGTGAGCAAAATTGATGGTGTCGTACTGGAGGTTACACCGCTGACCGACCGTATCAGCAGCCTGATAGTGGCTGCAACAGATGGTCGCGTGTTGCCCGAATGGGAGGCTGGCGCGCATGTCGAGTTCGACGTGCCGGGCGGAACCCGCGCCTATTCGCTGGTGGCGTTTGATGCTGACCTGATGTCCGCGCCGAAGGAATACCGCATCACCGTTCAGCGCGAAGACGAAGGGCAGGGCGGCTCCAGGGCGATGCACGCGCTGGCGGTGGGCGATCCTGTCACTTTCGCGGCGCCCAAGAATGATTTTCCGGTGAAGCTGGACGCGCCTGCTGTTCTATTGGCGGGTGGCATCGGGGTCACGCCAATGATTTCGATGGCAGCAGCCTTGCAGGCGGCAGGCCAGAGGTTCGCGTTCCACTATGCGGGCCGCACGGCTGCCGCCATGGCCTATCACCAGAGGCTGGCGGACACCTTGGGCGAGGCGTTTCACCTGCATTGCGATGATGACTCGAGCGCGCTGGATCTGGATGCTCTCATAAGTGGGCTGGGGGATGCGCATCTATACGTCTGTGGTCCGCGCGGGTTGCTGGATGCGGTGCGCGCCAAGGCCGAAGGTGCCGGTATTCCGGCGGATCATCTGCATTTCGAACTCTTCACCGCAGCCGAGGCGCAGGACGGTGACAGCGCCTTTGAGGTGCAGATCAACGATGGCAGGGTCTTCACCATCCCTGCGGACAAAACCATCGTAGAGGTGCTGGAGGAGCATGACGTCGATGTCCTTTACGATTGCCAGCGCGGCGATTGCGGCATCTGCCAATGCGATGTGATCGAGGGCGTGCCGGATCACCGCGACGTGGTACTCAGCGAGTCGGAACGCGCCGCCGGTGATGTGATGCAGATATGCGTGAGCCGTGCGAAATCCGCACGGCTGGTGCTGGATATATAGGGGAACGGACATGGTCAGCTATTCAGGAAACCCAACTGCGGCGGCGTCCCTTGTGCAGCCCCATCAGGTGCACCGGGATGTCTATATCAACGAGGACATCTTCAAGCTTGAGATGAAGCATGTCTTTGCCAATTCATGGGTGTTTGTCGGCCACGAAAGCCAGACCCCGGCCAAGGGCGATTACTTCGCCACCCAGATCGGGGATCAGCCGGTCATCCAGGTGCGTCACAAGGCGGATGACATTCACGTTCTTTACAATCGCTGCCCGCATAAGGGCACCAAGATCGTCATCGACCGGCAGGGCAATACCGGCAAATTCTTCCGCTGCCCCTATCACGCGTGGTCTTTCAAGACAGATGGCTGCCTGCTCGCGATCCCACTCAAAAAGGGATACGAGGGCACCGGCCTTGAAGAGACAGTAAGCGGCAAGGGCATGAAGGCGGTCGGCGCCGTCAAAAACTATCGTGGCTTCATCTTTGCGCGGCTGGCCGAAGAGGGCATCAGTTTCGAAGAGTTCTTTGGCGATAGCCTCAGCTCGCTCGACAATATGGTGGACCGCTCGCCCGAAGGTCGGCTTGAGGTGGTCGGCCCGCCGCTGCGTTATCTGCATCACTGCAATTGGAAAATGCTGGTCGAGAACCAGACCGACACCTGCCATCCAATGGTCGCGCATGAAAGCAGCGCCGGAACCGCAGTGAAGCTATACGAAGAGCTGGACCTGCCGGAAGGCACGCCCAAGCCCCCCGCGATGGAGATCATCGCGCCCTTCATGTCCCCCTATGAGTTCTTCGAGGGCATGGGCATCCGCACATGGCCCAACGGGCATGGGCACACCGGTGTGAGCCATTCGATCCATTCGGACTACTCCGCCATTCCCGGATATTTCGAAGCATTGACGGAAAGCTACGGAGAGGAGAGGGCAAAGGCCATCCTAGACGACAACCGGCACAACACCGTCTACTTCCCCAATATCATGATCAAGGGGCCGATCCAGCAGCTGCGGGTCTTTATCCCGCTCGCGGCCGACAAGACCATCGTGGAAAGCTATATCTATCGGCTGGTTGGGGCGCCGGACGCGCTGACCGCCCGTACGGCGATGTACAACCGCATGATCAATGCGCCCACCTCGATTGTGGGGCATGACGACCTTGAGATGTACGAGCGCGCGCAGGAAGGTTTGCACGCCGACGGTATGGAATGGGTCAATGTCCAGCGTCTTCTCGAAGACGACGAGGATTTCACCCAGGAAGCCGTGCACAATGGCACCACCGAACGCCAGATGCGCAACCAGTTCAACGCCTGGGCCAAGTTCATGACCTATGATGCCCCGGAGCAGGAGGTGGCGGAATGAGTGTCACACGGGATCAGCTGATCGATTTCATCTATGACGAGGTACGGATGCTGGACGAGGGCCGCTATGACGAATGGCTGTCGCTCTGGCTGCCTGATGGGATCTACTGGATGCCGCTTGATTACAAGCAGACCGATCCGATCAATCAGACCTCGCTTCTATACGAGGACATGTTCATGCTGAAACTGCGGGTCGAGCGTCTGAACGGTGCGCGCACCTTCAGCCAAAAGCCAAAAAGCCGCTGTCATCATGTCATTCAGCGCCCGTTCGTGGACGAGATGGGGGAAGACCGTTTCGTGACCAATACCTCGATGCACTACGTGGAGACGCGCCTGGACGAGCAGCAGTTGCTGGCCCTGACCGTACGGCATGATCTGGCCCTAGTGGACGGGGCGCTTCGGATTGCGGGCAAGCGGGTTGATCTCCTCAATTGCGACGCGGCCTTCCGCAATATCCAGTTGCTGCCATGATCACCGCAAAGACTGTGTATGGCGCCTTTGCAGAGAGCGCCGCCCGCTGGCCGGACCGCCCGTTCCTGAATGTGCTGCCAGAGACGGCAGAGATCTACGGGATCGACGCAGGTGAGATCACCTACGCCGAGGCCCTGAAGACGGTGCAGGACCATGTCGCAGAGATTGAGGCTGCCGGATACGTCAAGGGTCAGCGCGTTATGGTCCTGCTGGAAAATCGGCCCAGCTATTTCCTGTGGTGGCTGGCCTTCAATGCGCTGGGGATCTCTGTTGTTCCCGTGAACCCCGATCTGCGCGCCGCTGAAATGGAATACATGATCGGGCACGGCGAACCTGTTCTGGCCCTGTCGCTGGCCAGTCGCGCGGAAGAGCTGCGCAGCGCCGCTGAGGCGGCCAATGTTCAGATGCCTGTGGTGACACTTGGGGAACCGCTGCCGAAGGCCGTCACAACCGAGGCGATTGCCACGCGGACAGGCGATGCGGAGGCGGCGCTTCTTTATACATCGGGCACCACCGGGCAGCCCAAGGGCTGCATTCTGACCGATGAGTATTTCATCGAGGCGGGCCGCTGGTACAGCACCGCAACCGGTGTTTGCGCGCTGAACACGGATGGCGAGCGGATGATCACGCCGCTGCCGATCTTTCACATGAACGCCATGGCCTTTTCCTTCATGGCGATGGTTGCCGTGGGCGGCTGCCTGACGGCACTGGATCGTTTCCATCCACGCAGCTGGTGGGACTCGGTGCGCCGCAGCCGGGCAACCTGCTTGCACTATCTGGGCGTGATGCCCTCGATGCTGATGGGGGCAGAGCCCAGCGATGATGACCGCAATCATTCGGTACGCTTTGGGTTTGGCGCAGGGATTGATCCCAAACTCCATGCCCCCTTCGAAGAACGCTTCGGCTTTGCCCTGACCGAGGCCTGGGCGATGACCGAAACCGGGGCAGGGGCCACCATTTGTGCCAACCGCGAGCCGCGCAATGTGGGCACCTCCTGCATCGGCTGGCCGCAGGACACGGTCGAGGCGCGGCTGGTGGATGACAGCGGCGCGGATGCGGATCAGGGCGAATTGCTGGTGCGCCATGCAGGGTCGGATCCGCGCAAGGGCTTCTTTGCAGGATACTTCAAGAACCCGGACGCCACGGATGAGGCTTGGGAAGGCGGCTGGTTCCACACCGGCGATATCGTGCGGCGCGCGGCGGATGGCACGATGTATTTCGTCGACCGCAAGAAGAACGTGATCCGCAGATCCGGGGAAAACATCGCGGCGGTCGAGGTGGAATCCATCTTGGCACGCCATCCGGCAGTTCAAAGCGTCGCGGTCGCCGCCGTTCCTGATGAGATCCGGGGCGACGAGGTTTTTGCCTGCATCATTGCAAAAGATGCGGCCGACCCGCAGCTCGCCCAGGAGATCACCACATGGTGCCTGACGCAGTTGGCCTATTACAAGGCACCCGGCTACATCGCCTTTGTCGAAGACCTGCCCGTCACCGCGACCCAGAAGCTGCAACGGGCGGTCTTGAAGACGCGCGCTGCTGAGCTGCTGAAGGAACCCCAGACCATCGACACCCGCCATCTGAAAAAGCGGAGCGCGGCATGAACCGTCTGCCCTATGACGGGGTTGTGCTGACCGCGCCGGTGTCGGTGCCCTATGTGCGCTACACCAACGAGACGGCCCATTGGTGGATCGCCCGCGCCCTGCGCGAGGCGCTGAAGGTGATCGGGATGACCCCGCAGCAGCTGGACGGGCTATCGGTCTCCAGTTTCACGCTGGCGCCCGACACGCCTGTTGGCCTGACCCAGCATCTGGGCATTTCGCCTCGGTGGCTCGATACCGTTCCGATGGGCGGGGCCTGCGGTGTTGCTGCCCTGCGCCGGGCGGCGCGTGCAGTGCAATGCGGCGACGCCGATGTCATCGCCTGCGTGTCGGGGGATACCAACCGGATCGATAGTTTTCGCACCCTTCTGTCCGCCTTTTCTCGGTTCTCGATGGATGCGACCTTTCCCTATGGGTTTGGCGGCCCCAACGCGAGCTTCGCCCTGTTGCAGGACGCATATATGCAAGAGTTTGGCGCCACGCGGGAGGATTTTGGCCGTATCGCGGTGGCGCAGCGGGCCAATGCCCTGAAGAACCCGCAGGCAATCATGAAAAAACCGCTGAGCCTCGATCAATACCTTGAGGGCCGCATGATCTCGGACCCGATCGGCCTCTTTGATTGCGTGATGCCCTGCGCGGGCGCTGAGGCCTTTGTGGTGATGCGCGAAGAGATGGCCGTGGCCAAGGGGCTGCCCTTTGCCCGCATCAGCGCCACCATCGAGCGCACCAACGCCTTTCCCGAGGATCCCATGCAGCTGCGCGGCGGCTGGGCCGTGGACGTGGATGAGCTGTGGCAGATGGCGGGCCATGGCCCTGACGAGATCGACGTCTTGCAGACCTATGATGACTACCCGGTGATCTGCATGATGCAGTTCGAAGACTTGGGGTTCTGCGCCAAGGGCGAGGGCGCGGAGTTCGTGCGCCGCCACGATCTGACCATCGGCGGCGATTTCCCACATAACACCTCGGGCGGGCAGCTGTCCGTCGGGCAGGCCGGCGCGGCAGGCGGCTATCTTGGACTGGTTGAAGCACTGCGGCAGGTGACAGGAACGGCGGGACCAACCCAGGTCGAGGGCGCCCGCCGCGCGGCCGTGTCGGGCTTTGGCGTGATCAACTATGACCGGGGCCTCTGTTCCTCTGCCGCCGTGATCGAAGGAGGGACGACATGAGCGAACCACTGGTCCCGCCGAAAAAGAAAGACCCGCAAAAACGCACCACCGTGCCGGTGCTGCCCCCCGCCACGCGCAGCCGGGCCGCACTTGGTCTGGGTGTGATGGCCGCGCAGGGTCGTTTTGGCCTGCAGGTCTGTGCAGAGTGCGAGGCGGTGCAATATCCGCCACGCGATGCCTGCCACAAATGCCTGTCTGTTGATCTGCGCTGGCAGGATGTGGATCCATCCGGCACGGTGATGGCCGAAACCACCATCCGTGTGTCGCCCGAACCCTATTTTCGCGAACGCATGCCCTGGCGCATGGGGGCGGTGAAACTGGAGGCCGGGCCCATGCTCAACTGCCATCTGCATGGCGAGGTTGGCCGCGGTGATGCGGTGCGCATGGCGTTGAAACTGGATAGGGCCGGGCAGGGCGTATTGGTTGCGCTGCCGCAGAAAGGAAGTGCCGCGATGCAAGATGATCCCGTGCTGCGGGCGATGTCGTCCGATCCCAAATACCGCCGTGTTCTGATCAGTGACGCCCGCGCGCCGGTGGCCCTGGCCCTGACGCAGGCGCTGCTCAAGGCCGGTGCCTCCCATGTGTTCCTGGGAGAGCCGGAAGCCTGGCGCAGCTGGCCGGAACGCGCGGCCTTTGAAGCGATGGAAAACGTCTCGCTGCTGCCGCTGGACGTGACGGATGTGACGTCGATCGAAAAGCTGGCGGCCGAGATCGGCGGCAAGGTCGATATCCTGATCAACACGGCCAGTTTCGTGCGCCCCGGCGGGATCATGGGGAATGACACGGGTTTTGCCCGCGACAGTTTCGAGGTGAACACCTTGGGCCTGATGCGGCTGGCGCAGGGGTTTGGCCCCGGCATGGCGGCGCGGGTGCAGGATGGCACCAATTCGGCGGCGGCCTTCGTGAATATCCTCTCGGTTCAGGCGCTGGTGCCGGATCCGGGCTTTGGCACATTCGGGGCGTCCCAGGCGGCGGCGCGGTCGATCTCGCAAAGCCTGCGCGCCGAATTCCGCCAGAGCGGCTTGCGCGTGATGAATGTCTATATCGGCCCCATTGAGGGCGATGCCTGGTTCCAGCCCCTGCCGCCGCCCAAGGTGACTCCAAGCGCCATTGCGCGCTCGGTCGTGGGCGGGCTGGTTGATGGGCTGGAAGAGGTCACCTGTGGCGACATTGCCCGTGATCACTATGCGCGCTGGCAGGCGGATGCCCTGCTGCTGGAACGGGAAATGACCGGAGGCGGATCATGAGCGATCTTATTGCAGATGTGGCGGTGGCGCTGGGCCGAGGTGCGGCGCGTATCGTGGACCTGACCCATACGCTGGACCCGGATTTCCCGGTGATCATCCTGCCGCCGGAGTTTGGCCAATGCGCCCGCTTCCGCATGGAAGAGGTCAGCGCCTATGATCATCGCGGCCCCGCGTGGAAGTGGCACAACCTGACCCTCAATGAACACACGGGCACGCATTTTGACGCCCCTATCCACTGGGTGTCGGGCAAGGATGTGCCCAATGGCGCAGTGGATGAGATCGACCCGGGCGTCTTTGTCGGCCCGGTCGTTGTGATCGACTGTTCCGAAGGCGCGGCCAAGGACGACGATTTCGAACTGACGCCAGAGATCATCAAAGCCTGGGAGGCTGAGCACGGAGAAATCCCCGCCGACAGCTGGGTCCTGATGCGCACCGATTGGTCCAAGCGCAGCGGGGCAGCCTATCTCAACATGGCAGAGGACGGGCCGCATTCACCAGGGCCGACCCCGGCAGCGATCGAGCTGCTGCTGAAGCGGGACATTCGCGGGTTCGGGACGGAAACCGTTGGCACCGATGCCGGTCAGGGCGCTCATTACGTGCCACCCTATCCGGCGCATTACTTGCTTCATGGGGCAGGCAAATTCGGGCTGCAATGCCTGCGCAACCTGGATCAGCTGCCCCCCACGGGCGCGCTGCTGATCGCGCCCCCTCTCAAGATTAAAGGCGGTACGGGCAGCCCCCTGCGCGTGCTGGCAATGGTGACGGCATGAGCAAGTATACAGCCGTGATCACGGGCGGCAGCAAGGGCATTGGCGCCGATCTGGGGCAGCGCCTGATTGCAAAGGGATATACGGTTGTGTCCCTGTCACGCGGCGCGCCTGAGTGGTCGGACCCGGGCCTGCATCATGTGGAGGTCGACCTGCTGGACCCAAGCGCCACGGCGAGGGCTGCAGCAGAAATCGCTGCCAATCATGACGTCACGCATCTGGTGAACAATGCCGGGATGATCTGGCCCAATCTGCTGGAAGAGGCGACGCCCGAAGATCTGGCCGGGCTGACGCAGCTGCACCTTGGCGCACCACTGACGCTGTTGCAGGCGTTCCTGCCTGCGATGAAGGCGCGTGGTTTTGGACGGGTTCTTTTCAACGGTTCGCGCGCTGCGCTTGGCGTGCCGACACGTACGGCCTATTCCGCCACCAAGGCGGGGATCATCGGCATGGCCCGCACCTGGGCGCTGGAACTGGCCGGGCATGGCATCACGGTGAATGTGGTCTCTCCCGGCCCCGTGCAGACCGATAACTTCTGGGGGATCATTCCCAAGGGCAGCGACCGTGAGGCAGAGCTGGCGAAGCGCATTCCGGTGGGGCGTCTCGGCACGGTGCGCGATATCTCGAACGCCTTTCTGTTCTTTTGCGATCCGGAGAACGGGTTTGTCACCGGTCAGACCCTGTATGTTTGCGGTGGCGGCAGCGTCGGGGCGATGTCGCTTTGATCGGGGCTGCTCCGTAGCGATTGAAAAAAAGCACTGCAATTCTAAAGCAAAAGTACGACCGCTGACGGCTTGTGCAACCGCGGTGCTGCGCCGCAAGAAAGCGGATTGATGCGCAGGGGGACGGCGGCTTTGAGGGAAGTCATTGGTGGTGTGGTAGGCCCGGCAGGATTCGAACCTGCAACCAAAGCGTTATGAGCGCTCTGCTCTAACCGTTGAGCTACAGGCCCGCCGTAAGCAAGTGGTTAGGAAATGGCGCGGGTAAGGTCAAGCGATGATTGTCGCGGGTCTCGGCTGCGCCGCTCGGCGGTGTATCTGGGTCAGGCGCTCGGTCACTCCATCGATCACCAGTTCCCGCCGCCGGTCGATACTGTGGCGCGAGGGGAAGACCGCAAAGACGTCCTTGTCCGGGGCGTTGTACTCCGGCAGCACCTGTTCGAAGGTGCCATCGCGCAGCTGGTCCTCGACGAAAGGACGCGGGGCGCGGGTGTAGCCAGAGCCGTTGGTCACCGCCTGAATGATGAGTTCGGGATCGTCTGCCGTGAAACCAACCCGGATCGGCGCCAGGACTTCCTGGCCATCACGGTGCAGCGGAAAGAAACCTTCGGTCTGGTCTTCGTGCCGCTGGATGAACTTAAGCCTTATCAAGTCTTCGGGCTGCTGCGGTCGCCCCACGTCATCAAGATAGGCTGGTGAAGCAAAGAGCACGGTTTCCAACTCCGCGATCTTGCGGCCCACGCCATCGGTGCTGCCCAGCTTGCCGCTGCGGATGGCAAGATCGTAATTCTCGCGCACCACATCGACCAGCCGGTCCTCCAACCGCATGACGATGTCTAGATCGGGGTATTGCCGGTCCAGCTCCAGAAGAAGCGGTCCGACCACGCTGCGGCCAAGGAAGGTGCTGGTGCTGATGCGAAAGGTACCGGAGACGCTGGCGTTCAGGCTGTCCAGCTCGGCTGTTAGCCGGTCATAGCCACCCAGCAGTCCCTGGGCGTGGGTAAAGACCAGGTCCCCGGCGCGGGTGGCCTGCACCCCGCGAGCACTGCGGTGCAGCAGTTGCTGGCCCAGTAGGCTCTCCAGTTGCTTGATCTGCTGGCTGACGGCGGATTGGGTCATACCCCGGCGCTGCGCTGCGCGGTTCAGGCTGCCTTCATCCAGTGCCACGACGAATGTTTCCAGAAGTGAAAGCCTGTCCATGAAATACCTATTAGCAATGCTTATAATGGGTATCTGACTTCTGTGACTGATCCCCAAGATATATGCACCTTATCTGCAGGGTGCGGGGAAATTCCGCTGATCAGATATTGGAGTGTCTTATGACTATCACCCGAAGAACCCTTTTGAAAGCCGCTGCGGTCGCCCCAGCGGCGGCTGCAGCACCTGCATTGATCACTCCTGCTGCTGCGGCGCTGCAGGGGCCGACGCCAGTGCTACATCAGTTCACACTGGGCGATGCGCGGATCACCGCGCTGCTGGATGGGCATCTGGCGATCAAGCCGGAGTTTTTCACCGGCTATGACGCAGCCAAGGCAGAGGCGGCGCTGGCAGGCTCGCTTTATCGCGAAAATGCGAAAGGTCTGGAAATCCCGGTCAATGGCTATCTGGTGGAGCAGGGCGGAGAATACACACTGATCGATAGCGGGTCTGCGCAACTTTTGGGGCCTGATCTGGGCGCGCTGCCTTCGGCCTTGGCGGCGGCAGGGGTCACGCCAGACCAGATCACCACCGTGCTATTGACCCATATCCACCCGGATCACAGCGGAGGGTTGCTTTCGCCGGATGGTAGCGCCGCCTTTGCCAATGCGGAACTGGCGGTTGCAGCAGCGGAGTGGGACTATTGGCACGATGAGGCAGTTCTGGCCGCTGTGCCCGATGAAAGCCGCGGCTTCTTCCAAACCGCCCGCAGCAGCGTCGCGCCCTACGCGAACCGCCTGAAACTGCTGAAGGGAGAGGCCGAGGCCGCCAAGGGGCTGAGCGCGGTGCCACTGCCGGGTCACACGCCGGGGCACACCGGCTTCATGCTGGATGCGGGCAGCGAAGCGCTGTTGTTCTGGGGCGATGTGGTGCACAGCACCGCATTGCAATTCGCCGAGCCGGACTGGACCATTCCCTTTGACGTCGATCAGGCACTGGCAGCGCAGACACGGCGGCAGATGTTCGACCGGGCGATGGCGGATGATCTGCTGGTGGTCGGCATGCATCTGGACTTCCCGGGGCTCGGCAAGGTGCAGCGCGCAAGTGAAGGCTACCGGTTTCACCAGGCCCCCTGGCAGTTCGGCCTGTAATCGGCCTGTAATCCGGGCGTGAGGCACGCAGTTTGACAGGTTTGCCGCGCTGCCCCTTGCGGCGCGGCAGATTCCCTTGTTCCCTTCCGAAGCGCCTTGCGTTAAAGGCTGCGCAACGTTTCTAAAGGAGCCAAGCGATGACCAGCGGCAAGAACGGTTTGACCTATGCGGATGCAGGTGTGGACATTGATGCAGGAAATGCATTGGTGGACCGGATCAAGCCGGCCGCGAAACGCACCAATCGCTCTGGCGTGATGAGCGGTCTGGGCGGTTTTGGAGCGCTGTTTGATCTGAAAGCCGCCGGGTACAATGATCCGATCCTGGTGGGTGCCACCGATGGCGTGGGCACCAAGCTGCGCATTGCCATTGATACCGGTGTTGTGGATGGCGTCGGCATCGATCTGGTGGCCATGTGCGTCAACGATCTGGTCTGTCAAGGCGCCGAGCCGTTGTTCTTCCTTGACTATTTCGCCACCGGCAAGCTGGAAACAGAAACCGCCGCCCGCATCATCGAAGGTATCGCCGAGGGCTGTGTGCGCTCTGGTTGCGCGCTGATCGGTGGTGAGACGGCGGAAATGCCGGGCATGTATCCCGACGGTGATTTCGACCTTGCGGGCTTTGCCGTCGGCGCGATGGAGCGCGGCACCGCGCTGCCCGAAGGCGTGGAAGAGGGTGATGTCCTGTTGGGGCTGGCCTCGGACGGGGTGCATTCCAATGGCTATTCGCTGGTGCGCAAGCTGGTGGAGGTTTCCGGCCTCGGCTGGGAGGCTGATTGTCCCTTTGCCGAAGGTACTCTGGGGGAGGCGCTGCTGACTCCGACCCGGCTTTACGTGAAACAATCACTGGCGGCGGTACGGGCAGGGGGCGTGCACGCGCTGGCCCATATCACCGGCGGCGGTCTGACCGAGAACCTGCCGCGCGTGCTGCCCGAAGGGTTGGGCGCTGATATCGATCTGAACGCCTGGGAACTGCCGCCGGTGTTCAAATGGATGGCGGAAACCGGCGGCATCGCCGAGGCTGAGATGCTGAAGACCTTCAACTGCGGCATTGGCATGATCCTGTCGGTTTCTGCCGATCGCGCAGATGCGCTGACCGAGGTTCTGGAAGGTGAAGGCGAGACCGTCAGCCGCCTTGGCTCCGTGACCCCGGGCGAGGGTATGCGTTACTCGGGCAAGCTGCTGTGAGCCACAAGAAGGTTGCCATTCTGATTTCGGGCGGCGGCTCCAATATGGTGTCGCTGCTGGAAAGCATGACCGGAGACCATCCGGCGCGCCCCTGTCTGGTCCTGTCCAACAATGCCGATGCGGGCGGGCTGAAGAAGGCCGCCGCTGCTGGTGTCGCCACCGCAGTGGTGGATCACCGCCCGTTCAAGGGCGACCGCGAGGCGTTTGAGGCGGAGCTGGTCAAACCCATTCTGGAGGCCGGCGCTGATATCGTCTGCCTTGCCGGGTTCATGCGGGTTCTGACCGCTGGTTTCGTGTCGCAGTTTCAGGGCCGGATGCTGAATATTCACCCGTCGCTGCTGCCCAAATACAAGGGGCTGCACACCCACGCACGCGCGCTTGAGGCGGGCGACAAGGAACACGGCTGCACCGTGCACGAGGTGACGCCCGCGCTGGATGATGGCCCGGTTCTGGGGCAGGCGCGGGTTCCGATCCTACCGGGGGACACGCCCGAGGATCTGGCCCAGCGAGTTCTGGTCAAGGAACACCTGCTGTATCCGGCAGTGCTGCGTCGTTACGCAGCCGGGGACCGGACACCGGTTCTGATCGACTGATCTTTCCCGCGCCGTTTGCAATGCAGGAACCAAGGGCGTATCACCGGGTGATACGCATGAAATATAAAGAAAAGCCGCGACCGATGAAAACACTCACCACCACCGAAGAGTTGACTGCCTTCTGTCAGGAGGCTGCCAAGCATGATTATGTGACGGTGGATACCGAGTTCCTGCGCGAGCGAACCTATTATTCCAAGCTGTGCCTGATCCAGCTGGCGTTTTCCGGCGATGGTGAAACGGACGCGGTGCTGGTGGATCCGCTGGCCGACGGTCTGTCGCTGGAGCCGCTTTACACGCTGTTCCGCGATGAAAGCGTGGTGAAGGTGTTCCATGCCGCGCGGCAGGATCTGGAGATTTTCTGGGTCGATGCGGGCGTTTTCCCGAAACCGCTGTTCGACACGCAGGTGGCCGCCATGGTCTGCGGCTTTGGCGAACAGGTGGGCTATGAAACTCTGGTGCGCAAGATCGTGAAACAGGGGCTCGACAAGACCTCGCGGTTTACCGACTGGTCGCGCCGCCCCTTAAGTGATGCGCAGAAAACCTATGCGTTGGCGGATGTGACCCACCTGCGCCGGATCTATGAATACCTCGCGGCTGAGCTGGACCGCAGCGGTCGCAGCCATTGGGTGGCCGAGGAACTGCAGGTTCTGACCGACCCAGCTACTTATGACATTCGCCCGCAAGAGGCCTGGCGCCGGATCAAGACACGCACCACCTCGGGTAAATTCCTGGCCGTGGTGCGCGAACTGGCGGCCTTCCGCGAAGATTACGCACAGCGCAACAACGTGCCGCGCAACCGTGTGTTCAAGGACGACGCACTGGTCGAGCTGGCCTCGACCAAACCGCGCACCGGATCGGATCTGGGTGGCTCGCGCCTGCTGCTGCGTGAGGCCCGCAAGGGCGCCATCGCCGAAGGTATTTTGGAGGCAGTTGGCCGCGGTGTGAACTGCCCGCCGGAAAAACAGCCCAAGCCCGACCGCAGCCGTGAAAAACTACAGGTCAATCCGGCGCTTGCGGACCTGTTGCGGGTACTACTGAAGGCAAAGACCGAAAGTTCAGGCGTCGCGGCCAAGCTGATCGCGCCTAGCGCTGATCTGGATGCTATCGCCGCCGGGCAGCGCGATGTGGCGGCCCTGACGGGCTGGCGCCGCGAAGTCTTTGGTGCCGATGCGCTGCGTCTGTGTGACGGGGAAATCGCGCTGGCGGCGCAGGGGCAATCCGTGAAGGTTGTTTCCCTCTAAGCGGCACCCGTTCCTGCGAAAAATCTTTCACATTGCCCTGACGAACCTTTGGTGGTCGTCAGGGTCTAAGCCCAGGTACAAAGGGCAGCAGCCTGTTCGCGTACGGCGCCTGATCAGCGACGGCGGCTTTCGCGGGCGTTGCCGGATCCGTTGACGCGGATCGTGCGAATGCCCGCCAGATCCTGCCTTCCGAGGCTGACCGCAGCGCGCAGGGTGCGGCTGAAGGCACTGCCCACGGCGGTTGCGTCTTCGGGATAGACCACCCGGAAATCATATTCGAGAACGGCAGGATCGTCATTCGGCACCGGGCGCATCTCGACATCAAAGGCGCCCAGCCGCGAGGCAACACCAGTGGCATAGACGATGGCGCCGGTGGGGGTCTTTTCAATGCGCAATTCACTGACCTCGGCGATCAGAACGCTGCGGTCCTCGGCCTCGGGTTTGTCGAGCAGGCCATTGCCGACCTTTTCGGGGATCAGCGGGTTCACGTCGCCGTCTACCGGGGCCTCAGCCACACTTGAGCTGCCGAACCAGTTGCTCGGGTTGATGCGGGAGTCACGCCAGCCGCCGCAGCCCGCCAGAACAATTGCACTGGCCAAGAGTAGTGAAAGGGGTTTGCGCATGATGTCCTGCCCGTTTGAGTTCTCCCTGATTGTGGTTACCCGATTGCTGCTGCGTTGAAAAGCGGTTGAAAAGACCGGGCCAGCCGCATAACTGCTGATCTGCTCGCACCGTAACCAACAGGGGATTGTCCTTTCATGGCCAGCGCCGCATTTGAAGAGATCGTCGAGGACTTCGAATTCCTGGAAGACTGGGAAGACCGCTATCGCCATGTCATCGATCAGGGCAAGGAAATGACCCCGCTGGACGATGCGCTGAAGGTCCCCGCAACCAAGGTCGAAGGCTGCGCCAGTCAGGTCTGGCTGCACCCGGTGATCGAAGACGGCCGGTTCCATTTTGACGGCGACAGCGACGCGATGATCGTGCGTGGTCTGATTTCGGTTCTGCGGTCGCTTTATAACGGGTTGACGCTGGCCGAGGTTCTGGCCGTGGATGCCAAGGCTGAACTGGGCCGCTTGGGGCTGAACGATCACCTTTCGGCGCAGCGCTCCAACGGTCTGCGCGCCATGATCGAGCGGATCCGCGAGACCGCCGCCGCCGCGTCCTGATCCGCCCCTGATCTGCGCCTATGAAAGCGACTCTGTCTGGGATGGTTCACAGCGCGCCTTTAGCTGTTCGATAAACTCCCTGAGCAGTGCAACCCTGCGCGGGCGAAAGCTTTCGCCGGTTTGCTCATAGCCTTCGATGCGGGTGACGTGAAAGAAACGGAAATCCCGCCGTTTGCAACACCAGGCGAGCAGCATCACAGTGCGATCATTGTACGACAGGGCCAGCGGATAGATCCGCCGCTGCGTGCGCGTGTCCTGCAGATCGCGATAGCCAATATCCAGCGCCTCCTCGGCCCACATCGCCTCGCGCAGAAGGGTCATGTCGATCGTCGCCTGCGGCGGCGCATTGAACCGGTGTACCAGATTGACCGCATGCATCGCTTGGCGCTGCTGGCGTTCGGGCAGGGTGGCCAGAATCTTGACCAATGCATCATTTGCCGCTTGCGCCAGATCCGCATCACCCCGCTGGTTCACATCGGCCAGCCCCAGCATCAGTGCCTCCAGTTCGATCTGGCTAAAGGTCTGCGGTGGCAGGGCAGGGTCCTCGGTCATGGTGTAGCCCAGACCTGCTTCGCCTTCGATCCGGGCCCCGGCGGCGCGCAGGCTTTCAATGTCGCGGTAGATCGTGCGCTCGGACACCTCCATCGCAGCAGCAAGCCGCGCGGCCGTGACCGGCGGGCGCAAACCCCGGATCAGGTGCAGCAGTCGGAACAGTCGGTCGCTTTTGGCCATGGGGGAGATATACCCGGAAACATCCTGACAGAAATTGGCAAGAGGGTAGCGGCATAGCTGCGTCATCAGCAACCCATCAACACGAAGGTCATGGATATGCCCACACTCTTTCATTCCCCTAACAGCCGCTCCTCTCGCGTGATTGCCCAGATCATACTGATCGGCAAGCTGGAGGCGGTCGATGTGGTCATCGTAGATGTCGCACGCGGTGATGGCACCGGGCGTCACGACCCGCGCAATGCCCATCCCGAAGGCAAGGTGCCCTATCTGATCACCGATGACGGGCAAGAGGTCCGCGAAAGCGCGGCGATCATGATGTATCTCGATGAGCTCTTCGGTCAGCCGCTAAGCCCGAAGATCGGCACTCCTATGCGTGGGAGCTTCCTAAGCTGGATGAGCTATTATGGCGGCGTCATGGAACCCGTCATCGTGTCCGCCTTCTCCGGCATTGACCATCCGGCGATCACCGGGAATTTTCGCGGGATGGCAGAGGTTTGCTCCGCACTGGAGGCGGGCTTGAAGGATCGGCCGTTCCTGTTGGGAGAGGACATTGGTATTGGAGACATCCTTCTGGCTTCGCCCTTTCAATGGGCGCCCCATCTGATGCCGGACAGTCCTGCGATCAAGGCCTGGGTCAAACGGGTTGGCGATGCCTTGGATGGTTCGGCGCTGGCAGCCTACGAGGCTAACGCGGTGGCGGAGCTCGGTGCGTTGCAAAGCGCCTGAGCGAGAGGGGCCAAATTGGGGGCGCGTAGGTCAGTCCTGCGTGTCCCTAGCGCCCCAGCGCCGGATCGCGGTTTCCAGATCGCCATAGCCGGTGTGGCGGTGTTCAAATCCCAGCCCCATGCGATCTGCGCAGGCGCGGGCCTTTTCCACCAGCGCGGGATCGCTGGTCTGGGATTGATAGACCAGCTTGGTGTAATTGCCGAACACCATGTCGCGCAGCTCGGGGTGCTTATCCAGCCCCATGGGACGCCAGACAAAGGCGTCGAACTGTTTGACCAGAAAATCGGTGAGGTAAAAGGCGGTGATTTCGCCTTCGTCGGCCTTTTGAGCAAAGGCTTCGTTTCCCTCAAAAAAGGCATAGCAATGCGGGCCGGGCACCAGTTCCACGCCCAGTTCCGCGCAGCGCTTTTCGAGCGTACCGCCAGTGCCGCAATCGGCATAGACCACATAGATCTCGTCGTAGACCTGCTGGTGTTTCAGCACCGCCTCCTCGACGGCTTCGGTGATCTTGTCGGGAGAGATATGCAGTTTCGCGGGCAGGCAGGTCAGATCCATGTGATCCAGACCGTTCTTTTCCTTGATATCAAGGATTTCCCGGGCCAGGGCGCCACATCCGATCAGCAGGATGCGCCCGGTCTTTTTCTCTGGTGCAGCCAGCCCCTGTTCCGCAAGGGAGGCGGTATCGAGACTGCGCCCGGTTGGGGGGCGGAAGGCAGCCCGCTCATTCAGGCGGGCTGCGCGTCCTTTGCGTGCCAAATCAGGCGCTCATCTGGTTGTGCTTGCGCGCGACGAAGTCCTTGGCGGTTTCCACCGCAACAGCCGCATCGCGGCAATAGGCGTCTGCGCCGATGGCCTTGCCGAACTCTTCGTTCAGCGGGGCGCCGCCAACCAGAACGATGTAATCGTCCCGCTTGCCCTGTTCGACCATCGTGTCGATGACCACTTTCATATAGGGCATGGTGGTGGTCAGCAGAGCCGACATGCCGAGGATGTCGGGCTGGTGCTCTTCCAGAGCTTCCAGGTAGTTTTCAACCGGGTTGTTGATGCCCAGATCCACCACTTCAAAGCCTGCGCCTTCCATCATCATCGACACAAGGTTCTTGCCGATGTCGTGGATGTCGCCCTTGACCGTTCCGATCACCATCGACCCCATGCGCGGCGCGCCGGTTTCTGCCAGCAGCGGCTTCAGGATGGACATGCCGCCCTTCATCGCGTTTGCGGCCAGCAGCACTTCGGGCACGAACAGGATGCCATCGCGGAAGTCGGCGCCGACGATGGTCATGCCGCCGACCAGCGCTTCGGTCAGGATCTTGTAGGGCGCCCAGCCGCGTTCCAGAAGGATATTCACACCTTCTTCGATCTCTTCTTTCATTCCATCGTAGAGGTCGTCGAACATCTGCTGAACGAGTTCCTCGTCATCCAGTTCCGCCAGGATGATTTCGTCTTCTTCTTCCGACATGGGCTTGTTCCTTGACTGGCGGGGTATCCCCGGCTTGGCCTTATTCACCGACTAATGGGCCAGAATGACGCAGCGAAACTGCATTATTTGCGACACTGCCTTTATCCGAACCGACCTATAGGCGGAAAAGATGCCGAATGATAATGAAGATTTCGCAAGGAAATCTTCGCGTTTGCTTGTTTGTTCTTTATGTGTTCTTGTCGCTCTGTCATCCTTGGCGCATGAGTATCGAAAGCGACCAACCCCACATGCGCCGCAAAGGGCGCGCCAGTGTCAGCAATGCGACAGGCCGGTTCGATCTGCCGAGAATCGCGGTCGATGACGGCTGGGAGCAAGAGGCGCCGCCGGAGGTGATTCCCACCGAAATCCGGCAGGAAACGGCGAAATCCATCATCAGCTACAACCGCTCGCCGGATCTTCCCTTCGATCGCTCTATCAATCCGTATCGGGGCTGCGAACATGGCTGTATCTATTGTTTTGCGCGGCCCACGCATGCCTATCTGGGCCTGTCACCGGGGCTGGATTTCGAAACCCAGCTGATCGCGCGGCCCAATGCCGCCGAGCTGCTGCGCAAGGAGCTCTGCGCGAAGCGATACAAGGTGGCGCCGATCGCCATCGGCACCAACACCGATCCCTACCAACCCTGTGAGCGGGATCTGGAGATCACCCGCAGCTGTCTGAAGGTGCTGCGGGATTTCCGGCACCCCGTGGCCATCGTCACCAAGGGAGCGCTGGTCGAGCGGGATATCGACATCCTGGCAGAGATGGCCGCGCTTGGGCTAGTACGGGTTGGCATTTCGGTCACGACGCTGGATCCGGACCTATCCCGCCGGATGGAGCCACGGGCGCCATCACCCGCCCGGCGGCTGGCCACGATCCGCCGCCTGTCGGAGGCGGGGATCCCGGTGCGGGTCATGACGTCGCCCATCGTGCCGGGATTGACCGATCACGAGATTGAGGCTCTGCTTGCTGCCGGGGCCGAGGCGGGCGCCGATGCTGCCAGCTGGATCATGCTGCGCCTGCCGCGCGAAGTGTCCGAACTCTGGCAGGAGTGGCTGTCCTTGCACGTGCCGGGCCGCGCGGCCAAGGTTATGGCCCGCCTGCGGGAGATGCACGGCGGGCGGGAATATGATCCGCGCTGGGGTGAGCGGATGCGGGGCACTGGCGAATATGCCGGAATGATCGGGCGTCGGTTTCGCGCCGCCTGCAAGCGTCTGGGCCTGACCGAGAGGTCTGAACCGCAGCGCTGCGATCTCTTTGCGCGCCCGGCGCAGGCCGGGGATCAGCTGGCGCTGTTTTGACCAGGCCGGTCTGGGCACTGGAATGTGGGAATGGGAGTGAGCTATGCGCGCCGAGCTGCGTCAGAAGATCCTTACGGTGTGCGACCGTAAAATTGGTCAGAAGGGGGCCGGTGTCGGCCTGTCCTTTTATGCCTTTTTCGCCAATCGCAATGATGATCCCGTCCTGTTGATGGAGGCGGCTACCTGGTGGATTCAGGCGCATCAGCTGGATCATTTCGAAAAGGCAGTGAAGATCCGGGCCATGGTGGCGGATGGGCTTTAGGCGCTTGCGGGGCACGGAACCCGCTGAACAGGGTTGCAATCGGTGAAACGAAAAACGGCAGCCCGGGATTGGACCGCCGTTTCATAGAATAAGGAGGGGGAAGCTTAGCCGCGGCGGCGACCCCGGCGGGTGCGGCGCTCACCGGCAGCAGCGGCATCTTCACCGGTGCCATCGCTGGCCGAGGAGAAGGGGCCAAGCACTTCGACGATCTGCTCCAGTGTGGGGCGGTCACCGCGCGGGCGGCTGTCCAGCGCGGCGCGCATGTGGCGCAGATGCTCGGGCATGGTGCCACAGCAGCCGCCGATGATCTTGGCGCCGCAATCGCGCGCCATCACCGCGTATTCGCCCATCAGTTCGGGCGTGCCGTCATAATGGATGTGGCCATCGACGTATTTCGGAATGCCGGCGTTGCCTTTGGAGATGATCGGCCGCTCGGTGCCCTGCGCCGAAAAGCCGAGCACGGTGCGCAGGATGTCTGAGGCGCCGGTGCCGCAGTTGGCGCCAAAGGCGAGCGGCGGATTGTCGAATTCCTCGACCAGCTGCGCCAGCGCTTCGGAGGTGACGCCCATCATGGTGCGCCCGGCGGTGTCAAAGCTCATGGTGCCGCACCAGGGCATATCCGCAAGTTTGAACGCCTCGGCCGCGGCGCGGAATTCTTCAGGGGCCGAAATGGTTTCCAGCCAGAGCACGTCGACGCCGCCTTCTTTCAGGGCTTCGGCCTGTTCGTGGAACATTTCCACCGCCAGCGCGTGCGACAGTTCTCCGACCGGCTGCATGATTTCACCGGTGGGGCCGACCGAGCCCGCGACTGCGATCTTGCGCCCGGCCTTGTCGGCGACCTCGCGCCCCAGTTCCGCAGCGGCGCGGTTCAGCTCGCGCACGCGGCCCTGGGCGTCGTGCAGTTTCAGGCGGGCAGCGGTGCCGCCAAAGCTGTTGGTCAGGAACAGATCACTGCCCGCATCGACCGAACCCTGATAAAGCGCCATGATCTTTTTCGGCTCGTCGGTGTTCCACAACTCGGGCGCATCGCCCGATTGCAGGCCCATGTTGAACAGGTTGGTGCCAGTGGCGCCGTCGGCCAGCAGCACGTCTTTGTCTTGCAGGAGCTGAATAAAGGTGTTGGTCATCGCTGATCGGTCCCGTCAAAGGGTTGGCACTGGGGCGCACTGGCGGGCCAGTGCGGAGTGGCCCCTCCTGTCACGGCGCGGCGCGCAGGGCAATTTCATTTTGCTCAAGTTCATTATGAGCCGGATAGCGGTCGAGGAGATCACTCTCTGTGTCCGAAGTCTGGCTTGCGTCATCGCTACTGGTCTGCAGGACTGACTGCACGGGACCCGGGCGGTGCACAAGACGCAGAAGCTCAATCAGGGAGACAGCCATCTGCGGCCAGCTGGGCGACGCCAGATAGCGTGGTTCCCAGCGCGGCGCGAAACAGGATTTGAACCGGCGCAGCCCCGGATCGGTATGCTTGGCCCAGCGGTGGTCGGGCACTGCCGCCAGCGACAGGCGCGGCACGTTTTCCAGCGCGGCGGCAGCAATCGCGGTGCGCACCAGCGCGTGGCCTGTGCCATCCGGCGCGTCAGGCACGATGCGGATCAGGTCCAGGCACCACTCTCCGGGCGTGGCGTGCAGGCTGACAAATCCCTCAAGCCGTCCGTCCTTCCAGGCAAGGAACACGCGCTGCTCGGCCAGATATCCCGGTTCGAACCGGCCCATGGTGGTGCCGTGGGCGTGTCCGTGCGTGGACTGCCAGGCGGCGTGGATGGCGCCCATCTGGTCGATCGGCAGAGAGGCGGGGGCCTGCATGACCTTGAGGCCCGCCTTTTCCGCATGGCGGAGCTTGCGGCGCAACTGCCGGTGGGAGGAGCCGCTGTCGCTGAAGGTGGTGGGCCGGACCACGGCCTCTTGCGCGATGCGCAGGATCCTCCATCCGGCATTGCGGGCCAGCGTCCCGGTGCGGGCGCCGCATTTGTAGAAACAGGCAGAGCCATTCCGCTGCCGGGCATAGGCGGCAAGCGGGGCAAAGACTTCGGGCGTGTGGCCCGACAGTGGATCAAAGAAGGCTACCGTGCATTGCGGGCTGTCAAGCACGGCAAGCTGATTGAGGCCCAAGGCCTGCACGTGGCCTCCGTTCTGCCGGATGATTGCCGTTTCGGCGCAGGCGCGGCTTGCGGGCAGATCTGCGGCAGCGGTGCGACGGGCGCCCAGCAGGTCAGCATCGGTCGGGGCGCTGGATTTCGCGCTGCCCATGCCCGGCAGGAACAGCATGCCGCAAGCCAGCGCGGCAGGCAACACATAGTATACAAGGCGAAAGGCGGCGAGGGCGCCGAGGAGGGCGCCCGTATCCGCGCCTGGCAGCAGGGCGCAGACCGTCAGCTCCAACGGACCGGCGCCACCGGGGGCGGAGGACAGGATCGCAGCGCCAAGGGCGATCAGATAGACAGGCACCAACATCGACCAGGCAATCTGGACCGTATCCGGCAGCAGCATCCAAAGAGCAGTTCCCGCCGCCACCACATCGATCAGGGTCCAGCCCATCAGCGCCGTCAGGGCAATCAGTGAAGGCCAGCGCAGTCTGAGCTTTCCGATCCTCAGGGACGGAAACCAGAAGCTGGCCGCAACCGCACAGATGAAACCGGCCAGTAACAGCCCGCCAATCCAGCCAAACCCCTGGATTGGCGGGAAGAGCACGAGGGCAACCCCGGCGATGGCGGCCAGCGTGGCCATGAAGGTGAACCCGACAAGGGCAGTGATCTTGGCGGCCTGCAGCGCGGTAAGACCCGGCAGCAGGCGCCAGCGGGCATAGGTGCCGGTGATGAGTCCAAAGCCAGCTGTCTGTGAGAACGCGATGGCGGCCATTCCGGCGCGGCGGGCCGCGGCGCCATCAAGGCCGGTTTGCAGATGGCGGTGTGCCACGGAGTCGTAGCGTCCCAAAGCCCAGAAACTGATTGCGGTGGCGATAGAGGCCCCCAGCCAGCCCCATGCGGGCAAGGTGGCCAGTGTGTGACCAAGTTCGGCAAGGGAGGGAAGGCCAAGTTTGGCCTCGAAGGTCCAGAGACACAGGACCGTCATGGCCACAGGCGCGGCCCACCGGAAACCGGCGCCAAAACCGTCCTTCAGGCTAGTCCAGAGGCGGCCGCGGCCTGCACCGGAAAGAGGGAGAGTGTGGATTGTCATCAGCATCCCTGCGTAATCGCCGCACCAGCGGTTCGCGCAGGAGAATACCAAAGAAGGCGTTCTTCTTCAGTTAATATCGATGATTTCAGTTAATGCCTCTCCCGACCAAGCTGGGCGGGAGATGCATGCCTCAGCTGATTTCGGACAGCATCTGTTCCTTGGCAAGGGCCAGCGTGTCGGTCATCTTCTCGCGGATGTCATCGGCGCTCACCCGGCCGTTCAGATCCTCCGCCAGCTTGCGGACAACGTCCTCGTGCCCCGGTTCCTGAAAATCGGCGGTAACCACCGTTTTGGCATAGGCCTCGGCTGCATCGCCGGACTTTCCCAGCATTTCGGCCGCCCAGAGACCGAGCAGCTTGTTGCAACGGGCCTGCGCTTTGAACTGCATTTCCTCATCATGGGCAAATTTGGCCTCGAAAGCCTGCTCGCGACTGTCAAAAGTACTCATCATTTCCTCCTGTTCCGCACTATGGCATGAGATGACTATGCGCCTGCCCCGGGCGCACTGCAATAGTACCAAGAGCGGCCTGCGGAACCAAATATCCCTTCACAGCAAGCCTGTGACCGCGCGCCGCGCTTGCGGCGCAATGTCGCTTGCACTAAGAGAGCGGCAAGAAACCGGGACGGATTCCCGCCCCTGACCCCGAAAGGTTCCTCATGGCACGTCGCAAGAAGATCTACGAAGGCAAAGCCAAGACATTGTATGAAGGTCCCGAGCCCGGAACCATCGTTCAGTACTTCAAGGACGACGCAACCGCGTTCAACGCCGAAAAGCGGGACGTGATCGAGGGCAAGGGGGTTCTGAATAACCTCTTGAGCGAATTCTTCATGCAGGGGCTAGGCCAGATCGGCGTGCCGACGCATTTTCTGAAGCGGCTCAACATGCGCGAACAGCTGGTGCGCAGCTGCGAGATCATCCCGCTTGAGGTGATCGTGCGCAACTACGCGGCCGGCAGCATGTCCAAACGTCTGGGTATCAACGAGGGCACGCAATTGCCACGCCCCATCGTCGAGTATTGCTACAAGGACGACGCGCTGGGTGACCCGCTGGTTACAGAGGAACATATCGCTGCCTTCGGCTGGGCCAGCCAGCAGGACATGGATGATATCCTGAGCCTGGCGTTGCGGGTCAACGATTTCCTGTCCGGCGTGATGCTGGCCGTGGGCATTCGCCTCGTCGACTTCAAGATCGAGATCGGCCGGGTCTACGACGGTGATTTCCAGCGTCTGGTTGTCGCTGATGAGATCAGCCCGGACAGCTGCCGCCTGTGGGACATCGAAACCGGCCAGAAGCTGGACAAGGACGTGTTCCGCCGCGATCTGGGGAGCCTGACCGACGCCTATACCGAAGTGGCGCGCCGTCTGGGCGTGATGCCGAACAACCCGCCCGCAGCGGGAAAGCCGACTCTGGTCAACTGACCGACCCGTCCCGCCTATCCGGGGCTGTGGTCCCGTGAAGATGGCAGGCAGGGCATAGATCTGACAACAACAAGCCCGTGGCGGGCTTTGTGACCGAAAGCTGAGGAAAGACGCGATGAAGGCACGGGTGCATGTGATGCTGAAGAACGGAGTTCTGGATCCCCAGGGCGAGGCGGTCCGCCACGCGCTTGGCGCCATGGGCTTTGACAAGGTCGAAGGCGTCCGTCAGGGCAAGGTCATCGATCTGGAGCTGAGCGACGACGCCACCGAGGCGGATGTGCGGGATATGTGCGAGAAGCTGCTCGCCAATACCGTGATCGAATCCTACGAGATCGAGCTGGCCTGACCGATGCGGGCGGCGCGGCTTATCGGCTTTCGCCAGCCGCTGGAGCTGGTAACCCTGCCGGATCCGTCGCCCGCGCCGGGCAAAGTGCTGACCCGCGCCATCTCTCTTTTAAAGGCCAGCGCGATCTGGCCGCGTTTGACCGCCCGGCGCCTTCGGGTTGGGGCGGTCATTACCGATTTCGCAAGCTAGGAAGGAACCCCTGATGCGTGCTGCCGTTGTCGTTTTCCCCGGATCCAACTGCGACAGGGATCTTGCCGTGGCCTTTGAACAGGCCGGATTTGATGTCTCCATGGTCTGGCACAAGGACAGCAAGCTGCCCGAAGGCATCGACATTGTCGGCGTGCCCGGCGGGTTCTCCTACGGCGACTACCTGCGCTGCGGCGCCATCGCGGCGCAATCGCCGATCTGTCAGGCGGTTGTGGAGCACGCTAACCGGGGCGGTTACGCGCTTGGTGTCTGCAACGGGTTCCAGATCCTGACCGAGACCGGCATCCTGCCCGGCGCCCTTCTGCGCAACGCGGGGTTGAAATACATCTGCCGCACGGTGGACCTGAAGGTCGAGACCACGAGCAGCGTCTTTACCGAAGGCTATTCGGCAGGGGACGTCATCGGCATCCCGATCGCCCACCACGATGGCAACTACTATGCAGACGCCGACACTGTCGCGGCGCTGAAGGACCAGGACCGGGTGGCCTTCTCCTATGTCGACAATCCCAACGGATCGGTTGCTGATATTGCCGGGATCCTGTCCGAGAACCGCCGGGTTCTGGGCATGATGCCGCACCCCGAACGCGCGGCGGACGAAGGTCATGGCGGCACCGACGGGACGGCAGTCTTCCGCGCATTGACCGGGATCGTCGCTACAGCGTGACTTGAGACAGGCGGGCAGCCGCAATAGGTTAAGCCTATGAGCACCCCGCCTGATCGCACAGAACTCCCCGTGGCCAAATCCGGGTCCGCCGCAAGATCGCGCACGATCTCCTGGCGGGCGCGGCTGGCCTTGGTCCTGTTCATGGCGGTGGCGGCAACGACGGTCTGGGTGACCAACCGAATGCTGACGCACCGGTTCACCGAAAGTACCCGCAACCGGGCCGAACTGCGCCTTGCGCTTTACTCCGGAAACCTGGTCAGTGAGCTGCGCCGCCATGCCATCGTGCCGCAGCTGCTGGCGCGCGATCAGGCGCTGATATCGGCGCTGCAAAGTCAGGATTTTTCGCTATCTACCCACCGACTGATTTCTTTTGTTGAGGAAATCGGCGCTGCCTCAATCATGTTGCTGGCCAGCGACGGGCGTACCGTGGCGGCGACCAATCGCAACCGTCTGGGCGAAACCCACCGCAACGCGCCCTATTTCGTCGATGCGGTGCGGGCCAAATCTACCGTGTTTTCCGTCATTGAACGCGAGGTGGGCGGCTATCGTTTTACCTATTCGCGGCGCATTGTTGACACCACCGGGACGCTCGGCGTGATCGTGATCGAGGTCGATCTGCAGAAATTCGAACGGGCCTGGGCGGGGATTTCAGACGCGGTGATGGTCAGCGATAGCACCGGCCGTATCGTTCTGGCGACCGAAGCGCGCTGGCGCGGCAAGGAAGAGCGCGACGCACTGCGCCTGCAAACACCGGAGGGCGCCATTCAGCGCGCAATCCGGGCAACCGCGGATTGGACCGTCCTGCCGGCTGATGCCTACCTGCAGGGCGAGGCGGTGATGCGGCTGGAAACGCGGGTGCCGTTCCAGGGCTGGCGGCTAACCTCCTTCACCACCTATGCCTCGATCCGCGAGCGGGTGAACGCGGTTCTGGCGCTTGAAATCATGGGATTCGCGATTCTGCTGGCGCTGGCCTTCTATGCACTCAGCCGCAAGACGGCGCTGCGCATGGCGCTGTTCCAGCGCGAGTCGGCGGAGCTTCGCGTATTGAACGCACGGCTGCAGCGGGAAATCGCCGAACGGGAACGGGTGCAGGAAACCCTTGCCGTGGCCGAACAAAGCCTGGCGCAAAGCTCGAAACTCGCGGCGCTGGGGGAGATGTCAGCGGCGGTTAGTCACGAGCTCAATCAGCCGCTGGCGGCGATGAAAACCTATCTGGCCGGGGCGCGGCTGCTGCTCAACCGCAACCGCCCCGAAGAGGCACTTGCCTCCTTTGGGCGTATTGATGATCTGATCGAACGCATGGGCGCCATTACCCGGCAGCTGAAATCCTACGCCCGCAAGGCAGGCGATGCCTTTGCCCCTGTAAACATGGGCGATGCGCTGGCGTCGTCCCTGTCGATGATGGAACCGCAACTGCGCCAGCGTCAGGTCAAGATCACCCGAATGCTGCCCGATCAGCCGGTTTACGTTATGGGCGACCGGTTGCGGCTGGAGCAGGTGATGGTCAACCTCTTGCGCAATGCACTGGATGCCACCAAATCTGTAGAGGACCCCGAGGTGGAGATCCTGCTGGCCGCAGGCGAGACAGCAACCCTGTCGGTGCGCGACAATGGCAACGGGATCAAGGATTTCGACAATCTGTTCGAACCCTTCTACACCACCAAACAGCCCGGCGATGGGGTCGGACTGGGGCTTGCCATCTCCTCGGGGATCGTGAACGACCTCGGGGGGCGGCTGATTGCCCGCAACGGGCAAAACGGCGGCGCCGTGTTTGAAATACAGTTGCCGATCCTTGTGGACGGTATCGAAGCCGCTGAATAAGCGGCGTTAAAGATGGAGAGGCCGCGCATGGCACAGGCTATGAAAATCGCGATCGTTGATGATGAACAGGATATGCGCCAGTCGATCAGCCAGTGGCTGGCCCTGTCGGGTTATGACACTGAAACCTTTGCCAGTGCCGAGGATGCGCTGAAGGTTCTGGGCTCGGATTATCCGGGGATCGTGATCTCCGACATCAAGATGCCTGGCATGGACGGGATGCAGTTCCTGAAGAAACTGATGGGCAGCGATAGCGCCCTTCCGGTGATCATGATCACGGGTCATGGCGATGTGCCCATGGCGGTTGAGGCGATGCGCGTCGGGGCCTTCGATTTCCTCGAAAAACCCTTCAATCCGGACCGGATGTCGGAACTGGCGAAGCGGGCCACCAACTCCCGCCGCCTGACGCTCGACAACCGGGCGCTGCGCCGCGAATTGTCCGATGGCGGCCAGATCATGAAGAAACTGATCGGGATGAGCCCGGTGATGGAACGCCTGCGCGAGGATATTCTGGATCTGGGCCAAGCCGACGGGCACGTGCTGATCGATGGCGAGACCGGCACCGGCAAGACACTGGTGGCCCATGCGCTGCACGCCGTCGGCAGCCGGGCGGGCAAGAAATTCGTTCTGGTCTCCTGCGCCGCACTGGAGGAAGAGGCCCTCTCGAAGCGTCTGTTTGGTCCGATGCAACCCGAGGACAGCCTGTTGCCCGCCATTGAAGAGGCCCGCGGCGGCACATTGGTGTTGGAGGACGTGGAGGCGCTGAGCGAGGCGCTGCAGGCCAAACTCCTGAGCGTGATCAACGAACAGGGCATGCCGGGCGAAACCCGTATCATCGCCATTTCGAACCTACAGGAGGCGGGCAAGACCTGCGAGGACGCGCTGCGCCCGGATCTGTTCTACCGCCTTGCGGCATTGCGGATCACCGTGCCGCCCCTGCGCCAGCGCGGCGAGGATATCCTGACTCTGTTCACCCGCTTCAGCGAGCAATTCTCTGAAGAATACGGTTGCGAGGCACCGCAGGTCACCGCGCAGGAGGCCGCACAGCTGTTGCAGGCCCCCTGGCCGGGCAACGTGCGCCAGCTGATCAATGTGGCCGAACGAGCGGTTCTGCAATCCCGGCGCGGATCTGGCACGATTGCATCCCTGCTGATGTCCGATCACGAGGAAATGCAGCCGGTGATGACCACCGAAGGTAAGCCCCTGAAGGAATACGTCGAAGCCTTTGAACGCATGTTGATCGACAACACCATGCGCCGCCACAAGGGCTCCATCGCCTCGGTGATGGAGGAGCTGTGCCTGCCGCGCCGGACTCTGAATGAGAAGATGGCCAAATACGGATTGCAGCGCTCAGAATACCTGAGCTGACAGCTGCAGGCTTGGACTGCAACCTGGCTGAGGCAGGTTTTGGCTTTGATCGACATCGATGCGGCGCTGGGATGCACCGGCGCCGTTTTCCATTCAGGTCGCTTTTTTTGCGGAAAAACACCGCAGTTTTTCGGGGATTTGTTAACCAATACCGTCTAAGGAAGAATAGTTTACACTTTCAGCAATGCCCGTGCCGAATGGCCATTGTCATTTCCCGGTTTCAGGCCTTATGCTGAAAATACAGGAAAAGGATGCCTCTTTCGCATCCAGCCTTATGAGATTCGCTGTCTCATGCTTTTGTCCGGAAAGAACCGAGAAAGCTGAGGCAGACCGATTTGCCCCTTGTGAAGGGGCAGCCTAGCACCTCTTCCGGCACGACCGGGAAGGAATAACATGGCAGGGTTCGGGATATCCCACCTGTCGGAGAAGAACCGCGATGACGCGCGCGAGAGCGAAGAGCATACAGGACAAAGGGCCGGACGCATGTTTCGGGACCCTGACCTGCGGCGCGCAGTCTGAAATCGCCCTGACAAGACACCACCCAAAACACGCGCAGCCCCCCGGAAGAGGAGGGGCTTTGTTTGCACTGGGCAGGTGCACCAAGGAAACATGGCCAAGAAGATGCTTATCGATGCCACCCACGCGGAAGAGACCCGCGTCGTGGTGGTTGATGGAAACAAGGTCGAGGAGTTCGACTTTGAATCCGAAAACAAACGCCAGCTTGCCGGCAATATCTATCTCGCAAAAGTAACACGGGTCGAACCTTCGCTTCAGGCGGCCTTTGTCGATTACGGTGGAAACCGCCACGGGTTCCTCGCGTTTTCGGAAATCCATCCGGACTATTACCAGATCCCCGTCGCCGATCGTGAGGCGCTGATGGAAGAAGAGCGCGCCTACGCCGAGGCGATGCGCGCCCGCGACGAGGAAGAAGAGAGCAAACCGTCCCGTGGCTCGCGCTCGCGCAGCCGCAAGTCTTCGCGCACCAAGGCTGCCAAGGCGAACGCCGGTGATGCGGTGGAGACCAAAGAGGTCACGCCGCAGGACAATGGTGATGAGGCGTCCACCCAGGCCCCGGAAAAAGACAGCCCAAAAAAGGCTGAAATCGCGGGTATGGAAACCATCGATCTGGACGCCGAAGATGGCGTTGCAGATGACAAGCTTGCCGAGGTCCCCGAGGGCACCTCGCCGATGGAGACCGTTGCGGAAACCCCAGTTGAAGAGCCGGATGGGGACGATCAGAACGGTGCAGAGGCTACCAGCGCCGAAGAAGCGGCTGGCGATGATGCGGCCGCCGATGCTGGCACAGCCGAGGATGCCGGTGCGGACAACGGTGATGTAGTCGACAAGGCTGAGTCTGCCGAACAAGATGAATCTGACGATAAGGACGAGGACGACAAAGAAGACACCGCGAAGTCTGACGCGACCTCGAAAGATGAGACCATCGAATCCGTCGCAGACGAGGATGACAGCGAGGACATCCGTCCGCCGCGCAAGCCGCGTCCGCGTCGCTACAAAATTCAGGAAGTCATCAAGGTGCGCCAGGTTCTTCTGGTGCAGGTCGTCAAGGAAGAGCGCGGCAACAAGGGTGCGGCGCTGACCACCTACCTGTCGCTGGCAGGCCGTTACTGCGTGTTGATGCCCAACACCGCCCGTGGTGGCGGCATCAGCCGCAAGATTACCAATGCCGCCGACCGCAAGAAGCTGAAGGATATTGCAACCGAACTGGACGTGCCGCAGGGCGCGGGTCTCATCGTGCGCACCGCTGGCGCCAAACGGACCAAGGCCGAGATCAAGCGCGACTATGAATACCTGCAGCGCCTCTGGGAACAGATCCGCGAGCTGACGCTGAAATCCATCGCACCGGCCAAGATCTATGAAGAGGGCGACCTGATCAAACGCTCGATCCGTGATCTTTACAACCGCGAGATCGACGAGGTTCTGGTAGAGGGCGAGCGCGGCTACCGCATCGCCAAGGACTTCATGAAGATGATCATGCCGTCCCATGCCAAGAACGTGAAGAACTACAACGAGACGCTGCCGCTCTTTGCGCGTTACCAGGTGGAAAGCTACCTGGCGGGCATGTTCAACCCGACGGTGCAGCTGAAATCCGGCGGCTATATCGTGATCGGCGTGACCGAGGCGCTGGTGGCCATCGACGTGAACTCCGGCCGGGCGACCAAGGAAGCCTCGATCGAGGAAACCGCGCTCAAGACCAACCTGGAGGCCGCCGAGGAAGTGGCGCGCCAGTTGCGTCTGCGTGACCTTGCGGGCCTCATCGTCATCGACTTCATCGACATGGACGAGCGCAAGAACAACGCCGCGGTCGAAAAGCGCATGAAGGATAAGCTGAAGACCGACCGCGCCCGCATTCAGGTGGGCCGCATCTCCGGCTTTGGCCTGATGGAAATGTCGCGTCAGCGTCTGCGCCCCGGCATGATCGAGGCGACAACGGCGCCGTGCCCGCATTGCCATGGCACCGGCCTTATCCGCTCGGATGACTCGCTGGCTCTGTCGATCCTGCGTCAGATCGAGGAAGAAGGCACCCGCCGTCGTTCGCGCGAGGTTCTGGTGAAATGCCCGGTGGCCATCGCCAATTATCTGATGAACCAGAAACGCGAACATATTGCGCAGATCGAAGCGCGCTACGGTCTCTCCGTGCGCATCGAGGGCCACCCGCATCTGGTCAGCCCTGATTTCGAGCTGGAGAAGTTCAAAACCGCATCGCGCACTGTTCCGGTGGCCGCATCGCCCGTGGTCTCTGTTGATACTTCGATCATGGATCAGATCGATGCCGACGAAAGTGAGGCTGCGGAAGCAGAGGAGACAACCTCTGGCGACGAGGGCAACAAGACCCAGCCCGAGGCCGAAGGCGATGGTGAGAACAAACCCAAGCGCAAGCGTCGTCGTCGGCGGCGGCGCAAGTCCGGATCCTCGGATCAGGACAATGGGGAGAACAACGGCGATCAGTCCGAAGGTGATAAAGACCAGTCTGCTGGAGTTGCGGAGGGTGACAAGTCTACGGAAGACGGTTCGGCGCAGGACGCCAAGTCTGATCAGCCCGCTGACGCAGCCGAGGCCAAGGCGGAAGGCGCGGAAGAGGGCGCTGAGCAGGAAGAGAAGAAGCCTGCCAAACGCACCCGTCGCACCCGCACCAGCCAGAGCCGCAGCCGCAAAAAATCTTCCGATAAACCGGCAGAGGCTGCAGAGGCCGAGACTGCAGATGCGGTGACCGAAGAGAAACCCGCAGAGCCCGAGCAGGCCGAAAGCCCCGCGTCGCAGCCAGAAGAAGCTGTTGCTGCCGAAGCACCTGCGGAAGCAGCTGCCGAAGCGGAAGCTGCACCCGATGCCGCTGAGGCTGCGCCCGCGGCAGAGCCCGAGGCGGTAGACCCCGCCGAGGCAACTGCTGCTGCTGAGCCGGAGGCCGCGCCTGAGGTGGAACCGGCGGCAGAAGAGGCGGCCGCCGAAACTGCACCTGCCGAGGCGGAGACCGCTGCGCCTGAAGAGGCCGAGAAACCCGCTGAGCCGGAAGCTACGGCCCCCGAGACAGCAGAACCGGAAACCAAGGAGCCCGAGGTGGCTGTGGCCGCAGCTGAACCTGCGCCCGCGCCTGAACCGGAAGCCCCGCCCAAGCCCAAGCGCCGCGGCTGGTGGTCACTGGGAAGCTGATACTGATATCGGGGCGGGCCACAGGGTCCGCCCCTTTTTCATTACTGAGGGGATCGCCATGGCAAAGACGCGGCCGCACAGCGACACAGAGCTACTGAACGCACTGCTGGAGTGTGAGGCGCGGGTTTGGCAGGCGCTGCAGACCGGCGACAGTGCAGCAGACGCCGCCTTGCTAAGTGCGGATTTTCTGGGGGTTTACCCGGACGGCTTTGCGGGCCGGGAGGATCACGTGGCGCAGATCAGCGCTGGTGCGTCGATTGACCGCTACGAGATCTCGGAGGCAAAAGTCAGGGCGCTGGGGCCGGATCACGGACTCCTGTCTTACCGCGCACTCTACAGCCGCTGCGGTAAGGAGGTGGAAGAGGTGATGTACGTCAGTTCCATCTGGCAGCGCACTGATGCAGGCTGGGTCAATACCTTCAGCCAGGACACTCCGGCGCTTGGTCTCGAGAGAGAGACAAACTGACCTGTTCAGGTGCGTGGACCTGGCTTTCGCCCCATGTAAATAGGGATCTCAGCCGCCTTTTCGGATGCGGTAGATCTGGTGACCGGTCCCGTCGCTTTGGCCAAGGAACTCATGCCCGGCCTCGGCGCAGAAATGCGGCACATCGATAATGGCCGCAGGATCATCGGCCAGCATGGTCAGCGTATCGCCCGGGGCCAGCGCCTTCAGCCGTTTGCGGGCCTTCAGAACGGGCAGGGGGCAAAGCAACCCGATGGCATCTAGAGTGGTGTTTTCGTCAGTCATATCCTGCAGATAAGGTGCCTCTCACAGCCTGTCCACAAGGATGTGACCGCAGGTACCAGTGACCTTTGATCTGCGCTGGTCTAAATGAAGGCTATGTTTGGAATTGAAATCATCGACGCAGGACTGATTCCTGCCATGTTCGTGGCGCTGACGGCTGGTCTTATCAGCTTTCTGTCGCCCTGTGTGTTGCCGATCGTGCCGCCCTATCTGGCCTATATGAGCGGCGTCACCATCGGAGAGATGCAAGGCACGGCAACCGCCCGGCGCAAGGTGATCGTCTCGGCACTGTTCTTTGTGCTGGGGCTGTCGACGGTGTTCCTGCTGCTGGGGTTCACCGCCTCGGCCTTTGGCGCCTTCGTCCTGCAAAATCAGGAGCTGTTCGCCAAGGTCTCCGGCGTTGTCGTGATCGTCTTTGGCCTGCACTTCCTGTCGGTCTTCCGCATTCCGATCCTCGACCGCGAAGCACGGATGGAAGCGGGGCAATCCGGTGGGTCCGCCATCGGGGCCTATGTGCTTGGTCTCGCCTTTGCCTTTGGCTGGACTCCCTGCATCGGCCCGCAGCTGGGCGCGATCCTGTCGCTGGCGGCCTCTGAGGCCTCGGTCAGCCGCGGCACGCTGTTGCTCGGCGCCTATGCGCTGGGACTGGGCGTTCCCTTCCTGCTGGCGGCGATTTTCCTTAACCGTTCCATGGCGCTGATGAACCGGATGAAGCGCCACATGGGGCTCATCGAAAAGGTGATGGGCGGCCTTCTGCTCGTGGTTGGGATCATGCTGGTGACCGGTCTGTTCTCCACCTTCTCCTGGTGGCTGCTGGAAACATTCCCCGCGCTTGCAACACTTGGCTAAGAGCCGCCGCCGGGGTCTTACTCTTGCCCAGATCCGCCGCTAATCTCGAGTGAAATCGGATGAGGCCGGAATGGGCAGAACGGCAAGGCAGGACTGCGATCAATCCATCGGCGGTGCAACAGTGCGCCGCCGACAGGTTTTTTACATCCCCGGTTACGATCCCATCCACCCCCGCCGCTATCGCGAGCTGTACCGCAGCGAAAGCGCCGCGCAGGCGGCGATCTCCGGCTATCAGATCTCGCAGCGCCCGAAACAGTCCAACGGCCCCTATGGTTGGCACGTAGAGGCCGAGGTTGACGGAGGCGAGGTGACGGCCGATGTGGAGGTTCTGGTCTGGTCCGACATCGTGCGGGGCAGCATGGCGGCCTCCATCCCGGCGACATATCTGCAACTGGCGCGCACGGCCTGGATCTATATTTCGACCGGCGCGCTTTTCCGCCTGATGCGTCTGCGCAAGGGGCCGGTGATTGCGGCGCTTTATCCGGTGGGCATGCTGCTGATGCAATTGCTGCTGGCGCTGGTTCTCGGCGCGATTGCCGGGGGTGCAATCGACCGGCTCGCACAATGGGCACTCAACTCCGTGGCCGGGCCTCAGACAGCGGCGGTCATCGGCGCGGTGGCATTCATTGCGGCGCTGATTTTAACTGCAATTGCACTGCTGCGCTGGTTCAAGGCGCGCGATGGTAAGCTTTTTGCCTATTACCTGATGCATGATTACGCCTATTCCGCAGCCTCGCGCGGGGCCAACCCGCCCGAGCTGGAGGCGCGCATGGCGGAGTTCCGGCAGCTGATCCGCCGCGCCATCGAAGAGAACACAGTGGATGAGGTTTTGGTCGTTGGCCACTCCTCCGGCGCCCATGTTGGTGTTTCGGTGCTGGCGGATCTGTTGCGCGAAGGGTTGCCCGCGGCGCGCCCGGCGTTGGGGTTTCTCAGCCTTGGTCAGGTGGTGCCGATGGTTTCCTTCCTGCCAAAGGCCGACCGGCTCCGCGGCGATCTGCGGTATCTGTCGGTCAGTCCGGAACTTTCTTGGGTAGATGTCAGCGCGCCGGGGGATGGCTGCGCCTTTGCCTTGTGCGATCCGGTCTGCGTCAGCGGCGTTGCACCAGATGAAAAACGCTGGCCACTGGTCGTTTCGGCGGCCTTTACACAAACGCTGAGCCCAGAGCGCTGGAAAGAGCTGCGTTGGCGGTTCTTCCGGCTGCATTTTCAGTATCTCTGCGCCTTTGACCGGCCCGGTGACTATGACTACTTTCAGATCACCGCAGGCCCCATCTCGCTGGCGGAGCGTTACGAGGGGCGGCCTGCGTCGAAATCCCGGATCGAGGCGCCGACCTCGGGCTATACCTCGGTGACAGCACCATGACGCCTCTACCGCCCAAACCGCCCGCGCGGCCGGACAAGGTATCGCTCTGGCGCTATGTGAGGCTGTTTCGCAAGGACATCCTGTCGGCGCAGCCCGCGCGGCTTTACCGGGCCTGGATGGCGGAGTTCCGCACGCCCTTCTTCCGGTCCTTCCTGCTGAACCAGCCGGATCTGGTGAAAACGGTGCTGAAGGACCGCCCGGACGATTTCCCGAAATCGGACCGGATCAGCGAGGGGCTGAAGCCGCTGCTGGGTAATTCGGTGTTCCTGACCAACGGCGAAGTCTGGAAGCGCCAGCGCCGGATTATCGACCCGGCATTCGAAGGCGGGCGTCTGAAAGAGACCTTCCCGGCGATGCGTGCCGCTGCCGAAGCCGCTGCCGCGCGCCTCAAGGGGCAGGAGGGGGAGGTGGAGATCGAAGCAGTCACTTCGCATGTGGCGGCGGATGTGATTTTTCGCACGCTATTTTCCATCCCCATCGAGCACGAGGTTGCCGCCGAGGTGTTTTCCCGCTTCCGGGACTACCAGCGCAGCCAGCCAATCCTGAATCTCGCCGCCTTTGTGCCGGTGCCGCGCTGGATGCCGCGTTTCTTTCGCAAGGGAACGCGGGAAAATGCTACGCGAATTCGCGCCCTGATTACCCAGTTGACGGATGAGCGCGCAGCCGAAATCGCTGCCGGAACCGCGCCGCAGGACCTTGCGACCAAGATCATGACCACTGCCGACCCGGAAACCGGGGCGCGCTTTTCGACCGAGGAAATGGTCGATCAGGTGGCAATCTTCTTTCTGGCCGGGCATGAAACCAGTGCTTCGGCGCTGGCCTGGACGCTTTATCTGATGGCGATTTATCCAGAGTGGCAGGAAGGGGTGGCCGAGGAAGCCGCCGCGCTTGAGGACGACAGTTTCGCCGCAGTATCCCGCCTGCGCATCAGCCGCGATGTGTTCCGCGAGGCGCTGCGGCTCTATCCGCCTGTGCCGATGATGGTACGCGAGGCGACGTGCCCCGAACGCTTCCGCGACCGCGAAGTGCCGAAAGGGTCGCAACTGGTGCTCAGCCCCTGGCACCTGCATCGCCACGAACGGCTGTGGGACAACCCGGATGGCTTTGATCCGGAGCGCTGGCAAACCGAGAATGGTAAAAAGTGTCAACGTGAAGCCTATATGCCGTTCTCGGCTGGTCCCCGGGTCTGCACCGGTGCTGGCTTTGCCATGGTCGAAGGGCCGTTGATCCTGTCGATGCTGCTGCGCCATTTCCGGGTGGCGCCGGTGGCAGGCAAGGAGCCTGTGCCGGTTGCACATCTAACGGTGCGGGCAAAGAATGGGATCTGGCTGCGGCTGGAGCGGCGGGGTCAGTCCCCGGTCTGATGCGCCTGCAGGTGGCGCAAAACGTGCAGGCGGATGGCCGAGGCCAGCCCGCATTCTGTTCCGCGTTCTTCATCAATGTCGGCGGCCAAGTCGTTGATTGCACGGCCTTCCTTGGCGGCTATGGCGCGGAAGGCGGTCCAGAATTCATCCTCCAGCGAGACCGATGTGCGGTGCCCGCGCAGGGTCAGGGAGTGTTTCTTGGGACGGTTGCTCATTCTTCGGACTTGTGACCGTCAAGTTGGCGGTCGCTTTTGTCACGCCGACTGCGGTCCAGCTGTTTCTCAGCCTTGCTGCGGCCGAATTTCACAGCGTTGGCATCAGCGCGGGCCTTTTTTTCGGCCCGCGCTTTTTGTTTTCTGAACCGGTTCAGATTGACCGGTTCCGCCATCAGGCCTTGGGCCCGATCATGTCTTCGGGGCGCACCACAGCGTCAAAGGTGGCTTCATCCACAAAGCCGAGCGCGATGGCTTCTTCCTTCAGGGTGGTGCCGTTCTTATGCGCGGTCTTGGCGACCTTGGTGGCGTTGTCATAGCCGATGGTCGGCGCCAGAGCGGTGACCAGCATCAGCGACTCTTTCATCAGCTTTTCGATGCGCGGCTCGTTGGCCTGAATGCCCATCAGCATCCGCTCGGTAAAGCTGTCCGCCGCATCACCCAGCAGCTGGATCGACTGCAGCAGGTTGTAGGACATCATCGGGTTGTAGACGTTCAGTTCGAAATGGCCCTGGCTGCCCGCGAACTTGATCGCGGCGTCGTTGCCCATGACGTGAGCGGCGACCTGTGTCAGCGCCTCTGCCTGCGTCGGGTTCACCTTGCCGGGCATGATCGAGGAACCGGGTTCGTTTTCCGGCAGGATCAGCTCACCCAGCCCCGAACGCGGACCAGAGCCGAGGAAGCGGATATCGTTGGCGATCTTGTAGCAGCTGCCTGCGATGGTCGCGAGCGCGCCGGACAGGAACACCATGGCGTCATGCGCGGCCAGTGCCTCGAACTTGTTCGGTGCGGTCACCAAAGGCAGGCCGGTGATCTCGGCCATGTTGGCCGCTACGGTTTCGCCCCAGCCGTTCTGGGTATTGAGCCCGGTGCCGACGGCGGTGCCGCCCTGTGCCAGCTCATAGATACCGGGCATCGCGGCCTCGACCCGTGCCAGACCCTGACGGATCTGATGCGCGTAGCCAGAGAATTCCTGGCCCAATGTCAGCGGGGTCGCGTCCTGGGTGTGGGTGCGACCGATCTTGATGATGTCCTTGAACTCTTCGGACTTCTTTTCCAGCCCTTCGGCCAGTTTGGTCAGGCCCGGCACCAGCACGTCGCGTACGGACATGGCGGTGGCGATATGCATCGCGGTGGGGAATGTGTCGTTCGAGGACTGGCCCATGTTGCAGTGATCGTTGGGGTGCACCGGATCCTTGGAGCCGATGACGCCGCCGAGGATCTCGATCGCGCGGTTGGCGATCACCTCGTTCGAGTTCATGTTCGACTGGGTGCCGGAGCCGGTCTGCCAGACAACCAGCGGGAAGTTGTCGTCGAACTTGCCTTCGATCACCTCACCGGCGGCCTGGATCACCGCATCGGCGATCTTGGCGTCCATTTTGCCAGAGGCCTTGTTGGCCATGGCGCAGGCTTTCTTGATCACGCCCAGCGCGCGCAAGATGGCGACGGGCTGTTTTTCCCAGCCAATGGGGAAGTTCATGATCGAACGCTGCGTCTGCGCGCCCCAGTATTTGTCGGAAGGAACTTCCAGCGGACCAAAGCTGTCTGTTTCGGTGCGGGTATCGGACATCTTGTCTCTCTCCGTCTCGTATGCCGTTGCATGCCGTTTAGCCGACGCCCGGGTCAGGCGCAATCGGCCAGTTGCGCGCATCATAGGGAAACGCGCGCGCGGGTATAGGGACAAATGGGCGCGCCGGATTGCCTGCGCCCCGAAATAAGCTAAAGTCACCGGAAGATACTTTCGCTCATCTGTAGACAAGGAACGCCAGTGCCCGATTATTCTGCCCCCTCCAGACCATCAGCCGTTGCCCGCGTCAGGGCGTTTCCGGCCGTACGTGACGGTGTGGCATGGCTCCGCTGGGTCATGCTTCAGGCTGCGATGTTTTGTGCCGCAGTTCTGCTGCTTGCGCAGGCGGCTATTGCGGATATCGCGCCGTTTGTCGGGGCCTACACCGGGTCGGTGATCGTCACCCATGCCAACGGCGAGAGCGAGCTGCGGGACATGAGCGTGACGATTGCTGAGGCCAAGAAGGGATTTACCGTCAAATGGAGCACCGTCACCATCAAAGGGGGCGGCAACCGCAAGGCAAAAACCTATGAGATCAGTTTCGTGGACAGCGATCGTTCGGGGATTTTTGCCGCTGCGATGGAGCAGAACGTCTTTGGCCATGCCGTCCAGATGGATCCGATGAAAGGCGATCCCTACGTCTGGAGCCGGATTGCCGGAGATACCTTTACGGTGTTTTCAATGTTCATCGCGCCGAACGGCGATTACGAGATGCAGCAATACGACCGCACCCTGGTCAAAGGGGGGCTGGATCTGAAATATGTGGTCCATCGCAATGGTGAGCCGACCCGGATGGTTTCGACCTTTCTGAAACGTCAGGACTAACGCCGCGCCGACGGCTGATCGTTTAAACGGACAAAAGCCTTATTCGGGGTATCTGAAGAGACGGCACCCGTGACGTGCAAGAGATTTAGCCGTACTTCACGATCTGGATTTCTGGAGATCCGGCGGGCCGCGACCGGCGGTTACTTGCGGAAGCTGTCCAGCGATACCACCTCGGCGTCGGTTTTCTCCGCCGTCTCGTCCGTGGTCGTATCTTCCTCGGGCGCGGTGGTGTCTTCGGGCTGTTCGTCCTCGACGTCGTCCTCGGCGGTTTCGAACCGCAGGCCGAATTCGACGGAGGGGTCCACGAAGGTTTTGATCGCGTCGTAAGGAATATAGAGCGGCTCTGGCGTTTCACCGAAATTGAGCGTGACGGCAAAGCCATCCTGATCGACGGCAAGATTGTCATACCAGTGCTGCATCACCACGGTCATTTCTTCCGGGTAGCGTTCGCGCAGCCAGTCGGCAAGCTGGGCATCGGGATGACGGGTGTCAAAGGTGATGAAGAAGTGATGATTGCCGGGCAGACCGTTGTCCGCCACATCCTGCAGGACGGTGCGGATCAGGCCGCGCATGGCGGAATGCATCAGGTTACCGTAGTCGATTTCTCGGGACACGCTGAGACCCCTTTTCTTTTCCCCTAGCATAGGGGATTCTCCGGGAAACGAAATAGTTACCGGAACCGATTTGTTAAAAAAACAACGGACCGGAGGGGGCATTTTCCGCTCTGGCACAGGGATTACGGGAGCAGCAGATCGGGTGCAGCCGCAACTGCGAGCCCCGCCACAACCATAAGCGCCAGAAGCCAGAGCAGCCGCCCGCGCAGCGCGATGGCCGCGCCCGCTGCCACTGCTGTCAGAAGCAGCGCCTCGGCGTCAAGGCTGCTCCAGTCCGGTACCACAAAGGACAGCGGCCCGACCTGTGTCTGCGGCAGGTCGCGGAACAGGACGTGCAGCAGGAACCAGACCGACAGGTTGAGGATGACACCGGTCACCGCAGCGGTGATCGCCTTTAGCGCGCTGCCAAGGCGGGGATGCTGGGACAGGCGCTCCACATAGGGGGCGGCGGTAAAGATCCACAGGAAGCAGGGCACGAAGGTCGCCCAGAGGGCCACCGCCCCGGCAGCCAGGAACACGGGCATCCCGCCGGTCGTCAGCCCGGCCAGCATTGCGATGAACTGGGTGACCAGAATCAGCGGTCCGGGGGTGGTTTCTGCAAGACCCAGCGCGTCGATCATCTGCCCGGCGGTGACCCAGCCATGCTGCTCGACCACGGTCTGGCTCATATAGGCGAGCACCGCATAGGCGCCGCCAAAGGTTACCACGGCGAGTTTGGCAAAGAACCAGCCAATGTCTGCCAGAAAGCCGAAGCCGGAAAAATGCAGCAGTGCCAGCGGCGTCAGCCAGAGAATGCTCCAGAAGGCAGCGATCCGCAGCGGCGATTGTGGCCCGTGTCCCTTTGTGACTTCTGCCGGTTCCGCTGCCGGTGTCTGGCCTTTCACAAGACCAAACAGGCCTGCGCCCAGGACGACAACGGGAAAGGGCAGGCCAAGGAAAAACAATCCGACAAAGCCGAGACCGGCGAGAGCCCAGTCGGAGCCTTTGCTGAGGGCCTTCTTGCTGAGCCGCCACAGGGCTTGCAGAACCACGATGATGACTGCTGCCTTGATCCCGGCAAAGGCGGCCTGAACCCCCGGCACGGTGCCAAAGGCAGCGTAAAGCCAGACCAATGCGGCGATAACTGCGGCGCCGGGCAGCACAAAGAGCAATCCGGCCAGAATCCCCCCAAAGGTGCCGCGCAGGCGCCAGCCGGTATAGGTGCACAGCTGCATCGCTTCGGGGCCGGGCAGCAGCATGCAGAAGGAGAGACCGCGCAGGAATTCATCTTCGCTAAGCCAGGGGCGCTGCTCCACCAGTTCGCGATGCATCAGGGCGATCTGGGCGGCGGGGCCGCCAAAGCTCAGCAGGCCGATACGAAGAAAAACGCGGAACAGATCGCGCAGATCCGGGCGGTCGGGCGTGAAACTGGCAGACAAGTCGATCTCCGCGGCTGATCGGGGCAGGGTCTTGCATGCCTATAGGGCAGCCGCGCCCGCGGAGACAGAAAAAACTAGCTTAGGCTGTGGAGGGATTACTGAGCCCAGATCAATTGCTCGCCTGTGAGGCAGATCGGGAGGGAATCCTCGGGCAGCTGGCCAAGCTGCTCGAACATCTTCATGTAGTCTATGGTTGCAATAAGTTCTGTCACTATTGCTTCTTTGACCCGGGCGATGATCTGCCCGGTAAAGCGAACGTCATCCCCAGTTGCGGCGGATTGCGCCTGCACGATCAACTTTACTGCAACCCACTCCCCCTGCTCGACAGGATAGGCGTATTCGAAGTGAATATTCTTTAGCAGGTCATTCAACGCGGTGACCACTTCGCCATAGTTCTGTGGCGCAGCCAGCTCTGATATCGCTCCCTGCATCGTGGTGCCAGAATTAGAGAGGGCATTTATGGCGGCCGTGTCCGCCTCTTCCCAAAGCTCGTGAAACCATTGCTTTACAGTCTCAAGAACGCTGCCTGTCTGATGAGTCATTCGTTGGGGTCTCGGTTGGTCAGAGTTGAAGTGTCAATCCGGTACTTGTTACCAACAGTGAAGTCGAGAGGGCTTGTGGCTGCGAATCAACCACTTTTACGTGTGTATATTTTCTAGTGAGAAAGAGTAGGGTTGAGCTTGTTTGCGAGGCTGGCGGTCTAATGCGCCGTGGCGAGGCTGTGGGGTGTCTGTCTGACCCAATCGAGCCGCTGCCCGGTCATGCAGATCGGGATCGTGTCGGGCGGCAACAGGTCCAATTGCTCCAGCAGGCAGATATAGTCGACGTGATTATAGGCTTCGGCGATCCTGCCGTTTTCGAACCGGGCCATGACCTGCCCTGAAACCTCAAGCGGGGCGCCCGTGTCGGTTCTTGAGGTGCGTACGACGAGAAAGGCTGAAACCCAGTCGCCTTCGGCGATCACTTTGGGCAGGTCCACTTCAAACCGCCCGACCTGGGCCTGAAAGGTCATGATAAGGTCTCGGAAATCATCGATTCCCATCTGCATTTCAGGAACGATTCCCTTGGCGATGGTGTCCGGTGCAATGAAATCTGTGATCGCGTCCAGGTTTCCTTTTTCCCAGACCTCGGTATACCAGTTTCGCAAGCGTTGAGCGTTGGTCATCACAGTTCTCCGTCTTGCGCATAGGATGCGCCCAGAGTCTGAATAAAACCTATACGGGTGCCTGTGATCGTTGAGAAAGCTGGGGAAAAGTGCAGGTTTCTGTTGCCAGGTACCTGCGAACCCCGCCTAACGCGGCTAGGCGCTAGGACTTAAAGTCGGTTCGACTCGAACTGCTTACGCAGCCAGAGCAACCGGAGCACGATTGTCGTTTGCAATTGTACTAGTTTCGCCGATAACGGTGGCAGACAGCCGAGACAAAGCTAACCCCTTTAGACGTTCGTCGATCCTGTTTCGGCCCCATGATCCCCAAACGAAGGATATATGGTGGAGCCGCCGGGTACCGCCCCCGGGTCCGATCCGCTTATTACGAGCGCGTTTATGTCCATAGTTCCACGAGGGAACAGTGAGAACATAGGTGCTGACCGGGCGGAGTTAAAGGGGCAAATCGGATAGACCGTGCGAATTTTGTGGGCCGAATTACCTGCGATCAGGCGTCAGGTAGAGACCGCCGCAGCACGTGCGGCGAAGACATCCGAGGCCAGCTTGCGCGTTTCCTTTTCCAGATCACTGAGGCCTTCGCTGGCAGCGGTGCCGTCACCGGATTCGATGGCATCCGCGATGCGTCCGTGCAAATCCACGATACGTGCACGGTCCCTTGCGGTGAAGGTGATCATGTTCATCAGCGGCTGCATCGCCTCGACTGCGCCAGCCAGCTGATAGGACAGTACTGGATTGCCCGCGCCATCGACGAGCGCCCGGTGAAAGGCAACATCCGAGGCGCAGAAGGCTTCATCGGTCAGGCCGGGCTGGGACTGGCGGAACATCTCGGCGCGCATCGTGGCCAGGTGATCGGCTGTGCGCCGCTGGGCCGACAAGGGCGCGCAGGCGCGCTCCAGCGCATAACGCGCTTCGCAGGCTGTGTCGAAACTGACCGCATTCATCGACAGCAGCAGGGTCGAGGTGGTCACCTGCTGGGGGTAGGCATCCTCAAAACTCAATCGGTTGACGAAGGCGCCGCCGGTGGCGCCGCGCTGCGTACGGATCAGCGATTGCGCCGCAAGCCGTTTCAACGCTTCGCGTACGGTCGGGCGGGACACCTGAAAATGGTCGGCCAGTTCGGCCTCGGAAGGAAGTCGTTCATCGACGATCAGCTGACCGCCAATAATCGCGTCCTTGATTGCCTGTGCGATTTGCACAGAGAGGTCGTCGGAACTGGAAGGGTCGATTTTCATGGGTACTGTCCTGTCGATATCCGGCGTCATTACCATATCGTGAGGGGCTGTAAAAATCATTTGTCAGACATTTAAAAGTCTGACATTTGGGAAACAAGCGTTGAGTCGCGGTTTCCGACCCTTGGGTGAAGCGTAAAAACCCTGTTCCGGTAAGGATGAGGAGGACCGCAGGCTACTGGGCAACGCGCCTTGCCAGGGAGGATTTGCAATGGCACTGATTTCACCGTCGCGTCGGCTGCGGCGCACCCCGTTTTCCCAAGGTGTGGAAGAGGCCGGAGTGCGCGCCTACACCGTTTACAACCACATGCTGCTGCCCACGGTTTTCGAAAGCGTCGAGGCGGATTACCATCATCTGAAAAACCATGTTCAGGTCTGGGATGTGGCCTGCGAGCGCCAGGTTGAATTGCGCGGTCCCGATGCCGGGCGGCTGATGCAGATGCTGACCCCGCGCGACCTGCGCGGGATGACGGCAGGCCAGTGTTTCTACGTGCCCATCGTCGATGAAACCGGCGGCATGCTGAACGATCCCGTGGCGGTTAAGCTGGCCGAGGACCGCTGGTGGATCTCCATCGCGGACAGCGACCTTCTTTACTGGGTCAAGGGGATCGCCAATGGCTGGCGTCTGGATGTGCTGGTGGACGAACCCGATGTCTCACCGCTGGCCGTGCAGGGACCAAAGGCCGAGGAGCTGATGGTGCGCGTCTTTGGTGAAAGCATCCGCAATATCCGCTTCTTCCGCTTCGGGGTCTATCAGTTCCAGGGTCATGATCTGGTCATTGCGCGCTCGGGGTATTCCAAACAGGGCGGGTTCGAGATCTACGTGGAGGGCAGCGAATTTGGCATGCCACTGTGGCGCAAGCTGTTCGAGGCGGGTGAGGATCTTGAGGTCCGCGCGGGCTGTCCCAACCTGATCGAACGGATCGAGGGTGGATTGCTCAGCTACGGTAACGACATGACCGACGACAACACGCCGCATGAATGCGGTCTGGGCCGCTTCTGCAATACTCATACGGCGATTGGCTGTATCGGCCGGGATGCGCTGTTGCGGGTGGCCAAGGAAGGGCCGGTGCAGCAGATCCGCCCGATTGCCATCGACGGCGATGCCGTGCCACCCTGTACTCAGTTCTGGCCGGTGTTTGCAGGCGGTCGTCCGGCGGGGCGGATTTCCTCGGCGGCGTGGTCGCCCGATTTTCGCACCAATGTGGCGATCGGTATGATCCGTATGACTCATTGGGATGCGGGCTCAAGACTTGAGGTGGAAACACCCGACGGTATGCGCACGGCCACCGTGCGCGAGAAATTCTGGATGTGAAACGAGGGGAAGCATGATGTTCAATGCATTGGTCGTGAATAAGGACGAAGACACCGGAAAGACATCTGCGGCGGTCGAGGAGATCAGCCTTGATGACCTGCCCGAGGCCGAGGTGACTGTGGCGGTGGACTATTCCACCGTGAACTACAAGGACGGGCTCTGCATCGGCCCTGGTGGCGGTCTGGTCCGCAAATACCCGCATATTCCCGGCATCGACTTTGCCGGTACGGTCGAGGCGTCTTCGGATGCGCGTTACAAGGCGGGGGACAAGGTGGTCCTGACCGGCTGGCGCGTGGGAGAGGCCCATTGGGGCGGTTATTCGCAAAAGGCCCGTGTGCGCGCTGATTGGCTGGTACCGCTGCCCGCAGGGCTGACAACCCGTCAGGCCATGGCAGTGGGAACCGCTGGGTTCACCGCTATGTTGGCGGTCATGGCGCTGGAGGATCACGGGCTGCAAAAGGACCACGGTCCGGTTCTGGTGACAGGCGCCGCCGGTGGGGTTGGCTCAGTTGCAACCGCGATTCTGGCTAATCTCGGCTATGAGGTCGCGGCCGTGACCGGCCGTCCAGAGACCGCGGATTACCTGCGCAGCCTTGGCGCGACACAGATCGTGGCCCGTGAAGAAATCAATGAGACGGTCAAACGCCCGCTGGAAAGCGAAACCTGGGCAGGCTGCGTTGATGCGGTCGGCGGTGCGATGCTGGCACGTGTGCTGGGGCAGATGAAATACGGTGCCTCCGTTGCGGCGGTGGGGCTGGCTGGTGGTGCGAACCTGCCCGCAACTGTGGTGCCCTTCCTTTTGCGCGGGGTGAACCTGCTGGGTATCGATTCCGTCATGCAGCCCTATGACAACCGCCTGCGCGCCTGGGAGCGGATCGCGACCGATCTGCCGATGGACAAACTGGAGGCGATGATCCAGCCCGCAACTCTGCAGGATCTGCCGCAATTGGGCGCAGACATCCTCAAAGGGCAGGTCAAAGGCCGCGTCGTGGTGGATGTGAACGGGTAACGGAAACACCGTTTTTCTGAGACGAAGGGAGCGCGCAGGGCTGATACTGCGCGCTCTTTCTTTTGGCGACGCATCTGGCGCCTCACGCTGCAGGACGGTTCCACCGCGTACCGGCGCTTGACCTTGCACGGCAAGATCTGCATCCCTTTTGCGAACAGAAAAGCAGGGGAATGACAGATGGCGCTGGATATTGATTTTGTACGCGGGCAATTCCCGGCCTTTGCCGAACCCACGCTGCAAGGGCAGGCTTTCTTTGAGAACGCAGGCGGCTCCTATACCTGCAAGCCGGTGATTGATCGTCTGATGCGCTATTACACCCAGCGCAAGGTGCAGCCATATGCGCCTTATGAGGCCTCGACCTTGGCCGGGGCAGAGATGGACGAGGCCCGGCAGCGGCTTGCGGCAATCCTGGGGGTGGATACCGATGAGGTCAGCTTTGGCCCTTCGACCACGCAGAACACCTATGTTCTGGCGCAGGCGTTCCGGCAATTCCTCTCCCCGGGGGAGGCGATCATCGTCACCAATCAGGATCACGAGGCCAATACCGGTCCCTGGCGGCGGCTGGCCGAAGAGGGCATTGAGGTCCGTGAGTGGAAGATCGATCCTGCCACTGGTCATCTGGATCCGGCGGATCTGGAGACGCTCCTGGACGAAAACGTGCGCCTCGTCTGCTTTCCCCATTGCTCGAACGTGGTGGGAGAGATCAACCCGGTGACCGAGATCACCGCGCTTTGCCATGCAGCGGGGGCCTTTGTCTGCGTCGACGGGGTGTCCTACGCGCCGCATGGGCTGCCCAACGTCGGGGAGCTGGGACCGGACATTTACCTGTTCTCGGCCTATAAGACCTATGGTCCGCATCAGGGGATCATGGTCATCCGCCGGGCGCTGGGCGAAATCCTTCCGAACCAGGCGCATTATTTCAACGGCGACGTTCTCTACAAGCGCTTCACCCCTGCGGGACCCGATCACGCACAGGTCGCGGCCAGCGCCGGTATGGCGGATTATATCGACGCCCTGTGCGATCATCACGGCGGCCCTACCGAAGACGCAGCAGCGCGCGCCGGGTTCGTGCACGATCTGATGCGTGACCACGAGGTTAAACTGCTGCAACCGCTGTTGGATGCGCTGAAGGACCGCAACGATCTGCGCCTCATCGGGCCAAGCGACGCCGCCGTGCGCGCGCCGACCGTGGCTGTTGCCGTCAACCGGTCTGGCGCTGGGCTGGCAGAGGAACTGGCCGGGCATGGTATCATGGCGGGCGGCGGGGATTTCTACGCGGTGCGGGCGCTCTCGGCGATGGGGGTGGACCCGGAACAGGGTGTCCTTCGGATGAGTTTTACCCATTACACCAACGAAAATGAGGTGACGCAGCTGATCGAGGCCCTAGATCGCGTGCTGTAACGAGAATGGCAGCACAGGACTTTCAGACATATGACCAGCAATGCCCCGGTGATCTGGTGGATCCGGCGCGATCTGCGCCTTGCGGATAACCCGGCCCTGACGGCGGCCGTGAACAGCGGCGCGCCTGTCATCCCGCTTTATATTCTGGATGCGCAGGACAAGGCGCTGGGCGCGGCGCCGAAATTCCGTCTTGGCCTTGGGCTGGAGAAACTCGCCGAAACGCTGTCCGCGCGGGGCAGTCGGCTGATCTTCCGTCGCGGCGATGCGCAAGAGGTTCTGCGGCAGGTGATTGATGAGACCAGGGCAGGGAGCGTCGTCTGGTCGCGGCTTTATGATCCCGAGGCCATCGCGCGGGATATGGCGATCAAGGAGGATCTGAAGGCCTCCGGGATCGCGGTAAAATCCCATGGCGGGCGGCTGCTGTTTGAACCCTGGACGGTCGAGACCAAGGCGGGGGGCATGTTCAAGGTCTACACCCCGTTCTGGAAAGCCGTTCGCGATCGCCAGCCCGCCGATTTGCTGCCCGAGCCGGGCAAGCTGTCCGCGCCGGAGAGCTGGCCGGACAGCGATGCGGTGGCGGATTGGCAGATGGGCGCGGCGATGCGGCGCGGCGCCGATATCGTGCGGGCGCACTGCAATGTTGGCGAACAAGCGGCGCTGGACCGTCTTGACGGGTTCCTTGAGGAGGCCGTCGCCCGCTACAAGGATCGCCGTGATTACCCAGCCGAGGATGCAACCTCGAACCTGTCGGAAAACCTCGCATGGGGTGAGATCAGCCCGCACCGGATGTGGCAGCTGGGCCAGCGCGCGATGGCAGGCAGCGGGAAAGGCGCGGAACATTTCCTGAAAGAGGTGGTCTGGCGCGAGTTTGCCTACCACCTGATGTATCACAGCCCGCAGATCCTGACGGAAAACTGGCGGCCAGAATGGGACGGTTTTGGCTGGTCCAGCGAGATCACCCCGGATGTGGAGGCCTGGCAGCGGGGGCAGACCGGTTATGACTTTGTCGATGCCGCCATGCGGGAAATGTATGTCACCGGCAGGATGCACAACAGATCGCGCATGATAGTGGCAAGTTTCCTGACCAAACATCTGATGGTGCATTGGAAGGTCGGGATGGACTGGTTTGCGGATTGTCTAGTGGACTGGGATCCGGCCGCCAATGCGATGGGCTGGCAATGGACCGCGGGCTCTGGCCCGGATGCGGCGCCGTTCTTCCGCATCTACAATCCGGAAGGCCAGATCGACAAGTTCGATGCAGATCGCCGTTATATCCGCCGATGGATCGCCGAAGGTCAGCGCACACCGCCGCAAAGCGCCACCAGCTTTTTTGATGCGGCGCCGCTCAGCTGGGGCCTGTCGCCGGACCAGATGCGCGCCCGGCCCCTGATCGATCTGAAAGCGGGGCGGGAGCGGGCTTTGGAGGCCTATGGGCAGCACCGTAGCGCCGGACAGAAAGCAGGCTGAGTGACGCCGGGCAGGGCAGCTTTGTTGCCCAGTTGCGCATGGTGGCAGAACTTGTTCCCGGCACCCTTGTCTGCGAGGCGGGAACCGGCGAAATTGCTGGTCAATGCAGGATGCGGTGGCCGTTTGGGGGCGACCGCCACAACAGGAACGGAACCCGCCGGGATGCCAAACGGAGCACGACTGATCGCAGCCCTGTCGATGGCGCTGCTTGCCTTTGTTGTTTCGGGCATGATCATGCCCCTGATGCCCGAGGGTACCGATTTTGGCTATTTCACCTATGTGAACATGGCCATCGGGGTTGTCTGTGGCTGGATCCTGATGGGGCGGCGGGCTGGTCATGGTCTGGTGCCCGCCATCAACAACGGGATCACCGGCATGGCGGTGATGGTGTTCTGGGGGCTGTTCGTGCAGGGCGTCTGGGAGATGTTCCGGCTGGCCATGCGGCACCGGTTTGACGGGCCGTTCGAGGCGCTGACTGCGATCTTCACCATTTCGCTGGATTATTTCTTTGTCATGGCGGTGCCGCATGTCCTGCTGGCGCTGGTGATCGGCGGGGTTCTGGCGGGCCTCGCCACCGAGAACGCTCACAACCGCTGGCGCTGACTGTCAATTTTCACTTCATAACGGGAGCGCCTTGTGGCTGATCTCTTTTTATACGGCACGCTGCGCTATGTGCCGCTGCTGGAATGCGTTCTGGGACGCAGCGCCAAAAGTCTTGATGCGCGGCAGGCGCAGCTTGCCGATCACGCAGTGCGGCAGGTCAGGGACCAGCCCTTTCCCGCCATCGAGGCCTGCGAAGGCGCCTCTGCGCCGGGGCTGCTGCTGCGCGGTGTGACGCAGCAGGATCTCGACGCGCTCAATTTCTATGAAGGCGGTTTCGATTATGCGCTGAAACAGGTGGAGGTGCGCCTGGAGGGGGGAGAGCCTGCGCATGCAGAGGTATATTTCCCCGCGCCCGGTATGTGGGATACCACTGAGCTTTGGGATCTGGATGAGTGGATCGCAGATTGGGGCGCGCTGTCACTGCGCGCTGCCGAGGAGGTCATGGACCTGCGCGGTTGCAAATCGGCTGAGGAGATCGCCCGGATCTTCCCCTCGATCCGCCGCCGCGCCGCGTCCTGGTTGGCGGCGCAGGCCCGGCCAGAGGATCCGGCCCACGATCTGGCGCGGGATGTGCGGGTGCACGGCCACAAACGTGCCTATGTGAATTTTTTCGCCATGGAAGAGATGGATCTGCAGTTCCGCCGCTACGATGGCAGCTTCAGCCCGGTGGTGAACCGGGGCGTGGCGCTGGTTGGACGGGCGGCGGTGGTTCTGCCCTATGATCCGGTCCGCGATCAGGTACTGCTGATCGAGCAGTTCCGCGCCGCGACCTATATTGCCGGGGAAAAACGCCCCTGGATGTGGGAGCCGGTGGCGGGTCTGATCGACCCCGGTGAAACGCCGGAAGAAACCGCTCGGCGCGAAGCACAGGAAGAGGCGGGCGTAGCCGTCACCCAGCTGGAGCGTGTGGCCGAGGTCTACCCCTCAAGCGGCGCTTCAGGTGAATTCATTCACATTTTTGTGGGGCTTGCCGATCTTGATACGGTCGAAGGTGGCGGCGGGCTGGCCAGTGAACACGAGGACATCCGCAGTAAAGTCATTTCGTTCTCTGAATTTATCGATGCGGTGGACAGGAATACCTATCAGGACATGCCTTTGGTAACGGCAGCGCTTTGGCTGGCCCGGCACCGGGACAGGCTTCGCGCGCACATCGATTGAGCGGGGCACAGTTGTGGCTTCGCGCCTTGTGATCGGAGGGGCGGTTGGCTAAGTCTGTAGGGAAAGATCGAAAGGGATACTATGCGCATTGCACGTGATCTGGCCGATGCAATCGGCCATACGCCACTGATCCGGCTGAACCGCGTCAGCGACGAAACCGGCTGTGAAATTCTGGGCAAGGCGGAGTTCATGAACCCCGGCCAGTCGGTCAAGGACCGTGCGGCGCTCTATATTATCCGCGACGCCATCGCACGCGGCGAGCTGAAGCCGGGCGGCACCATTGTTGAAGGCACCGCGGGCAACACCGGGATCGGTCTGGCGCTGGTGGGGGCCTCGATGGGGTTCAAGACCGTCATCGTGATTCCCGAAACCCAGTCCGAAGAGAAAAAGGACATGCTGCGCCTTGCCGGTGCGCAACTGGTGCAGGTTCCGGCGGCGCCCTATCGCAACCCGAACAACTTCGTGCGCTATTCCGAGCGTCTGGCCAAGGAACTGGCCAAGACCGAACCCAATGGTGCGATCTGGGCCAATCAGTTCGACAATGTTGCCAACCGTCAGGCCCATGTGGAAACCACCGGCCCCGAAATCTGGCAGCAAACCGACGGCAAGGTCGATGGTTTCATCTGCGCTGTCGGCTCGGGTGGTACGCTGGCCGGTGTCGCCGAGGCGCTGCAGCCCAAGGGCGTGAAGATCGGTCTTGCCGATCCGATGGGCGCCGGGCTTTACAGCTATTACACCACCGGTGAAATCGCGATGGAGGGCTCCTCCATTGCCGAAGGCATCGGTCAGGTACGCATCACCAAGAACCTTGAAGGCTTCACTCCGGATTTCAACTATCAGGTCCCGGACGAAGAAGCGCTGCCGTTTGTCTTTGATCTTCTGCATAACGAAGGTCTGGTGCTTGGCGGTTCGTCGGCGATCAACATCGCGGGCGCCGTACGCATGGCCAAGGAAATGGGACCGGGCAAAACCATCGTGACGGTGCTGTGTGATTATGGCACGCGCTATCAGTCGAAACTTTTCAACCCCGATTTCCTGCGTGAGAAAAGCCTGCCGGTGCCGGACTGGATGACTCACGCTCCTGCCTCCATCCCGGGTGTATTCGAGGACGTATGAAACGCATAGCTGACTTGCTGCGCATTTGGGGGGCTGGGCTGATCCTGTTGATCGGCCTGGCCCTTCCGCTGTCTGCACAGAGCACGGAAGAGATCCGGGCCATGTCTGCCGAATGGCAGAAAACCGCGACGCGTGCGGAACAGGTTATCGATGCCAACCGGGCTTCCAACGCTGCGCTGGAACAGCTGCGAAGCGAATTGGCCAGATTCCGGCAAACCTTTCTGTCTTCAGGCACCGACAACGCTGACCGGATTCGCACGTTGGAAGGTCAGTTGGAGGCGCTTGGCCCGCCTCCGGCAGAGGGCGAAACCGAGGCCGAGGATATCGCCCAGTTGCGGGCAAGCCTCCGAGATCAGCTGAATGCCTTGCGGGTTCCACGGGTGGTTTCTGAAGAGGCTTACAGCCGCGCCGACGGCTTGATTGCAGAGATCGACAAAATCATTCGCGAACGGCGCACCAAACGATTGCTGGAACGGGGGCCGTCGCCTCTGAACCCGCAATACTGGCCCGAGGCAGCGGCCGATCTGTCCGATGCCGGAATGGCGGTGTGGCATGAAACCGCTTTCCAATTGGGCAATGACACTACGCGGGAGCGGATCAGCAACAACCTGCCGGCGATTTTGCTGCTGCTGCTGTTGTCCGGGCTTCTGCTCTTGCGGGGACGCCCCTGGGCACGGGCTGCGGGCAGCCATTTGCGCCAATATGGCGGCGGTGGCACCGGCGTCTGGAGTTTCGTGGTCTCCTTGCTGGAAGTTCTGCTGCCGTTCGGTGGCATCCTGTTGCTGACCGCTGCAATCGATCTGTCCGGTCTTCTCGGGCTGCGCGGTTCGCTGCTGACGGATTACGTGCCGGTCTGGGCCTTCTTGCTGTTGTCCTTCCATTGGTTGGGCGAACAGGTCTTCAAGCCGCGCGACGGCAGCAGCCTGATCCCGGTTGCCGACAACCGGCACCAGCAGGCCCGGTTGATGCTGGATCTTCTGGCGGTGTTGCTGGTGCTGAAGGATGCGCTGATCCGTTTTGAGCAGATCGAAAGGATCTCGGTCGAGGCCCATGCGGTGCTGGGCTTCCCGCTGATCGTCTTTGCCGCGCTTGTGATGTTGCGGGTACAGCGGCTAACGGCCATCTCCGAGACGTCCGAGACCCAGCAGAGCGAGGACGACGACACAGGAGCGCCAGCTGTTTCAAATGTCGGGCGGATACGGTCCGTCGTGCGACGTGGCGCCTATACCTTGGGGATCGTGTCGCCGCTGGTGGCTGCAGTCGGCTATACCAGTGCGGCCGAGGCGCTGATTTATCCGGCAATCTCCACGCTTGCGATCCTCGCGGCAATGCTGGTGCTGCAACGCTTCATTGGCGATGTTTACGGCTGGCTTAGCGGCAAGGGGCAGACCGCGCAGGATTCGCTGTTCACGGTGATCTCTGGCTTCCTGCTGGTGACGCTGTCGCTGCCGATTTTGGCCATTGTCTGGGGGGCCCGTGTTGCCGACCTGACGGAGCTGTGGTCTCGGTTCCTTGCGGGCTTTTCGATTGGCGATACGCGGATTTCTCCGACCGCTTTCCTTAGCTTTGCAATCGTATTCGCCGCCGGGTATGCGCTGACCCGGCTGGTGCAGGGTAGCCTGCGCAATTCTCTGCTGCCAAAGACCAAGATCGATCCGGGCGGCCAGAATGCCATTGTTTCGGGGCTTGGCTATGCGGGGATATTCATTTCCGCTGTGGTGGCGATTTCCCTGGCCGGACTGGACCTGTCTTCGCTGGCGATTGTTGCCGGTGCCCTGTCTGTCGGGATCGGTTTCGGCCTTCAGACCATCGTGTCGAATTTCGTATCGGGCATCATCCTGCTGATCGAACGCCCGATCTCCAAAGGCGACTGGATCGAGGTTGGCGGGTTGATGGGCTACGTGCGGGACATCTCGGTGCGCTCCACCCGGATTGAGACCTTTGACCGCTCTGATGTAATCATCCCGAACTCTGACCTGATCACCGGGACTGTGACCAACTATACGCGTGGCAACACGGTAGGTCGCGTGATCGTGCCGGTCGGGGTGGCCTATGGCACGGACCTGCGCAAGGTTGAGAGTATCCTGATGGAGATTGCCAAGGCCAATCCGCTGGTTCTGATGAACCCGGCACCCAGTGTGATCTTCCAGGGCTTTGGTGCTGACAGTCTCGATTTTGAAATCCGCGCCATTCTGCGGGATGTGAATTGGGTGCTCTCAGTCAAATCCGAGATGAACTACGAGATCGCTCGCCGGTTCCACGAGGAGGGCATCGAGATCCCGTTCTCGCAGCGTGATATCTGGATCCGCAACCCCGAGGCTCTCGCGACATCGCAGCCTTCCGGTCCGGCTGCCCCTCGTTCGGCGGTCGACGATCAGGTTAAACCAGATCTTCAGGATCTCGACCCCGATCAAGCCGACGGAGAGGATTGAGCGGGCGCGCCTGACGTGCCCGTAAAACCTTGCGCGATGCGGCGTCGCGGGCGGCGGCGAATAGTTGATTCGTTAAGATTGCCGCGGCTGTTTGTTTCGTACGCAGCAACATTGGCGCTTGTTTCTAGTGATTACCTCAAATTGGGTGATTATTCGAGAAATTGGCCCGGTACGGCTGCTCGGATGTTTGGCGCTTCAAACAGACAAAAATTGCTATGAGCAGAGAAACAGAAGGCTGGGTATTGAGTGGATTTTGCACACAATAATGGCGGTAGGTGCCGGATTGTTTCGAATGCTCGTTGCAAGTTAAGCCCTTGCCGTCGTTGATATACTCCAGCTTGGAAACAGTTTTTCAACGTTACAAACTCAAAGAGGGCGCGTTTCTTTGAGTTTCTACAAATCGTTTAAATTTTCTTTCGATTTTTTCCTTTGTTGGTTTCAGGGCCTAGGGTAGTTTCGATTGAGCCCATCTGGGGGGCTGTTTTTGAGTACGCCGAAATTCGGCACTGGGGTTCTGTTCGCTCTGGTATTTGCTGTCGTCTGCCTGGCAGTGAGTGTGTCGTTGAATGTGCATTGTTGACCTGCACGCCTTTCGGGCTGTGCGGAATACGGCGGCGGTAGAATAGGCCGCATCCCCCTACATGATCGGGTATTGGCGATGTCGGCAGATCTGTGCGGCATGGTTATTTGGTATTCGGTCGCTCCGGCGTCCAGAGTTTCTGGTGCGAGCGCGTGCCGAAGAGGAGAATGTGATGGCTGAGAATTTCGACAACCCGTATTCGGCAAATCTGATTGGTTTGTGGGACTTCCGCGAGGATTATACCACTGAGGACACCGGTCTGGGCGATGGCATCGCGCAGGATGGGACGGGGTCTCCCTCCACCACCTACGCTGGCGGCTGGATGCTCGGAAATGGCAGCAACACGCAATTCTCTGTCGATGGCAGCAATGATGGCCCCTTCGATCTGACCGAAGGCACCCTTATCAGCACCTTCCAGCCGAATGAGGTCCCGGCCTCTGACTCCCAAACCGTTGTCAGCCGCGGTCTGGAAACGTCGGGCGATGCCGATGGCGAGAATTTCGAAATCCGGGTCACCGCCGATGGGTCGGTCGAGGTCGCGCATGCCGATGGCGGCGCCTCCGTGCTGCTGACGACGGACCCGGGCTTTTTCACCTATGGCGATGTGCTGACCGTGAAATACAGCTGGACCGATGGGGGCCAGACGATGGTGGTGGAAAACACCACTCAAGGTACGGTTGCCACCGCCGGGGATGATGTGGCTGGCCTGTCTTTGGATGTTACCGCCGACGGCGATGACAGTTTCTCCATCGGCGCCGCCGGGGACGGGTCTGCGTCCTTTAACGGTCTGATTGATTATGTGGCCGTGCTGGATGAAGACGTGATTGCCGGTGAGTTGGACGGGATTGTGGAAGGTGGAGCGACGGACGACCTGATCGACACGGCCTATACCGGTGATCCAGAAGGCGACCGGATCGACGCCGGTGATGCGATTAACCCGGCAGATGGCCCGGATGACGATCTGGTCAACGCCGCAGCCGGGGATGACACCGTTGAAGCGGGCGCCGGGGACGACACCGTGCATGGTGGCTCTGGGGCAGACAGCCTTAGCGGGGGCGCAGGCGATGACGTGCTGGAGGGTGACACCGATGCGCCGGGCGCCGGTCCCAGCAGCCGCGAGGTGTTCCAGTGGGATCTGGCTCCGGACCCGGATGACGGTGGCGCCGTTGATCCGCAGGACGATCTGAGCGGCGGCTTTTCGCAGGATACAGGTTCGGTCACCGTGGACTTCTCCGTGCTGTCTCAGACCTCAGGTTCTGAGACGCTATTCAGCGACACCACGCAGTTTGTTGGCAATATCGACACCGATGGCAGTGCTGCCGATGCCAACAGTGGCATGGCGTCTGAACTGGACGGCGACGGAAACAACGCGGCCTATCAGCTCGACTTTTCTGACCCGGTTGGAAATGTTTCCTTCCGTATCAACGATATCGATGGCGACGGCTCGGTACAGGTCAGCGCATTTGACGCCGACGGAAACCCGGCAATCGTCAATCTCTCGGGCGGACCGGCGCTGACTTTGTCGGATGCGGATGCCGTACCGGGCGATGACAGTGCCGAGGTCAAGGTTGACGGCACCTATGCCAGCGATGTCGATCCGGACATTTCCCTGTTGGTGACGATACCGGGACCGGTATCTTCGATCGTGATCAGCCACACGCAGGATGGACATGACAACAGTGGCATCGACGTCTCCGACGTCTATTTCGATGCCACCGATCCCACCGCGCCGATCGTGCCGGGAAATGACACCATTGATGGCGGCGACGGTGATGATGTGATCATCGGCAATGGCGGGGACGACAGCCTGACCGGCGGTGACGGGTCTGACAGCGTCGATGGCGGCGACGGCGATGATGTCATCGACACCTCTGGCAACGAGCCGACACCGCTGCCGGATCGCGGTTTCCCGGGCTACACCGGCACCACGCCGAACATTCCGCCGATCCCGGCGGACAGCGATCCCTATGATGACATGGATACCGTTGCGGGTGGCGCAGGCAATGACACCATCACCACTGGTGATGACGCCGACCTGATCTCCGGTGGCAGCGGTGATGACAGCATCGATGGTGGCATTGACGACGATACGGTCGATGGCGGCGCCGACAACGATATGATCATCGGCGGTGAGGGCTCGGACGTTCTGCTGGGGGGCGATGGGGACGATACCCTTTACGGCGGTCTTGATCCGGCCTTCCCGGATGGGCTCAACATCATGGACGATGGCGCTGATGGGCGCCCTGTTGATCCTGATCCGACCAATGGCATGGACACCATCGAAGGCGGTGCTGGCAACGATCTGATCTACGGCCAGGACGACGACGATGTCATTTCCGGTGGTGAAGGCGACGACACCATTGATGCGGGTATCGATGATGACGAGGTGACCGGTGGCACCGGCAACGACGTGATCACCGGCGGCCATGGGGCCGACACGCTGAGTGGCGGCGCCGACCGCGACTTGTTCATCGGTGCATCCGATGGCGATGTGGTCGATGGTGGCTCCACTGGCGATGACTATGACACGCTGGATCTGACCGGTCAGAACTTTGAAATCACCAGCCGCACGCTGGACGCCGATGGCAACAGCTATTCGGGCACCATCAACCTGCTGGATGGCGCGGACTCCGTGATTGGATCCATGACCTATAGCGAGATCGAGCGGATCATTCCCTGTTTCACGCCGGGCACCCTGATCGCGACCCCTGATGGAGAGCGCAAGGTCGAGGATCTGCAGGCCGGGGACCGGGTGATCACACGCGACAACGGCATTCAGGAAATCCGCTGGATCGGAGCCCGTAGCCTGACCGAAGCCGAACTGAAGGACGCCGCGCATCTGCAACCGGTGTTGATCCGTCAGGGTGCGCTTGGCAATGGTCTGCCGGAGCGCGACATGATGGTCAGTCCGAACCACCGGGTACTGGTCGCCAACGACAAAACGGCGCTTTATTTCGAGGACCGCGAGGTTCTGGTCGCGGCGAAGCATCTGACCGGCCTTGAAGGGGTGGACGTGGTGGAAACCACTGCGGTGACCTACATCCACTTCATGTTCGACCAGCACGAGGTGGTTCTGTCGGATGGTGCTTGGACCGAAAGTTTCCAGCCCGGTGATCTGACCCTGCGTGGTCTGGATGGGGATCAGCGCAACGAGGTGCTGGAACTGTTCCCCGAATTGCAGACTGTCGAGGGCCGCGAGGCCTATACGTCAGCGCGCCGGTCGTTGAAGAAACACGAAGCGCGGCTGCTGGTTTACTGAACGGTCCGTCCGTAGCACCGGGGGGAAGCTGCGGAAGAGGACCCGTGAACCACTGCAGACCGAGGCTTCGGGGGAGGGGCAGGGCCGCTGGGTCCTGCCTTTCTTGTTGTCAGGTGGTCTTTCGGATTGGGGTGGGCGTCCGAGGGTGGGCCTTCAAACCCGCGCGGCACGCCAGGCGGCCCAGGCTTCGGGCGTGTCCAGATCCGTTGTCGCATGGCGGGCGGGCAGGGCGATGTATTGTACCTTGTCCTGCTTCAGCAGCACACGGGCGCCCTGATCGCCGGTGATCGCCTCAAGATCCGCAAAACAACGTTTGGGGAAGAGCACCGGATGCCCGGACTGGCCGTCCTCGGCAGTGGCACGCAGGATCGGGCCATCGCCGCCATGGAAATGCGCTGCCATGTGCATCAGGTCCTGAGTTTCCAGCTCGGGCATGTCTGCGGGCACGATCATCACCCCTTCGGTCGTCTCCGGCAGGGCTGTCACTCCGCGCCGGATCGAGGCGGCCATGCCTTCATCCGCGTCCGGTACCGGGACGGGCGTTGCCGTACCGGTCAGACCGGTGCGCGGGTGTGCCTCGTTCGGGACGGTAACGTAGACCGGCAATCCGGTCAGCGCAGCGCGGCGGCACATCAGAGCGAGCAGGGGCTGGCCTTCCACATCTTCGCTCAGCTTGTCGCGCCCAGCCATACGGGACGACGCGCCTGCCGCAAGCAGAAGGATAGCAATGTTGGACATGGAACGTTCCCCCGTGGCTGCTCTGTCACCTGCCAGCCGTTTGGGGATCTTGTGGGCATTGTGCCCATAAAGCCAGAGATTTCTGGCGCCTGCGTCACCCCCGCCCGGGAACAGGCGGAGGCGAAATGCGTTTCAGATCACTGGTCAGCCGCGCATGCGGGCGCCGTCGGCGTCGAACAGCGGCGTGGTGATCAGGCGGGCCTTGTGCATCTTGCCGAGAATTTCGATCTCGGCCTCCAGCCCTTCGGCCACCTTGCCGGTCGGTACGAACCCTTGCGCGATGGATTTCCCGGCGTGATGCGAATAGCCGCCCGAGGTGCAGAAGCCGACAACCGTGCCATCCAGCCAGATCGGTTCATAGGCGGTGACATCGGCGTCATCCGCATCAACCTCAAAGGCGCAGAGCTTGCGCGCAGGACCCGCATCGCGTTCTGCCTCGGCAGCAGCGCGGCCGATGAAGTCCACGTCCTTCTTGAAGGAAATGAAGCGGTCCAGACCGGTTTCGGCGGCGGTGTAGTCGGGGGAGAATTCCCGCAGCCAGGCGCCAAAGAATTTGTCCAGACGTAGCGACATCATCGCCCGCATGCCGAAGGGCTTCATGCCATGGGGCTGGCCTGCCTCCCACAACACATTCCACAGGGCACGCTGGCTGGGCAGATCGCAGTAGATCTCATAGCCGAGGTCACCTGTGTAGCTGACCCGCTGCACCACGCAGTCTGCCATGCCGACGCTCATCCGGCGCACGTCCAGGAATTTCATGTCGGAAATATCCTGTCGCGTGCAGGCCTGCAGCACCTCGCGCGCCTTGGGGCCGGCGATCTGGAAGCCGTTAACCCGGTCCGAGATATTCTCGACGTGAACGCCTTCCTGTGCGTTTTGCTGGAACCAGCGCATATGATAGGCCTGCGCGCCATAAGAAGCGGTCAGCTGGTAGGTTTCCTGATCGAGGCAGGAGATGGTGAAATCACCGATCAGACGTCCCTTGTGCGACAGCATCGGCGTCAGGCTGATCCGGCCCGGCTGCGGCACCCGGCCTGCCATGACACGGTCCAGCCAGGCGCGGGCATTGGGGCCGGTGACCCGGTATTTGCCGAAGTTATGCACCTCGTTGATCCCAACCGCTTCGCGCACGGCCTTGACCTCACGCGCGGTGGCGTCAAAGGCGTTGGAGCGGCGGAAAGAGGGCGTCTCGTAGCGCGGCTCACCCTCTGCGGCGAAGTAGTTCACCACTTCCATGCCGTATTGCTGGCCCCAGACCGCGCCCATCTTGTCGAAGATATCGTACATCGGTGTGGTTCGGAAAGGACGCGCGGCGGGCAGTTCCTCGTTCGGGTAGGAGACGGAGAACCGGGTCTGGTAGTTTTCGATCACTTTGGGACGGGTATAGCCCGGCGTGATCCAGTCGCCGTAACGGGCACAGTCCATGGCAAAGGTATCGCGTTCGCATTCACCTTCGACCATCCATTGCGCCAGCATCAGGCCAACACCGCCGCCTTGGGAGAAGCCGGCCATGACGGCGCAGGCGGACCAGTAGTTGCGCATGCCGGGCACCGGGCCAACCAGCGGGTTGCCGTCGGGGGCAAAGGTGAAGGGACCATGGATCACCGATTTCACCCCGGCGCGCTCCAGCGCGGGGAAGCGGCGATAGGCAAAGGCGATGCTGTCCTCGATTTTGTCGAAATTGTCGGGCAGCAGTTCGTGGCCAAAGTTCCACGGCGTGCCATCCACCGCCCAGGGTTTGCAGGGTTGTTCATAGAAACCAATACAAAGGCCACGGCCCTCCTGGCGCAGGTAGCTTTCGCCGGCCGGGTCCATGACGTGCGGGTGCTCGCCACCCGCGTCGATAATGGCCGCAATTTCAGGCACTTCGTCGGTGACGATATATTGGTGCTCCATCGGGTGCAGCGGGAAATAAACCCCGGCCATCGCGCCCACTTCGCGCGCCCAAAGTCCGCCTGCGTTGACCACGTGTTCGGCGTGGATGGTGCCCTTTTCGGTGACCACGTCCCAGGTGCCGTCGGGGCGCTGGTTGGTTTCGATTACCTTGCAGTGGGTTTCGATAGTGGCGCCGCCCATGCGCGCTGCCTTGGCATAGGCGTGGGTGGTGCCGGAGGGATCAAGGTGCCCGTCGAGCGGATCGTAAAGCGCGCCAAGGATGCCGTCGGTATTGGTGACCTCCGACAGTTTCTTCACTTCTTCGGGGCCGATGATGTCGGTCTCAAGCCCCATGAAGCGGTGCTTGGCCCGCTCGGCCTTCAGCATGTCAAAGCGTTCCTGGTTATCGGCCAGGGTAATGCCGCCGACGTGGTGCAAGCCACAGGACATGCCGGTGATCTCTTCCAGCTCGCGGTAGAGTTTGATGGTATAGCCCTGAAGCGCCGCCATATTGGTGTCGCCATTGAGCGTGTGAAAGCCGCCTGCTGCGTGCCACGTCGAACCCGAGGTCAGCTCAGACCGTTCGATTAGCATGACGTCAGACCAGCCCAGTTTGGTCAGGTGATAAAGGACCGAACAGCCGACGACTCCGCCGCCGATGACTGCCACGCGCGTTGTGGTCTTCATGATTGTGCTCCCTGGCGTTCTGCGTTTCGGCCATTCTGGACAGAAGTGAACAGTAGTCCAGTGAAAAAGCGACATCTCATGTCGCTGGCAGATCGGAGGAGAGGGGAACTGTCAGTCTTCGCTGCGGAAACGGCTGTTCTGGATGATGACAATGGCGATCAGGGGCGCGACCAGCGTCAGCACGGCAACGGTGATCAACAATGGCCCGAGCTGAGTGTAATCGGCGGCAGTCACGACGGTGCCATCGGCATCTGTGACCTCACGCGTGACCACGAAGATCTGGTTGAGGTACTTGGTGCCAAGGCTGGAAGCCGAAAGCGCCAGATTGGTGAAGGAGGCCATCACCGCAAAGAAGGTCGCCTTCAGCCCCGAGGGCGCGTTGCGGGCAATCCATGCCAGCATCGGGATCATCGACACCTGTCCCAGCGGCGACTCCACTGCAGTGTCCACCAGTGCGATGAAACGGGCATCCACGACCCCACCGGTCATCGCCGAGGTCCATTCATGGACACCGTAGTAAAGCGCCAGATTCGGCAGGCTCAGCAGGGCCTCGCTGCAGGTCAGGAAAATCACGATCCAGGCAATCGTGTGGTTGGCCATCATTGGCCGCAGAACGATCATGCCGACCAGTGTCAGCAGCGAAGCGATCAGCGACAGCACCGAAAAGAACTGAGGATCAAAACCCAGAACGTCGATTTCGAACCAACTGGCCCCGGGGCCACTGAGGGGCTTGGCGCGGTACACGAAAATGATGATCGCGGTGCCAATCAGCGCGCGGGCCTGGGCTGGCGTCAGCACCGCGATCAACTGGCGCATCAGCAGCAGGACGATGGCCATGGATCCGGCAAAGATGATTTCCTGCCCATAGGCCAGATCGCTGAGCCCGACGCTGAGCGACAGCGCAACAAAGGCGCCGCCGCCGATGAAATACCACCAGTTCACATCCACCGGATCGCGCGGCGGATCGAGCCGGGTGCGGATCTCGGCCTGTGGCAGTCCGGCGCGGCGCAGATCGGCAGTCCTGCGCAAGCGCTGCACAAGGGCAAGCGCGACCCCGGACAGGGACAGCACCGGCACCAGCAGCGCCAGCGTATAGACATGGGCGTAAAGCGCGCCCTTTTCGGCTTGTGGCAGGGCTTCGGCGCCTTCGAACAAGAGAACGTTCAGCGCCGCCGCCGCGCTGGAGCCGCCGATCAGGGCGATACGGCCCAGGGTTTGCATGGTTGTGTGCAGTGCGCGGGTTTCTTCTTCGGCCAGCAACGTGCCGTCGGCGTCCCGGTGGGGGACAGCCTCGACAGACATGGCATCGGCGACCACGTCCTGCAGCACAAAACCGCAGGGCGCCAGAATGATTGCGGTTACATACCAGGCATTGACCGGCATGATGGCCTGCATAACCTCGGGCAGGGTCAACAATGCCACGATGATCCCATAGCTTGACGCCATCAGCGCCGCACCCAGAAGGATCAGCAGGTATTTCCAGCGCCAGATCAGATCCACCAGATGCCCGATGGGCATTTTCAGCGCCCAGGGAATACCCACCCAAAAGCTGAGCCCGGCGAGGAAGGCCGCGGGCAGATCCAGATATTCCTTGACGTAAAACGCCCCGGCAACCGAGGTGATGCCCTGCGCCCCATAGGCGAAATAGATCAACAGAGGCGGTAGGAACGACCAGCGCATCTGTCGGGACAGATCCACGAAGATACTGTCGATCCACCGCCACGCCCGGGTCATGGGCTGCGTCCGGTCCGGGAGGCGGGGCTATCGCCTCCGTTTCTGCGCTGGCTCTGGGTCATGTCAGCGGGCGCACCTTCAGGTCGGTGATCCGGTTGCCTTCACGGCCAGTCACCTCGAACCGGAAGCCATGGAAGGAAAACACCTGTCCAACGGTGGGGATCATCTGTGCCTCATGGATCACAAGACCGGCGATGGTGTTCGCCTCATCATCGGGCAGGTTCCATTCGGTGGCGCGGTTGAGATCGCGAATGGTCGTGGCGCCCTCCACGAGGAAATTGCCGTCCTGGGTCTTCTTGGCAAGGGATTGCTCCGCCGGGTCGAATTCATCGGTGATCTCGCCGACGATTTCCTCAAGGATGTCCTCAAGCGTGATGAGACCTTGCAAGGCACCATATTCGTCCACCACCAGGGCGAAATGACTGCGCATGCGCAGGAACTGGCGCATCTGGTCGTCCAGCGTGGTGGTTTCCGGTACAAAATAGGGCGGTTTCGCAACCGAGGTGATCTGGAAGTTGCGCAACGCCGCGGCATCGCCATCCGGCCCACCGATCTGGGCATACATGTCGCGCAGCAGATCCTTGGCATGCACCACGCCGATGATGTTTTCCTGCTCATCCTTGAACACGGGCAGTCGGGTATGGGGCGAGGTCAGGCATTGCTCCAGAATGACCTCTGGGTCGGAATTGGCGTCGATCATCTCGATATGGGAACGGTGCAGCATGATCTCTTCGACAAAGCGGTCGGACAGATCCAGCGCGCCGAGGATACGGTCGCGGTCCTCTTTTTCCACGACGCCTTCGGAATGGCCCAGTTGCAGGGCACCTGCGATCTCTTCGCGCACCGCCATGATGTGGCTGTCCGGGTCGATCTGAACTCCGAAGAGGCGCAAGACACCGCGCACCAGCAGCCGCACGGCACCAACGACCGGGGCCAGTATGGTGACCAGAAAGCCGATCACCGGGGCTACGGCAGATGCGGCCTTTTCGGCGTTGGAAATCGCGTATGTCTTGGGCAGAACCTCGGCAAAGATCAGAACCAGCAGAGTCATGACCAGGGTAGCCAGGGCAACGCCCCCTTCGCCGAATGCGCGGGTGAACAGCGCCGTCGCCAGTGAGGTCGCCAGAATATTGACGAGGTTGTTGCCCAGCAGAACCGAGCCGATCAGCCGCTCGCTGTCCTCGGTCACGGCCAAGGCGCTGCGGGCGCCGCGTGCGCCCTTGTCGGCCTGGGTGCGGAGCTTCCCGCGCGAGGCGGCGGTCAGGGCTGTTTCGGAGCCAGAGAAGAAGGCCGAAAGAACGAGCAGCAGAGCAATGGATCCGGCGCTAAGCCAGAATGCGCTGTCCAGAGTGGTCGGATCGGTTTCCATGTCGGGTCCAGTTTATCAGAAGGATTTTGTATGGTTATGGGCGTCCTGCCGGTTTCGTTCAAGGGGCAGGGCGCTTCCGTGCGGTGCCTATTGGCGCGGACTATTCGTCGTCACCGGACTGCTTGCTGCGGGACAGGGGGTGGTGCTGCAGGACCAGCTCGCTCAGCCGGGCATCCAGCACATGGGTATAGATCTCGGTCGTGGCGATATCGGCATGCCCCAGCAGCGCTTGAATGGCGCGCAGATCGGCGCCATTGGCCAGTAGATGGGTGGCAAAGGCGTGGCGCAGCGTGTGCGGCGTCACCTTTTGCGGCGACACGCCACCGGTGACGGCAAATTCCTTGATCAACAGGTAGAACCGGTGCCGGGTCAGGTGCCCTTCCTTGCCGCGCGAGGGGAACAGAAACCGTGAGGCGGGCTTGCCCTGTTTTTCAACCTCGGCAGCGGCGGCATCGCGGGCTTGCAGCCATTCGGCCAGCGCATCGCGGGCCGGGGGCGACAGGGGTACCATGCGTTCCTTGCCGCCCTTGCCCAGAACCAGCAGCATGCGCGGATCGCCCCGTGCGGCGCTGACCGGCAGCGAGACCAGTTCGCTCACCCGCATGCCGGTGGCATAGAGCAACTCCATCAGGCAGGTGTTGCGCAGCCGGTCGTCGGGTGTGCGGCCAGTCTGACGCGCGGCCTCTAGCAGGCGGTCGACTTCGGTCACCTCCAGCGTCTTTGGCAGGGATTTGCTGCGCCCCGGCCCTTTGATCTGAATGGCGGGATTGTCTGTGCGCCAGCCTTCTTCGAAGGCAAAGCGATAAATCTGCCGGATGGCGGAGAGACGCCGCGCGCGGGTGGCGCGAGAGAGGCCCTCGGCGTCGCAGGCAATCAGGTAGGATTCGATGTCATCCTGACTGGCCGCGCCAAAGGAAATACCGCGCCGGGCCATCCAGCCCGCCAGATCCTTCAGATCGCGGCCATAGGCCAAAAGCGTGTTGCGCGCCGCCCCGAGATCCGCTGCCTGAGCATCAAGGAAGGTCGCGATCCATTGCAGATCATCGCGCGGGGCATCCATATCAGTGCCTGACGAGCAGCAAGAGCTGAAGCGCCGCCCGGCGCGCGGTGTCCTCAAGCCCCATCGCCCGTAGTGCAACCAGCGCGGCGCTGAGATCGCCCAGGTTGCCATCGGCGCCATGGGCAAAGAGTTCCATGGTCTGCAAGATCGCTTCGCTCAGCTGGCCGTTGTCCAGAAGGCGGGCGATGGAGACAGGCATTTCTGCGTCGGCAGCAAAACCGGTCGCGATGGAGGCCGCCAGATCGGAAGGGGGCTGCACCTCTGCTGGGCGGCCTTGTGCCAAAGCAGCCAGAAACAGGTCTTCGGCGGAGCGCGACGGCGGATTATGAGCCGCGAGTTCATAGCTTCGCGCCAAGAGCCGGATACGCCAGGCCAGTTCGGCGGCCTCTCCCTGCAGGCGTGCGCGGCCCAGATCGTCGGCAAAAAGATCGGCAAAGGCGACTTCGATCCGAGAGGCTTGCGCGGCCTCCCAGGCAGACTGAAGGGCGTCATCCAGTGCCGTAGAGGCGCCCGGATCGGTCCGATTTCCGCGCAGCGCGGTTTCAAAGGTCTGCAGGGCGCGGACCCGGTCCCAGATACCGCCGGAGGCGGCAGGTTTGCGTTCGGTGAACAGGCCAAGCAGTTGGTTGGGGTTAAGCGCCCCGACACGGGTCAGCCGCTCTGCCGCCTCAAGCTGGGCCTTCCAACCGGCAATGTCGCGCAGATCGGCAGCGGCAAAGGCGCGCGGCAAGGGCGCCGTCGGTTGCCGTTCTCCGATAGTTTCAAACAGGCGGAAGGTCAGGGGATCAGGGTTGTCTGGCGCCGGAAGCGGTGCGGCTCCTTCGAAAATATCCGGGTTCAGGAACCGGTCGAGCAAGGCCAGCGCCGGTGGATCCAGCAGCTCCAGCGCATGGGCGGATTCCAGCATCAGCGCCGCAGTCGGCCAGTCGCCGCGCCGGGCCGCGCAAAAGATCCGCGCGCTATAATCTGGCGCCAGATAGGGTGCAGCGGTCAGCGCGGCGCAGGCCCGGTCCTCATCCCCGGTCAGGAGCGTGCTGTCGAACCAGCGGTCGAATCGAGCGCGTGTTTCCGACGGTCCAGCCTGTTCGGCCAGCGCCTGTGCCGGGTCGATGGCACCGAGGTCGATCAGCCGGTCGAGGCGGGCCAGCAGAATGGCGTCAGCGCCGCCGGGCAAGGGGCGACTCTCTGATAGAATGACAGTGAACAGCAGCGACTGCATCGCCGGGCTGTTATGCACCGGCACGTCGCGCAGCAGCCGTGCAATGTCCTGCGGAGCGCTGCCGCGCCAAAGGTCGATTGGCAGCCCGGTGGCAGAAGGTGTTACGAGCCCGATCGGGGGCAACAGTGCCTCAAGCGGGGTTACCGAGATTTCCGGCCGCGCGGCGCTTCCCGCGGTTGGCGGCTCCAGCAGTACTGTATCCGGCAATACCTGGCTTTGGGTCTGTCCCAGCCAGTCGATCACCGTCAGCGGTTCCTCTGCCAGTGGCGGAGAGGCGCCCGCAGCGCCCGTAAATATCGCCGCAAGGGCAAGGGCGAGAGGTCCTGAAGAACGCCTAGTCGGCATGCAGGACCACCGGTTTGCGGATCTCCTCTGTCGGGGCGCTGAAATCAGCGCCGAACCACGGGCCGACATAGGCGTATCCCACCAGGCCGATCGCGGCCAGAACAACAATATAAAATAGATATTTGATCAAACTTGCCATTGCGTCCCTGCTGCCTGCTTCTTTGTGTTTTGCTCAAGTTATATATGGCCTTTTCGGCAATATCACGTCATTCACTGAAGAATGAGCGAAAAAGAGCAAACCGAAGAAACTGTGACCGTCGGACCGACACCGGGAAGGCTGAAAAAGACGATCGTCATGGTTGGGATGATGGGCGCGGGCAAGACCGCTGTGGGCCGGGCGCTGGCTGCCCGGCTGGATGTGCCGTTTCTGGATAGCGACCATGAAATCGAAGCTGCGGCCAATATGTCTATCCCGGAGATCTTCTCGCGCGATGGGGAGCCGTTTTTCCGGCTGAAGGAACGTCAGGTCATCGCTCGCTTGCTCGAAGAAGAGCGCGGTGTGCTGTCGACCGGGGGCGGCGCCTTCTTGTCCGAAGAGAATCGCACCCTGATCACCGAAGGCGGTGTGTCGGTCTGGCTGCAGGCGGACCTTGAGGTTCTGTGGAACCGGGTGCGCCACCGGGACAGTCGCCCTTTGTTACGTACCAGTGACCCCAAGGCCACCCTGCGCGAGCTTTATGACGCGCGGGTGCCATTTTATGAAAAGGCCGACCTGACGGTGAAATCCGACGGGCAGGCTTCGATTGAAACAATGGTCGACCGGGTGCTTGAAGCCCTTAAGGAGCGGCCAGACGTATTGGAATGGACGGAATAATGCAGCGCACAGTTCACGTACCCCTTGGCGAGCGTGCCTATGATGTGGTGATCGGCCCCGGCCTGTTGCAGGAGGCGGGCAAGCGGATCAAACCGCTGCTGAACCGCCCCCGGGTTGCGGTTCTGACCGACGAAAACGTGGCGGCCAGGCACCTTGATACCCTGCGGGCCGGACTGGCGGCGGAAGGCATCGAAATGGATGCGCTGGCCTTGCCGCCCGGCGAAGGTACCAAGGCTTGGCCGCAGTTTTCGCGCGCCGTCGAATGGCTGCTGGAGACGCAGGTGGAACGCTCTGACATCGTGATTGCCCTTGGCGGTGGTGTGATCGGGGATCTGGCTGGGTTTGCTGCAGCCGTCCTGCGGCGCGGCGTGCGTTTCGTGCAGATCCCGACCTCCCTGCTGGCGCAGGTCGACAGTTCGGTCGGAGGCAAGACCGGGATCAACGCGCCGCAGGGCAAGAACCTGATCGGCGCTTTTCACCAGCCCTCGCTGGTGCTGGCGGATACCGAGGTGCTGGGCACGCTGACCGCGCGGGATTTCCTGTCCGGCTATGGCGAGGTGGTGAAATACGGTCTGCTGGGCGATTCTGCGTTCTTTGACTGGCTTGAAGAACACGGCCCGGCACTGGCGGCGGGCGATATGGCGGCCCGGGTCGAAGCGGTGGCCCGCTCGGTCCAGATGAAGGCCGATATCGTCGTGCGCGATGAGACCGAACAGGGCGATCGCGCTTTGCTGAACCTTGGCCATACATTCTGCCACGCGCTGGAGGCGGCGACCGGCTATTCCGACCGTCTGATGCATGGCGAAGGCGTTGCCATCGGCTGCGCGCTTGCGTTCGAATTGTCCTCGCGTCTGGGGCTGTGCAGTCAGGAAGACCCCAGCCGGGTCCGCGCCCATCTGAAGGCGATGGGGATGAAGGCGGATCTGTCGGATATTCCCGGCGATTTGCCCGGCGCTGTGGCGCTGCTGGACCTGATGGGGCAGGACAAGAAGGTGGTCGCCGGCCAGCTGCGGTTCGTTCTGGCGCGCGGCATTGGCAAGGCCTTTGTGACGGCAGATGTGCCGCGCGAGACGGTGCTGGCCGTGCTGGAGGATGCGCTGGCCCTGCGTCAGGTCGAGCAGGCGTAACCTTTCGGGGAATGGGGGCTGTTGGCCCCCGTCCTGTTACAGGTCGTCTGCCTATGGCTAGCGGCCTTTCACCACCATCATCTCCCCGATGTTCTCCGAGGTGATATAGCCTGCAAGAGCGCCTGTTTTTGTCGTGACGACAACGGCAGGTGCGCCCTTGTGCAGGGCGTCGAGAACGGTCTCCAGCCCGGCAGTCAGCGGGACCGAGGGGATATCATTTGTCATCAGCATGGAAACCGCCTTCATGCGCGGGGTTTCTGCGGCGATGGCGGCGAACAGATCGCCGCGCGTCACAAAACCCAGCGGGCGGCCTGTGGCATCCAGAACCGGGAATTCATGCTGGGTGGTGCGGATGACTGCGGCAGAGGCCGTCTCCAGCGTGTCCTCAGGGCGCAGCGCCTCGAAACTGGTGATCATGGCATCGCGGGCCATGAACCGCTTGGTCACGGCGCGCATCGCCACGTCCTGATTTTCGGCATTGGCGGCAATGAAGACAAAGCCCGCCACCAGCACCAATACCGGGTTGCCAGAGGTGAGGCCGAGATATGCCAGCCCCATGGCGGCGATCTGCCCGGCGATGGCGGCGATGCGGGTCGCCTTGACCCGATCCATCTTCAGGCACAGCGCAGCACGCAGCACCCGGCCGCCATCCATCGGAAAGGCGGGGATCAGGTTGAAGACTGCAAGGATCAGGTTCACCAGCGCCAAACGGCCCAGGAAATTCCAGCCGGAAAACTCCTGCGCCGGATCTGCCAGGCTCGCCAGATCCCAGCGGCCCGCACCAATCACCACCAGAATGGCCCAGATCGCAATGTTGACGGCAGGCCCGGCAAAGGCCACAGCGATCTCGTGCCAGGGGTTGGACGGCATCCGTTCCAACCGTGCCAGACCGCCGATGGGCAACAGGGTGATGTCGGGGGTAGCAATGCCGTAGCGCCGCGCCATCAGCGCATGGCCGAATTCATGGGCCAGAACACAGGCAAACAGCGCCAGCACGAAAACGGTGTTCTCAATGGCGCCTGGCAGGCCCTGTTCGCTGTAGGCAGATAGCCCGATCCACCCCAGAAGAAGGAAGAAGGTGACATGAACTCTGACCTCTGAGCCAAAGAGGCGGCCGAGAGAAAAAGACCATGTCATCGCGTCATTCCTTTTGCAGCCTGTGCGGATCGGGCAAGGATCATCAGAAGGATATCACCGAGGCTGTATCGCCAGGGTGATATCACGCGTCAGAATCGTTAGATCAGAACGGGATCTCGTCGTCGTCGATATTGTGCGAGGGGCCACCCTGACCGCCGCCGCCAAAGCCACCGCCCTGGGGTCCGCTGTCGTAGCCACCGCCGCCACCGCCATATCCGCCGCCGCCACCGTAGCTGCCGCCACCCTGGCCGCCGCCACCGCCGCCTTCACCGCGGCCATCCAGCATGGTCAGGGTGGAGCCAAAGCCCTGCAGGACGACTTCGGTGGAATAACGGTCCTGACCGTTTTGATCCTGCCATTTGCGTGTTTGCAGCTGGCCTTCGATATAGACCTTGGAGCCCTTGCGCAGGTATTGCTCGCAGACGCGCACCAGACCTTCGTTGAAGACGGCAACGCTGTGCCATTCGGTCTTTTCGCGGCGTTCACCGGTGTTGCGGTCTTTCCAGGTTTCAGAGGTGGCGATGCGCAGGTTGCACACCTTGCCACCGTTCTGAAAGGTCCGCACCTCTGGGTCGCGGCCCAGGTTACCGATGAGGATGACTTTGTTGACTGAGCCGGCCATTTGGTCCTGTCCTTGTTCTTATTGGATGTTCTTGTCTGTGGATGGGCATCTGGTGTCAGAACCGAATCTGAGCGCGCCCGGATTTTGGGCCACAGTACAGACCCGCAAGCTCTGATGAAAGCAACCTTCTTGGCCGCGGGACGGGGGTTTTCGCAGGTTTTCGGTCGGGCAGCCTCCCACCAGAATCTGTTCGCCGCACGCTGACGCTTTCAATTTAGTTAAGATCCGCTATAGTCTCGCCGGTCGGAAAACGGATCGCGACGGTAACAGAGTTGAGGGCCGCTATGTTTGGGCAAGCCACGTTTAAGACCGCTTTGATCAATGTCTATGCAATGAACGCTCGTGGCCTTGCTGCGGCTGCCGGGGTTTCGCTATTGGCGACTGGCGCTACCGCCGACATGTTCTCGACCAAGAACCAGCGCAGCCTGTTCGCCGCCCATACCAAGGTTCTGGATGGCCGTGCGGCGCAACAATACGAGAACTCCAGCCGTCTGTTGCCGCGGTCCTCATTCGAAACGGGCCAGTATGGCAGTCTGCCCTATACCGGAAAATACCGTGGGAAATTCATGACCATGGCGCGCGCCGCAGCGCGCAAACACGGCGTGCCCGAGGATCTGTTCCTACGGCTGGTACAGCAGGAAAGCAATTGGAACCCCGGCGCGAAATCCCACAAGGGGGCGCTGGGGCTCGCGCAGCTGATGCCGCAGACTGCCAGGTCGCTGGGGGTGGATCCCGCTGTCCCGCAGGAAAACCTGGAAGGCGGCGCGCGGTACCTGGCGCGCCAATTCCGTAAGTTCGGCTCCTGGCGCTTGGCACTGGCTGCATATAACGCAGGCCCCGAGGCAGTTCAGAAACACGGCGGCGTGCCGCCTTACCGTGAAACCCAGGCCTATGTAAAAACGATCTGGGGCGGCTGACCGCTTACGCAACGCCTTGAACCGCGCCCGTTTGGGGCGGCCCGGATCACGACCGTGTTAACGCCTCGGTAAACTTGGTAAATGTCGCGTTAACTTCTTTTCTCCGCCACGAAGCTGCCCGAATTCCCCCTGAAAAATGCGAGCAGTTTCAGGAGGATTTGCCGTGACAGCCTACAGTTTTGATGATCGCCTTGACCGTATGCACTGGACCCCGTCGGCGGGTCCCAGCCGCGAGATCGTCGACAGCGTCCTTGGCGCGCGGCAGCGTGCCAGCGCCCGCAGTGTCGGTGTTACCCTTGCCGGGGCCATCGTGGGAATACTGATTGGCTTTGGCCTGATCGGCATGTCCTTCGAACAGTCGCCCTGGGGGCCGGGCAGCGGTGCGGTCGGTCTCGTGTTTGGTACCCTGTCGCTGGCTGGTCTGACCCTGTCGGTCACGCTGGCCTTGTTCGCGGCGTGGAAAAGCAAACGTTTCCCGCGCTTGATGCAGTTCGCCTCAATGAACCTTCTGATGATCGTTGTTCTGTTGCTGAGTTAACCAGTATCGGCCCGCCCCATGATCGGGGTGGGCCTTTTCCTAGTTTTATTGTCGGGAATTGCGTTTGATCAAGGTCGGGGCTATAGCTGTCGGGTACTTCGCGTGGGGACTGCCCCGGATCCAAAGGCCCTGATGATGACGATTTCTCCTATCTGGCGCATGGGCGCCGCTGCCCGTTGCCTTACCTTGCTGGTCGTCGCGGCATCGCCGCATTCTGCATTGGCCGAGGATGCAGAGCTGACGCCGGTTGAGACCTTGGGAGAGGCTCTGTTTCACGATCCGATGCTGTCGCAGAACCGCACGCAGTCCTGTGCCAGTTGCCACGACGCGGAATACGGCTTTACCGATCCGCGGCGTTTCGCCGATGGGGCGTTTTCGCTGGGGGATGACGGGCATTCGCTGGGCGACCGCAACGCGCCAAGCGCGGCTTACGCGGCCTTTACGCCGCCATTTCACCAGAAGGAAGACGGAAGCTGGGCCGGTGGGATGTTCTGGGACGGGCGCGCCCGGGATCTGGCAGAGCAGGCCGCGGGGCCGCCGCTGAACCCGATTGAGATGGGGCTCAGTGACAAGGCGCAGCTCGTTGCGCGCCTGAAGGAGGAGCCGGGCTATGTCACAGCCTTTCAGCAGAACTTCGGCGCCGATGTCCTGAAGGATCCGGAGGCCGGATATGCGGCGATGACCGAGGCGCTGGCGGCCTATGAAAAAACCGCCATCTTTGCGCCGTTCGACAGTAAATACGACCGTTTCCTGCGCGGTGAGGTGCAGCTTAGCAAGGAAGAAGAATTGGGCCGTATCCTGTTCTTCTCGGAGCAGTTCACCAATTGCAACCAGTGCCACCAGCTGAAGCGCAGCGCGATGGATCCGCAGGAAACCTTTACGAACTACAGCTACCACAATATCGGCGTGCCTGAGAATGTTCTGGGGCGGGCCGAGAACGGCGTTGCCGCCGGTACCATTGACGACGGGCTGCTTGCCAACCCGGCTGTCACCGATCCGGCAGAACGGGGCAAGTTCAAGACGCCGGGACTGCGAAACGTGGCGGTGACCGGCCCCTATATGCACAACGGGGTGTTTCAGGAGCTGCGCACGGTGATTGCCTTTTACAATCGCTACAACAGCAAATCGGACGCCGCGCAGATCAATCCCGAAACCGGAAAACCCTGGGGGCCGCCGCCGGTTGCAGGCACCCTGTCGACCACCGAGCTCACCCACGGGCCTGCGCTGGATGACCGGCGCATTGACGCCCTGGTTGCGTTTCTGAAAACGCTGACCGATCAGCGCTACGAAGAGTATCTGGAATAGAAAGGGCACCCGCGTGATGAACGCGGGCGCCGCTTTGGGTGTGATCAGAGTGGCTACTCGGCCGCGATCTTGATGACCGGGTTCATCCGTTCAAGGATCTCATCGCTGAGGTGGCATTTGATCTGATGTCCGCCCTGCATGTCGCGCACCGGGGGGACCTCGCGTTCACAGAGACCGCCGGGAACTTCGCTCTTCCAGCGGCAGCGAGTCTGGAACGGACAGCCTGATGGCGGGTTCATCGCTGACGGGATGTCGCCTTCGAGAACGATATGCTCCTTTTCCACCGATGTATCGGCGATGGGAACCGCGCTCAGCAGGGCCTCCGTATAGGGGTGATAGGGCGGCGAGAAGACCTGATCGGTCGTCCCCAGCTCCACCACATGGCCGAGATACATCACCATCACCCGGTCGCTGAGATAGCGCACGATGGACAGGTCGTGGCTGATGAACAGCAGCGTCGTCTTCTCGTTGCGCTGAATCTCCATCAGAAGATCGGTCACCGCCGCCTGCACCGACACATCCAGTGCCGAGACGGGTTCATCCGCCACAACGATGCGTGCACCGCCAGCAAAGGCGCGGGCGATGCCGACGCGCTGCTTTTGCCCGCCGGACAGTTGCCGCGGCATGCGGTCGGCAAAGGCGCGTGGCAGTTTCACCAGATCCAGCAGCTCCAGCATCCTCTGCTTGCGCTCCGCGTCGTTGTCACCGATGCCAAAGATTTCCAGCGCCCGGGTGATCTGCCGTCCGACGGTCATCGACGGGTTCAGCGTATCAAAGGGGTTCTGGAACACCATCTGCACGTCCGAAATCGTCTTGGTGTTGCGTTCTTCGATCGGGGTCTGTTCGATGTTCTGGCCATCCATCAGGATATCCCCGTCGGTGGCGGTTTCGAGCCCCATCAGCACCTTGGCAAAAGTGGATTTGCCACACCCCGATTCACCGACGATGGCCAGCGTTTCGGATTCGCGGGCCTCGAAGCTCAGCGTTTCATTGGCCTTCACCACTTTCTTGGCGCCACCACCGAACAGGGCATTCGCGGCCACCTCGTAATATTTCTTGAGCTTGTCGATCTTGAGGACAACCTCACCCGGGGCGGTCTTTTCCTTCTTGTCGGCTACGGTGATCGGCGCGTTCCAGTCGATTTCCTGGAACTTCAGGCACCGCGTGGCGTGGCGGTCATTGCCGGGCACATCGGCCATGGCAATGTCGCCCGCATCGCAGCGGCCCGCTTCGAAATAATCGCAGCGCGGACCGAAGTTGCAGCCCGGCGGGCGTTCGTGCGGCAGTGGGAAGTTGCCCGGAATCGCCACCAGCGGGCGCGCGTTCTTGTCGGCGCCCGGCAGCGGGATCGAGCGGAACAGCGCCTGCGTATAGGGATGCTGCATCTCGTCAAAGACGTCTTCGATACTGCCGCGCTCGACCGCTTCGCCGGAGTACATCACACAAAGCCGGTCGCAGGTTTCCAGAACAAGGCCGAGGTTGTGCGAGATGAACAGCATCGAGGTGCCGTATTTCTTGCCCAAATCCTTGACCAGTTCGACCACGGCTGCCTCCACCGTCACGTCAAGCGCGGTGGTGGGCTCATCCAGGATCAGCAGTGCCGGTTTCGACATCAGCGCCATGGCGATGACGATCCGCTGCTGCTGGCCGCCCGACAGCTGGTGCGGATAGCTGTTCAGCATCCGCTCCGGGTCGGGCAGGCGCACGTCGGTGACAACTTCGAGGGCGCGTTTATAGGCTTCCTCTTCGCTGACGCCCTCGTGGATCATCGGCACTTCCATCAGCTGCTTGCCGATTTTCATCGCCGGGTTAAGGCTGGCCATCGGCTCTTGATAGATCATCGCGATCTCGTTGCCGCGAATGTCACGCAGCTCCTCGACGCTCATCTCTCCCAGGTCGCGGCCCTTGAACTTGATCGAGCCGCCCACGATGCGGCCGTTCTTGCCAAGGTCCTGCATCACCCCAAGGGCGACGGTGGATTTGCCGCAGCCGGATTCGCCCACAAGGCCAACCGCCTCGCCGGGCATCACGGAGACGGAAAAATCCATCACCGCCGGGATTTCGCGCAGCCGCGTGAAGAAGGAGATCGACAGGCGGTCGATTTCCAGGATCGGGCCATCGGTTTGCTCAAGCTTGCTCATGTCATCAATCCCTCAGGCTTTCTTCGCGCAGACCATCGGCCAGCAGGTTCAGACCCAGCACCAAACTCAGCAGAGCGATGGCGGGGGGCAGGGCCGGGTGCAGGTAGATCGACAAGAGCTTGCGCCCTTCGTTGATGGTCGATCCCCAGTCCGGGCTTTCGGGCGGCAGGCCAAGGCCGAAGAAACCCAGAGTCCCGAGAAGGATGGTCGTGTAACCAATGCGCAGGCAAAAATCGACGATCAGCGGCCCGCGGGCGTTCGGCAGAACCTCCCACAGCATGATGTACCAGGGACGCTCACCCCGGGTCTGCGCGGCGGCCACGTAATCGCGGGTCTTGATGTCCATCGTAAGGCCCCGCACGATGCGGAACACGGTGGGTGAGTTCACGAAGACCACCGAGACAAAGACCACAAGGATACCGCCCGGAATGTCGAACAGATCCACCGGCCAGAAATCGATCTTGGATCCCTTGGCATTGATCAGCGACATGTAAAGGATGAACAGCGGCGCCAGAACGACAGCTAGGATGATGAAGTTTTTCTTGGGCTGCGTCCGGTAGCGGGCGTTCAGCAGCACCCCGAAGAACACCATCGGGAAGGCAAAGAGCACCACCGCCATATACTGCGGCAGGCCGGTCTCCACGATCTCGGGCGTCACCATCAGGTAGAACAGCAGGATCACCGGGAAGGCCAGGATCAGGTTGGCGAGGAAGGACAGGAATGTGTCCAGCTTGCCGCCATAGTATCCGGCAGGCAGACCCAGGGTGATCCCCACCATGAAGGCAAAGGTCGTCGCGAGCGGGGCAATTTTCACCACCTCCCAGGAGCCTTTGACCATTCGGCTGAAGACATCCCGCGCCAGGTTGTCACCGCCAAGGAGATACCATTGGAACTCGCCCTCTTCGGCGCCGCGCAGGGGCGTTCCGGGCACCTTGTTCTTCATGCCCGAGGCCTGCGACAGAGCATCATGGGTTGCCAGCATGTCAAAGGCCGCGAAAAAACCTGTGAAGACCCAGAACATGACAAGGCCAAAGCCGATCATGCCGATGGGGCTGTCAAACAGCTTGCCATAAAGGCCAAGACGCCGCTTGAAGGTGATGGAAACGGCATAAAGCACCACAAGGGCGATCCAGACCGGCAGCATCTGCTGCGACAGGGCGCCGATGATGCCCGCGCCGGTGCCCATTACGAGGCCAAGCAGCAGATAGGCCAGAAGGATGACGGCCGAGGCCAGGAAGGTGAAGCGCACGGCCAGCGCGGCAAGGCCCTGCGGCGCGGCCGACAGGCTGAGCGTACCGCCTGCGTTGGTAATGGCGCGTTCCTCGGGGGTGACCGCGCCTATGATGATCCAAAGAAGGATCGAGATTGCCAGTAGTCCCAAAGCCGCAAACAGAAGCGGGTTGAGAAAGGCGATTGATCCGGTCCAGCTGAGTGGTTCCATAGTCTTTCTCCGTCTTCAGGAAATGCGAATGCGTGGGTTGAGGTAGACGTAGCCGATGTCCGAGATCAGCTGCGTGATCAACACCACGAGAACCGAGACGACCGAGACGCCCAGCAGCAGTTCGATATCGTTGTTGCCAGCGGCTTGTACCAGCGTCCAGCCAAAGCCCTTGTAGTTGAACAGGGTCTCAACGATCACCACGCCGTTCAGGAGCCAGGGGAACTGCAGCATGATCACGGTGAAGGGCGCGATCAGCGCGTTGCGCAGGGCATGTTTCATGACGATCTTGGGAAAGCTCACCCCTTTGAGCCGTGCGGTGCGGATATATTGCGCCGTCATCACCTCGGTCATCGAGGCGCGGGTCATGCGGGCGATATAGCCCATGCCATAAAGGGCGATGGTCAGAACCGGCAGCAGGAAATTTTCGATGTTCGGGCTTTCCATCGCGCTGGTCGCGGTGCCCTTGAACCATTTAAGGCCCACGGCAGAGGACGAGAAAATAGCGATGAACAGGACGCCCGAGACATATTCGGGTGTCGCCGTGGTGGTGATGGCAAAGGTCGACAGCGTCCGGTCGGTGGCAGAGCCCTCCTTCATCCCCGCCAGAACGCCAAGGATCAGCGCCGAAGGCACCATGACCAGCATGACCCAGAACATCAGCGTGCCTGTCAGCGACAGGCGGGTGGCGATGATGGAACTGACCTCATCCTTGAACACCGTGGAATAGCCCCAATAGCCCTGCAGGATGCCGCAGAACCGCGGCGCCTCGGCGGGATCCATGCCCGGCGTGATGCAGCGACCGGTGATGGTGCCATCCTCAGCCGTGTGCTGGTAAGACGGCGCGAGGCCGATCCATTCCATGTATTTCTTTGGCGTGGATTGCAGGTAACCGCCCTTTTCCAGCCAGCTGGCCACAGCTTCGTCCGACATGCGGAAGTTGCCTTGCGTTTTGGCGAGTTTTTCAAGGTTCGGATAGAGGTTTGTCATGAAGAACACGACAAAGGTCAGACAAAGCGCCGTCAGGATCATGACCCCGACGCGTCTGAGGATAAACAGTCCCATGGATGCCCCCATTGGTGGCTACGCGCCCGGTTCAATGCCGATGCGCTTTTGCTAGGCGCGGATGCGCCCTGTCTTTTGGCTGTGCTACGGGTCCAGCGGAAACGGGCCGCGCGATGCGCGGCCCGTGCAGGTCCAGGTCAGGCTTTTAGAGCCCACTTGTAAAGCTGGGGCAGGTCCGCAATGTGCTTGTCGACACCGACCAGGGTATCCCGGTGGTGACGCATGGCGGTGCGCCAGTAAGGCTGGATGGTGACGCCTTCGTCGATCATGATGGCTTGCAGTTTGCCCATCACTTCGCGGCGCTTGTCGGCATCTGCGATCGAGTTGGCCTCGGCCAGCAGCGCGTCGAACTCGGCATTTGCAAAGCCGCTTTCGTTCCAGGCCTCGCCCGAGCGATAGGCCAGTGCCAGAACCTGAGTGCCTAGCGGGCGGTGGTTCCAGTTGGTCGAGGAGAAGGGATATTTCACCCAGTCGTTCCAGAAGGTGGAACCGGGCAGGATTGTCCGCTTCACGTTGATGCCTGCATCGCGCAGCTGGGCTGCCACCGCATCGGTGGTGTTGCGGCGCCAGTCATCGTCGATCGACAGCAGCTCGTGTTCGTAATCGCCCATGCCTGCTTCGTCCATCAGGGCCTTGGCCTTGGCGGGGTCATAGGGGATACGGGTGACGCTGGGGTCGTGCTCCGGGTGCATCGGGCCGACGTGGCAGTTGTCTGCCGGGATGCCGTAGCCGGACATGCCCAGTTCAAGGCAGACGTTGTTGTCGACTGCCATGGCCAGGGCCTGGCGCACGCGCTTGTCAGCATAGGGCTTCATGCCATCGACTTCGGCCAGCTGGTTCGGGCGGATGACGATGGTAAAGCCGGAGGGGATTTCCGATCGGGTCAGGCCGATGCTGTCGAAGATGTCGACATATTCACCGACCGACTCCCAGTTCATGTCGATTTCTTCGGCCTCGAAGGCGGCCAGGAAGGCGGCCGGATCGGTGCCGTAGTCGATGAACTCGATGCGGTCCAGATGGCCGCCCTTACCAGCGGCGTAGCCCCACCACTCGTGGTCCTCGTTGCGCACCAGCACACCCTTGACGCCGACTTCCATGCTCTCGGGCAGCATGTAACCGGTACCGATCGGGTTCTCCAGCATGGTTGCGGCGTCATGGCTGGCATGGGTGATGGCTGCGGGATAGTCCGCCATGCCGGGGATGATGGTAATGTCCGGCGTGTTGGTCTTCAGCATCACGGTGTGGCTGTCCACCACGGTGATGGCGCCATCTGCGGCCTTGCCAGTGGCTTCGTCGATCAGCGATGCCATGCGGCCTGCCATCGAGTTGCCTTCGACGCTCTTGTCACACCAGCCGGCGATGTTGCGAGCCACGTCCTCGGCGGTGAAATCGTCGCCGTTGTTCCATTTGACGCCCTTGCGGACGTTCAGGGTGTATTCGGTCGCATCGGCATTGGCGCTCCAGCTTTCCAGCAGCATCGGGCCGAAAGAGCCGTCGCTGTTGTATTCGACCAGATATTCCAGCCAGCCGGCGGTAAAGGTCGCGATCTGGGTCCAGTCAAAAGTGCGCGGATCCTTGAGCGCACGGACCTCCATCTGCATACGCAGGGTGCCACCCTTCTGGGCATGTGCAGCGGCCTGCACCGGGGTCTCCAGACCGATCAGCCCATAGGCGGCTGCGGCGCTGACGCCCAGTGCGGTGGAGCGGGCCAGGAATTCACGGCGGCTCAGTTTGCCGTTTTTGACTTCCTCGGCATGCATCTGGGCGGCCCAGTGGATCGGCGCGCCGGTGGTGGTATCGTTGTTCATACGGATCTCCCTGTTTGCACCAACAGGACGCTTGGTCCTGCCTCGAGGTGGCGATGGTATGTCCGGATTGCGGTCCGGAAAGGTGCTATTTTTGAATTTCGCCGTCTCACGCACCTATTCGGCCTCATAAGGCGGCTTAGGTCAATGCACAGATTCGGCGGAATACGGCAGAAAAGCGACCTTTTTTGCGTCGTTTTCGTATATTCGCCGCGGGTCGCGCCACAGGACTGGGCAGAAGTGCCCAGTTCTCCGCAGGGTTGAGGTGCAAACGGGGGCCTGGGCCGACTCACGACGGCAGGTCGCGGGCAGAGGCTGGAACGTTACTGGGGAATAGCGGCTTTGCGCGCCTTCTTGCGCAGGGCGCTTGGTGTCTCACCGGTGTGCTGGGTGATGAAGCGAGTGAAATAGGCGGCGCTGCCGAACCCCAGTTGGGCGGCGATGTCGCGCATGGCCAGATCGCTTGAAATCAGCAGGCTGCGGGCCGCGTGAAGCTGCCGCTCTGTCAGCAGCGTGGCGGCAGTCTTACCGGTTTCCGCCTTGCAGACACGGGTCAGGTGGGTCGGCGTCACGTTCAGCGCAGCGGCGTGATCCGCCATGCTGGCGTGTTCGTCGAAATAGGTTACCACCCGCTTGCAATAGGCCTGTGACAGGCGCCGCGCGGCGTTTGGTTTCACCGGGGGCAGGGGGCCGGAGGGGGGCTGACGACGCAGCTGGATGCTGATCAGATCGGTGTAGGACTGCATGGCCCGGCGCCACAAGGCAGGATGAGTGGATTGTTCGACCGACACCGCCTCAAGCAGGCTGTTGAGACGCGCTTGCTCGACCGGGTCGTTGAACTTCAGGTGTAGCGGCTCGGGCGGCATCGACACGGGCGCGGTGGCAGGCACGATCAGGGCCTGACCCAGGCATTGGCGTCCGAATTCCACTGACCACAGATTGCCGGCCGGAAAGAACAGCGCCGTATGCGCGCCAAACCCGCGCCGGTGCCCATCCATCAGAAAACGACCCTGTCCGCGTGTGATCCAGATCAGCACATGCTCGGCGCGATCATGCGCGAGTTCTGTTTGCCAAGGACCGTCCGGGTAGAGACGCGAAAGCGGCGAAACGTGAAGATCTTCGGCTGGTTTCGGGTCGAATGGCATGAGATGTTACATAGATTTACTTAAACTTTATCGATGTAACAGCGCATGAAAATGTGATTCTGGCAAGTTCCTGCCGAAGAAGGTTAAAAATTGATAAATTTGTGCCTCTTACCTGCACCTGCCGTTTAGCTGAGCTGATAGCCGATCTCGGGGGAGATTTTCCGCCATTTCTCCATGCGGGCACGGAACCAGGTGCGCTGCCGTTTGGCGAACCGGCGGGTGGCAATCGCGGCGCTTTCCTCCGCTTCCTCCAGCGTCATTCTGCCAGTGGCATAGGCCATGAGTTCCGGCGCGCCGATCGCCTTGCAGGAGGGCAGGTTGGGATCGAACCGATCTCGCATGGCCTCGACTTCATCCATGGCGCCCTGATCCAGCATGGCGCGGAACCGTTTGCGGATGCGTGCCTCCAGCCAGTCCTTACTGCTTTCCAGCACCAACGCACAGCAGGCGTCAAGCGGCAGGGGCGGCGGCGGGGTGTCATCCTGCCAATCGGCCAGCGCCCGTCCCGTTGCGGTCAGCACCTCCCAGGCGCGCTGCACGCGGGCACGGTTCTGCACATCGATGCGGGCCGCGGTCTGGGGGTCAAGCGCCGACAGCAAGTCTTCGAGCGACATCGAATCGCCCTCGGCCCGGACTTCTGCAGGTGTGGGCGGGATTTCAGCCATACCTTCGGTCAAGGCGTTGAAATAAAGGCCGGTTCCGCCGACGATGATCGGCCGCTGCGTTCCTGACAGCAGCGGCACCACCTCCCGCAGCCAGTGACCGGCGGAATAGGGCGCATCATAGGTCACATGCCCATAAAGCCGGTGCGGCGCGCGGGCCTCTTCCTCGACAGAAGGGCGGGCGGTAACGATCCGCCAACAGTCGAACACCTGGCTGGCATCGGCATTGACTACCACACCGCCTTGTTTTTCCGCAATTTCCAGCGCGAGCGCGGATTTCCCTGAGGCCGTCGGGCCAGCGATCAGAACGGGCCTATCCGGATCGATGCGAAGTTCTGTCATGTCAGCCTGTCCTCACCGAGGGCGGATTTGTTATGCTCCGGGGAAGAAAAGGCGCCTGGCCTGCATTGATCCTGCCGGTGATTTGCTTCATTTTGCGGCGCAAATTAACCCCGTCATATTCCGGAGCGCAACATGCCCCAAGAAATCGAAACACCGGCCGCCACTTCGGCCGTTGCCTATAAACGTGTCATGCTGAAAATCTCTGGGGAGGCGTTGATGGGGGATCAGGGCTTTGGCCTGCATCCGCCGACCGTGGAGCGGATCGCCAAAGAGGTGAAGTCAGTACACGACATGGGCGTCGAGATCTGCATGGTTATCGGCGGCGGCAATATCTTCCGGGGCCTGTCCGGCGCTGCGCAGGGCATGGAACGCACCACAGCTGACTATATGGGGATGCTGGCGACCGTGATGAACGCCCTTGGCATGCAGGCCGCTCTGGAATCGCTTGGCGTCTTCACCCGGGTGATCAGCGCCATTCCGATGGATCAGGTCTGCGAGCCCTATATCCGCCGCCGCGCCGTGCGCCACCTTGAGAAGAAGCGGGTCTGCATCTTCGCGGCCGGCACCGGTAACCCCTATTTCACCACCGACACTGCGGCGACGCTGCGTGCCAATGAAATGGCCTGCGAGGCGATCTTCAAAGGCACCAAGGTCGATGGCGTCTATGACAAGGATCCGGTGAAGTTCGACGACGCCAAGCGCTATGACACCGTCAGCTATGACGATGTGCTGGCCAAACGCCTGGGCGTGATGGATGCCTCGGCGATTGCTCTGGCGCGCGACAACAGCCTGCCGATCATTGTCTTTTCGCTGGATGAGCCAGGCGGGTTCCGCGGTATTCTGGCTGGCGAAGGCACCTACACCAAGGTTCAGGGCTGAACCGCAGTTGGTTTGAAAATGGCAAAAGACGCGTGTCCCGGCAGGAGGCGCGTCTTTTCGTTTATGCAAGTGGTTGCGAGCCGGTATTAACGCTGTGGCTAGCTGCGGCCATCGGGCAGACTGGCCGTCAGCGGGCCGAGATTGCTATACAATCTTGCATCAATCGCTTATGAGCGGTGTAAAGACCGCCTCAAGTCAGGGGAGAGAGCAGAATGTCTGATGATTTTGAACTGGATACCGACGATCTGAAACGTCGCATGGATGGCGCTATGGCCAACCTGCGCACCGAGTTTGCCTCGCTACGAACCGGCCGTGGCTCGGCTTCGATGCTGGATCCGGTGATGGTAGATGCCTATGGCTCGATGACACCGATCAACCAGGTCGGCACCGTCAACGTGCCGGAGCCGCGCATGGTGACGATCAACGTTTGGGATAAATCCCTTGTTGGTAAAGTGGAAAAGGCGATCCGGGAATCCGGCCTTGGTATCAACCCGCAGCTGAACGGCACCATCATCATGCTGCCGATTCCGGAGCTGAACGAAGAACGCCGCCGCGAGCTGACGAAGGTTGCCGGCCAATACGCTGAACACGCCCGTGTGTCGGTGCGCAACGTACGCCGCGATGGCATGGATCAGATCAAGAAGGCCAAGGCTGATGGGATGTCCGAGGACGACCAGAAGTTCTGGGAAAGCGAAGTTCAGGATCTGACCGACGCGATGATCAAGGCCGTGGACGAGGCGCTGGAAAACAAGCAAGCCGAAATCATGCAGGTCTGACGCCCGGATATGGTCAGCAATACCGACACGGCGCCTTCCGAGGGCGCGTCCGAAGACGGCACGGGGCAGGGCCCGCGCCATGTTGCCATCATCATGGATGGCAACGGCCGGTGGGCACAGTCCCGTGGCCGCCCGCGTCTGTTCGGGCACCACGCAGGCGCCAAACGGGTGCGGGAAATCGTCGAATGCTGTCCGTCCCTGGGCATCAAGTATCTGACCATATTTGCCTTTTCGACCGAGAACTGGAAACGGACGCAGGTCGAGGTCGCGGGCCTCATGAGCCTGTTCCGCCGCTATATCTCCAAGGAGATGAAGGCGCTGGCCGCGCGCAATGTGCGGGTGCGCTTCATCGGCGACCGGGTGCGGCTTGATGCCAAGCTGATGCAGTTGATGGATCAGTTGGAAGAGGAAACCAAAGGTAATGACGGCACCAATCTCACAATTGCCCTGAACTATGGTGGGCGGGACGAGGTGGCCCGCGCCACGAAACGGCTGGCGCAGGATGTTGCGGCTGGAAAACTATCTCCTGACGATGTGGACGAGGAAACCCTGCCGAAATACCTCGATACCCATGTGCTGCCGGATCCCGATCTGGTGATCCGCACCAGCGGCGAAGCGCGGATTTCCAACTTCCTGCTGTGGCAGTCTGCCTATGCGGAGTATGAGTTCATCGACACGCTCTGGCCGGATTTCACCGCCGAAGAACTGGGGCGCCTGTGCCGGGGCTATGGCGCCCGTGACAGACGTTTTGGCGCGGTGAAGACATGAGCGCGGGACGCTGGTCCGACCTGATGCCGCGCTTGCTGTCCGCGGTCGTCATGCTTGTCGTAGGCGCCGTGGAAATCTGGCTGGGTGGCATCTGGTTTGCGCTGCTCATCGCTGCCGCTTGCGGTGGCATGATCTGGGAACTTGTCCGGATGCTGACGCCCGAAAAGACCGGACAGGCGCTGCAACTGGGGGCAATGTCAGCCATTGCGGTGCTGGGCGCGACCCTGCTGCCGCCGGTCTGGGGTATGCCCTTGCTGGTTTCGCCTATTCTTGGCGGTATGTTTCAACTGCCCGTTGCTGCCCGCCTGCGTTTTGGCTTGTTTGGTCTCTGGATCGTTTGCGCCGGCTTTACCTTTGTATGGCTGCGCAATGAAATGGGGGCCCCTTGGCTGTTGTGGCTGATCGGCGTTGTCGTCGCCACCGATGTAGCAGGCTATTTTGCCGGTAAGATGATCGGCGGGCCAAAGCTTTGGCCGCGTGTCAGCCCCAAGAAAACCTGGTCCGGATCTTCGGCTGGCTGGATCGCTGCGGCGATTGTCGGGGCCTTTTTCAGCGAAGCCTCGGGGCTGGGCATGGGCGCGATTGTCCTGTCGGTTGTCATGTCGATGGCTAGCCAAGCGGGCGACATCGCGGAAAGCGCTCTGAAGCGGAAGACCGGCGTCAAGGATTCCAGCGCGCTTATTCCCGGTCACGGTGGTCTTTTTGACCGGTTCGACGGGATGCTCGGGGCGGCGGCGGCCTTCCTGATCTTCGTGACATTTCTGGGATAGCCTTGTAGGGCATGACCATGCGTAAAATTTCTATCTTCGGCGCCACCGGCTCGATCGGGCAGAACACCATTGACCTGATCCGGCGCGATCTGCGCGCCTATGACGTAGTGGCACTGACGGGCGGTGCCAATATTGCCCGGCTTGCGGCGGATGCCATCGCGCTCAAGGCTGATATTGCGGTAACGGCCTATGAGGAGCGCCTGCCGGATCTGCGCGCCGCGCTGGAGGGCAGTGGCGTGGAGGCCGCAGCGGGAGAGGCTGCCCTGATCGAGGCGGCAACCCGTCCGGCGGACTGGATCATGTCGGCCATCGTTGGCGCCGCCGGTCTTGCGCCGGGTCTCAAGGCGCTGGAGCAGGGCACCACGCTGGCGCTGGCCAATAAGGAATCGCTGGTCTGTGCCGGTGGCCTTCTGATGCAGACCGCGCTGCGACATGGCGCCCGGCTCTTGCCGGTGGACAGCGAACATTCGGCGGTGTTTCAGGGGCTGGTCGGTGAAGAGATTTCAGCAGTTGAGCGGATCATCATCACCGCATCCGGTGGCGCGTTCCGCGACTGGCCGCTGGAAGATCTGCAAAAGGCAACCCTAGCCGAGGCGTCCTCTCATCCAAACTGGGACATGGGGCAGTGCATCACCATCGACAGCGCATCAATGTTCAATAAGGCGTTAGAGGTTATTGAAACCAAAGAATTCTTTGGTGTCGCGCCAGAACAGATTGAGGTTCTGGTGCATCCCGAATCGATGGTGCATGCGCTGGTTGGCTTTCGCGATGGTGCGCTGATGGCGCATCTGGGCGCACCAGATATGCGCCATGCCATTGGATACGCGCTGCACTGGCCCGAGCGAAAGGATCTGCCGGTTGCGCGGCTCGATCTGGCGGAAATCGGTCAGCTGAATTTCACGGCTCCGGATACGGCGCGGTACCCGGCGCTACAGCAAGCCTTTGATGTAATGCAGCGCGGCGGTCTGATGGGCGCCGTCTTCAACGCAGCCAAGGAAAAGGCGCTGGATCTGTTCATCGCGGGACAGATCGGGTTCACCGAAATGGCCGAGGTAACGGCCGCGGTTCTGGAGCGGATGGAGGCACAAAGCGGCCTTATTGATTCCGCAATGACCCTTGATAACGTCACTGAGATTGACCATCTCGCTCGACAAGAGGCAGAGCGCGCCGCAGCGGAACGCAGATAAGGTAAGAACTTGGATATCGTGACCCTACTCCCGCAGTTTGGCGGCTTTCTCTACACTATCGCCAGTTTTGTTGTCGCGCTTTCGGTGATCGTCGCGGTGCATGAATACGGCCACTACATCGTCGGCCGGTGTTCTGGAATCCATGCGGAGGTTTTTTCGCTGGGCTTTGGTCCTGTGTTGTTCAGCCGCGTCGATAAGCGCGGCACCCGCTGGCAGATCGCGCTGTTGCCCTTTGGGGGATATGTGAAATTCCTTGGCGATGCAGACGCGGCTTCGGGCAAGGACAGCGCCGCGATGAAGGCGGCGGCCAATGATCCGACGCGCCTACGCCAGACCATGCATGGTGCCCCGCTTTGGGCGCGCAGCGCTACGGTTGCTGCCGGACCGGTGTTCAATTTTGTGATGTCAGTGATCATTTTCTCGGTTCTGGCGATGACGCAGGGAACCCTGCGCGATCCGCTGGCTATCGGCACCTTGGTGCCGCTGCCCGGTATCGAAAACCAGCTGCTCGAAGGCGACGAATTGGTCGCAATCGAGGGCGTTGCCATTCCGGACGAGGCCGGAGCCATGTCCTGGGGGGAATTCCGCGACCAACTGCCGATGGTGCAGCCGATGGAGTATCAGGTGCGCCGGGATGGTCAGCTGGTCTCGGTTCAAGGCCCGTTCCTATCGCCGCCGCATGTGCGGGCCGTTGCGCCGCGCAGCGCTGCATCGGATGCCGGGCTTCAGGCCGGTGATGTCATCACCGGCGTCGATGGAGAACCGATTTTTGCCTTCGATCAGCTTAAGCAGACCGTCGAACAGGCCGATGGCCGCGTACTGCTGTTGGATGTCTGGCGGCAAGGGCAGGAGTTGGAGCTTGCGCTGGCACCGCGTCGCACGGATGAGCCGCAGTCCGACGGAAGTTTCGCGACCCGTTGGCGGATTGGTGTGGTCGGCGGTCAGGCCTTTGAGCCCGCAACCGAAGTGGGCGGCGTCGGCGAATCCCTGGTAGCAGGGGCGTCGCAGGTTTGGTCGGTGATCGACATGTCGATTTCGGGCCTGACGCATATGATTACCGGCGCCATCAGCACCTGCAATCTATCAGGGCCCATCGGGATCGCGGAAACCTCCAGCGCAATGGCAAGCCAGGGCGCGGTCAGCTTCATCCGTTTCATCGCGGTTCTGTCGACGGCTGTTGGCCTGTTGAACCTCTTCCCGGTGCCAGCGCTGGATGGGGGGCATCTGGTGTTCTACGCCTATGAGGCGGTCACAGGGCGTCCGCCCAGTGATGGTGTCATGCGCATCCTGATGACCCTTGGCATTGCGATGATTCTGTCGTTGATGGTCTTTGCACTCGGCAACGATCTTTTCTGCTAAAATTTAACACACTTGTTGTGGCGCCCGCCTCCTGGAAGGGGCAGGTGCCCAACTGTCGCCATATTCGGGCATTAACCCTTTCTCAATCTGCTACGCCCGCAGCGCAGCCTTGCGCGCGGCATCGACTGGGGAAAGGAAGTCACCATGCACGCTCTGATGAGTACGGATAATGGTCTTGGTCTTTTGATGCGCCTGAATTGGGATCGCGCACTGTCTGTCGTGACGATTTTTCTCGCTCTGACTGCAGGTGCTTGGTTCGGATCCCTTTGAAACCATGGGGATGCGGCGTTTGCGCTGCGCAACGCGTCGGTCACCCGTGCTCAGTCTGTGCGCATCTTCATGCCCCGGAGTGATTTCTTAGTTTTGACAACGGTCAGTAAACCCGGTACGCACAGTTAAAAGCTGCTTAAAAAATCGGATTATGACTGATGGTTCGGGGGAAGGTCGTGGGTACATCCTGCGGTGTGCGCACAAAACGCACCAATATACTGTATAGAAGCGTATCGAGCGCCGTATTGGCTGTTGCCTTGGGATTTGTCCTGACGCCCAGTTTCGCATCGGCGCAAAGCTACCAGTTCAATTCGGTCCGGGTGGAGGGCAATCAGCGCATCCAATCGGATACGATCGTGTCCTATGCGGCGCTGGAACGGGGAAAACCGGTCAGCGCTGGCCAGTTGAATGACGCGTATCAGCGTATTCTTGACAGCGGTGTTTTTGAAACCGTTGAGCTGGTGCCAAGCGGCAACTCTCTGATCATCAAGGTCACCGAGTTCCCGACGATCAACCAGATCAATTTCGAAGGTAACCGGCGGATCAAGGATGACAAGCTGGCCGAGCTGATCGAATCCGCGCCACGCCGCGTGTTGCGCGCCGCGCAGGCCGAACGGGACGCCGAGACCATTGCTGCCGCCTATGGGGCGCAGGGACGTTTGGCCTCGCGGGTGACGCCGCGCATCATCCGCCGTAGCGACAATCGTGTCGATCTGGTGTTCGAGATTGCCGAAGGCGACACCATCGAAGTCGAGCGCGTTTCGTTTGTCGGCAACAAGGTCTATTCGGATCGGCGTCTGCGCCGGGTTCTGGAAACCAAGCAGGCTGGTCTCTTGCGGACCTTCATCAACAAGGACACTCTGATCGAGGACCGCCTGCAGTTTGACCGGCAGGTGTTGCGCGATTTCTACCTGTCGCGCGGCTATGTGGATTTCCGGGTCAACAGCACCAACGCCGAAGTCACTCGGGAGCGTGACGCCGTCTATCTGGTCGTCGATGTCACCGAAGGCCAGCAGTTCGAGTTCGGCAATATCTCGGTGACCAGCGAAATCGCTGAGGCCGATGCTGACCTCTACCGCTCTGCGTTGAAAGTCAAACCGGGCGTGACCTATTCGCCGCTGATTGTTGAACGTTCCATCGAGATGCTGGAAACGCTGGCAACGCGTCAGGGGATTGATTTCCTGCGCGTTGAGCCGCGGGTGACCCGCAACGACCGCGATCTGACGCTGGATGTTGAATTCGCGATGGTGCGCGGGCCGCGTGTCTTCGTCGAACGCATCGATATCGAAGGCAACACGACAACGCTGGACCGGGTGATCCGCCAGAAGTTCCGCTCGGTCGAAGGCGACCCCTTTAATCCGCGTGAAATCCGAGATGCCGCCGAGAGAATCCGCGCGCTTGGCTTCTTTGCCACATCGGATGTGGATGTCCGCGAAGGCAGTTCCGAAAGCCAGGTGGTTGTGGATGTGAATGTCGAAGAGCAACCGACGGGCTCGGTGAGCCTGGGTGGCGCTTATTCCGTCAACGACGGTTTCGGGGTGAATGTCGGCCTGACCGAGAACAACCTCCTCGGTCGCGGCCAGCGCCTGTCGTTCTCGATTGCGACCGCGCAGGAGTCGGAAAAAATTGGTATTGGCTTTACCGAGCCGCACCTGCTGGGGCGTGATCTGAAGTTCGATCTGGACCTTGGCGTGTCCGAAACGGATTCCAGCTACGCGGAATACGACACCTCCCGCGCGTTCTTCCGTCCGGCGCTGACGTTCAACCTGACCGAAGATACCTCGCTGGAAGTGCGCTATACTTGGGCCGACAGCGAGATGATCCGCCGCGATGACGTTAGCTTTGTCGGAGGGACCTACCCTGTGGCTGGACCTGTGGTGACCAGCGAGATCAATCAGGGCAGCAAGACATCCAGTTCTCTTGGGTTCACATATACCTATGACAGCCGTCTGACCGGACTTGACCCGAATGGTGGTTTCACCGTGCAGGTGGGCGCTGATTATGCGGGACTTGGCGGGGATAGCGAATACCTCAGGACCACGGCCAAACTGGTCGCGCAGCGCAAGATCCTCAACGAGGAAGTCACGCTGCGGGCGACCCTGGAAACTGGATCGCTGCATTGGATGGGCAACGACAACAGTCGGTCGATCGACCGATTTGTTCTGACCCCCAGCGTTATGCGCGGGTTTGAGCCCGGCGGCATCGGTCCGCGTGATACCGCGCCACGTGCCGATGGCGGTAGCTATGACGACTTCCTTGGCGGTAACGTCTATGCCGTGGCACGTTTCGATGCCGAATTCCCGCTAGGCCTGCCCGAAGAACTGGGGCTGCGTGGTGGTCTGTTCTATGATGTGGGCAACCTCTGGGGCCTGCAAGACGTGGACACACCAGCCAGCGGTGGTTTCGTTGTGGGCCGCAATGGGTCTTTCCGGCACGTGGTAGGCTTTTCCGTCCTCTGGACGACGGCCTTTGGCCCGCTGCGGTTCAACTTCTCCAATGCTGTCAAGAAAGAAGATTTTGACAAGGAGCAAAGCTTCGATCTGACCTTGCAGGCCCGGTTCTGACCCGGTGATGCGCGCAAGATCAACTTGTACCGCAAAGTGGGCGCCGACCGGTTGGTTGGCGCCTCTTAGTCTGTTGCGTGGCAGGCCACGTGTGACCGCGCTGCTTATGGGTGCTGCGCTGATGCTGGGTCTGCCCGCCGAAAGGGGGCTGGCGCAGGCCGCAGATGTGGGTGTTGGTTCACCTTATGGCTTGTCTCTCGGCCAGGAGATGCAGATCGGCGCGCCGCAAAGCGGTATCCTGACCATTCAGCCAGACCGGCTCTTCTCCGAAAGTGCCTTTGGTCAGCGCGTCACGCGTGAACTGGAGGCCGAAGGGGCAGTTCTGACAGCCGAGAACCGCCGCATCGAAGCGGAACTGCGCGCCGAAGAGCAAGACCTGACGCAGCGGCGACCGGCGATGGAGCCAGAGGCCTTTCGCGCGCTTGCCGATGCCTTTGACAAAAAAGTCCAGGAGACCCGCCGCACGCAGGATCAGAAACTGCGCGAGATCACTCAGATGGGCGAAACGGCCCGCCGGGAGTTCTTTGTAGCCTCCCTGCCGATCCTGCAGGGGATCATGCGCGATAGCGGCGCTGGTGCCATTCTGGATAACTCTTCGGTTTTCCTCAGCTCGGAGGCTGCGGATGTGACCGATCTTGCGATCACACGCATCGATGCCGTTCTTGGCGACGGTTCGGATCTGGACAACCAGTCCTCCGATCCCTGAGGCAGGTCCTCACGGGCGCGGCGCGCTTGCCCAGATCGTTCCCGCTTGGTAGTGACGCAGGACATATAAAAAAACGGGATACCCGCCATGACCGCCGATCTGAAAAGTGCCGATATTCACCTGATCCAGCGCATTCTGCCGCATCGCTACCCGTTCCTGCTGGTCGACAAAGTGATCGAAATCGACGGATACGCCTCGGCGCATGGGATCAAGAACGTCACCATGAACGAGCCGCATTTCCAGGGCCACTTTCCTGGCACGCCGATCATGCCCGGTGTGACCATCGTCGAGGCGATGGCGCAAACCGCCGGCGTCATGCTGGGCGTGGGCATGGATATGGTCGACACCGACCTGCTGATCTACTTCATGAATATCGACAAGTGCAAATTCCGCCGCAAGGTGATCCCTGGCGACGTTCTGGACATGCATGTCGAAACCCTGCGTGGCAAGAAGGGCGGCAAGATCTTCAAATTCAAGGGCGTTGCCTCGGTCGATGGGGAAACAGCGGCCGAGGCCGAATTCTCGGCCATGGTTGATATTCAGAAGGATTGATCGCGATGAGCCTGATCCATCCTTCTGCGGTGATAGAGCCGGGCGCCACGATCGGGGAGGGCTGCGAGATCGGCCCGTTCTGCATTGTCGGCGCGGATGTTACCCTTGGCGAAGGGGTGGTTCTGAAATCTCATGTGGTGATCACCGGCGAAACCGAGATCGGCGCAGAGACGACGGTGTTTTCCTTTGCTGTGATCGGTGAGATCCCGCAGGACCTGAAGTTCAAGGGAGAGAAAAGCCGGACTGTGATCGGCGCGCGCAACCGGATCCGTGAACATGTGACCATCAATGCGGGCACCGAAGGTGGCGGCGGGGTGACCCGCATCGGCGATGACGGGCTGTTCATGGCGGGCTGTCACATTGCCCATGATGCGCAGATCGGAGACCGGGTGATCGTGGTCAATTCTGCCGCCGTCGCAGGCCATTGCGTGATCGAGGACGATGTGATCATCGGCGGCCTTTCGGGCATCCACCAATGGGTGCGCATCGGGCGCGGCGCGATCATCGGTGCTGTGACCATGGTCACCAACGACGTCATTCCCTACGGGCTGGTACAGGCCCCGCGCGGAGAGCTGGACGGGCTGAACCTTGTTGGTCTCAAACGCCGCGGTGTGTCGCGGGCGGATATCACTGCCTTGCGGGCGGGCTTTCAGATGCTGGCGCAGGGCGAGGGCACCTTTCAGGAGCGGGCAAAGCGCCTCGGGGATGAGACTGACAGCGTCTACGTGCAGGAAATCATCGCCTTTATCACCGGCGCAAGCGACCGGTCGTTTCTGACGCCAGGAGGATGATCGCATGATCGCGCTGATCGCGGGGCAGGGAGCGCTGCCGCTGGAAATCTGCAATCGCCTGCCCGAACGGCCGCTGGTCTGCGCCATGGCTGGCTCCGAACCGGATTCGGTTGATCCGGAAATCACCTTTCGGCTGGAACAGCTGGGAAGTTTCCTCGGGCGGTTGAAAGAAGCCGGTGTGCAGGAGATCTGTCTGGCTGGTGCAGTGACGCGCCCGATGATCGATCCTGCGGCCATTGATGCCGAGACCCTGCCGATGGTGCCGGTGCTTCAGGCCGCCCTCGGCGCCGGGGACGACGGTGCGTTGCGGGCGATCATGGAGCTTTTTGAAACAGCAGGCTTTGCGGTGCGGGCCACGCATGACGTGGCACCGGATCTTTTGATGCAGCCCGGCATTCCGACCCGAATCCAGCCCGGTGAACTGGACAAGGCGGACGCGGCCCGTGGGGCGGAGATTGTCGCAGCGATGAGCGCCGCGGACATCGGCCAGTCCTGTGCTGTCCGGTCGCGGCAGGCGGTTGCGGTGGAAACGGTTTTTGGCACCGACTGGATGCTTGATACCTTGATCCGCCGCCCGGACGGGCAGGGCGGTGTGATGGTCAAGGCGCCGAAGACAGGACAGGATCGGCGCGCCGATCTGCCCACCATCGGGCCTGCGACGGTGGAAAAGGCCGCAGCAGCCGGTCTCTCTGGTATCGTGCTGGAGGCCGGAGGCGTGATCGTGCTGGAGCAGGAGGCGGTGATTGCCACCTGTGACCGTCTGGGCCTGTTCCTGTGGCTGCGCGACGCGGCATGAGCCTCCGGGTTTTCATCCTCGCGGGGGAGCCTTCGGGAGACAGGTTGGGCGCGGCCTTGATGCAGGGGCTGAAAACACTGGCCCCCGGTGTCTCCTTCGAGGGAATCGGCGGAACGCTGATGACGCAAGAGGGGCTGCAATCCCGGTTTCCGATGCAGGAACTGTCGGTGATGGGCCTCGCAGAGGTGCTGCCGAAGTACCGCCATCTGAAACGGCGTATCCGTGAAACCGCCGATGCGGTGATCGCCATGCGGCCGGATGTGCTGATCACCATCGACAGCCCGGATTTCTCGCTGCGCGTGGCGCGGCTGGTGAAACAGGGCAGCGACATCCGTACCGTGCATTATGTGGCGCCGTCCGTCTGGGCCTGGCGACCGGGCCGGGCGCAGAAGATGGCCACCTGTATCGATCACGTGCTGGCGCTGCTGCCGTTCGAGCCGCCTTATATGGAAGCCGCCGGGATGGACTGCGATTTTGTCGGCCATCCCGTAGTAGCAGAGCCAAAGGCGACGGCAGAAGAGATCGCCGCGTTGCGTCAGACCTGTGAGCTTGGCGATGCGCCGATCCTATTGGCCTTGCCGGGATCACGACGGTCAGAGGTGGGGCGCTTGGCGCCCGTCTTTGGCGCGGCGCTGGGAGATTTCGCGGCGGCTTATCCCGAATACCGAATCGTGGTGCCGACCGCCGGTCCGGTGGCTGAATTGGTGCGCCAGCACGCCAAGGATTGGCCACAGGGCACTGTGTTGCTCGACCCGACCGGTCTTGACCCGGCTGTTGCCGAGGCGCGCAAACGAGCGGCCTTTGCCGCGGCGGATCTGGCGCTTGCAGCTTCGGGCACCGTGTCGCTGGAGCTAGCCGCCGCGCGCACCCCCATGGTGATCGCCTATCGCTTCCAATGGCTGACCTGGCAGATCATGAAGCGCATGGCCCTGATTGATACGGTCACACTCGTCAATCTGGTGAGCGAAACCCGCGTTGTGCCGGAATGCCTTGGGCCAGATTGCACCCCGTCGCGGATCGCCGGGGCGCTGGCAGATGTCCGTGCCAACCCTGAGGCGCAGCAGGACGCCATGGGGCTCACCATGGAGCGTCTGGGCGAGGGCGGGGAGGCGCCGGGCCTGCGCGCCGCCCGCGCGGTTCTGGCGGGCCTTTAGTAGCCGCGCCAGATCCAGCCGCCTCCAAAGATGCGGCTGCTTTCGGTGTCATAGAAAACGCAGGCCTGTCCGGGCGATACGCCTTCTTCGGGCGTCAACAGCTCAACCTCGGCCGTGGTTTCGGACAGCGGACGGATAATCGCCTCACGCGGGGGGCGGGTCGAGCGGACCTTTACCGCGACATGCCATTCCTTCCGACTGGTAAAGGGTTCGTCGCCCAGCCAGTTGATTTCCCGCACAGGCACGATTCGGGTGGCCAGCATGTCCTTGGGGCCGACGACCACCTGTTTCTTGTCCACATCAAGCCGCACCACATAGAGCGGCTCGCTGAGGCCACCGATGCCAAGGCCGCGGCGCTGGCCGATGGTGTAGTGAATCACCCCGGTGTGCTGGCCCAGAACGCGCCCATCCGCATGAACGATCTCTCCCGGATCAGCCGCGCCGGGGCGCAGTTTCTCGATCACGCTGGCATAGTTTCCATCGGGTACGAAACAGATGTCCTGACTGTCGGGTTTGTCGGCCACCGCCAGCCCATAGCGGGAGGCAATCTCGCGGGTGGCATCCTTGGAGGGCAGATGCCCTAGCGGAAAGCGCAGATAGTCCAGCTGTTCTGGCGTTGTTGAAAAAAGGAAATAGCTCTGATCCCGGTTAGCATCCTCGGCCGAATGCAGCTCGGGGCCGTTGGGGCCCATCTTGCGCTGGATATAGTGACCCGTCGCCATGCAATCGGCCTCCAGATCCTTTGCGGTCTCCAGAAGATCCTTGAATTTGACCCGTTCATTGCAGCGGATGCAGGGCACTGGCGTCGCCCCGGCCAGATAGCTGTCGGCAAACTCATCGATAACCGCATCCTTAAAAATGTTCTCATAGTCGAGAACATAGTGCGGGAATCCGCGCTCTTCGGCGACTCGCCGCGCATCGTGGATGTCGATCCCAGCGCAGCAGGCGCCCTTTTTCGCCAGCGCCGCCCCGTGATCATAAAGCTGCAGCGTGACGCCCACCACGTCATAGCCCTGATCGGCCAAATATGCAGCAACAACAGAGCTGTCGACGCCGCCGGACATGGCAACAACCACCCGCGTTTCCGAGGGCGGTTTGGCAAAGCCAAGCGAATTCAGCGGGCCATCGGTATCCAGCGCCATAGGGCGACTCCTTAGTTCAAGGGAAAGGCGTTGCAGAATATAGGAAAATCCTAACGACTCTCAAGTGTGTGGTTCACGCGCCATTAAGGACAATGGGGGAAACCTGCTCACGAAGCTAATTACGCAGATCCTCACAAGGATAAAGCAATGTTCTTGAAAAAAGTAGATGGACCACGGGCGGTGACCTTGCCGGACGGCTCCGTTATGACCCGTGCAGACCTTCCGCCCAAAACGACAAAACGCTGGGTTGCCTCGCGCAAGGCCTCGGTGGTGAGGGGCGTTCTTTATGGATTGCTGCCACAAGGGGAAGCACTGCGTCTTTATGGTCTCAGTGAAGAAGAATTCCGCAGCTGGGTTGCTGCGGTTGCCGATCACGGCGAAGAAGCGTTGAAAACCACCCAATTGAAGAAATTTCGTAAGCCTTAGTGCTTAATACTAACCTTTTGCTCCGCCTACCCAGTGCCATTTTGTGCTAAAACAACACCGAACGGTTGATTTGATGTTGAGTTTTAACGATCATGGTAACGGGGCATTAACTATTTTCCAGCAAGGTTAACAGCGACCTGAGGGAAACAGGATACAGGCGGAGAAAACGAACATGCGCATTCTTCTTGTTGAGGATGATCCTACAACTGCAAAAAGCATTGAGTTGATGCTGACCCATGCCAACCTGAACGTCTATACGACGGATCTGGGCGAGGAAGGCATCGATCTGGCGAAGCTTTACGATTACGATCTGATCCTTTTGGATCTGGGACTGCCGGACATGAACGGGCACGAAGTGCTGCGCCAATTGCGCATGGCACGTATTGAGACGCCCATTCTCATCCTGTCTGGTGCTGATGATACAGACAATAAAATCAAAGGCTTCGGTTTCGGCGCTGATGATTACCTGACCAAGCCGTTCCATCGTGAGGAACTGGTGGCACGGATCCACGCGATCATTCGCCGCTCCAAAGGTCACTCCCAGTCGATCATTAAGACCGGCAAGATCTCGGTTAATCTGGATGCAAAAACCGTTGAGGTTGACGGCAAGGCCGTTCACCTGACCGGCAAAGAATACCAGATGCTGGAATTGCTCAGCCTGCGGAAAGGGACCACCCTGACCAAGGAAATGTTCCTGAACCACCTTTATGGCGGGATGGACGAGCCCGAACTGAAAATCATCGACGTTTTCATCTGCAAGCTGAGAAAGAAACTCAGCACTGCAACAGGCGGTGAAAACTACATCGAAACGGTCTGGGGGCGGGGCTATGTGCTGCGCGATCCGCAGGACGATCAACTCGGTGGCGGTGCCGAACAACGGATGGCAGTCGGCGCCTGATCGGCGACCCATTCGAATTGTAACTCTTTGTTGGGGGCAGATATCTGCCCTCAATCATAATGGCATGTGCTGTTAACTAAAGGCATGTGTCGTTAACCATGCGGCTGCGCCATTTACCATGTGCGCACCATGCCAATTTTGATTTTCGTGAGTAAGGTTCTGTACGGGCCTTGGCTCAACCCGCTGCGGCGGGATTTTTTGTGTTTGATGGGACGCCAAAGCCCTCTTGCTTCTCTGGACGTGGCAGGTTCTGCGGCCTATCACCTAGTCTGAAGCAAGACGGGGCAAACGCGTGACACAAAGCCAAGACAGCGATCCGAAGAGTCTTTCCAAAGAAGACGCCCGCCAGGAATTCCTGGCCTTGCAGGAGAAACTGCAAACCGCCGATCTTGCGTATCACCAGGAAGATGCGCCGATCATTTCGGACGCCGAATACGATGCGGCGAAGCGGCGGTATGTTGCTTTGACGGAAGCATTTCCGGTGTTGAAGGACGAGGCGTCTCAGCTTGAGGCCGTAGGGGCGCCCGCAGCCTCTGGCTTTGGCAAGGTGGCGCATAGCGTGCCGATGTTGTCGCTGGGAAATGCGTTTGAAGACAGTGATGTAGAAGATTTTGCCCGCAGTATTCGAAAATACCTGGGTCAGTCCGAGGATACTCCGCTCAGCTTTACCGCCGAGCCAAAAATCGATGGTTTGTCTCTTTCTCTGCGCTATGAAAACGGTGTGCTGATACAGGCCGCCACCCGCGGTGATGGAACGGTGGGCGAGAACGTCACCGAAAACGCCCGCACCATCGCCGATATTCCGCAGCAGATCGTAGATGCGCCCCCAGTGCTGGAGGTGCGCGGCGAAGTCTACATGAGCCATGCGGCTTTTGCCGCCCTGAACGCCCGGCAGGAAGAACGCGGCGGCAAGACATTTGCCAACCCGCGCAACGCGGCGGCAGGGTCCTTGCGTCAGCTGGATCCGGAAATTACCCGCTCCCGTCCATTGCAATTCTTTGCCTATAGCTGGGGTGAGCTCTCTGAACCTCTTGCGGAAACGCAGTTCGAGGCGATGAAACGATTGGAAAGCTTTGGCTTTACCATCAATCCCCTGACCAGGCTGTGCCCCACTGTGGACGAGATGATTGCGCATTACCGGAGCATCGAGGAACAGCGGGCCACGCTGGGCTACGATATCGACGGTGTCGTTTACAAGGTGAATGACATGGCGCTGCAGGGGCGGCTGGGTTTCCGCTCCACCACGCCACGCTGGGCGATTGCGCATAAGTTTCCCGCCGAACTGGCCTGGACCCGGCTTGAAGCCATCGACATCCAGGTTGGCCGCACCGGTGCGCTCAGTCCCGTTGCGCGGCTGACCCCGGTGACCGTGGGCGGGGTGGTTGTCTCGAACGCGACACTGCACAATGAGGATTACATTCGCGGCTTTGACTCCAAAGGCGAAGAAATCCGTGGCGGCAAGGACATCCGCATCGGCGATTGGGTGCAGATCTACCGCGCTGGTGATGTGATCCCCAAGGTGGCGGATGTGGACCTCACCAAGCGGCCCGAGGGTGCAGAGCCATATGCATTCCCGCATATCTGCCCGGAATGCGGATCCGAAGCGATCCGGGAAGAGGGCGACGCTGTGCGCCGCTGCACCGGTGGCCTTATCTGTCCCGCGCAGGCTGTTGAAAAGATGAAACATTTCGTCTCTCGCGCGGCCTTTGATATTGATGGGCTGGGCAACAAGCAGGTCGAACAATTCTACGGCGATGAATGGATCCGCGAACCGGCTGATATTTTTACCCTGCGGGACCGCTTTGGCTCTGGCATGCAGCAGCTGAAAAACCGCGAAGGTTGGGGGGAAAAATCGGCCGCCAACCTGTTTGATGCCATTGATGAGAAGCGACAGATCCCACTGGCCAAGTTCATCTTTGCCCTTGGTATTCGCCACGTCGGCGAGGTCGGTGGCCGCGATCTGGCGCTGCATTACGGCGGTTGGGGTGAACTGGTTTCGGCGCTTGATACCGCGCGTCCGGCGGCGCTGGCGCATCGGGCGGCGGATGAGGCGGAAGAGGCCGAACGCATCGCCGCCGCCGAGGAAGGGCGCCGCGCCCGGATCTCCGATACCCGTGCCGCTGCGGTCAGCGCCTGCGACGTGCCCGAGGCAGCGCAGGCGGCCTGGGACGATCTGGTCGCCGCCGACGGGATAGGACCTATTCTGGCCCTGTCTCTGTCCGACGCCCTTTCCAACCCTGAGGAACGCGCCGCGATTGACCGGTTGACGGCACATCTGACGATCATCGCCCCGGATGCGCCCGCCGCCGAAAGCCCGGTGTCCGGCAAAACGGTGGTATTTACTGGAACGCTGGAAAAGATGACAAGGGCCGAGGCCAAGGCGCGGGCTGAGGCACTGGGGGCAAAGGTCTCCGGCTCGGTCTCCAAGAAAACCGATATCCTTGTGGCGGGGCCCGGGGCCGGTTCCAAGGCAACCAAGGCGGCAGATCTTGGGATCAAGGTTCTGGATGAAGACAGCTGGCTGGAGCTGATAGAACAGTCATGAGCGGGCGTCCCGAGATCCTGTTTCCCCTGTTTTCAGGGCTGGAGAAACTGCCAGGGATTGGGCCGAAGACGGCCCAAAATCTGGAGCATATCCATATAGAAACGCCGCGTGACCTGTTGTTTTCATTGCCATACTCGGTACAGGATCGCCGTCGTCGCGATACGGTTTCCGGGTTGGAACTGCCGACCGTTGCCACGGTTGAGGTTACCATCGGCGGCCATAGGCCGCCGCGCAATCGCGGGGGCGCCTACCGTATTACGGTGACGGATGCGGAGACGGATTTTCAGTTGGTGTTCTTTCACGGACGCAGCCGTTATCTGGAGGCGCAATGCCCCGAGGGATCGCGCCGTCTGGTGTCGGGCAAGCTGGAGCTGTTCGACGGTATCGCGCAGATGGTGCATCCCGATCACATGGTGCCACTGGCCGAAGCCGCGACGATTCCCGAGTTCGAGCCAGTCTATCACCTGACCCATGGGGTATCGCAGAAAACCATGTTCAAGGCGCTGCGCGGCGCATTGGATCTGGCGCCGGAACTGCCCGAATGGATCGACCCCGAGCAAGTCAAACGCGAAGCCTGGCCTTCATGGGACGATGCGATCACCACGGCGCATGAGCCACAAGGGCAGGAGGATCTGTCCCCTGATGCACCGGCACGGGCGCGCCTGGCCTATGATGAGCTGTTTGCGCATCAGCTGACGCTGGCGATTGCCCGCCAATCGGAGCGCAAATCCGGTGGCATCCAGAGTCAGGCCACCGGGCGTTTGCAGTCCCGTGTCCTGTCGGCGTTGCCTTATCGCCCCACGGGGGCGCAGACCCGCGCGATTGAGGAAATCTCCGCCGATATGGCCTCGGACAAGCGGATGAACCGGCTGCTGCAGGGCGATGTGGGCGCGGGCAAGACGCTGGTGGCGCTGATGGCGCTTCTGGTTGCGGTTGAGGCAGGCGGGCAGGGTGTGATGATGGCCCCGACCAGCATCCTCGCGCAGCAGCATTACGACGGGCTGCGCCCCCTGGCCGAAGAAGCAGGCGTGGTTCTGGAACTGTTGACCGGCCGCGACAAGGGCGCCGAGCGCAAGGCCAAGCTTGCAGCGCTACAGCGAGGTGATATCCAGATTCTGGTCGGGACCCATGCGGTTTTCCAGCAGGATGTTCATTTTGCAGATTTGCGGTTGGCCATCGTAGATGAACAGCATCGGTTTGGCGTTCGTCAACGTATGGAACTGGCAGAAAAGGGCATGGGCGCCGATGTTCTGGTGATGACCGCGACTCCCATTCCGCGCTCACTGGCTCTGGCGCAGTACGGGGATATGGATGTTTCGGTGCTGGATGAGAAACCTCCGGGCCGCAAGCCGGTCAAGACGGCTGTGATCAGCACGGAACGGACCGAGGAGATTGTCAGCCACCTGCGCCACGCCATTGAGGAAGGGCGGCAGTGCTACTGGGTGTGCCCCTTGGTTGGCGAATCCGAGGTCATGGACCTGACAGCTGCAGAAGAACGGTTCAAGCTCTTGCGCGCCGCCCTTGGCGAAGGCGTGGTGGGTCTCGTGCATGGGCAGATGCCGGTTGGGGAAAAAGATGCGGCCATGGCCGCCTTTCAACGCGGTGAGACCAAGGTTCTGGTGGCGACCACGGTGATCGAGGTGGGCGTCAACGTGCCCAATGCCTCGATCATGGTGATCGAACGGGCCGAAATCTTTGGCCTAGCCCAACTGCACCAGCTGCGGGGGCGGGTCGGGCGTGGCAGCGCCGAATCCACCTGCCTGTTGATGTACCAGCCACCGCTGAGCGAGGGAGCCCGCCGGCGGCTGGAGGTGCTGCGCGAAACCGAGGATGGCTTTCGCATTTCCGAAACCGATCTGGAGATGCGCGGTGCCGGGGACATGATCGGCACAGCCCAATCCGGTCTGCCGCGGTTCAGGATTGCCGATCTGGAACGGCAGGCCCCGCTGATGGCCGTGGCGCAGAGCGATGCGCGTGCGCTGCTGGCCAAAGACCCCGATCTGACCGGCCCCCGGGGGCAGGCCGCACGCGTTCTGCTGTGGTTGATGAAGCAGGATCAGGCGTTCCGTTTAATTTCAGTGGGTTAACCTGTTTCGTTCCTACTGAAATCGGTTTTGTTCCAAAAAGTTCGCAAATGTTCTCATAAAGTTCTTTACATGCTGTTCGTAAAATGAGAACAAAGAGGCAACAAGACGCGCCCAAGCGCAAACACAGCGAACAGACCGGAGGAACGATAATGATTGCACAGTTGAAAACGACCCTTCAAAACGCCCAATCCACCCTGCTGCAGGACGCGATTGGTGCGGGCGCCCTTACGGTCATGCTGGTGGCGGCGCTGCACCTTCCGGGATCTTTCTAAGCCTGAGACAATCCTGAATTTGATCTTGGCTCTTCATGGTGGTCGCACTGCATCCTGTCCCGAACCGATGAGGGGAACACCTGCCTGTACCCATCCCCGTCCGGCCTTGCCTGATTGCCGGAAAGCATGACCCGTCCCGCATGAAGAACCAGAGTTGCCGCCACCATCTGCCCGGATGTGTGGCGGCTTTTTTCATTGCGTAAATATATAGTTGCGCGGGGTTTTCGTCTGTTTCGGGGATCCGTGTAATTGGGCTTCAGGTCGTAAAGGCCATCCGCAGACCACCCCAATGGCGACCACCCACGGTAATGGGCGCCGACAGGTCTTTCATCATGACGAAGTCGCCGCCGCCCATGTCGCGCCGGTAAACCTGCATCAGGAAGGGACCTGTGTTGCGTCCGGCCTTGAGCCCGACGCGATCATCGAAAATCCGCCGGTTGCGGCAGTTGGCCATGTTCCAGTCAGGATCCGCGCTTTGCGGTTTGGAAAATTTCTTGTTGTGGGTCGGGAGGTATCCGTTGACGTCCACTGCTGCGGAAAAGACCACGCGTGGATCCAGATCCAGGGCGGCCTCTAGCAGCGGCGGCAGGACGCTGTCGGTGAACTTGGTGAAACGGGTCATGACCTGTGTCGGATTGGTGTTGGGGATTGGAACATACGTCCGGTCGAACAGATCTGCCTGCGAAATCCGGCTGCTGGTCAGGCCCTCTTCGAATAGCCTGCCAATCTGGGCCGCCATGTCGGTGACAAATGCGATGAAAATCTTGTCCCCGGATTGGCCGCCAAGAGCGACCGTGCCCTGAACAAGGCGTTCAGAGGAAAGAATAAGATTTTCAACACGGTGGTGGGTATTTTGAATGTCGGCAGTGGTGTCCTGAACAGAATGCTTGATCCGGTTGATGTTGGGAAAACACGCCTCCATCGCGTCGCGCACGGTCGTGGCATCGGTCAGAATCCGGCCGGTTTCGCTGTTCACGTTCTGGGCGTCTTTTTCAATGCCAGCCAGCGACGCGTCGGTATCTCGGGCGCGGTCCAGGATTTGCTTGGCGGATTTGGATATCGTCTCAGTCTCTTCGTCCAGAGTCCGGATCCAGCTGTAAAGCGTTTCGATATTTGTGCTGATCTCCCGTGCTGCGCGTTGGGTGCGTTTGGATAGATCATTGATCGCCTCTGCAACGACTGCAAATCCCCGCCCGGCATCGCCTGCGCGGCCCGCTTCGATCTTGGCATTGATGGCCAGAATGTTCACCTGCGCCGCGATCGAAGTGATGATCTCGTTGTCCTTGCGCATAGCGTCGACGGTGTTGCTGACGTCCTCGGTCCGGCTGTTGAGATCCTGCACCCATTCGGCAACCTCCTGGCTGCGGCCGCTGCTTTCGCGGACGAGGGCTACGGACTCTCTGGCTGACTCCAGCGTTTTCTGGGTTGATAGAGAGACGGCACCCACGGTCTCCATGACCTGCGCATTCGATCTGACAACCCGCGCGGCGCCTCGGTCCAATTGGTCAAGATCTTCGAGCTGGGTTTTGGATTTACTCTCGATCATGTCCAGGAACCCGGCAATGTCGACAATTTCAAAACCGAGCTGGGAAGAGATTTCGGCAAGATCGTTCAGATTGGCGTCCGCGACTGATGGCGCCTGAGTGTCTTGTTTTTGCAGCATTTAGGGACCCGTTTACTCGTTACAGTCAACAAGTAGCCCAAATGTTATAAAATTATCGTTAAGTACACTCTTCCTTAGCAACTTGCTGAAGCGCCTCACGCGTCGCATCCAGCGCCAGCATGATCGAAGCATGGCGATTCTTGAACTCACGGGCGGGCACCAATACCTCAAGCTCGTCAAAGGGGGCTTGCGGCGGTTCGGCACCTTCGGTCAGCATCGCTTTCAGCTGGTTGCGGGCCTTTCCCACCGTCTCCAGCGAGCAGCCGATAATGTGATCCGCGACAACCGATGCCGCGGCTTGCCCCAGGGCGCAGGCTTTCACGTCCTGGCCGAAATCGGTGATCTTGCCATCCTCGACCTTCAGATCGACGGTCACCGTCGACCCGCAGAGAGGCGAGCGTTTTTTCACTGTGACATCAGGATCTTCCAGACGCTCTAAATGCGGAATATCCGCTGCAAGGGCCAGAATGCGGGAAGAATAGAGTTTGATCAGATCGGTTTCGCTGGACATGCGGGCCTCGGGGTTTCCCTTGGGTGGAGTTCCTCATACATAGGGAGCGAAGCTTCAGATGCAAAAGGTTTTTGCCATGTCCAGCGCGACCACACAGTCCTTTGATCCCGCAAGCCTGCGTTACGACGCAAACGGGCTGATCCCCTGTATCGCGCAGGACCACGACAACCATGAGGTACTGATGATGGCCTGGATGAACGCCGAAAGTGTCGCGCGCACGCTTGAGACGGGCAAGGTAACCTATTGGTCGCGTTCGCGGCAGTCGTTCTGGGTCAAGGGTGAAAGCTCAGGCCACGTGCAGGAACTGGTGGATCTGCGACTGGATTGTGACCGGGATTGCTTGCTTGCTGTCGTGCGCCAGACCGGACCGGCCTGCCACACTAACCGGCGCAGCTGTTTCTATACCGCTGTGCGGGAAGGGGAAGAGGTCGAATTGATGGCGCCCATGGTCTGAGGGCGCTCAGCCAAGGCCCACCATGCGGCGGATGTCCTGCGGTGTTGCGCCTTCGGCGCGGTATTTTGCGATGGCTCGGGCATCGTCGCGTTTGGCGAGGCGCTTGCCTGCCTCGTCACGGATCAGGCGGTGATGGTGGTAGATGGGGACGGGCAGCTCCAGCAGCGTCAGTAGCAGGACCTGTAGCTGGGTGAAGTCGAACAGATCCTCGCCCCGTACCACATGAGTGATCTCCTGATGCACGTCGTCCAGCGCCGAGGCCAGGAAATAGGCGACGATCTCTTCGCCCTTGCGCGACAGAACGACATCGCCGATTTCCTTTAGGGCACGTTCAGGGTCCAGATGGTGCGTGCCCTTATGCGCCGCACCGGTTTCTTCGAAGGTCACGTTCTGGCCTTTGAGGCGGGAAAGCGCGCGGTCAAGATGCAGCCGCAGCGCATCACCCGGTTTGCGATCCGACATGGGGCGGGTCTTGCAGGTGCCGGGATAGACGTCGTGGCTGACACCCTCCTGCGGTGCGGATAGGGCGGCGCGGATATCTGCGCGGCTGCAGGAGCAGGGATATAAAAGCCCCATACTTTCAAAAGTTTCGAGGTATTTGTTGTAGTCGTTCAGATGCTCTGACTGGCGCAGAATAGGCTCGTCCCAGCGAAGGCCCAGCCAGGTCAGATCTTCGATAATGGCCGCGTCCCATTCCGGTTTCGACCGTTGCAGGTCGGTGTCCTCCATGCGCAGCAGGAAGGCGCCTCCGGCGGCGCGGGCCATGTCGTGAGCAATGACCGCGGAATAGGCATGGCCCAGATGCAGCGGGCCGGTGGGCGAGGGCGCAAAACGGGTGCGAAATGTCATTGCGCCCCTCGCGGTTCAGGAAAACTGCTGCAGCCATTCGGTCCAGGCGGCTTTGGCCCGGTCGGTATAGGCCTTGTAGCGGTCCTTGCGGCCGCGACGCCCGCCTTTCAGCCCATCCACCGGGCGGAACAGGCCAAAGTTCACGTTCATCGGCTGGAACGTCTTGGCCTCGGCGCCGCCGGTGATGTGATGGATCAGCGCGCCCATGGCGCTGTCCTGCGGCACGTCGGTAAGGGGCTTGCCCAGGATCTCCGCAGCGGCCAGGCGACCGGCAAGCAGGCCCATAGCGGCGCTTTCCACGTAGCCTTCGACGCCGGTGATCTGCCCGGCAAAGCGGATATTGGGCCGCGACTTCATGCGCATCTGGCTGTCCAGAAGGGTCGGAGAGTTGAGGAAGGTATTGCGGTGGATGCCGCCAAGCCGTGCGAAACTGGCGTTTTCCAACCCCGGAATCATCCGGAAAACCTCGGTCTGGGCGCCGTATTTCATCTTGGTCTGGAAGCCGACGATGTTGAACAGCGTCCCCAAAGCATTGTCCCGGCGCAGCTGCACCACGGCGTGGGCCTTGATGTCGGGCTGGTGCGGGTTGGTGAGGCCAACGGGCTTCATCGGTCCGTGGCGTAGGGTTTCGCGGCCGCGTTCGGCCATCACTTCAATCGGCAGGCAGCCGTCGAAATAGCCAGCGGTTTCGCCCTCGTGGAACTCGGTCTTGTCGGCGGCGAGCAGCGCGTCGATGAAGGCCTCGTATTGTTCCTTGTCCATCGGACAGTTGAGGTAGGCGGTGCGCTCCTCCTCGGTTTCGCCCTTGTCATAGCGCGACTGCATCCAGGCCTTGGACATGTCGATGCTCTCGGCATAGACGATGGGCGCAATGGCATCGAAGAACGCCAGCGCCTCGGCGCAAGTTTCAGCCTGGATCGCCTTGCCGAGATCGGGGGAGGTCAGCGGACCGGTTGCAAAGATCCAGTGACCTTCGGTGGGAAGCTCTGTGATTTCTTCATAAGAAACAGAGACATTCGGAAGGCTCTTAAGCTGGGCGGTCACGGTTTCGGCAAAGGGTTCCCGGTCCACCGCCAGGGCGCCGCCTGCGGGCAGGCGATGCTTATCCGCCGTGGTCATGATCAGACCCTTGGCGGCGCGCATTTCCCAATGCAGCAGGCCGACGGCATTCTGTTCATCGTCATCGGATCGGAAGGAGTTGGAGCAGACCATCTCACCCAGGTTGCCGGTCTGGTGGGCAAAGGTTTCGACCTTGGGCCGCATCTCGTGCAGCACGACCTTTACGCCCATGTTCGCCGCCTGCCAGGCAGCTTCGGACCCGGCCATGCCGCCGCCCACGATATGCAATTCTTGTGTCATGAGGTGCCACATAGGGCAGGGATGGCCATTGCGCAATATGACATGCGTCGGGGGCAGCGATGGCGCGCAATGCAAGGCGGCCGACAACGCACCCGTTTGCTGATCATTGGAATCGGTATTGTGCAGGGGAGAATTTTGGGGCCACTGCGGCGGGAATGTCGACCGGGGAGAGAGACCCGGTTGGAGGGACCTTCCGACGCAGCGGCCCAAAATTGTGACCGGTCTGTGACCGGTGCCCAACCTTTGCCATTATCCTGCCTTTATTGAAAGACCGGATATGGAAACAATATCTGGTCAATCGTAAACAAAGGCTAAACTTGTTTTAAATTTTCGGAAAACTCAGTTGTCTTCCCAATTGGGCGGACGCTTTTCGATAAAGGCGTTGAGGCCTTCGATTGTGTCGCGATGCATCAGGTTTTCGACGATCACCCCGCTGGTATAGGCATAGGCCTCATCCAGGGGCATTTCGATTTGACGGTAATAGGCTTCCTTGCCGATCTTCACGGCCGAGCCGAGTTTTGATGCGATGGTTTCTGCCATCTTCAGCGTTTCAGCTTCCAGGTCCTCTTCGGGCACCGCTCTGTTGATTAGACCCAATTCGGCGGCGCGGACGGCGGACATGAACTCGCCAGTGGTCAGCAGTTCAAAGGCATGTTTTCGCGGGATATTGCGAGACAGGGCCACCATGGGGGTTGAGCAGAACAGACCGATATTGACACCATTGACGCCGAACCGGGTGCCCTGCGCGGCCACGGCCAGATCGCAAGAGGCGACAAGCTGACAGCCGGCGGCAGTCGCAATCCCATGCACCTGGGCAATTACCGGCTGTGGCAGGCGTTGCAGACCCAGCATCACGCTGGTGCAGCGGGCGAAAAGGCCCTCGAAATAGGCCTTGCCACCATCCTCGGCCGCGCGCCCTGCGTTGATCTGTCGGATATCGTGCCCGGCGCAGAAGGCCTTGCCCTCGCCAGAGAGTACAACGGCCTTGATTGTGCTGTCGTTTTTCAAGGCGTCGATCTGCTCTTGCAGGGCGGCCAGCATCTCATCCGACAGCGCGTTCAGCCGCTCGGGTGCGTTCATGCGCAGATGTGCGATCGCATTTGCGTCGCGACGTTCCAGAATTGTCATCTTGTCCTCCTGACCCTGTTTGGGGCAACTCTATGGCGGACAAGGGAGAAGGAAAAGCATGGCTTTGGCTTTTGATGCGGCGGGGCTGACCGCCTATATGGCGGAGATCTTTCCGCAGGTGGCGGATGATTTCGCCGTGGATGAACTGTCCGAGGCAGGGATCACCATGCGGCTGCTGACGGCAGAACGGCACCTGCGGCCGGGCGGCACTGTGTCTGGCCCTTCGATGTTCGCGCTGGCTGATGTGACGGTCTACGGGCTGGTACTATCCCGGCTGGGACGCAAGGCACTGGCGGTGACCACCAATTGCTCGCTTGATTTCATGCGCAAGCCCGAGGCGGGTGTCGATCTGATCGCCAAAGGAACTCTGTTGAAACTGGGCCGCGCGCTCGCTGTTGGCGATGTGCATATGTATTCGGAAGGTTCGGACAAGATGGTGGCGCGCTCCACCATGACCTACTCGATTCCGCCGGAAAAATAGGGGTCAGAGGGCGCGCGCCAGAGGTTCGCCGACTTTCACAAGGGTCTCCAAGCCTTTGGAACTGTTGGTGATCAGATCGTCGCTGAACTGGACCTTCCCGGGTTCAAAGACTACGACGACGGTGGAGCCGCCGAACTTGAAATAGCCCTTTTCGTCCATCTTCTCGACCCGGCCACTGGTGCGGGTGTTGACGATGGACCCCACGCCAAAGGCGCCGACCTCGACAAAGCACATGGTGCCCGCCGTGTCCGTGTCGATCAGGGTCAGGCTGCGCTTGTTGTCACCAAAAACATCCGGCCCGGCGCCAAGCGCGATGGGGTTCACCGAATGCAGCGCGCCGGGAATGTCGCGGGTTTCGGTAATCTGGCCTGCGGTCGGAAAATGATACCTGTGATAATCGGCGGGGCACAGGCGGACAATGGCGAGGGCACCGCCCAGAAACCGCTCGTGCAGGCCGGGCAGCATGGTGCGGATTGACATCGGGTGCCCTTTGACCGGGACAAAAACGTCCTCCTCCAGTTCAGGGAACACCAAGACGCGACCATCCGCCGGGGAGACGATGTCGTTCAGTTCATCACTATAGGGGCGGGTTTCCGGTTTCAGGTGCCGCACGAAGAAATCGTTAAAGCAGCGAAAGCTGGAGACTGGATCGCGGGCCTCGTCCATGTCAATCGACAGTTCCTCGATGACCGCGGCGATCTTGCGCCGGGAAAGGGGCGAGTCGAACCACAGCCCGAACAGGCGGCTAACCAAAGAGGATCGGAACAGTGCGCGCTCCAGCAGGTTGGAGCCTGCGTCCTGATAAGCCCAGCGGATCCATTTCTCGCCAAGGATCACCTCGTCGAAAACCGTGCCGCTTGCCCGGTCGACCACCTTGATCGGAGTATTCGTCATCTATCCGCCTTGTCGCTTGTCCGGCCTGTCTGGCCCATGGCGATGAGGTAGCAGAGTGCGCGCAGAAGGCTCAAGGGCGGAATGCAACGGCGGCGGAGGGCCGCAGGGCCAGACCGTTGCCTCACACGCGGACGCCAGGGTAACGGGACCTCAGCTGTTTGGTGCAACACTTTGCCACTAAACAGCAAAGAGTGTCCGGATGCAGGTCAGACAGATTGCCGAAGAGATCGTCGAGCGCGAAGGCGGTTATGTGAATGATATCGGTGATCCCGGTGGGGCCACCAAACACGGGGTCACGATCGGGACCCTGAAACGGCTGGGAATTGATGTCACCGGCGACGGACAGGTCAACGCCACGGATGTGAAGGCGCTGAGCCGAAAGCAGGCGGAGGATATCTTCGTCCGCTGTTATTTTGAACGTCCGGGGATCGCCCGCTTGCCAGAGGCGCTCCAGGCATCGGTGTTCGATATGTATGTCAATTCCGGCGCCAACGCGGTGCGGATCCTGCAGGGGCTGTTGCGGGAGATGGGATTTGACTTGGCGGTGGACGGGGTCATCGGGCCGCATACTGCGGCGGCGGCGCAGGTAGATGGCGGCAGCCTGCGCGACGCCTACGGCATTGCCCGGCGCAGTTACTATTTCGACTTGGCAGACCGGCGCCCGGCCAGCCGCAAATACGCCCGGACCCGCGCAGGCGGCAAGGGCGGATGGATCCGTCGCGCCGAGACCTTCATCAGCAAAAAATACCACATGGACCGGCAGGCCTTTGCCCGGCGGGTCGCATCGTGGCAGGGATAAAAACGATGATCACAGGTTTGGTTCGCTTGCTGTTTGGACGTAATCGCAACGTGTTGCGTGAAACAGTTGAGGTTTTTCGTGAAAACGCGGAGGCCGGTGCAGAGCGCGCCAGCCGGGCGCAAAGCGCGGCGCTGCAGCAGTTCGCCGCAGAATTCCGCGCTGAACGGCGCAGCGGGTTTGACCGGGTGATGGATGGGATCAACCGGCTGCCAAGACCGCTGCTGGCGCTCGGGACAGTGGGGCTGATGGTGAGCGCAATGGCCAACCCCGCATGGTTTGCAGCCCGGATGCAGGGGCTGGCGGCCGTGCCCGAACCGTTGTGGTGGCTGCTGGGGGTTATCGTCTCGTTCTATTTTGGCGCGCGTCATCAGATCAAAAGCCAGGAGTTCCAGCGGAGCCTCGCGAAAGTCGCGGCGCGCATGCCGAAAGGCGCAGAAAGTTTTGCGTCTTTGCAGGGTGGTGAGGCGCCGTCCGTTCAAGACGCCCCTTCTATGCAGCAGGAAGGACACTTGGCGGCGAGTGCGGAAGCCGAAAACCGGGCGCTGGCGGCATGGAAGCAAAGCCAGCTCAGGCTGTCGCAGGCCGACCCCGCAGAGTAAGCGCGCAATCGCCTCCTGCGGCGGCTGGACGCGCCAAATGCCATTGGCGCCGCCCCGGTGAAAGATTATAGACAGAGGTATGATTACAGAACTCGGTCACTTCGCCCTCATCCTCGCCTTTCTGGTTGCCATCGTGCAGATGGTCGTTCCCATGATCGGCGCCCATAAACGCTGGCCCGGCTGGATGGCCGTCGCCGAACCTGCGGCACAGGCGCAGTTCTTCTTTACCGCCTTTGCCTTTGCGGCGCTGGTCTGGGCCTTTGTGACTTCGGATTTCTCCCTCCGGCTTGTCACCCTCAACAGCCACTCGGCCAAGCCGATGCTTTACAAGATCTCGGGCACCTGGGGGAACCACGAAGGCTCCATGCTGCTCTGGGTGCTGATTGTCAGCCTGTTCGGCGCAGTGGCCTCGGTCTTTGGCGGCGGCTTGCCGCAGACGCTGAAGGCGCGGGTTCTTTCGGTTCAGGCCGCCATTGGCGTTGCCTTCTTTGCCTTCATTCTGTTCACATCGAACCCGTTCCTGAGGCTGGTGTCGCCGCCGTTTGACGGGCAGGATTTGAACCCGCTGCTGCAGGACCCGGGCCTCGCCTTTCACCCGCCATTCCTTTACCTCGGCTATGTTGGGCTTTCGATGGCGTTTTCCTTTGCCGTGGCAGCCCTGATCGAGGGGCGCATTGATGCCGCTTGGGGACGCTGGGTGCGGCCCTGGACGCTGGCCGCCTGGATTTTCCTGACCATCGGCATCGCGCTGGGATCCTGGTGGGCCTATTACGAGCTGGGTTGGGGTGGCTTCTGGTTCTGGGACCCGGTGGAAAACGCCAGCTTCATGCCCTGGCTGCTGGCGGCAGCGCTGCTGCATTCGGCCATCGTGGTGGAAAAACGTGAGTCACTCAAAAGCTGGACCATCCTGCTGGCCATCCTCGCCTTTGGCTTCTCGCTGATCGGGACCTTTATCGTACGCTCGGGGCTGCTGACCTCGGTACATGCCTTTGCCAACGATCCGGAACGCGGCGTGTTCATTCTATTCATCCTGGCCTTCTTCACCGGCGGAGCGCTGACGCTGTTCGCGGCGCGGGCCCAGCAGATGCAGGCCAAGGGCGTCTTTGGCATCGTCAGCCGCGAAGGCGCGCTGGTGGCCAACAACATCCTGCTGGCCGTGAGCTGCTTTGTGGTGTTCTTTGGCACGCTCTGGCCGATTGTTGCCGAAATGGCCTTTGCCCGCAAACTGAGCGTCGGGCCGCCCTTCTTCAACGCGGCCTTCACGCCCTTCATGGTCCTTCTGGGGATGATCCTGCCGGTTGGCGCCATGCTGCCGTGGAAACGCGGTAAGCTGGGGCAGACGGTCTGGTACCTGCGCTATGTGCTGGTGCTGTCGGTTGCCCTGGGCGTGCTGGCCTGGGCGATGCAGACTGGCCGGTCCGGTCTGGGGCCAATCGGGTTGTTCATCGGCTCCTGGGTGGTCTTTGGCGCTGCTGCCGATCTGTGGTCGCGCACCGGCAGGGACGGGCAGTTCGGTCGATTGCTGCGCCTGCCGCGCGCTGACTGGGGTAAGGCCGTGGCCCATGCAGGGCTGGGGATCACCATCTTTGCCATTGCCGGTCTGACGGCGTGGGAAGAGGAAGACATCCGCGTTGCCAAAATTGGCGAACCCTTCACTGTTGGCGGGTACGAGCTGGTCCTGGATGCGGTCGACCGCGCGCGGGGGCCGAACTACTTCACCACCATGGCCACCGTCAGCATCTTTAAGGATGGCGCGGATGTTGCTGTGCTGCATCCTGAAAAACGCACCTATCCGGTGGCGAAGATGCCGACGACAGAGGCCGCAATTGACTACCGGCTGTTGCGTGACCTTTACGTGGTGATCGGGGATCAGCAGGCGGATGGTGGCTGGACCGTACGGACCTATATCAAACCACTGGCCAACTGGATCTGGGGTGGCTGTCTGTTGATGGCGCTTGGCGGCATGCTGAGCCTCAGCGACCGGCGTTTCCGCGTGGCGGCCGGGGCCCGCAAGGGCGCTGGCGCGGCCAAGGTGCCCGCAGAATGAGGGGCGCGGCTATGCTCAATCGGTTTGCCAAGGTTCTGGTGATCACCCTCATGGGGGGTGTCGCGCTGCCTGCGACGCCTGTACTGGCCGTCCAGCCGGATGAGGTCCTATCCGATCCGGTTTTGGAGGGACGCGCGCGCGAGTTGTCCAAGGACCTGCGCTGCCTCGTCTGCCGCAACGAGAATATCGATGAATCCAACGCCGATCTGGCACGGGATCTGCGGCTTCTGGTGCGCGAGCGCCTGGTGGCCGGGGACAGCGATACCGAGGTGATCGATTTCGTGGTCGACCGGTATGGCGAATACGTGCTGCTGCGGCCCACCACCACGGGTGCGAACTGGCTGCTTTGGGCGGCGGGTCCGCTGATGCTGTTGCTGGCCCTTGGTCTTGGCGCCGGGTATCTGCGTGGGCGGGCCAGGGCGCCCGGAACAGCAGAGGCGGGCCTTAGCCCCGAAGAAGAAGACCGGCTGCGGAAAATTCTGGACGAGTGACGCCGGGTCCGGCTTTTCGACCGCAATGCTTTACGCCACCATGGCTGAAATCACATCCGCTCTGTGGCGCCACTGGGCCGCGGGGTCCCGAGAGACGACAGACGAGGCCCTCTGATGGACTATAAAGAAATCCAATATTCGCTTGAGAACGGATTGGCGATCCTGACACTGAACCGCCCGTCCAAGATGAACGCGCTGACTGGTCAGATGCGGGCCGAATTGACCCATGCCCTGAAACAGGCCGCGAGCGAGGCACGCGCTGTGGTCCTCACCGGCGCTGGCAGCGCCTTTTGCTCGGGGCAGGATCTGAGCGATGCCTCCGGCTCTGGCGATCTGGATCTGGAGCGGACGCTGCGCGACGAATACACGCCGATGCTTGAGGCGCTTTATGATTGCCCGGTGCCGACCATGGCGGCGGTCAACGGTCCAGTGGCCGGGGCAGGGGCCAATCTGGCGCTGGCAGCTGATGTGGTAATCGCGACCGAGAGCGCCTATTTCCTGCAGGCCTTTGCCCGGATCGGCCTGATGCCGGATGCGGGCGGCACCTGGTTCCTGCCGCGCCAGATGGGGCTGGCCAAGGCAATGGGCGCGGCCCTGTTCGCTGACAAGATCACGGCCAAGCAGGCCAGCGACTGGGGCATGATCTGGGAAGCGGTGCCGGATGCAGAGTTCGATGCCCATTGGCGGGCGCGGGCTGCCTATCTGGCGGAGGGTCCGACCAAGGCCTTTGGCGCCATCAAGACCGCGATGCGGGGCAGCTATGATAAAAGCCTGGCCGAACAACTGTCGATTGAGGCGCAGCTGCAGGGCGAATGCGGCAAGACCCGCGATTTCCTGGAAGGCGTCACTGCCTTCATGGAAAAACGCCCAGCCAAGTTCGAAGGGCGCTGAAGACAGCCTTATGCAACAGGAAGCCCCCGCCGGTTATTCCGGCGGGGGTTTTTCATTTCAGTTATCAGATCGTAGGTCTCGCGCTAGCGCCATCGGCAAACAGCCGGATATGGCGGTCTGGATCGAACTGTCCATCCTGATCCAGAACCCGTAGGACCTCGACCCCGTCTGCCAGGACGATAGCATCGCTGCCCCCATCCTCATTCTCTTGATTGAAGACAGAGAACCGCGGTGGTGGGCCGTCTTCGGGATTGAAACCGTAGACGATCTGATCCTCGCCCGGCTCGAAATCAGTAATGGTGGCAGCCTCGGTGGTTTCCAGCCAACGACCGGCGAAAAATTCATCTGCGCCGTCGCCGCCAGTCACGGTATCATCGCGGCCAAAGAGGATAAGATCATCCCCGGCGCCGCCATTCACGGCATCGCCACTGGTATCGACATCGGCCCGGATGGCGCCGGAGGGATGCAGATCAAAACGGCTGACCCATAGGACGTCATCGCCTTCTCCTCCGTTGATAGTGTCGCTCCCTTGACCCTCAATGACTCCGTCATTTCCCTGACCACCAAAGATGGTGTCATTGCCTTCGGCACCGGTCATCAGATCGTTGCCGTCGCCGCCGGAGACCAAATCGTTGCCAAAGCCTCCCACCAACGTGTCACTGCCACTATCGCCAAACAGACGATCATTTCCCCCACGACCGTCGATTTCGTCATTTCCGGAGCGTCCTGCGATGGATTCACCTGCGTTAGTGCCTGTAAGCGAGTCATCCCCGCTGCTGCCTTCGATCAATTCGCCCGGTGGGGTCGTGTTACCATTTCCTGGGGGAGAGGGCAGATCGCTGAGATCGTCATCGGGCAGGTTATCTCCATCATCGCTGGAGTCCATGATCAGCCCGGCAAAAAGGCCAAGAGAAACAAGCGCGAAAAGGGCAATCATAGGGTCGTCCTGAAATTGTTTAATACAACTTATAGAAAATTAATCCCGAGAGGTGGATAAGTCAATTTTTAATAGAAAACAAACTTTTACCACCGTTTCCCGTCTAGCGACAATGCTCATGTGGGCACCCGAAATTCGTCGGAGCAGGAGTTTTTTCGCCTTTGCACGCAAAGCCGGAGGTGACCGCCACGCCCAAAAAAACGCCCCGCACCCAGAAGGTGCGAGGCGTCCAATCAAGGCTGTTATGCCGATCAGCGGTTCTCGATATCCACGTAATCGCGGGCGGTTTCGCCGAGGTACAGCTGACGCGGACGACCGATTTTGTTCTGTGGGTCTGCGATCATCTCTTTCCACTGGGAGATCCAGCCGACGGTGCGCGACAGCGCGAAGATCGGCGTAAACATCGAGGTCGGGAAGCCCATCGCCTCCAGGATGATGCCCGAGTAGAAGTCGACGTTCGGGAACAGTTTCTTCTCGATGAAGTAAGGATCGTTGAGCGCGGTTTGTTCCAGCTCCTTGGCAACCTGCAGCAGCGGGTTGTCTTCGACGCCGAGCAGTTCCAGAACCTCATCCGCGGACTGTTTCAGAACCTTGGCGCGCGGGTCGGTGTTTTTGTACACGCGGTGACCAAAGCCCATCAGGCGGAACGGATCGTTCTTGTCTTTGGCGCGGGCGATGAACTCGGGGATCTTGTCGACGGTCCCGATTTCTTTCAGCATCTCAAGGCAAGCCTGGTTGGCGCCGCCATGGGCCGGACCCCAGAGGCAGGCGATACCAGCTGCGATACAGGCGAACGGGTTTGCACCGGAAGAGGACGCCAGACGCACGGTCGAGGTCGAAGCGTTCTGTTCGTGGTCCGCGTGCAGGATAAAGATCCGGTCCATGGCGCGGGCCAGGATCGGGTCGACGTGATATTCTTCGGCCGGAACCGAGAAACACATGTGCAGGAAGTTCGCGGCGTAATCCAGATCGTTGCGCGGATAGACGAAGGGCTGACCGATCGAATATTTATAGGCCATCGCGGCGATGGTCGGCAGTTTTGCGATCAGGCGGATCGAGGCGACCTCGCGCTGCCACGGATCGGCGATATCGGTGGAGTCGTGGTAGAAGGCGGACATCGCGCCAACCACACCAACCAGGGTCGCCATCGGGTGCGCATCGCGGCGGAAACCACGGAAGAAGTTGTGCATCTGCTCGTGCACCATGGTGTGACGGGTCACACGCGCTTCGAAATCTTCCAGCTGAGCAGCGGTCGGCAGCTCACCGTAAAGCAGCAGGTAGCAGACTTCGAGGTGGTGCGAATTGGCTGCAAGTTGGTCGATCGGGTAGCCACGGTGCAGCAGCTCGCCCTTGCCACCATCGATGAAGGTGATGGTGCTGTCGCAGCTTGCGGTCGAGGTGAAGCCCGGATCGTACGTGAAGACACCGGCCTGCGCGTAGAGTTTGCGGATGTCGAGAACATCGGGCCCGGCTGTCGGAGAGAAGATGGGAAGCTCGTAAGTTTCGCCATTCAGGCTGAGCTGGGCTGTCTTATTGGTATCGGTCATAGATGTCCCTTCCTGTTACAGGCACGAAAACCCGGAGAAATCCGGGCTTCGTGCAGGCAGCACCTGCGCGTGGACTGCGCAGGTGAGGTCGTATCGAAGCAGACTTACCCAAGGGTTAAGAGGCGGGATCAGCCTGCAGCGTCGGTCAAACGGGCCAATGTTTCCTCACGGCCCAAAATCAGCATCATATCGAACACCGAAGGCGTTACCGCCCGGCCCGCCAGGGCCGCTCTCAGCGGGCCGGCCAGCTTGCCGAACTTGGTATCCTGTGCTTCCGCGAATTGGTTGAGAAGCGCCTCCAGATCGTCACGCGTCCAGCTAGCACTTTGCAACTGCGGCGTCAATTCATTCAGTATACTATCGGATACAGATGCCAGCGCCTTGGCCGCCTTTGCATCCGGTTCGATGGGGCGTGCCGTCAGGATAAAATGCGCTTTCTCAAGAAGTTCAGGGAAAGTCTTGGCGCGATCTTTCAGGCAGTACATGGCCCGTTCAAGATCAGTTGACTGAACGTCAGTCAGGGCAGGCTCACCGGCTGCGGCAAGATAGGCTTCGATCTCCTGCCGCAGTGCAGCGTCATCGCTAACGGCGATATGCTGCCCGCAGAGGCTTTCCAGCTTTTTGGTATCAAACCGGGCCGGGCTTTTGCCGATTCCATCCAGATCGAACCATTCGCGTGCTTGCGCGTCGGTGAAGAACTCATCGTCGCCATGGCTCCAGCCGAGACGGGCTAGATAGTTGCGCATGCCAGCCGCGGGATATCCCATGGCCTGATACTCCTGCGCGCCAAGGGCGCCGTGGCGTTTCGACAGTTTCTTGCCGTCGGGGCCATGGATCAGCGGGATGTGCGCCCAGATCGGAATGTCCCAGCCCATCGCCTCGTAGATCATCATCTGACGGGCGGCGTTGTTGAGATGGTCGTCGCCCCGGATCACATGGGTGACGCCCATGTCGTAATCGTCCACGACCACGGCCAGCATATAAACAGGCGTGCCATCGGACCGCAGCAGAATCATGTCGTCCAGCTGATCGTTGCGGATCGAAACATCGCCCTGCACCTGATCACGAATGACCGACGTGCCCTCCTGCGGCGCCTTGATGCGCACCACGTAAGGCGCATCCGGATGAGTGGAGGTATCGGCATCGCGCCAGGGCGAGCGGTAGAGCGTCGATTTTCCCTCGGCCCGGGCGGCATCGCGGAAGGCGGCGATTTCTTCCTGGGTGGCAAAGCACTTGTAGGCCTTGCCTTCGGCCAGCAGCTGATGCGCAACCTCGGCGTGACGGTCGGCGCGTTCGAACTGGCTGATCACCTCACCGTCGTGATCCAGGCCCAGCCAGTCCAGCCCCTGCAGGATGGCAGCGGTGGCTTCGGGGGTGGAACGCTCCCGGTCGGTATCTTCGATTCTGAGTAGGAATTTACCGCCGCGTCCGCGCGCATACAGCCAGTTGAACAGCGCGGTGCGGGCGCCGCCGATATGCAGAAAGCCGGTGGGCGAGGGGGCGAAACGGGTGACGACCGGTTTGGACATGGAGGTGATTTACCTTTTGGAAACCATAAGAGGAGTAGCGTTTCTGCCTGTCTACCCACCCGAAGGGTCAGGAGCAAGCATGCGTATGATGCCTATCCTGGACCAGCTGCTACAGGTTCAAAGGGGACATTTGCTGGCCTGGGTGCCGGTGTTTCTGGGGCTTGGAATAGGGGTCTTTTTTGCGCTCCCGGTCGAGCCGGAGGCGGTGACCTATCTTTGCGCTCTGGTTCTTGGTGGAGTGTGCGCTGCTTTCTCGTTGCGGGGCAGCGCCAGCGGATTGCTGGCAGGGGCGGTTCTTCTTTGTGTTCTTGGGTTCATGGTTGCGGGGTGGCGGACCCATTCTGTGGCGGCTCCAGTACTCGGCTTTCGCTACTACGGTCCTGTGGAGGGGCGCGTCGCCACTATCGACCGCTCCGCGCGCGATATGCTGCGTCTTACGCTGGATCAGGTGCGGCTGAAGCAGGTAGCGCCGAGTAGAACGCCTGCGCGGGTGCGTGTCTCGGTGCCGGTGGAGAGCGGGTTGCCCGGTCCCGGCGCAAGGGTGGCCACCACCGCACATCTGATGCCGCCGCAGGGCCCGGCTGAGCCGGGCGGTTTCGACTTCCGGCGCCATGCCTGGTTTTTGCAACTGGGCGCGAATGGCTACACCCGCGTTGCCGTGCTGACTCTTGATCCCGGCCCGCCGGGGCCAACGCTGGCCGGGCTGCGGCGGGACCTGTCTTTGGCGCTGCGGCAGCGGCTGCCCGGCGAGACCGGCGCCATCGCCGCCGCCATCACCACCGGCGACCGCAGCGGTGTCAGTCAGTCAACGTTGCAGGATTTGCGAGCCAGCAATCTGGCGCATTTGCTGGCCATTTCCGGTCTTCATATGGGGCTGGTGGCCGGATTTGTCTTTGCGTCTTTACGGTTTGCCTTGTGCATGGTGCCGCCCATCGCACTGCGACTGAACGTGAAGAAACTGTCAGCGGCTGCGGCCTTGCTGGCGGCGGGGGCATATCTGGCGCTGTCCGGGGGAAATGTCGCAACCGAGCGGGCCTTTATCATGGTGGCGGTGATGTTTGTCGCGGTGCTGCTGGACCGGCGGGCGATATCCTTGCGCGCGGTTGCCATTGCTGCGGTTCTGGTTCTGTTGCGGCGCCCCGAAACGCTGCTCAGCCCGGGCTTCCAGATGAGCTTTGCTGCCACGGCCGCGCTGGTGGGGGTGTTTGGGGCGATCCGGGATGGCGGTCTTACCCTCGGGCCAAAATGGCTGCGCCCTGTGGCCGCCTTGGTTTTGTCCTCGCTGGTGGCTGGGCTGGCCACGGCGCCCTTTGGCGCGGCGCATTTCAACACCCTGTCGCACTATGGGCTGCTGGCCAACCTGCTCGCGGTGCCGGTGATGGGCCTTGTTGTGGTGCCCGCCGCAGTTCTGTCCTTTTGCCTGCTGCCCCTCGGTTTGGAGGGCTTCGGTCTGGCGGTGATGGGAGCGGGCATTGACTGGATCCTGACCGTCGCCCGCGCGGTTGCGGAGCTGCCGGGAGCAGAGGGCACGGTGATGCAGCCAGGGCAGTGGGTGTTGCCGTCGCTTTCGGTCGGCGGGGTGTTCCTATTGATCTGGCAGGGGCGTTTGCGCCTTCTCGGGGTGATGCCGATTGCCCTGGCCTTCGCGCTTTGGTCGCAAGACACGCGGCCGCTGGCGTTGATTTCATCGAATGGCGGCTTGGTCGGGGTAATGGGGCCAGAGGGCCGGGCCTTGTCCCGCAGCAAGGGGCAGGGCTTTGCGGCGCGGGTCTGGCTGGAAAATGACGGTGATCCCGTCAGACAGGTCATTGCAGCAAACCGCTGGCGGTCTCAGGTCAACGACCCGAGCCTTCGCCGCGCCAGGGTTGGTCCCTACACTCTGGTGCATGCGGTAGGCAGCAGGGCTGCCGAGCGTTTGACCTCATGTGCTGAGGGGGAGGTTCTGGTGTCGACGGTTGATCTGAAGCCGGAGGGCGGCTGCATCATTTTGGGGCTACAGCAATTGCGGCGTATGGGCAGTATTGCGATCGATCAGCAAGGTAAATTGACCACGGCAAGGGACCTGTCAGGGCAGCGCATCTGGACCCGCTAGGGCCATTGACCGCGATTGGTAAGGCTCATCCGAACCGGGCCGGTGTCCGCCGCATATGACAACTGGCCGACACTCCGCCCACCAAACAGCGGTGCGGGCGGTCAGTAGCTGCGGATCAGGCCAACCAGCCGCCCCTGTACCTCGACCTGATCGGAGGGGTAGACGCGGGTTTCATAAGCCGGGTTGGCGGCCTCCAGTTCAATCGCGCCGTTGCGGCGATAGATCTTTTTCAGTGTGGCCTCATGGCCTTGAACCAAGGCGACCACGATGTCGCCATCGTCCGCCGTGTCGGTTTCGCGGATCACCACGATATCGCCGTTGTTGATCCCCGCGTCGATCATCGAGTCGCCGCGCACCTCAAGGGCGTAGTGGCTGCCGGATGAGGTCAGCATCGAACTGGGCACGGTCACCTTGCTGGCCATCTGGCTGATTGCCTCGATCGGCACACCTGCAGCGATGCGCCCCATGACGGGCAAGTCCATTGCGGAGCCAATCGCTCGGTCGGTGTTGGCCGCAGCCGGTCCCGCATCTGCACTGGCGGAGCGATCCGTGCCCGTTTCGGTGGATCCGCCGCTGATACTGTCAGGGAGACGCAGGATTTCGATGGCGCGGGCGCGGTGGGCCAGGCGGCGGATGAAACCGCGTTCTTCCAAAGCAGTGATCAGGCGGTGGATGCCGGATTTCGACCGCAAATCCAGTGCGATCTTCATTTCATCAAAGCTGGGCGGGACACCGTCCTTTTGCAGACGCGTGTGAATGAATTCCAACAAATCCAATTGCTTCTTGGTCAGCATGTCCGCCCCTCTGCGCCCTATGACGCTTTGCCATGTTTCCCTTTGTTCTAGTCATGTTCCCGTTTTGTGTCAACGGACCCCATGCGAATTTCCCGGTGGCGTTGTGGCGACGCACCGAACGGCCGGGGTGTCACAAGGGGCAAGGGGCGTGTGGCGCGCGGGCAGACCGCAGGAGCGGTCAACCTGAGAGACGGTTGGGATACGGCAGCCGTCCCGGCGCCGGAAACATCAGATCAAGCGCAGATAGGACATTGTTTCGCCGATCTCGCGGGGCGGATCATGCGGCGGGCGGATCAACAGGGCGTCGGCCTCTGCCAGTACCGTCAGCAGCGCACTGTCCTGCCGCTCGAACGCGCGGATCTGCCCGTCCTCCGTCAGGGTGGCGCGCATGTAATGCTCTCTCGGACCGTTCTGTTCCAGCGGTGCCGCCAGCGGAGCGGAGAGAATAACCTCTTGCAAGGGCGGCAGCCCCAGCATCGCCCGCACCATCGGTGCCAGGAAGATATGGCCGCAGACCATGGCCGACACTGGATTACCTGGCAGTCCGGCCATGGCACAGGTGCCAAGGCGGCCAGCCATCAGCGGTTTGCCGGGGCGCATCGCCACCTTGTAGAAACTCCGCTCCATGCCAAGGTCGGCGGCAACCTCGCCAACCAGATCATGATCCCCAACCGAGGCGCCGCCGATGGTGACGATCAGATCAGCGCCCTCGGCCAGCGAAAAGGCGGTGCGCAGAGAGCTGTGGGTGTCCCGCGCGATGGGCAGGATCCGGACCTGTGCGCCCAGACCCTCCAGCATTGCCTTCAATCCAAATGTGTTGGAGGCGATGATCTGATCCGGTCCAGGAGTGCTGCCGGGCATCACCAATTCATCCCCGGTGGAGATCAGGGCGATATCGGGTTTGCGGGCAACGGGGACCTCGGCAATATTCATCGCAGCGAGAAGGGCGATGTCAGATGGTGTCAGTAGCCGCGGCGCCGAGATGGTCTGGCCGTTTTTGAAATCACCACCGCGGGGGCGAACGTTGGGATTGTCGCCGGGTGCGTCGGTGATGGTGATCAGGGTACCTTTTGCGGTGACGTCTTCCTGAATGACGACGAAATCGGCTCCGTCGGGGATCGGTGCGCCGGTGAAGATACGCACCGCCTGACCCGCGCCGACGGTGCCGTCAAATCCGTGGCCGGCGGCGGCTTCGCCGATCACCTTGAACATGGCGTGAAGTTCGACCTCGGCAGATTTTACCGCGTACCCGTCCATCGCCGATGCGGCAAAGGGCGGTTGATCCCGGCGGGCGGCGACGTCGTCGGCCAGAACCCGGCCCGCAGCCTCAGCGAGAGGGACCAGTTCGGTTCCAAGCGGGGAAACCAGCTCCAGAAGATGCGCGCGTGCCTCGCTGACAGAGATCATTTAAGCCTCGTACCGTCCTGATTTTCCGCCATCTTTCAGCGTAACGCGGATGCCGCCGATTTCCATCGCCTTGTCCACGGCCTTGGCCATGTCATAGACGGTGAGCGCCGCAGTCGACACCGCGGTCAGGGCTTCCATCTCAACCCCGGTCTGGCCGGTAGTCTTGACGGTGCCTTCGATGCGCACGCCCGGAAGGTCGGGATCCAAGGTCAGCTCAACCGCGACCTTGGTCACCGGCAGCGGATGGCAGAGCGGGATCAGCTCGGGTGTTTTCTTGGCGCCCATGATGCCAGCCAGCCGGGCGACGCTTAGAACGTCGCCCTTTTTTGCGCGACCTTCGGAAATGATATCAAAGGTTTCCCGGGCCATGGTGATGTGGCCTTCGGCGGTGGCGATGCGCGCGGTCACTGCCTTGTCCGAGACATCGACCATATGGGCGTCGCCCTTGCCGTCAAAATGCGTCAGGGGCATCACATCGCTCCCGGTGTCAGGGGATTGGCGAGCAGGTGGCGGGTTGCGGAGGCCACGTCCTCCTGGCGCATCAGGGATTCCCCGATCAGGAAGCTGCGGGCGCCATAGCGCGCCATGTCCGACAGATCCTGCGGTGTGAACAAGCCGCTTTCGCAGACGATGGTGCGATCTGCGGGAACCATGCGCGACAGCTCACGCGTGGTGTCCAGAGTGGTCTCGAAGGTCTTGAGATTGCGGTTGTTTATTCCCATCAGGGGCGATTTAAGCGCGCAAGCGCGCTCGAGTTCTTCGGCATCATGCACCTCCAGAAGAACATCCATGCCCCATTCGGTGGCGCAGTCTTCCAGCTCGGCCGCCTGCGCGTCACTGACAGAGGCAAGGATGATCAGGATGCAATCGGCGCCAAGCGCGCGTGCCTCGGCCACCTGATAGGTGTCATACATGAAATCCTTGCGCAGCGCGGGCAGGCTGCAGGCGTCACGCGCCTCGGTCAAAAAGGATTTGGCGCCCTGAAAGCTGGGCGTATCGGTCAGCACGGACAGGCAGGTGGCGCCGCCCTGTTCATAAGCCTCTGCCAGCGCCACGGGGTCGAAATCCTCGCGGATCAATCCTTTGGAGGGGCTGGCTTTCTTGATTTCGGCGATCAGACCGTAGCCTTCGCGGCTCGCCCCAAGCAGCGCATTTGCAAATCCGCGCACGGGGGACGCATTGCGAGCCATGGCTTCGACCTCGGTCAGCGGCACGGCGGCCTTGTCGGCGGCCACTTCCTCCAGCTTGTAGGCCTTGATCTTGTCGAGCACGTTTTCTGTCATCGCGTTGCCTCCAGTCAGCTGGCCCAGTCGATGGGCGCTTCGCCGCGCGCGCGCAGCCATGTGTTTATTGCCGAAAACGGCCGGGATCCGAAGAAGCCGCGCCGCGCCGAAAGCGGCGAGGGATGCGCGGTCTTCAGGATCAGGTGATCGCCCGGATTCAGGTGTTTTTCAAGCCTTTGTGCCTGTTTTCCCCAAAACACATAGGCCGTGGGGCGCTGCGATGTGCGCGCCAGCACCTCCTCGATCAGGGATAGCCATCCCAGATCCTTGTGCCCGTTCGCGGCGCCCGCCGGTACGCTGAGCGCGGTATTGAGAAGCAGCACCCCTTGCCGCGCCCAGCTGCGCAGGTCGCCCGTGGCGGGCACTGCACCAATATCGCTTTGCAACTCCTTGAAAATATTGCCAAGGGCTCGGGGCAGGGGCGCGACATCCGGTTCCACGGAAAAGGCCAGCCCATGGGCATGGCCGGGGGTTGGATATGGATCCTGCCCTAATATTACGACACGGGTGTCTGCAGGCTGGGTCAGCTCCAGCGCAGCAAAACGCTGCGCCGCAGGGGGCAGAACCCGCTGCGTCTCTGCCTTAAGCGCAGCCTCGATTGCGGGCCAGTCACGCTGAAAAAACGGCAGGTCGGACCAGGCGCCAAGACCATCGGGCAGGGGCATCAGCTGCCCCCGGATGTGATCCGCGCGACGGTTGCGATCTTGTCCCGTGCAGCGCCGCTGTCGATGCCGTGGGCCGCCTTGGCGACGCCTTCGCGCAGGTCTTCGGCGTCTCCGGCGACCACCAGCGCGGCGGCGCTGTTGAGCAGGACGGCATCGCGATAGGCCGAAGGCTGCCCGTCCAGCAGCGCCCGGAAGGCAATCGCGTTCTCTTCCGGCGTGCCCCCGATGATATCCTCGAACGGGTGGACCGGCAGGCCCGCGTCCTCGGGGTGCAGTTCCACATCGCGGATGCCGCCGTCTTCTTCCAGCGCGGAGACCCAGCTAACGCCGGTAATGGTGAGCTCATCGGTCCCGTCCGAGCCATGCACCAGCCAGGCCCGTTCAGAGCCAAGCTGCCCAAGTGTTTCCGCCATGGGACGGATCAGATCGCGGGAGAAAGCCCCGGTCAGCTGGCGTTTAACGCCCGCAGGGTTGGTGAGCGGGCCGAGGATGTTGAAGATCGTTCGGGTGCCAAGCTCCTGCCGGGTGGGCATGACATGGGCGATCGCAGGGTGGTGCATGGGGGCCATCATGAAGCCAATTCCGGCCTCTTTTAGTGATTTTTCAACCACTTCTGCGCCGACCATAACCTGAATACCCATCTGCCCCAGCGCATCTGCCGCTCCGGATTTTGAGCTGAGGTTGCGGTTGCCGTGTTTGGCGACAACCGTGCCCGCGCCGGCGACCACGAATGCGGTCGCGGTCGAGATATTGAGCGTGCCCTTGCCGTCTCCGCCGGTGCCGACGATGTCGATAGCGCCCTCGGGCGCCTTCACCGGGTTGCATTTCGACCGCATCACGGCGGCAGCAGCAGCATATTCATCGACAGTTTCGCCGCGGGTGCGTAGGGCCATCAGCAACCCGCCCATCTGGCTGGGGGTCGCTTCGCCTTCGAACAGCAGGGTAAAGGCCTGTTCTGCCTCGGCCCGTGTCAGCGGGCGGTCGGCTGCGGCGTCGATCAGCGGCTTCATCTGGTCGCTCATGCGGGCACCTTCATTTCATTCAGGAAGTTCTTCAGCAGGGTATGGCCGTGCTCGGAGGCAATCGATTCAGGGTGGAATTGCACCCCGTGGATCGGCAACTCCCGATGTTGCAGCCCCATGATGGTGCCGTCTTCGAGCTCTGCTGTGATCTCAAGGCAGTCGGGCAGGCTGTCGCGATCCACCACCAGCGAATGATAGCGCGTCGCCTGGAACGGAGAGGGCACCCCGGCAAAGACGCCTTTGCCCTGATGATGCACTGCGCCCATCTTGCCATGCACGATTTCGTGGCAGCGCACGACCTTGCCGCCAAAGGCCTGTCCGATGGTTTGGTGGCCAAGGCAGACGCCCAGCAGCGGAATACCGGCCTCTGCCGCAGCAAGGGTCAGCGGTAGGCAGATCCCGGCCTGATCCGGATCGCAGGGGCCGGGGCTCAGCAGGATCCCGGCGGGGCGCAGGGCCAGAGCGGCCTCGACATCCAGCGCGTCGTTGCGGCGTACTTCCATCGAAGCCCCCAACTCGCCCAGATAATGCACAAGGTTGTAGGTAAAGGAATCGTAGTTGTCGATCAGCAGCAACATCTTGGCAGGCTCTTTTATGGGTGGCGGGCAGGGCTTGCGCCGCAGTATAGTTGTTGCGACATACATGTTCAGGCTTGCAAGGCAGCGTCAAGAGCGCGGCGCGTTTTTGAAGGCTCGGCGGGGCTGTGGCGACAGGGTGTCGCCCCGCTGGTCCTGACGGCCAGGCCGGACACAAGGATAAAGGGCGAGCGGGCATGCGTGGCTTTCTGGGAGGCGTGAGTATCGGAGCTTTGGTGGCGGTGTGCGGCGCTGCCATGTGGTCGTTGTCGACCCCGCTGCCGCGGCAGGTCGACGTCAGCGCCACGGGACCGGAAAAGGCCACTGTGCCTCAATCGGGCGCGCTGGCGCCCATAGAGACGCCGCAACCCGACGCCGATCTGGTCGAGGCCGCGCCGGTAGCACCTGAAACGGCACCTGCGGATGACCTCAATGACCTGACCTCTCTGGATACCGAACCGGCTGCCCGTCCCGAAGTCGGACCCGCAGGCGATGTGCGCGGCTCTGGCGATGCCGATCTGCCGGATGTGCCAGAGGCCCCGTCCGAGGCGGAAACAGCTGCTAGCGGCGCTGAGCCTGCAATGTTGCCCGAAACAGCAGAGAGCGACGACGGTGTCGAGGTGTCCATGACCCCGGCGCCGACACCCGAGGCGCCGGACACCACGGCAGAGGTGGGGCAGAGCCCGACCGACAGCCCGGCGCCTGGCACCGCGCCTGAAATGACGGCGCCGCAGGGCGCGTCCGAGACGGTTCAGCTGGAGCAAGGCGCTACGGTGCCGGTGCCGCAACTGGGCAGCGCCCCGGATCCGACCACGCCGCCGGTGATTGCCTTCTCCACCCCCGAACCCGCGCCTGAGCAGCCTGAGGTAATCGAAGCGGAGCCGGAAGAAGACATGCCGCCCGCCGAGGAGGCCGAGACGGAAGATGCGCCGGAAAATGGTCGGATCGCCGCGCTGCCAACCGCAGACGGAAGCCGCGCGTCGCAATCGCCGCAGATCGGAACCCGCGTGGTGCCGCTGACCGAACGCGACAGCGAAGAGACCTCTGCGGCGGGCGCTGAAACCACGCAGCAGCCGTTTGATGCTTATTCAGAACCCTTCGCTGGCAGCGATGGGCGGCCCTTGATGTCGATTGTCCTCATCGATGATGAAACATCCGTCGGCGCTGAGGCGCTGGTCGATTTCCCCTATCCGCTGAGCTTCGCTATCGATCCCGAAGATCCCAAGGCAACTGAGAAAATGGCCGCGCGCCGGGCGGCGGGCTTTGAGGTGCTGATCCTGTCGGATCTGCCGCGCGAAGCCATGCCGCAGGACGCGGAGACTGCGATGGAGGTCTGGCTGGACCGGGTGCCGCAGGCGCTGGGAATTCTGGAAGGCGTCGAGACTGGCGTGCAGGGCAACAGGCCGCTGGCGGATCAGGTGTCGGATGTGGCGCGGACCGGGGGATACGGGCTGGTGCTGCAGAACAGCGGCCTTAATACCGTGCAGAAACTGGCGCTGCGCGACGGCGTGCCGTCCGGCGTGGTGTTCCGGGATTTCGATGGCGCCGGTCAGAACCCGCGTGCCATTCGCCGCTTTCTGGATCAGGCGGCCTTCCGGGCCGGTCAGGAAGGTGCAGTGATCATGCTGGGGCGGCTGCAGCCCGATACGATTTCAGCACTGTTGCTGTGGGGGCTGCAGGACCGGGCCAGCCGGGTGGCGCTGGCGCCGGTTTCGGCGAGTCTGCGCGCCAATCTGGCTGCAACGGCAGAATAACCCGTAATAGACACGCACGGGGCAGAGCCCGGGGGCACGGGGTTGCTTATGCGTCCCCGCGCCCCGGAGCGCTTTGATGTTATCAGCTGTTGCGGCTGCCGGTAAAACGCGCGGCATCGGCAGCAGCGCGGCGGATCGCGTTCGATTTATGCACGGTTTCCTGATACTCGGCCTCGGGATCGCTGTCATAGACCACACCGCCACCGGCCTGAATATAGAGCGTCTGATCCTGCACGATGGCCGTGCGCAGGGCGATACACATATCCATGTCGCCCCCGGCCGAGAAATAGCCGACGCCGCCGCCGTATACGCCGCGTTTTTCTGGCTCCAACTCGTCGATGATTTCCATCGCGCGCACCTTTGGCGCGCCGGACACCGTGCCCGCCGGCATGCCCGCAAAAAACGCATCCAGCGCGTCCTTGTCCTCGTCCAGCTCACCCACCACGTTCGATACGATATGCATCACGTGGCTGTAGCGTTCGATGATGAACTTTTCCGTCGGGCGCACAGTGCCGATCTTTGATACGCGGCCCGTATCGTTGCGACCCAGATCCAGCAGCATTAGGTGTTCTGCCAGCTCTTTCTTGTCGGCCAGAAGATCGGCCTCCAGCGCCTTGTCCTCTTCCGGTGTTGCGCCGCGCGGGCGGGTGCCTGCGATGGGGCGGATGGTGACCTCTTTGCCAAAGACACGGACCAGAATTTCGGGGCTGGCGCCAATTACCTGAAAGCCACCGAAGTTGAAATAGAACATGAACGGCGACGGGTTGGTTCGCCGCAAAGAGCGGTAAAGCGAGAACGGCGGCAGCGGGAAGTCCTGCTTCCAGCGCTGCGCCGGAACCACCTGAAAAATGTCGCCCGCCCGGATGTATTCCTTGGCCTTTTCCACCGCTTCCATGTAGCCGGATTTGCTGAAGTTGCTGACCGGCGGGGCCACCTCGTGCGCATCGCCAAGATCGCGGGTTTCGGCGGGCATGGCGCGCTCCAGATCGCGCACCGCGTCCATCACCCGTTCGGCGGCCTGCGCATAGGCGGCCTTGGCCGATTTTCCATCTCCGGTCCAGGCCGGGGAGACCACGGTCACCTCGCCTTTGACGCCATCCAGAACCGCGACCACCGAAGGGCGCATCATGACCGCGTCGGGCAGGCCAAGGGGGTCGGGGTTGACGTCCGGCAGATGTTCGATCAGCCGGACCATGTCATAGCCAAGATAGCCGAACAGCCCGGCCGCGGCCTGCGGCAGGTCGTCGGGCAGGTCGATGCGGCTTTCGGCGAGAAGCGCGCGCAGGTTGTCCAGCGGCGCGCCCGTCTGCGCTTCGAAACCCTCGGGATCAAAGCGGGCCGAGCGGTTGATTTCGGATGTCGTGCCGCGGCAGCGCCAGACCAGATCGGGTTTCATGCCGATGATCGAGTAACGGCCGCGCACCTCGCCGCCGGTCACCGATTCCAGCATGAAGGCGTCCTTCTGGGCGCCCGTCAGCTTGAGCATCAGCGACACGGGCGTGTCGAGGTCAGCCGCCAGCCGGGTATAGACCAGCTGGTTCTCTCCCGCCTCATAGGCGGCGGCGAAAGTGTCGAAATCCGGGGTCAGAGCCATCGTCAGGTGCCTTGATTGATCTATGCGCGCTTATTGGAAATTGGCCTGAACCGCGTTCAGGGCCTGTTGGTCAACACGCGGTGCGGCGCGCAGCTGTGCGTCCTGCGCGAAGGCTTCGAACAGCGCCTGCGACAATGCCTGATCCAGCTGGGTCTGCATCGCGCTGGCCAGCATCTGCATTTCCTCGCTGGTGTCCTCGGCAGGCAGAACCTCGTCCAAACGCAGCACGACGGTGGAGCCTTCACCGGACACGGTGCGCAGCTCGCCCGGGTTCATATCGAAGACCTCGATCATCATCTCGACCGGGGTGGTGTCGATATAGGCGGTGCGGGTTTGCGCCGTCTCGGTCTGCACGTCGTAGCCTTCGGGGAAGGCTCCGTCTGCCTCGGTCTGTTTCAGCAGATCCTGTGCCAGGTTGTTTACGGCCTCTGCTGTCCGATTTTCGTTCCAGGCGGCAAGTACCTTGTCCCGAGCGTCTTCGAAGGGCTCGGGGCGCGGGGGCAGGACTTCGTCGAGCCGCAGGGCAAAGAGGCTGCCATCCTCCAGGAAGGCGACCGACGGGAAATCATCAACCGTCACGGCCTCTGCGGCCTCGCGGAATCCGTCGTAAGCTGCGATGCCTTCGGCGTTGAGTCCCGTCCAGCCGAGAGTGCCAATCTGCATGTCGGTCTGATCCGGCAGTTCTTCCAGCGTGACGCCACCAGCCAGCATGTCCTCGATGGATTCGGCTTGCTGCTCAATCACTCGGCGGGCGCGGTCTGCCGCCAATTCGGCGCGCAGCTCGGCTTCGGCCTCTTCAAAACTGGTTTCGCGGGCTTCGAGGCGGCCGTTCACCCGGTAGAGTGCTGGGCCAAGATCCGATGGCAGCGGGCCAACAACATCGCCGACCTCTGCAGCAAATACTTCGGTGCCAGCATCCGAGAGGTCAGCTTCGGTCACATCGCCCATATCCACGTCCGACAGGGCCAAACCGCGATCCTGCACCAGGACCTCAAAAGTCGTGCCGCTCACGTCAAGCTGCGCCTTTGCGCTTGCGGCGCTGTCATTGTCCGCAAAGACAAGGCGTTCCACCAGACGGCGTTCCGGGATCAGGTACTGATCGGCGCGATCTTCATAAAGGCCACGCAGCGCCTCCTGATCGACCTCAACGGTGTCAAGCAGCATGTCGGGGCTGAGATGCGCGTAGGTCAGGGATTTGGTTTCCGGCAGGGTGAAATCCGCGATATTGTCGTCATAGAAGGCACGCAGCGCAGTGTCATCGGGCATCTCCTGCGTCAGGAGCACATCGTCGGGTGACAGTTGCACGTAGGAAAAGCTGCGGCGCTCGCCGATATAGGACACCAGCGTGTCGCTCATTACTTCGGGCATCTTGGTGCCGGACATGATGGCGCCCTGGACCAGCGTGCGTGAGGCCTCGCGGCGAAGATCGTCTTCGAACTCGGCTTCGGTGAAACCGGCGTTGTCGAGGGTAAAGCGGTAGGTCTCGCGGTCGAACTGGCCGCTGGAGTCCTGGAACGAGGAGACCTTGGTCAGTTCGGACAGCAGGTTTTCATCCCCGATGGAGATGCCCAGCTTGCTGACCTCATTGTCAATGGCGGCGAGGGTGATCAGCCGCCCGAGCACAATCTGATCCAAACCCATTGCGGTCAGCTGCGACATCGGCATTGCCTGACCGGTCTGGGCCTGCATGGCGCGTTGTTCGCGCTGCAACTCGCGCACATAGGCGTCGACGGTGACTTCTTCGTCGCCCACCAGGGCAACCGCGCTCATCGAGCCGGTGAAATTGACCGCACCAAAACCGGCAAGGCCGACGATCAGCATCCCCATCAGGATCCAAACAAAGGTTCTGGAAAGATTTTTCATGCCTGCGGCCATTGTGCCCTCATTCGTACCTGTTGCCCGCTCCCTTTGCGCCGGATGGGCGCTGCGGGCAGGGTGCCTGTGTCATAATCGTGTTCTGCATACGCTGCCGCCCGTACAGGAGCAAGATCTTGTGCCGGGCTTGTTGGTTTCGGATGGCGCAGCGTAGCGTTAGGGGTGAAACGCGCAAAGCCGGTCGAACAGGGAGACGATCCCGGCCCGGTCGACATTGGCAAAGGCGATGCGGAATTGCTTGCTGCCTGCCGGATCGCCTTCGGGCATGAACATCGTGCCCGGCAGCATCAGGACCGACGCGTCCTGCACCAGCTTTTTGGCCAGCTCGGACGAGGCTTCCTCGAAGGGGTGTTCCACATAAGCGAAATAGGCACCGCAGCCCAACAGCTTCCATCCCTTCTCGGCAAGGCGGGGGAATTCCTCTTCGATCGCCGCCTTGCGGTCCAGAATCTCCAGCCGTTCCCCCGCGAGCCAGGACTGGAGGTTTTCAAGTCCCCAAAGCGCCCCGATCTGTCCAAGCTGTACAGGACAGATCGTTATCGTATCGAGAAACTTCTCCATTTCGAACAATTTCTCTGCAGAACTCGCGATCGCTCCAACCCGGTGACCGGTCAGCCGATAGGCCTTGGAGAAGGAGTACAGATGGATCAGCGTCTCGTCCCAGTTCGGGGTCCGGAACAGGTCGTGCGGCGCCCCTTCGCGACTGTCAAAGTCGCGGTAGGTTTCATCCAGAATCAGTGCCAGCCCATGTTTGCGGGCCAGATCAAAGAAGGCCTTCACGAGGCCCGAGGGGTATTCGGCGCCAGTGGGATTGTTGGGGGTGACAAGCGTGATGGCCCGCGTCTTGGGTGTGATCAACTGGGCCGCGGCCTGCGGATCCGGCATCATATCAGCACCTACGGGCAGCGGAACCGCTGTGACACCTGCCATATCGAGGCACATTTTGTGATTGAAATACCAAGGCACCGGGATGATCACCTCGTCCCCTTCGCCGCAAAGCGCGGCGATGGCAGCGGCAAAGGCCTGATTGCAGCCAGAGGTAATACCGACCTGCGCTGCGCCAACGGTGCCGTCATAATGCTCCGAGATCTGTGCCGCCAGTGCTGCACGCAGCTCGCTGCGGCCCAAAACGGCGCCATATAGATGCGCGTCGGTTTCATTCAGGGCCGCATCGGCGATGGCCTGCCGCAAGCCCGTGGGCGGCGGATCTGCCGGGGCGGCCTGACTGACGTTGATCAGGGGGCGCGACGGCGGAAAAGTGACCCCTTCGGTCCAGCGCCGGGACTCGACGATCGGAGAACAAAAGGTCGCTTCGGAGCGGGAGATATGCATGCAGTCAATCCTGTTGTCGCAAGGCCCTGCCAGGGCAGGCGTATTCGGGCCTTATCTGTGGCACGCCCTCGCGGCAGGCTCAAGAAAAAGCGCGCCTCCAACAGGGGCGCGCATTCAGGGTGTTTTGAAAATCGGCTGCGGTCCGTCCCGCGCACGGGGCGGGGCGGCGTCAGTCCTTGCCGCGATAGGGCTCGACGTATTGCAGCGCCATATCCCAGGGGAAGAAAATCCAGGTGTCCTGGCTGACCTCGGTGATAAAGGTGTCCACCATCGGGCGGCCCTTCGGTTTTGCATAAACCGTGGCAAAATGCGCCTTGGGATACATCTGGCGCACAAGTTCAAGGGTTTTGCCGCTATCCACCAGATCATCGATGATCAGGATACCTTCGCCATCACCCATCAGTTCGGCGTCGGGTGCTTTCAGCACCACGGCCTCACCCTGGTCCTGGTGGTGGTAGGATTTCACCGAGATCGTATCGACGGTGCGGATGTCCAGCTCGCGGCTGACGATCATCGCGGGGGCCATGCCGCCACGGGTGATCGCGACCACGGCACGCCATGCGCCACCGTCAGGTCCCTGACCGTCCAGCCGCCAGGCCAGCGCGCGGCTGTCCCGGTGGATCTGATCCCAGCTGATGTGAAACCCTTTTTCGTGCGGCAGGCGGTCGGTCATCTTGCGATTTGCTCCGGCAATTGTAGCGTCTGATGCGGTGTCATGTGCCGGGCGGCAAAGCAGGCACGATACCAGTGTTGGTCTGACGAGTGCGTCGTTGATATAGCCCCGGGCGCACCATTCAAAATAAAAACAGCACAGGCCCGGGGCGGATCGTTTATTTGGTAATGTCGGGGGCGTCCACGGCTTTCATGCCGACAACGTGATAACCAGCATCCACGTGCAGATTTTCCCCGGTCACGCCCGATCCGAGGTCCGACAAAAGATACAAAGCGGATTTGCCGACGTCCTCGGTTGTAACATTTCGCCGCAGCGGCGAATTGTATTCGTTCCATTTCATAATGTAGCGGAAGTCGCCAATTCCGCTGGCGGCCAGCGTTTTGATCGGACCAGCGGAAATCGCATTTACGCGAATGCCGTCTTTTCCAAGATCTTCGGCCAGATATTTGACCGATGCTTCGAGCGCGGCCTTGGCAACGCCCATCACATTGTAGTGAGGCATAACCTGCTCGGCACCATAATATGTCAGGGTGAGCATCGAGCCGCCCTCGGACATCAGTTTCTCGGCGCGGCGGGCAACAGCCGTAAAGGAGTAGACCGAGATATCCATGGTCATCTGGAAATTGTCACGGCTGGTATCAACGTAGCGGCCGCGCAGTTCGTTTTTGTCAGAAAAACCAATGGCGTGCACGACAAAGTCCAGCTTGCCCCATTCTTTTTCGAGGCTCTCAAACAAGGCGTCAATCGAGGCTTCGTCGGATACATCGCAGGGCAGAACGATGGAGCTGTTCAGCTGTTCGGCGAGCGGGCCAACGCGCTTTTTCAGGGCTTCGCCCTGGTAAGAAAAGGCAAGTTCGGCACCGGCATCGGCGCAGGCCTTGGCGATCCCCCATGCGATGGATTTGTCGTTGGCCAGGCCCATGATAAGGCCACGTTTGCCGGACAGCAGTTGACTGGGCATGCAGGTTCTCCGCCTGTAAAATATGAACTGAAGGACCTTTAATATGCTCGGGCCGCTGCATCAAGAGAGTACCGGTTGAGGCGCATTATCAGTTTTGCGGCCCGTTTTGGATGTCGGCCTGCATGGCCGCACATATTTATACGCATAAATCCGCAGCCACCTTGGCTTGTATGCCCAACCAAGGCGGCATAGATTGGCGCGTACAGTTAAGAAGAGGTTTCCATGTCAGAGCGGTCGGGATTATTTGCGGGGGATAACCCCTTTGAACTTGCGCGGGCATGGCTCGCGGAGGCCGAAGAGACTGAGCTCAATGATCCGAATGCGATTGCGCTGTCGACGGTGGATGCTGATGGCATGCCGAATGTCCGCATGGTGCTGCTCAAGGAAATCGAAGATGGCGCTTTTGTCTTCTTCACTAACTACGAAAGCGCCAAGGGGCAGGAGCTGGAGCAGTCCGGCAAGGCCGCCTTCGTGCTACATTGGAAGAGCCTGCGTCGCCAGATCCGTGTCCGTGGTCATGTGACACGCGAAGACGGTCCGCAGGCAGACGAGTATTACCACTCCCGGTCGCTGAAAAGCAGGCTCGGGGCGTGGGCTTCGCAGCAATCGCGCCCATTGCAGAGCCGTTCGGCCCTGATGGCAGAGGTTGCAAAAATCACGGCCACGAAAGGCCCGAACCCAGACCGGCCGCCATTCTGGGGCGGATTTCGCATCGTTCCTAGCGAAATTGAATTCTGGGCGGATGGGGCTTTCAGGCTGCATGACCGATTTGTCTGGCGCCGAAATACGCCGGATGACCAATGGAGTGTGGTACGGCTAAACCCTTAATGGGTTAAGCATAAAATAGCATTTTCGTGATAATGGGGAATTTTTTTAACTTGAACTCATATGCGAAAATCGCGCATCAAGCATCGAGAAATCAAATACGACGCGGTGGACGAGATAAGTGGCAGACGATCAAAGCAGTCTCAGGCAAATCCAGGGCATAGTGAAGTGGTTTGACCCGACCAAAGGGTATGGCTTCGTTGTGTCCGACGAGGGTGGTCCCGACATCCTGTTGCACGTGAATATCCTGCGTAACTTCGGGCAGAGCTCGGTGGCGGACGGGTCCAGCGTAACCGTTCTGACCCACGCGACGGAGCGCGGCGTTCAGGCTGTGGAGGTTGTCGCAATCGTGCCTCCGGCCCGGGATGACGCGCCGGTTCTCAGCGATTTTGTCGATATGGATATCGAGGAGCTGAAAACACTTCCGTTGCGCCCGGCGCGTGTGAAGTGGTTCGACAAGGGCAAGGGCTTTGGCTTTGCCAACCTGTTCGGCTACGGAGATGACGTCTTCTTGCACGTCGAGGTGTTGCGCCAGTCGGGTCTTGCTGACCTCCAGCCGGGCGAGGCTATCGCCATGCGATCGATCAGCGGTCGGCGGGGCTGCATGGCGGTCGAGGTCCAGGCCTGGGAAGCGGCCATTTCCGAAACCGCATCCGAAGAAGAATAAGATCATGTCGGTGCGCGCCTCTGGAATTGTCCGCTGGGGTGCCGCCATAATGCTGTGCCTTGGTGCAGGTATTGCACAGGCACAGGAGACCTGCGCCCCGGATCGTGTCGATCTTCGCGGCGATTGGGGGCAGGCGTCCTTCTCTGTTGAGATTGCCGATACTGTCGACAGCCGTTCAATGGGGCTGATGCACCGTGAGGACCTGCCGCGCGGGGCGGGGATGCTGTTTGTTTACGAGCATCCTCAAAGGGCGGCTTTCTGGATGAAGAACACGCTGATCCCCCTGGATATCATTTTCCTCGATGAAACCGGCGTGGTGACGTCGGTGCATTCCAATGCCATTCCCCATGATCTGACCCCCATTCCAGGTGGCGACCGGGTGTTTGCGGTACTGGAAATCAATGGTGGTTTGGCGCGCCGATATGGCATTGGGCCGGGCACCCAGATGCGGCACGAAGTTTTTTCTTCTAATGCGTCTGTTTGGCCCTGTTAGGGCTTTTCAAATCCGTTTCACACCGCTAGGAAAGCGCACGGTCCGGGGCGTGGCGCAGTCTGGTAGCGCACCTGTTTTGGGTACAGGGGGTCGTGAGTTCGAATCTCGCCGCCCCGACCACTTTCCACTTATAAAAATCCCAGCTCTGATCGGTTTGGCCCGGTCAGGGTGACGTCCTTTGGCGGTCAAGTCCAAGGCGGGCGTGCAAGCAGCCAGTTTCACTGAAAGGGCGATCAGGGATCCAGATCTCACTTAGATGTGATCGGGGCGAGGATTAGAATCGCGCAAAATGTGACCCCGAAATGTTGGTGGCTACCAAATCTTGTGTTAACCGATTATTAACCATGTGACGCGAACTGGCGCCACCTGCAGCTGGGTTTTGCCTAACTTGGCACAGGATTTCAGCAGATAGACTGTGCGCTTCGTGCAACGTGGCAGGTCGGCGCGAAAAGTCCGCTGTCATGTCTCGGAAGTGGACCGCGCGCCGGTGTTAGTGGAGTCGCCGAGGAAGTGGTGAAGGGGCCGTGAGTAAGGTATTTGCGGCAAACCATTAGTGTTTCGCAAAAAAATTCTAGGCTGCCGAAGTGGTGTTGGCGGCTCGGTCAGCCCGCGGGTGCAGTCGGTGAATCGATGAAGCGAACCACGGGCGTTTCCGATTTCACCGGTCAACCAAAAAAATGGTATCTAAGTGGTAAATTTTGCGTTGACCCTCACGGCGTGATTACGCCAAATTGTGGGTGCCGGTTGCTTCGCCACTAAATCTTGTATGTTCTTTGGGCGCTGCAACAAGACTAAACACTAGTAGAGATTCCAAGGACCGGGGCCGGTGTAGGGCTCCCTGGCACGCTTCTGACAGCAGTTGCCGCCTGTTTTCTGTGTTTCTTCATGGCAAGGCTGCGCCGCGACGTGGCCAACAAAAAGACGGGACAGAGCTAATGCGAAGGGGCAGAGCATGAAGATCGAACGGAAGTACACCAAATCTGGTCAGGACGCATATGCGGACCTCGATTTCATCTCGGCTACATCCGAAATTCGAAATCCTGACGGGACCATTGTCTTCCGACTCGAAAACATCGAAGTTCCGGCTGAATGGAGCCAGGTTGCCAGCGATGTCATCGCCCAGAAATACTTTCGCAAAGCCGGTGTTCCGTCCCGCCTGAAGAAAGTCCGGGAAAAGGGCGTGCCAGAATTCCTGTGGCGGTCGGTCCCCGATGGAGTTGATGTTGAATTTGTTGGCGAAACCTCTTCCAAACAGGTCTTTGACCGTCTTGCCGGTGGCTGGGCATACTGGGGCTGGAAAGGCGGCTATTTCTCGACCGAGGAAGACGCCCGCGCCTATTACGACGAAATGCGCTATATGCTGGCGTCCCAGCGCGCGGCGCCGAATTCGCCGCAGTGGTTCAACACCGGGCTTCACTGGGCTTATGGCATCGACGGCCCCGCGCAGGGCCACCACTATGTCGATTACAAGACCGGCAAGCTGACCAAATCCGACAGCGCCTATGAACATCCGCAGCCGCACGCCTGTTTCATCCAGTCCGTGTCCGACGATCTGGTAAATGACGGCGGCATCATGGATCTTTGGGTGCGCGAGGCGCGCCTGTTCAAATACGGCTCCGGCACCGGCACCAACTTCAGCCACCTGCGCGGCGAGGGCGAGCCTCTGTCCGGTGGCGGCAAATCCTCGGGCCTGATGGGCTTCCTCAAGATCGGTGACCGGGCTGCCGGCGCGATCAAATCCGGTGGCACTACGCGCCGCGCGGCCAAGATGGTCATCGTCGATGCGGATCACCCCGATATCGAGGATTTCATCCAGTGGAAGGTGATCGAAGAGCAGAAAGTTGCCTCGATCGTTGCTGGCTCGAAGATGCACGAGCAGATGCTGAACGGCATCTTTGCGGCGATCCGCGAATGGGACGGTCTGGAGGCAGAAGCCTATGAGCCGAGCAAGAACGAGGGGCTGAAGAAAGCCATCCGCGAAGCGAAAAAGGTCGCGATCCCGGAGACTTATATCAAACGGGTTCTGGATTACGCCAAGCAGGGGCACACTTCGATCGAATTCCCGACCTATGATACCGATTGGGATAGCGATGCCTATTCCTCGGTTTCGGGTCAAAACTCCAACAACTCGATCCGCGTCACCAATGCGTTCCTGCACGCGGTTGAGAAAGACGCCGATTGGGAGCTGATCAACCGCACCGATGGCCGCGTCGCCAAGACCGTCAAGGCGCGTGATCTGTGGGAGAAGGTCGGCCACGCCGCATGGGCCTGTGCCGATCCGGGCATCCAGTTCCATGACACAGTGAATGACTGGCACACATGCCCCGAAGACGGCGAGATCCGCGGATCGAACCCGTGCTCGGAGTATATGTTCCTGGATGACACCGCCTGTAACCTGGCCTCGCTGAACCTCCTGACCTTCCTCAAGGGCGGTGAGTTCCAGGCCGAGGACTACATGCATGCCTGCCGCCTGTGGACCCTGACGCTGGAAATCAGCGTGATGATGGCGCAGTTCCCGTCCAAGGAAATTGCGCAGCGGTCTTATGACTTCCGCACGCTGGGTCTGGGATATGCCAATATCGGCGGTCTCTTGATGAACATGGGCTACGGCTATGACAGCGACGAAGGCCGCGCGCTCTGCGGCACGCTCACTGCTATCATGACCGGCGTCGCCTATGCCACTTCGGCCGAAATCTCCTCCGAGCTGGGCCCGTTCCCCGGTTTTGAAAAGAACCGCGACCACATGCTGCGGGTTATGCGCAACCACCGCACCGCCGCGCAGGGGAAGACAACCGGCTATGAAGGGCTGGCGGTGCCGCCGGTGCCGCTCGATCTGAAGAATTGCCCCGATGCACGCCTGACCGATCTGGCCGCAGGTGCCTGGGATGAGGCGCTGGAACTGGGCGAGAAGCACGGCTACCGCAACGCGCAGGCCACCGTGATTGCCCCGACCGGCACCATCGGCCTTGTGATGGATTGCGACACTACCGGAATCGAGCCCGACTTTGCCCTGGTGAAGTTCAAGAAACTGGCCGGTGGCGGCTATTTCAAGATTATCAACCGCTCGGTGCCTGCCGCGCTGGAAGGGCTCGGATATACCTCGGCCCAGATCGAAGAAATTGTTGCTTATGCCGTCGGCCACGGCACCATCGGCAATGCGCCGGGGATCAACCATACCTCGCTGGCCGGTCACGGCTTTGGCCCCAACGAGCTGGCTAAGATCGACGCCGCACTGGAAAGCGCCTTTGATGTGCGTTTCGTGTTCAACCAGTGGACCCTTGGCGAAGAGTTCTGCACCGGTGTTCTGGGCATCCCGGCGACCAAGCTGAACGACCCGACCTTTGATCTGCTGCGTCACCTGGGCTTTACCAAGGCCGATATCGAGGCGACCAACGATCACGTCTGCGGCACCATGACCTTGGAGAACGCGCCGCACCTGAAGGAAGAGCACTATCACATCTTCGATTGCGCCAACCCCTGCGGCAAGAAGGGCAAGCGCTACCTGAGCGTTGACAGCCACATCCGCATGATGGCGGCGGCGCAAAGCTTTATCTCGGGCGCGATCTCCAAGACGATCAACATGCCCAACGATGCCACCATCGAAGACTGCCAGAAGGCCTATGAGTTGTCCTGGTCGCTGGGTGTGAAAGCAAACGCGCTCTATCGTGACGGGTCCAAGCTGAGCCAGCCGCTGGCGGCTGCGCTGGTCGAGGATGACGATGAGGCGGCCGAGATCCTGGAAAGCGGTAGCCAGCAGGAAAAGGCCGTCACCCTGGCCGAGAAGATCGTCGAAAAAGTGGTCATCAAGGAAGTGGTGAAATCGCACCGCACCAAGATGCCCCAGCGCCGCAAAGGCTATACCCAGAAGGCGGTTGTCGGCGGGCACAAGGTCTACCTGCGCACCGGCGAGTATGAAGACGGCAACCTTGGCGAGATCTTCATCGACATGCACAAGGAAGGCGCTGGCTTCCGGGCGATGATGAACAACTTTGCCATCGCCGTCTCTGTTGGCCTGCAATACGGCGTGCCGCTGGAAGAGTTCGTCGATGCCTTCACCTTCACCAAGTTCGAACCGGCGGGCATGGTGCAGGGCAACGACAGCATCAAGAACGCAACCTCGATCCTCGACTATGTTTTCCGCGAACTGGCGGTCAGCTACCTGGATCGCACCGACCTCGCGCATGTGAAACCCGAAGGCCCCGCATTCGATGATATCGGCCGCGGTGAGGAAGAGGGCGTCTCCAACGTCACCGAGCTGAGCGAAAGCGCCGCAACCCGCTCGCTGGAGGTGCTGAAGCAGATCTCCTCGACCGGGTACTTGCGCAAGCGTCTGCCGCAGGAACTTGTGGTGCTGAACGGCGGGCAGACCGTGCTGGACGGGATCGCGCCGCTTGGCACCGGTGCTGACCCGGTGACTGCGCTGCAAACACTGGTGCCGGAGGTGACTGAAAGCGCAACGGTGACGGAAACGGCTTCGGTTACGGTGACCGGCATGGACGCCCGCACCAAGGCCAAGATGCAGGGCTACGAGGGCGAGGCCTGCGGTGAATGCGGCAACTACACGCTGGTGCGCAACGGCACCTGCATGAAATGCAACACCTGCGGCGCCACTTCGGGCTGCAGCTGAGACCAGATCGGGGGCGAGTGCGCTCGCCCTGGACGCCAAGAAGGCCCAGGCAAAAAAACGCGGGCGGTACACTAATGAGCCTGATTGGCGAAACTCGCCCCCTCCGCATCGGAGGGGGCTTTTTCCTGTGGGGTATCCGTTTCCCCGTTCTGCCGCTTGGCCTTGGCGCGGCTCTTTGCTAGGCCAAGAGTGCAGTCCACCAAGCCCCGGAGAAACGCCATGCCTGCCATAAGTATCTGCATTCCGGCCTATGGCATGGGGGGCAAGGGTGCAGAGTATCTGGCTCAGTCGCTGGAGATCATGACAGGGCAAAGCTTTCGCGATTTCGAGGTTGTCGTCTCGGACCAATCCGATGACACGGCGGTGGCCGATGTCTGCGCCGCTTTCTCGGATCGCCTGACCATACACCACATCTGGAACCACGATGCACCACGGCAGGCATCGGCCAATGTGAACAATGCCCTGGATCACGCATCCGGTGATATCGTCAAAGTGCTTTTTCAGGACGATTTCCTGAATGGAAGCCGTGCCTTGGGTGATATTGTTGAAGCGATGGATGGGGCGGGCGACTGGCTGTTGTGTGGCTCGGGTATCAGCCGCAATGGCGGGGCGGTTGAACGCCCCATGGTGCCGCGACTGACTGAGAAGTTGCAGTTTGGCAAAAACACCGTCTCAAGCCCATCGGTGCTGGCAATGCGGCGCAGCCGTATGCAGCTGTTTGATGAAAACCTGATCTGGCTGATGGATGTGGACCTCTACAAACGGCTGTGGGATACGCTTGGCGATCCGGTGATCCTGCCGCAGACCCTGGTGGTGAACCGGATACATGAGGGGCAGGTCAGCGCCAGCGTCTCAAAATCGCTGCGCCAAAAAGAGCTGCGCTATGTCCGCCAGAAATTCGCCGCCTCCACATCCCTTTCAGGTTATCTTGAATACCTGCGCCAAAGGATCAAGGCTCTCTAGAGTTTCGGGCCAGCAGTTGGTGCAGACGCCCGGTATCCTTTTTGAAATCCTGCGTTTCGTGGGAGTTCATCTGGAAATGCTGCAAAACCTCATGGTCGTAGAGGTTGTGCCTTCCTGTCAAAATGCAAAACAGTTTGATGGCCCGCTCGAACGCATGGCCGGACGGGCGGCTGTTTCCCATCGCAAGGCCAAGCGGCGTAAACCAACGCACGAAATCGGACAGCGTATCGCGGCGCATAGCCACGTTGTTTGTGGCAGGCCAGTTCTTGTCGGATGCTGAGGCCATGTGGCTGCGCAGGATCGGTTTGATGTCAAACCCATACACCTTCTTCACGGCCTCACGCAGGGGCGCGTAACCCATGTTGTCACGGATAAAATTCCGATCTGCCATGGGGGCAGGGCTATATCCCAGCACCGCGTCTGGATCGGTTTGAAGCTGGGACAGCGTGTTGCTGGAGAAACTTTCGCTTACGGTTACATCGTATTGAATCAGCGCGACAAATTCCGTTAGGGGGACAGCGTTATTGATGCAGGCGTACCAAGACGTGAAGTCTACTAGGAATTTGTAATCCTCAATATTGTCAGCCTGTTCCCGGGCAATGATGACGCGATCCATGGCGCGAACCTTATCTACCGGCCCTTTGCCTACGAACATATAGGTGACAGGGCACCCAATCGTTTGGAATTTGTTCTCAGCTTCATACTGCAGAAGAAGGTCCTGATCGTGGATGGTCACGATTGCGGATAATTGGGAGGGAGGTGTCATCGTATGCTCCAACAGGGCGCTGCTTTCTCCGCAGCGGACGCTCCCCTATATGGACCATTCGACAGCCCAACACTAGGTGCGAGCACCGGAATGCCTGAGACCCCCAGGTGCTCGCGCTGTGTCAACTGGGCAAATGGATGGGGAACCGCTCCCTTATGACCCGGTCCAGATCCGGGGGAAGGCGCGCCGGGCTTCGGCGTGACAGGATCTCCTCCTTCCGCTCTCGTGCCTTGTGCAACAGATCCGGCTTCCCCTTTTCCTCCCACTCCTTGGGGGAGGTGCGATCCCCAAGGATTGGATAGACATGGTCGGCCTGCATCCGTGACAGGGTTTGCGCCGTTCCAAGATAGTGACCACTGCCACCAAGGCAAACCTCGGCGATTTGATCAAGCGCCAGGGTTTCATCTGTCACCTCGATCCCCCGCACGCAGCGCAGGGCTTGGCCGATCAGATCATCGCCAAGGATCAGGGATTCGTGGCAGAACCCCAGCAGCGACGCGTGCATTCCGGCGGCCTCATAGACCATGTTGAGGCCGGAAAGGCCGGCCATGACGTTGGAGCACATCTGCTCCCATCCCGCCTGCATGTCCGGTAGTTTGGAATCCGCAATCCCCGCCGCCGCGCCGCCGGGCAGCCCGTAGAACCGGTGCATCTGCGCACAGCCTGCCGTCAGCAGCGCCTGTTCACCCGATCCGCCGGTCATGGCGCCGGTGCGCAGGTCGAGCCCGAATGGCCAGGTGCCAAAAATCGCAGGATGTCCGGGGCTTACGGCGTTGACGTAAACAAGTCCTGCCAGACATTCTGCCACTGCCTGCACTATCGCGCCCGCGATGGTTGATGGCGCAGTGGCCCCGGCCATTCCCGCCGACAGCAGCAAGACAGGAACGCCATGGCGAATGCACTCCTCCATCACCAGACAGCTTTCAGTGGCGAATTTCATCGGCGGCACCACAAAGCAGTTGGAATTGGAAACAAAGGGGCGTTCGCGCCATTTCTCCTCGCCACCTGCGATCATGTGCAGCATCTCAACGGCGGGCGCGACAAAGCTCGCGTCGGTGAACGAGGTGCCGATGTGTTTGAAGGTTCCCGAACAGCAGGCGTAGATGGTGTTGAGGTCAAGTTCGCGGCTGTCGGTGATGTCCCGGGCCACCATGGGGCGCTGTACGAAATGGATATTGTCAAGCGCGTCGCAGATCCGTGCGGCGTCATGCAGGTCCTGCAGGGTGGATTCGCGATAGGCGCGGCCGTCGACGTCAACCATATGTACCGCTGCGCCCGCCGTTCCGTAGTGCACCCGGGTGCCGGAGAGGTTTAGGTCGGTCTGCCCGTCGCGGCTGAACAGGGTGACGGATCGGTTGGCGCGGGCCAGGGTATCTTCGACCAAGGCGCGGGGAAAACGCAGGCGCCCGTCGCTGCCGAGCGTGCAGCCAGCAGCGGTCAGGTAATTAATTCCACTTTGTGGGGCGTCGGCAAGGCCGATCCGCTCCAGCGCGTCTAGCGCTGCGTGGTGGATTTTCTCCACATCGGCCTGTGACAGGGGCGAATAGGCGCCGCCGGACATACCGGGGCGGATGGGACGGAGGGCGCGGTCCAGCGGCGCGGCGCGGGCGGCACGGCGTGCAGCGCGTCCACCGCTGCGCAAATTGGTGCGGATTGTCGGATCAGCGGTCATGAAAAATCCTTTTAATGGATAGGGTTACCTTCTTTTGTTAAGTGGATAACCCGATCTTGGCCGACCGCGCGCTGCAAGACCCCGCGCGGCGCCGATGGTGCGCCAGACCAGACTGACCAAGCATTGCTCCTCCTGCATCCGTGCGCCCTCCTTTCACGGTTTCAGGATGGCAGCGCGACAATGCAAAACTATCGTGTTTGCGACCGATGTGAAAAAAACGTCATCTATTTCACGAGCGCGCTCGGACGATGGAGGGTTGCGCGGGGACGCCGCGCAAGGGCTGGGGAATGTTCTGGAAATTTCACGGTGGGAAAGTAGCGCGTTTTCAAAACGTTATAACAAGGCGGTGATTTTGCGGGGGAATGGCCACAGCACACGCGATACGGGAACAAAGTGTTAAGAGATTTTTGACAAGCTGGATCACGGGGATGCCGCGCCATCACTGGCGTAAAATAACGTACCGATACAGGTGCGAAAACAGGACCGAAACAATGTCAGGGGTTTTCCAGCTTCATCATCTCAGCACCAGTGTCATCGGGGCGATAACCGGGCTTGCGCTGGCCATTCCCGCAGCGGCGGGGGACTGGTCCACCTCCTTTGTGGCACGCTCTTTGGGGCAGGCGGGATCCGGCGGTAATGGTGCATATGTCGCTCGGTCGGGGCTGCAGTCAAACGGGGCTGCCACGCTGCAGGCTGGGTTCGATCATGACTATGGTGAGCTTGTCCTCGGTGGCACGGTCCGGCAGGGCGGCGGTCTGGATATTACTGGCCTTGGCGGTCAGTCAGACAGTCAGCAGCTGCATCTGCGGGCCGGATATGATTTTGGCGATGCCCTCGGTTATGTCACGCTGGGCGAGGTTCAGCACGGTGCGTCCTCTGGTCTGGCGCCGAGCCAGGTCTTTGGTCTCGGGTTGCGGGTCTCGGTGAACCGTGTGTTGCAGATGACCGGCGAATTTCGGCACCATGATGTCGACTCGGCAAATGCGCTTGCGGGCCAGGGCGGCGATATCCTGTCAGTGCGGGCCGCTTTCCGGTTCTGAAGGCGGCACCGGGTCTGCAAAGGGTTGGCGAGACCATGGGCAGAAAGAGCTAGCATAGCATTGCGAAATGCTTGGCGGCGGGGCCGGGGCGTGCTAACAGCCATCCCATGACCCGAACCGCCGCGCCTATCTCCATTAGCTGCTGCATTACCTGCTGAATTTCACAGCGGGCTGGTTTCTGTCGTTCCCTTCCAACTGACAACTTGCTAAGCCCGCGCTGCGCCCCTGTGCGCCTGGCCTTGAGCCCTGCACGCCCGTGCCTGTCAAAGGAGCTGTCATGACGACGACCGACACAGTGACCCAACCGGTGATCAAACTGCACAACACGAAGACCCGCAAGAAAGAAGTCTTCACTCCGATCGATCCGGAAAACGTGCGGATGTATGTCTGTGGTCCCACGGTCTATGACCGGGCGCATCTCGGCAACGCACGGCCTGTCGTGGTGTTCGACGTGCTCTACCGGCTGCTGCGGCACGTCTATGGCGCGGATCACGTGACCTATGCGCGCAACTTCACCGACGTGGATGATAAGATCAACGCCCGCGCTGCCGAAAGCGGTCGTGCGATCGGAGAGATCACCGCCGAGACAACGCAGTGGTTCCTGGATGACATGGGCGCCCTTGGCGCGCTGGAGCCGAACCACATGCCGCGGGCAACGGAATATATTCCCCAGATGGTCGCGATGATCGAGGATCTGATCGCCAAGGGCCACGCCTATGCCGCCGAAGGTCACGTTCTTTTCGCCGTCGACAGCTGGCGCGAGGGCTATGGCAAGCTGTCGGGGCGTTCGGTCGACGACATGATCGCGGGCGCCCGGGTCGAGGTCGCGCCCTACAAGAAGAACCCGATGGATTTCGTGCTGTGGAAACCGTCGAGCGACGATCTGCCTGGTTGGGACAGCCCATGGGGCCGCGGACGCCCCGGCTGGCATATCGAATGCTCGGCCATGTCCTATGAGATTTTAGGCGAGACCTTTGATATTCACGGAGGCGGCAACGATCTGATGTTCCCGCACCACGAAAACGAGATCGCGCAAAGCTGCTGCGCCCATCCCGAAGGCGAGTTCGCGCGCTACTGGCTGCACAATGAGATGCTGCAGGTCGAAGGCAAGAAGATGTCGAAATCGCTCGGCAATTTCTTCACCGTGCATGACCTGCTGGACCAGGGCATTCCGGGTGAGGTGATCCGGTTTGTCTTCCTGTCGACCCACTATCGCAAACCGATGGACTGGACCGAGAAGAAGGCAAAGGAGGCTGAGGCGACGTTGCGCAAATGGCGGGCCTTGACGAAGGGCGTCGAACCCTCCGCCCAGGCTGCTGCCGCGGTTCTGGAGGCGCTGGCGGATGACCTCAATACCGCTGGGGTGATTGCAGAGCTGCACAAATTGGCTGCCGCAGGAGATGCGGCGGGCCTTCTTGCTTCGGCGCAGCTGGTTGGTCTTCTGGGAGTGGACATCGGTGCATGGGCCGAGGGTCCTGATGTGGATGTGTCTGCCCATGAGACGCGCCTGTTCGAGGCCCGTCAGACTGCCATGGAAAGCAAGGACTTCTCTGAAGTAGATCGACTGAAGACGGCCTATATGGACGCAGGACTGGAAGTCCGGATGAGCAAGACAGGCGTCGAACTGGTACCGGGGCCGGGGTTTGATCCGGCCAAGCTGGACGAGATCTGATCCGACCCGCCCGGAGCGTGTCTCCGGGCAGCGCCCGACCCGCCCCATGGGCGGGCGCTTTACGCCCACCCCGGGCCGGGCGCCGCCCGGTGAACACAACGAGGCAGGAATGAGCAAAGAACGTCTCTACCTTTACGACACCACGCTGCGCGATGGGCAGCAGACGCAGGGCGTGCAGTTCTCGACTGCCGAAAAACAACAGATCGCTAAGGCGCTGGATGATCTGGGGATCGATTACATTGAGGGCGGATGGCCCGGCGCCAATCCGACCGACAGTGCCTTTTTCGAGGTGGCGCCGAAAACCCGCGCGCGGCTGGCGGCCTTTGGAATGACGAAACGGGCAGGGCGCTCGGCTGCCAATGACGATGTTCTGGCGGCAGTGATGAACGCGGGAACCGATACGGTCTGCCTAGTCGGAAAATCACACGATTACCACGTGACGGCCGCGCTCGGCATCACGCTGGAAGAGAACCTTGAGAATATCGGCGCCTCGGTGGCGCATATCGTGGCCGAGGGACGCGAGGCGCTGTTTGACGCCGAACATTTCTTTGATGGCTACAAGGACAATGCGGAGTATGCGCTGGCCGCCTGCCGTGCGGCGCTGGATGCGGGGGCGCGCTGGATTGTTTTGTGCGACACTAACGGCGGTACCTTGCCCGCCGAGGTCTATCGCATCGTGACCGAGGTGATCGCGGCAGGCATTCCCGGGGAGCGCCTTGGCATCCATACGCACAACGACACCGAAAACGCGGTGGCCTGTTCGCTGGCGGCCGTGGATGCGGGCGTGCGGCAGGTGCAGGGCACGCTGAACGGGCTGGGCGAACGCTGTGGCAATGCCAATCTGACGACGCTGATCCCCTCGCTACTGCTGAAGGAACCCTATGCCAGCCAGTTCGAGACCGGCGTCAGCCTTGAGGCGCTGACCAGCCTCACGCAACAAAGCCGGATGCTGGATGATATCCTCAACCGGGTGCCGATGAAGCAGGCGCCCTATGTCGGGGCCTCGGCCTTTGCCCATAAGGCGGGTCTGCACGCCAGCGCGATCCTGAAGGATCCGTCGACCTATGAGCATATCCAGCCTGAACTGGTGGGCAACGCGCGCATCATTCCCATGTCCAATCAGGCCGGTCAGTCGAACCTGCGCAAGCGGCTGACCGACGCCGGGCTGAACGTGGAAAAGGGCGATCCGGCACTGGCACGGATCCTTGACCGGATCAAGGCGCGTGAGGATGAAGGATACTCCTACGACACGGCGCAGGCCTCGTTTGAGCTGCTGGCGCGCGAGGAGCTGGGGCAACTGCCGACGTTTTTTGAGGTGAAGCGCTACAAGGTCACGGTTGAGCGGCGCAAGAACAAGTACAACAAGATGGTGAGCCTCTCCGAGGCGGTCGTTGTCGTGAAGGTGGACGGCGAAAAACGCCTGTCGGTCAGCGAATCCATGGATGAAACCGGCAGCGACCGCGGCCCGGTGAACGCGCTGGCGAAGGCGCTGGCCAAGGATCTGGGGCGTTACTCCGAGGTGATCGACGATATGCGTCTGGTGGACTTCAAGGTGCGCATCACTCAGGGCGGCACCGAGGCGGTGACGCGTGTGGTCATCGACAGCGCCGACAATCAAGGCCGCCGCTGGTCCACGGTGGGCGTTAGCCCGAACATCATCGACGCCTCTTTCGAGGCGCTGCTGGATGCGATCCGCTGGAAGCTGATCCGCGACTGCGCGCCGGAAGCATGATGGAAGCGCTGATCCGGGCGGCGGCTATCGGTCTGGCCATCACGGCGGTGCTGCCCTTTGCTTTGATCCTGTCGCAAAGGCCTGCAGATATGCTGCCTGCGGCGCCGGAAAAGGGGCTGGATTTCTCTGCGGTCTCTGCGGGGCCGGACATGCCAGAGCCGGAGACCGTTCCGATGCGGGATGGCTATCCGCTGCAGGTGCGCAGCTTCGACAACGGCGCCGGGCCGCTGGTGGTCATGGTACATGGGTCCGGCTGGAATGGGCTGCAATATGCCACGCTTGCACCGCAGATCGCAGGACATGTTCTGGTGCCGGATCTGCGCGGGCACGGAGCCGCCCCCGGGCGGCGCGGCGATGTGGAGTATATTGGCCAGCTGGAGGATGACCTTGCGGACCTGATCGCAGCCCGCGTGCAACCGCGGCAGAAAGTTGTTCTGCTGGGGCATTCCTCGGGCGGCGGGCTGGTGGTGCGCTTTGCCGGGGGGCAACATGGGGGCATGCTGGACCGCGCCGTTCTTCTGGCGCCGTTCCTGAAGTATGACGCCCCGACAACCCGCAAGAATTCGGGCGGATGGGCGCAGCCGCTGACGCGCCGGATCATCGGGCTTTCGATTCTGAATGCCTTGGGGATCACGTGGTTCAATCACCTGACCGTGATCCAGTTCGCCATGCCGAAACAGGTTCTGGATGGACCGCTGGGGCATCTGGCGACGACGGAATATTCCTACCGACTCAACACCTCTTACGCACCGCGAAGCGACTATCTGGCGGACATTAGGGCTCTTCCGGAATTCTTTGTAATGGCAGGGGAAAAAGACGAAGCCTTTGTCGCGGAGGGCTATGAGCCACTGATGGCGCAAGTGACGCACCGGGGGAGCTATCGCATCATTCCGGGTGTCGGCCATCTTGGCATCGTCGATGCGCCGGAAACTGCAATGGCCGTGAAGGAGTTCCTAAATGGAATTTGATGACGATCTGAAAGGCTGCGCCGAGTTGGTCCGGCAGGGCGATCCGGACCGCTTCATGGCGACCATGGCGGCGCCCGTTGCAGCGCGTCCGCTTCTGTTCGCGCTTTATGCCTTCAACCTTGAACTCTCCCGCGCGCCCTGGGCCAGCCAGGAAAGCATGATCGCAGAGATGCGGGTGCAATGGTGGCGCGATGTCGGCGCCGAAATCGCAGAGGCGAAGCAGGTGCGCCGTCACTATGTGGCGACCCCGCTTGGGCGGCTACTTCGCCCCGAACTGGCGAAAGAGATTGACCCCATGGCCGAGGCGCGGCGCTGGGACATCTACCGCGATCCTTTTGAGGATGAAGCGGCGTTTGATACCTATATCGATGCCACCTCGGGTAGCCTTTTATGGATGGCAGCAGCTTCGCTGGGCGAGGCGGAAGAAGAAACCGTGCGCGCCTTTGGACGTGGCATCGGCATTGCCAACTGGCTGCGCGCAATCCCGGAGCTGGAAAAACAAAAACGGGTGCCCTTGCTCGATGGCACCACCAAGGGTGTGCAGCAGCTAGCGGAAAAGGGATACCAATATCTGGCGCAAGCGCGGCGCGCGCGCGGCAGCGTGTCGACGGCAGCGGCCCCGGCGATGCTGGCGGGCTGGCAGGCGCAGAGTATCCTGAAACAGGCGATCGGGGAACCAGAACGGGTTGCGGCAGGCGCGCTTGGCACCAGCGAATTCCGCCGCCGTAGCGGGTTGATGATGCGGGCCGCGCTGGGGCGCTGGTAGGCGGGCGCGTTTGAGGCGGTAGGTCTTTGTAATCGAACAAAAAAAGCCGCCCACTGGGCGGCTTTTGTGTTTTGGCTGAGCAGCGCCGTCAGACCCGCTTGGGCCGCAGGGCGAGCCAGACCAGCGCGCCGCCGGCCAGCACCAGGAAGGGCGCCATCGCCATGTTGACCGCGCTCCAGCCATCCACCGGCGAGCCGCCCGAACAGTTCATCAGACCGCCCGAGGCGAGCGAGGCCATGGTGACACCGCCAAAGACCAGAAGGTCGTTCAGACCCTGCATCCGGCCACGTTCGTGCGGCTCATGCGCGCCCGCCAGCATGGTGGTCGCGCCGATAAAGCCGAAGTTCCAGCCAACACCAAGCAGGACAAGCGCGATGAAGAAGTTGCCCAGATCGACGCCTTGCAGCGCCACGGCGCCCGCGCCGGCCAGAATGACCAGACCCGCAGCAACGATCTTCTCCACGCCGAAACGCGCGATCAGGTGACCGGTAAAGAAGGAGGGCACATACATCGCCAGCACGTGAGAGGTCACCACATCGGCGGCGTTGCCCTCGGTATAGCCGCAGCCGACCACGGCCAGCGGGGTCGAGGTCATCACCAGGTTCATCAGCGCGTAGGAAACCATTGCACAGATCACCGCCACCGCGATCACCGGGGTTTTCAGCAGCTCGATACGGCTGCGGCCCTTGGGGGCGTCATGGCTGGGGACCGGCGGTTTCGGGATGTTCAGGAACAGAAACAGCGCCGCGCCCACAACGTTGACCGCGATCACCGCCATATAGGTTCCGAAGAAGGGGATGACAAAGGCCTGGCTGGTCGCCTTGACCAGCTGTGGGCCGATGATGGCCGACAAGAGCCCGCCCGCCATCACGTAGGAAATCGCCTTGGGACGGAACTCTTCGGACGCGGTATCGGCGGCGGCAAAGCGGTAGAAACCATGCGCGCTCATGTAGACGCCGGTCAGAAGGCTGCCGAGCAGGAACACAGGGAATGAGCCGAGATAGAGACCATAGGCGCCAACGATGCCGCCGAGCGCTCCGAACAGCGCCCCGGTAAAGAAACCCGCGCGGCGGCCCCAGCGCTGCATGATCGCCGAAATCGGCGTTGCCGCCATCATCGACCCGGCGACGATCAGTGAGATCGGCAAGGTGGCGAAACAAGGGTTGGAGGCCAGCGACTGCCCCGCGAGGCCGCCAATGGTAAAGATCATCGGCATCTGAGCGCCGAGGAAGGCCTGCGCCATCACGAGAATGGCAACATTCTTCTTGGCGACTCTGTCGTCGGTGGGGGTGGTCATGGTCTGTGTCATGTGGGATGCGTAACCCTGAATGTGAGCGGGAACAAGACGCCTGGCGCGCCTCATCGGGCGTCCGTCGGCAGTTTTGTGAAAATTAACAGATGAAGGAAACGTGACGTGGCGTCACACACAGATACAGAGAGCCGTGTAGTCACGGATAACGGGGTTGGACGGATCATTCACAGCGATGCATGCGTTATCGAAGGCGCGGAATGGCTGGCGGCGCGGCACCCACGCTTTGCCGATGCGTTGGCCCAGATCGAAACTTTGCCACTGCGGCGCCATCCTGATGGTTTTGCGGAGTTGTTGAATGCCATCGTGGGCCAGCAGCTCAGCATTGCTTCGGCGGCCTCGATCTGGACCCGGATGTCCAATGCGGGGCTGACCGAACCGGATGCGATCATCGCGGCCAGCGACGAGGAAATGCGCGCAGCCGGGCTTAGCCGTCAAAAGGTCCGCTATGCGCGGGCTTTGGCGGAGGCCTCTATTGATTTCAATGCCTTGCGGAGTAAACCGGATGCGGAAGTCGTGGCGATCCTGACCGAAGTTTCCGGCATCGGGGTCTGGACCGCGGAAATCTATGCAATGTTTGCGCTGGGGCGGGCGGATGTCTTCGCGCCCGGCGATCTGGCCTTGCAGGAAGGCGCGCGGCTGTTGTTCGATCTGCCGGAACGTCCCAAGGAACGCGCCTTGCGCAAAATGGCCGAAGACTGGTCGCCCTGGCGCGCGGTTGCGGCACGGGTGCTCTGGGCCTATTACCATGTGAAGAAGGACAGGGAAGGGATCCGATGACTCGTGTATTGACTGCTGGCCGCAAAGAGCCGCTTTCCGGCTCAACCCGCTCGGTTGTGGTGTTTCTGCATGGCTATGGCGCCAATGGAGCCGACCTGCTGGGGCTGGCCGATCCGCTGGCCGAGCACCTGCCGGACACGCTGTTCGTGGCGCCTGATGCGCCCGAAAACTGCGCCGGGGCGCCGATGGGCTATCAGTGGTTCCCGATCCCCTGGATCGATGGGTCCTCCGAAGAAGAAAGCATGCGCGGCATGCAGGCCGCCGTCGAGGATCTGAATGCCTTCCTCGACGCGCTGATGGTGGATGAGGACGTACTGCCCGAGCAGGTGGTGCTGTTCGGCTTCTCGCAAGGCACCATGATGAGCCTGCACGTGGCACCGCGCCGCGAGGATCCGGTGGCCGGGATCGTTGCCTTCTCTGGCCGCCTGCTGAGCCCAGACACCTTTAAGGACGAGGTGGTCAGCCGGATGCCGGTGCTGCTGGTGCATGGCGATGCGGATGACGTGGTGCCGGTGCAATCCCTGCCCGAAGCCGCCGAAGCCCTGCAGGAAGCCGGATTTCAGGACGTCTTTGCCCATATTCAGAAGGGTACCGGCCATGGCATTGCCCCCGACGGGCTGAGCGTCGCGCTCGCCTTCATGCGGGACAAGCTGAGCCTCTGACCGGCGCGGACGCCGAACAGGAAGAATTCAGGACGGGCGGCGAGGCTTACGGGGCTTGCCGCCCGTTTTCTTTTGATCGGTGTCTTTGGCTTTTTCCTTGGCCCGTCTCGCCTGCGCCCGGCGGTTTGGCAGCTGCGCGGGTTTGGGCCGCCCCGGTACCTTTGGCGGCTCCAGATCTTCCCATGTGGCCTGTGCCAGCCCATCCAGGGTCCAGGCGCCAATGGCATAACGGATCAGCCGCAATGTGGGATGGCCGACCGCAGCAGTCATCCGGCGGACCTGCCGGTTGCGCCCCTCGGTAATGGTCAGCTCGATCCATGTGTCGGGCACCGATTTGCGGACCCGGATCGGCGGGTTTCGCGCCCAGAGGCCCGCCGGTTCATCAATCCGCCGCGCCTTGGCGGGTTTGGTCTGCCCGTCTTTCAGCTCCACCCCCTGCCGCAGGGCCTGCAGCGCGGCCTCGTCGGGCGTGCCTTCGACCTGCACCCAATAGGTCTTTGCCATCTTGTTGCGCGGATCGCTGATCCAGGCCTGAAGGCGGCCATTGTCGGTCAGCAGCATCAATCCCTCGCTGTCGCGATCCAGACGGCCAGCGGGGTAAACGCCGGGGCAATCTATGAAATCGCTCAGCGTCTTGCGTGGGCCCCCTTCTGTGCTGCGGTCGGTGAACTGGGGCAGAACGTCAAAGGGTTTGTTAAAGCGGATAAGCCGGGTCATGGCGCCGCAATAGGCCTCGCGTTTGAAAGGCGCAAGTTTCTTGAGCAGGCCCGTCACCTGCCTGTCACGGAATCGGCCTATGCCTGCCGTCGAGATGTTGTAGCGCGCAAGGGGCTTGCCAGCTTTCTACCGCGATATATAGTTAATCTCAGACTGGGGCGGGTTCCCCGCTCTGGTGTCAGGTAACGGGCAGGCAGGGCGAGGAAGACGTTTAGAATGGACGGCGATTTCAGAACAGACTTTGTACGGGACCCCGGGGCGCTGAAACAGCACCCGGCCTTGGTACTGAATGCGGACTATAGGCCACTTTCCTATTATCCGCTGTCATTGTGGCCGTGGCAGGATGCGGTCAAGGCAGCCTGGCTGGACCGGGTGGCGATCGTTGCGGAATATGACACCGTCGTGCATAGCCCCAGCACCGAGATCCGAATACCGTCGGTTGTCGTCCTCAAAGATTATGTCAAACCTCAAAAGCGCGTGGCCTTCACGCGCTTTAATTTATTTCTGCGGGACGAATTCTGCTGTCAGTACTGCGGCGCAAGGGGCGATCTGACATTCGATCACGTGGTGCCCCGCGCTGCTGGCGGCGTGACCAGCTGGGAAAACGTCGTCGCGGCCTGTTCCAGGTGCAACCTGCGCAAGGGGTCAAAATCGCTGCACCGGGCCGGGATGCACTTGCGCAAGGCGCCCAAACGCCCCGGCGCCGAGGAGCTGCGCAATATCGGGCGCAAGTTTCCACCCAACCATCTGCACGACAGTTGGATGGACTTTCTTTACTGGGATTCCGAACTGGAGGCCTGAGCCGCAGTTTATGCGGGGTGCGCGGTTCCGGCCCGTTGCAGCATGCCGAACAGATCGCGCGGATCATCCGGGTCTGCCAGCATGTCGAGTTCGATGAAGAATTCGCTGTCCTTGATCTGGTCGCGGATATACCGCAGGGCGCTGAAATCCTCGATGGCGAAGCCGACGCTGTCGAACAGGGTGATCTGCCGGTCGTCCCGGCGCCCCTGCTTTTGGCCGGTAATGACCTGCCATATCTCGGTAACTTCGAAATCCTCGGGCATCTGCTGGATCTCGCCTTCGATGCGGGTCTGCGGCGGGAATTCCACAAAGACATCCGACCGGGACAGGATACCTGCCGCTAGCTCCGTCTTGCCGGGGCAGTCACCGCCGATGGCATTGATGTGCACACCGGGGCCGACCATATTGTCGCTGAGGATGGTGGCATATTGCTTGTCCGCGGTGCAGGTGGTCAGGATCTGCGCGCCCTCAATCGCTTCTTCGGCTGTTTTGCAGGACACCACCTCAAGACCGCAGCCCGCCAGGTTGCGGGCGCATTTTTCGGTGGCCTTGGGATCCTGATCGTAAAGGCGTACGGATTTCAGCCCGCAGATCGCCTTCATCGCCAGTGTCTGGAACTCTGACTGGGCGCCATTTCCGATCATCGCCATGGTGTCTGCGCCCTTCGGCGCCAGATGTTTGGCCACCATGGCCGAGGTCGCCGCGGTGCGCAGCGCCGTCAGCATGGTCATTTCCGTCAGCAGCACCGGATAGCCGGTATAGACATCCGCCAAGAGGCCAAAGGCGGTCACGGTCTGCAGCCCCTCCGAGGTGTTTTTGGGGTGGCCATTGACGTATTTGAACCCGTATGCCTCCCCATCCGAGGTGGGCATCAGTTCGATCACGCCGACATCAGAATGGCTTGCCACGCGCGGGGTCTTGTCGAACAGCTCCCAGCGGCGGAAGTCCTCTTCGACATAGGCAGCGAGGTCGCGCAGCATGTTTTCCACGCCGGTGTGATGGATCAGGCGCATCATGTTGTCGACGCTGACAAAAGGCACCATGGCTTTGGCGGAAGGATTGAGGTTGGTCATTGGTAGCTCCGTGTGGGGCGGTCAAAGACGCGGCGGCCCAGGGCCGAGGCGCAGAGATCGACCATCAGATGCGCGGTGCGGCCGCGTTCATCGAGGAAAGGGTTGAGTTCGACAAGGTCGAGCGAGGTCATCAACCCGGAATCATGCAGCATTTCGCAGATGAGATGCGCTTCACGCACCGTGGCGCCGCCGGGCACCGTGGTGCCCACCGCCGGGGCGACAGAGGGGTCGAGGAAATCCACATCCAGCGACACGTGCAGCATGCCGTTCTGGGCTGCCACATGGTCCAGAAACGCGGCCAAGGGGCCAGTGATACCGTTTTCGTCAATGTCGCGCATGTCGTGGCGCCGGATCCGGCTGCCTTCCAAAGCCTGCCGCTCGGGCGTATCAACAGACCGCAGGCCGAACATGCAGACGTTCTCCTCGGGCACCGGGTTCTTTACAGCTGGAAACCCGTCAAAGCCTTCGCGACCGGTGAAATAGCCAACCGGCGTGCCGTGCAGATTGCCACTGTCGGTGGTTTGCGGTGTGTGGAAATCGGTATGTGCATCCAGCCACAGCACGAATTGCGGCCGGTTCTGCCGGGCGGCGTAATTGGCCACACCGATGACGGAGCCAAGGGACAGCGCGTGATCACCGCCAAGGAAAATTGGCAAGCCTTGCTCCATTGCGGATGCAGCAGCATCGCGGAGCGCGCTGGTCCAACCGATGGTCTGGTTCAGCGAGAACAGCCGCGAGTTCGCCTCGTCCGGCGGGTGCGCTGCGGGTGTCACCGTGCCAAGGTCCGTCACCTGATGGCCCAGATCGGTCAAGGCCTTGGACAATCCGGCGGTGCGATAGGCATCGGGTCCCATCAGGCAGCCGGCGCGACGTTTTCCACTGTCTACCGGCGCGCCGATCAGAATGCAGTTCTGTGTGCTCACGGGGGAAGGATCTCCATCACGATTGTGTCGAGCCTTCAGAGGAACTCCAATACGGGGTGGATTGAAGTCAATATTTTGGCCATAATGCGTGGCAATTTCACGTAATGGAGGTGGGTTTGGACAAAACGGATGAGCGGCTGATCGCGGCACTGCGCCACAATGCACGGGCGTCCCTGTCCGATCTGGCGCTGGAGCTGAACCTGTCACGCACTACGGTGCGGGCGCGCATCGAACGGCTACAGGCGCGGGGGGACATCCTGGGGTTTACCGTTGTCCTGAAGGAGGACGTGCTGCGGGATCCGGTGCGCGGCTTGATGATGATCGGGATCGAGGGACGCGGTGCCAGCCGGATCACGCGGCAACTGCATGGTCTGCCAGAGGTGCGTGCAATCCACACAACAAATGGGCGCTGGGACCTGATCGTGGAACTTGGCACGGAAACGCTGGAGACGCTCGATTCTGCGCTTGCGAAGATCCGCAACTTTGATGGGGTCTCCACCAGCGAAACCAATCTACTGCTGGCCACCAAGAAAGAGACCTGAAGGGCCGCGTTTCAGCGGCCCTCTGGTATCAGCGACGCTGCCGCGCTGCCGCAATCCAGATCAGCATCAGCCCGGCAGAGATCACTGCGTTCCAGCCCGCCATCGAAACACCAAACATCTCCCACGGGATCTCATCGCAGCGTACCATCGGCGCGGCCATGATCTGCTCCATCAACTGATCAGGTGTCAGCCCGGTAATCGATCCCGAGGTGCAGGCGCTCGGTCCTTCCCACCAGCCCTGTTCGACACCGGCGTGATAGGCCCCGATGGTTGAGGTCGCCAGCGCTGCCAGCGCGCCGAGGTAGGGGAAGAATGCGCCCGGGATCAGGATTGCCAGCGCCCCGATGCCAACGGCGGCGGCATGGGGATAACGCTGCCAGTAGCACATTTTGCACGGCGGCATTTCACCGATGTACTGAAAGCCAAAGGCCCCCAGCAAAAGGGCAGCGGATCCGCCTGCTGCAATCAGGATCAGGAAGGTTCTGAACGTCATAGGTATCTCACCACAAGAAAGCCGCCGAAAAGAAGCACGACAAAGGCCGTGAAAACAAGACCGAGCCGCCGCTCGATAAAGGCGCGTACCGGCGCGCCGAACAGGCGCAGCAGCGCCGCGACCGCGAAAAACCGCAGCGATCGCGCGAGGATAGAGGTTGCAACGAAGGTCACCAGCGGCATACCGGTCCAGCCGGACATGATGGTGATCACCTTGAACGGGAACGGCGTGATGCCCGCGCCCAGAACCGCCCAGAAGCCAAAGTCGTTGAACCGGGAGTTAAAGGCCTCCATGGCATCCGCCTTACCCATCATCTCAAGGATGGGCTGACCGATGCCTTCGTAGAAGAAGGCACCGATGGCATAGCCCAGAAGCCCGCCCAGAACCGAAGAGACCAGCGCCACCAGGGCAATCAACCAGGCCCGCGAGGGGCGCGCCAGAATCATCGGGATCATCAGCACATCTGGCGGGATCGGAAAAACCGAGCTTTCGGCAAAAGAAACGATGGCCAGCCACCACAGCGCCCGCGGATGATCCGCCAGCGCCATCGTGCGATCATATAGTCTGCGTAACATTGACCATCCGCCCTTAACCCCAGTGGCGCCGAGGTTGCACGCAGGCGCGGCAAGGTCAACATGCGGGTGGGGACTGAGAGGCGTTTGCACAGAATTATGCCATGGGGCCGCGTTTGGCTCTGGACCTCATCTGCCGCCTTGGGTAACAACAGCCCCGAGGCCCAAGTGGCGGAATGGTAGACGCAGGGGATTCAAAATCCCCCGCCTTAACGGGCGTGCCGGTTCGAGTCCGGCCTTGGGTACCAGCCTCAACCCCATCTAAATTTTTGAATTCACAAGTGTTGCCACATCGGGGTTATCCGGTGCTTTCGATATTGTGACCTGGCCTCAACAGCTTGACGTCTGTTCTTGCTTCACACTTCACGGGTCGGAAATGAAAAGAGGCGCCCGGTTGGGGCGCCTCTGATCTCATCGATAGGATGGTCCGCAGATCACCCAAGCAGCTCTTTTGCCTTTGCAACGGTGGCCTCTGCGGTGATGCCGAATTTCTCGAACAGCTCACCTGCAGGTGCGGAGGCTCCGAAGCGGTCCATGCCCACGAATGCGGCTTTCTTCTCCTGGCCACGCTCTCCCAGCAGCCAGCGGTCCCAGCCACCGGCGCGCACGGCGGCCTCGATACCAACACGCACGGGGCCTGCGGGCAGGACCTTGCGGCGGTAGGCTTCGTCTTGCTGAGCGAAGAGCTCCATGCAGGGCATGGAGACGACGCGGGTGCCGATACCTTCGGCTTCCAGCTTGGCCTTGGCTTCCATCGCCAGCGAAACCTCAGAACCGGTGGCGATCAGGATCACCTGACGCTTGCCTTCGGCCTCGGCCAGGACATAGGCGCCCTTTTCGGTGAGGTTGCTCAGCTTGTGCTCGGTGCGCACGGTGGGCAGGTTCTGACGCGTCAGCACCATGACCGAGGGCGTTTCCTTGGCGGTAACCGCGATTTCCCAGGCTTCTGCAGCCTCCACCGTATCGGCGGGACGGAACACATAGGTGTTCGGGGTTGCGCGGCAGATCGCCAGATGTTCGACCGGCTGGTGGGTCGGGCCATCTTCGCCAACACCGATGGAATCATGGGTCATGACAAAGACGGTCGGGGTCTTCATCAGCGCCGCCAGACGCATCGACGGACGCGCGTAATCGGTGAAGCAGAAGAAGGTACCGCCATAGGGGCGCATGCCGCCGTGCAGGGTCATGCCGTTCATCGCAGCGGCCATGCCGTGCTCACGGATACCCCAATAGACGTAGCGGCCCTTGCGGTTGTCGGTGTCAAAGACGCCAAGATCGCCGGTCTTGGTGTTGTTGGAGCCGGTAAGGTCAGCCGAGCCGCCCACGGTTTCAGGCATCAAGGGGTTGATCACCGCCAGCGCCATTTCGCTGGATTTACGGGTGGCGACCTTGGGCTGCTCTTCGCTGATCTGCTTTTTCAGGGCCTTGATGGCAGCAGAGAGCTTTTTCGGCGCTTCCAGTGCGTAGGCGCGGTTGAACCGCTCCTGTTTCTGCTTGGACAGCTCGGCAAAGCGCGCCTCCCAGGCCGCGCGGTTAGCGGCGCCACGGGTGCCGATGGCTTCCCACTGGGCTTTGACCTCGGCGGGGACCTCAAAGGCGCCGAGCGGAGCGCCATAGGCTTCTTTGGCGGCTTTCAGCTGCTCGGCATCGGTCAGTGCGCCGTGACCCTTGGAGGTGTCCTGCGCGGCGTGGCCAAGGGCGATATGCGTCTTGCAGGCGATCATCGAGGGTTTCTGCGCCTTCTTCGCGGCGGTGATGGCCGCGTCGATGGCTTCGGGATCGTGACCATCGATTTCCTGAACGTGCCAGCCGGAGGCCTTGAAGCGCTGGATCTGGTTGGTGCGGTCAGAGAGTTCAACCGAGCCGTCGATGGTGATGTTGTTGTTGTCCCACAGCACGATCAGCTTGCCCAGTTTCTGACGACCGGCAATGCCGATGGCCTCCTGGCTGATGCCCTCCATCAGGCAGCCGTCGCCTGCGATTACATAGGTGTTGTGATCGACGACCTTCTTGCCGTAATGGGCGCGCTGCATTTCTTCGGCCATGGCAAAGCCGACGGCGTTGGCGATGCCCTGACCCAGCGGACCAGTGGTGGTTTCCACCGCATCGATCAGGAAGTTTTCCGGATGGCCCGCGGTCAGCGCGCCCATCTGACGGAAGTTCTTGATCTGATCCAGCGTCACCTGCTCATCGCCCATGAGATAGAGAAGCGAATAGATCAGCATGGAGCCGTGGCCTGCCGACAGGATGAACCGGTCACGGTCGGCCCATTTTGGGGCCTTTACGTCGAATTTTAGATGCTTTTCAAACAGGACGGTGGCCACATCGGCCATGCCAATCGGCATGCCGGAGTGGCCGGAGTTTGCGGCAGCGACGGCATCAAGGGTCAGGGCGCGAATGGCGGCGGCCTTGTTCCAATGCTCGGGATTTGCGGTGCGCAGGGCTGTCAGATCCACTGAACTGTTCCTTTAGGTTGGCAGGCTGATGAGCCGCTGAATACCAGTGATGGGGCAAAGATCAAGCGTTGGCAGGCGTTTCTGTGTTTCGAACGCGAAGGACCGCTTGCAAGTGCTTGAAAGCAAAGAGGCGGTGTTTTACTCCTGCAAGGGTGAAGCTGCGCGTATGATCGGCAGGCATGTGCGATTCGCACAGCGGTGCAAAGCAGAGGTGCAAACCGGCACGGCAGGAGGCAGCGCGAAGATCGCGCCAGCGAGATGGACGGGTGAGGGACAGGCATGAAGCAGATTGAAGACTTGCAGGGCCGGATCCTGGCCGCAATGGACCGGATCGGGACGGGTGTCGGCGCACTTGAACAAGCGCGCAGCTCGGCCGAGGCCAAGGCCGTTGCGGCGGCCGATACCAGCGCGCTGGAACAGGCGCTGGACGAAGAACGGGTCGCCAATGCCCAGTTGACCGAACGGGTCAAGGTCCTGCGCGGGCGGTTGAAAGAGCTGGAAGAGCAGGCACCGGCGGCGTCCGCGGCAGATGCCTCGGGTGATATCGCCGCAATGCAGGCCGAGCTTGAGCTTTTGCGGAATGAGGCTGCAAATGCCCAGCAGGCCGAAGCCCTGAAACAGGAAGTTGCGCGGCTGAAGGCGCAGATGGAAGGCGCAGCCAATTCGGCGGCCACCGAGAAAGAAAGCCTCGAGGACCGGATTGAACAGCTCGAGGCCGCCAATGCGGAACTCACGGCTCAGCTGGCTGAAGCCGGATCCGTTCAGGAAACGTCCGCTTCCGAAACTGCAGATGGTGAAAGCGGCGGCACTGACGAGGAGGTGCTGCAGCGACTGGACACGGAATTGCAGCAATTGCGCCTGGCCAACGAACAGCTCCGCACATCCAACGCTGCCCTGCGCGAAGCCAATGCCGAAGGGCTGGGCGATGCAGGGCTGATCAATGCGGCGATGGCCGCCGAGATCGACGGCCTGCGCGCGGCGCAGGCGAGTGACAAGGCGCAGGTGAACGCGGTTCTGGCCCGGCTTGAACCGCTGCTGGCGGCAGCGCCCAACCTGCCCGAAGGAGAGGAAATTTGATGCCCGAAGTGACCATTCATATTGGCGGCCGCGGTTTCGAGGTCTCCTGCCAGGAAGGCGAGGAGAGTTATCTGCATTCTGCGGCCAAGATGCTGGATGATGAGGCGCAGGTGCTGTCGGACCAGATTGGCCGTATGCCCGAAGCGCGCATGCTGCTGATGGCGGGGCTGATGCTGGCGGACAAGACCGCAGCGGTCGAGGACCGCATCAAGGAAGTCGAGGCGGTCCTGGCTGAGCGCGAGGCGGAACTGGCCGCGCTGAAGGCACAGCCCGCGCCGGAGCCGGAGCGGATTGAAGTGCCTGTTGTGCCCCCTCAGGTGGCTGAAACCCTGGCCGAACTGGCCGCCCGCGCCGAAGCCATGGCGCAGGAGATCGAAGAAAAAGCCTCTGCCGCGCAATAGGCGGCGGGGCGCTGCGCTGTCGGGGGCGATCGGTTTTCGATGTCGCTCGCCGAATGTGCGAATCCGAAACGTAAATAAGGCCTGTCACGCGTGCTGCGGACAGGCCTTTTTCATGTTGTCTGGTCGTGCGGCTTAACCGTTGGCTTCGCGGATCTTATCTGCTGCGGCCTTGTCAAAGCTGACGCCGTTCTGTTCGAACATGCCGTCGAGTTCACCGGACAGGGTCATTTCGGTGATGATGTCGCAGCCGCCGACGAATTCGCCTTTGACATAAAGCTGCGGAATGGTCGGCCAATCCGAGTAATCCTTGATCCCGGCGCGGATCTCTTCGTCGGCCAGCACGTTGACGTCGGTATAGTCAACGCCAATGTAGTTCAGAACACCGGCCACGCGGGAAGAGAAGCCGCACTGCGGCATGTCCTTGGTGCCTTTCATGTAAAGCACCACGTCGTTGGATTTGACGGTTTCGTCGATGCGGGTTTTTGCGTCGCTCATGTTGCGTTTCCTTCTGGCGGATGTGCCGTTGTTCTGCTGCCCGAGATATAGGGAATAATGTGGAGAATTCCAATCCGGGCCGGGGAACGGATGTGTGAGGCTCTGCGCGCTCAGCTCTTGTCTTTGGGAACAAAAAGGCGGGCGTATTCCTGCGGGTCCTTGGGGACCTTCCAGGTCCTGACAGACCCGCCGCCCATGCCGGACTGATAGTCCGAGCGCAGCGTGTGATAGTCCGGGTCGCTGTCGTCCTCTTCCGTTGGTGCGCGTCGTTGACCGATGACGGCAACAACTGCCGTCATCACAATAACGCCGACCACTAGAAAGGACATGAACAGCGACATGTGTGCTACTCGGGCGCTTTGGTGGTCAGGGCAAGGGCGTGCAACTCACCATTGGCGCCGTCCATTTTGCCTTTGAGGGCCGCGTAAACGGCGCGCTGCTGCTGCACACGGTTCTTGCCGCGAAAGCTTTCATCGACGACCATCGCGGACATATGCACGCCGTCGGTGCCACCGACCTGGATTTGGGCATCGGGAAAGGATGCGCGCAGAAGCTCTTCGATTTCATGGGCCTGCATGGGCATTGCGTGGGATCCTCGTGGTTCTGTTCGCTGAAAATGTAGGCCTGACGGAGAGGCAGTTCAAGCAGGGAGATGCTCCCGCCGCGCAAGACCTGATTGAAAATCAGACCGTGCGAGTTGGGCCCGGCAGCGCGCGATGCGCGCTGCCGGGCCCAAGGCCGAAAAGGGGGGGCTTGCCATAGGCAAGGGCACCTGCGGGCGCGGGAGGGCGCCCGTTTGTGTTTGATATCAGGCGACGGCCTCGGCAAAGCTGCTGCGGAAAATCTGCGACAGCTCTTCCAGCGGCGCTTCGCTGCCACCGATTTTTACCGTGTCACCGGTGAAACGGCCCACGGTGGTGACGCTGACACCGGCCTGACCGGCTGCCAGCATCAGGCCTTCGGCCTGATCAAAGTTGCAGGCGACCAGATAACGGGCCTGGTCTTCGCCAAACAGGGTCGGGGTGTCACCGGCATCGATCTGCACGCCAACGCCAGCGCCCTCGGCCAGTTCAAAGGCCGCCAGCGCCAGACCGCCATCCGCCAGATCGGTGCAGGCCTTGATCAGCTCGCGGTTGGCGCGGATGAATTCGCCGTTACGCTTTTCCGCTTCCAGATCCACCGTCGGCGCATCTCCGTCCTCGCGGTTGAAGACTTCCGCCAGAAGGGCCGACTGACCCAGGTGGCCAGTGGTTTCACCGATCAGCAGGGCGATATGGCCTTCGCGCACTTCACCGGTGATCGCCTCTTCGCCCTCGGCGATCAGACCCACGGCACCGATGGTTGGGGTGGGCAGGATGCCCTGTCCGTCGGTCTCGTTATAAAGCGAGACGTTGCCCGAAACGATCGGCATGTTGAGCGCTGCAACAGCTTCGCCGATGCCTTTGATGGCGCCGACGAATTGGCCCATGATCTCGGGCTTTTCCGGGTTGCCGAAGTTGAGGTTGTCGGTCGTCGCCAGAGGCAGGGCGCCCACGGCAGAGAGGTTTCGGTAAGCCTCGGCTACCGCCTGTTTGCCACCCTCAAAGGGGTTCGCTTTGACGTAGCGCGGCGTCACATCGCTGGTAAAGGCCAACTGTTTGCCGGTGCCATGCACCCGGACGATGCCGGAGCCCGCGCCGGGGCGGCGGGCGGTGTCGCCCATCACGGTGGTGTCGTACTGTTCATAGACCCACTGTTTGCCTGCGTAGTTCGGTGAGGCGATCAGCGCCTTCAGGCCGTCGATCGGATCGATAGTGGGCACATCCGCGTCGGTCAGCGGTTCTGCGGCGGGCGTTTCGACCCAGGGACGGTCGTATTCAGGCGCAGAGGACGCCAGTTTCGACAGCGGCAGGTCGGCCATCACCACGTTGTTGTGCTGGATCAAGAAACGGTCCTCGGCGATTGTTTCGCCGACGATGGCGAAATCGAGGTCCCATTTCTCGAACACTGCCTTGGCTTCGGCCTCTTTCTCGGGCTTCAGCACCATCAGCATCCGCTCCTGGGATTCCGACAGCATCATTTCATAGGCGGTCATGCCTTCTTCACGCTGGGGTACGTCTTCGAGGTTCAGCTTGATGCCAAGCTCACCCTTGTCGCCCATTTCCACCGCCGAACAAGTGAGACCAGCTGCGCCCATGTCCTGGATCGAGATCACCGCGCCGGTCTGCATCAGCTCCAGCGTCGCTTCCATCAGGCGTTTTTCGGTGAAGGGGTCGCCAACCTGAACGGTGGGGCGTTTTTCCTCGATGGTGTCGTCGAATTCGGCCGAGGCCATGGTGGCGCCGCCGACGCCGTCACGTCCGGTCTTGGCGCCAAGGTAGACCACCGGCATGCCGACGCCGGATGCGGCGGAGTAGAAGATGCTGTCGGTCTTTGCGAGACCCGCAGCGAATGCATTCACCAAGCAGTTGCCGTTGTAGGCAGAGTGGAAGCGGACCTCGCCGCCTGCGCAGGGCACACCGAAACAGTTGCCGTAGCCGCCGATGCCTTCGACCACACCGTTGACCAACTGCCGGGTCTTGGGGTGGGACGGCTCACCAAAGGACAGCGAGTTCATCGAGGCGATTGGCCGCGCGCCCATGGTAAAGACGTCCCGCAGGATGCCGCCAACCCCGGTTGCCGCACCCTGATAGGGTTCGATGTAAGAGGGGTGGTTGTGGCTTTCCATCTTGAAGACCACCGCATCGCCATCGCCGATATCGACGATACCGGCATTTTCACCCGGGCCGCAAATTACCTGGGGCCCCTCGGTGGGCAGCGTCCGGAGCCATTTCTTGGACGACTTGTAAGAGCAGTGCTCGTTCCACATCGCCGAGAAGATGCCCAGCTCGGTAAAGGTGGGTTCCCGTCCGATGATTTCGAGGATCAGTTGATATTCCTCGGAATTCAGTCCGTGGTTTTCAATCAGTTCGGGCGTGATTGCTGGTTCCTGCATCCGTGTCGTATCCCCAGTGGCTGCGGTTGCGCGCCTTTTAGGGCAAGGAAGCGCACGGGGGAAGGGCAAAGCGTATGTATCATTGAAGGCAGGGGCGTTTCGTCGCTGCGAGAAGGTCCGGCTTGAGGAGGGGTGCCATGCTCGAATTGCCTGAAAAATGTGCAGACCGTCATTGGAGGCCGGAAAATGCCGTCATTATCCGTGCATGTCAGAAAACTGGGCAATGATCACCGGCGAAAGGGTTGCAGGCGCCGGTGTGGATGCGAGACGTTGAATGTGTCCGGCGCTTCCGAGGGGCGTGAAACCTGATTGAAAGCCTCAGGAGCTGGACCAAATGGCCCCAAAAAAAGGCCGAGCACTAAGCTCGGCCGAAGTCCAACAGGGAGGTATGAAGTGCGCCTTGGCGCCGTCTTCATGAGGGTCATTTAGGGATAGAGCTTCTCTGCTTCAAGAATTTTCCGTCTCAAATTGCGTCATTTCTGGTATGCATGTTATGCATAGCTTAACGCCTACTGACCTAAGGTCAGAGTTTCCCCATCTCTTTCATATGTTTGCGGTGCGCCATGATCTCGGTTTGCACGAAATCGCGGAAGGCTGACACCCGCTGCGAGTGACGCAATTCTTCCGGATAGGCCAGGTAGACAGGCACACCACTGGTGTCCTCATGCGGCAGAACCTGCACCAGATCGGGGAAATCCTCGGTGACATAGTCAGGCAGGATGCCGATTCCCAGATCGTGCAGCACGCCCTGCAGGACCCCGAAGTAGTTGTTGACCGACAGCATCGAGCCGGGACCGTGGGTGATCAGTTTCTGGACCAGCACAGCTGCAGAACCCACCTGAGCCGAATTCTGGTTCTGGCAGATCAGACGGTGGTTCTTGATATCTTCGGCGGTCTGCGGCGTGCCGTTGCGGTCCAGATATGCGCGAGACGCATAAAGTCGCATCTGAACCGTCATCAGTCGCTTGCGCACCAGGTCCGCCTGGCTCGGCTCTTTCATCCGGATCGCAACGTCGGCTTCGCGCATGGGCAAGTCCAGAACCCGCTCTTCCAGCATCAGGTCGATTTTCAGATTGGGATATTGTTCAAAGAGCTTCGTCAGCCTGGGCGCCAGCCACAGTGTGCCAAAGCCGAATGTCGTGGTGACGCGCAATTCGCCGAACACTTCGTCTTCGCTGTCGCGGATCCGGGCCGAAGCCGCTTCGAGCCGTTTGGACATGGATTTGGTCGCGTCAAACAGCAGCTCGCCCTGTTCGGTCAGGATCAGCCCGCGCGCGTGACGGTGAAACAACGTCGCGTTCAGGCTTTCCTCAAGCGCACGAATCTGGCGGCTGACCGCGGATTGCGACAGGTTAAGCTTGTCCCCGGCGTGGGTCAGGCTGCCGACATCTGCCACGGCGTGAAAAATTCTAAGCTTGTCCCAGTCCATATCCGTTACTTTCGTTGTGCCCATATCAGCCTATATGAAACCTGACACTTGGATCAATTTCCGAATGCAGAAGCGCGCTTCCGGAGGGGGATATTGACAACAGTGGGTATACAGGTCAGTATTTGTGACCGAATATCGATGGAAATTATTGCAAGCCAGTTGTGGTTGGGAGGACCGGATGAGCACGCAAAAGATCTCGTTGAATGACAAATATGATCTGAGCAAATCGCCCGTCATGCTGAACGGCACGCAGGCGCTTGTGCGCCTGATGCTGATGCAGAAGGCGCGGGACACGGCAGCCGGTCTCAACACTGCTGGGCTTGTTACCGGCTATCGCGGATCGCCGCTTGGCGCTGTCGACATGCAGATGAGCCGGGCCGAAAAGCAGCTGAAAGAGGCCGATGTCACCTTTCAGTACGGTTTGAACGAGGATCTGGCCGTCACCGCCCTATGGGGCGCGCAACAGGCCGAAATCCGTGGTGAAGGCAAATTCGACGGCGTATTCGGCCTTTGGTATGGCAAGGGGCCGGGCGTTGACCGCGCCGGCGATGCCTTCCGCCACGCCAATATGGCCGGCAGCTCCAAAAATGGCGGCGTGCTGGTGGCGATGGGCGACGACCACACCGGCGAAAGCTCCACCGTGCTGCACCAGTCCGAATGGGCGCTGATGGATGCCTACCTCCCGATCCTCAGCCCCGCTGGTGTGCAGGAAATCCTGGATTTCGGGCTTTATGGCTACGCGCTCAGCCGGTTTTCCGGTCTCTGGGTCGGTCTCAAGACGATGAAGGACACCATCGAGGTAACTTCGGTCGTGGAGGCGAGCCCGGACCGGGTGAAACTGGTTACCCCCGATTTCGCCATGCCGCAGGATGGGCTGAATATCCGCCTGGTGGATGATCGTTTCCAGCAGGAAGACCGGATCATCGACCAGAAACGCTTTGCTGCCGAGGCATTCAGCCACGCCAACAAGATGGACAAACGCATCTGGGGCAAACCCGGTGCCAAGATCGGTTTCGTGGCCGCGGGCAAGAACTGGCTGGATCTGGTCCATGCCATGTCTCTGTTGAATATCGACGAGGCCATGGCCGAACGTCTGGGCATCACCACATACAAGGTCGGTCAGGTCTGGCCGCTGGACATGAAGGGCTTCCACGACTGGGCCGAAGGTCTGGATCTGATCGTCGTGGTCGAGGAAAAGCGCAAGCTGATCGAGGTGCAGATCAAGGAGGCGATCTTTGACGACCGCCGTGGTCGCCGGGTCTACGGCTGGCACAAGGGCGGCGGCGCGGGCTCCATGCACGGGCCGGAACTCTTCCCGACGCGCTATGCGCTCGATCCCATCATGATCGCCGAGAAGCTGGGCGAGATCCTGATCGAAGAGGGCCGCGACACCGAGGCGATCCGCGCGGGGCTGGCCAGCCTGGACGAGGCGCGCCGCGCCGACAACGCCGAAGAGATCGCCGCGCGCCTGCCGTATTTCTGCTCGGGCTGTCCGCACAACTCCTCGACCAAGATCCCCGAGGGCAGCCGGGCCTATGCCGGGATTGGTTGCCACTTCATGGTGCAGTGGATGGACCGCGAGACCATGGGCTTCACCCATATGGGCGGCGAAGGCGCCAACTGGATCGGCGAAGCGCCGTTTTCAAAGCGCAAGCATGTGTTCCAGAACCTTGGCGATGGCACCTATAACCACTCCGGCGTGCAGGCGATCCGTGCCGCGCTGGCCGAAGGCACCAATATTACCTACAAGATCCTCTATAACGATGCGGTGGCCATGACTGGCGGTCAGGGCAATGAGGGCGGCCTCAGTGCCTATCGCATCGCGCATGAGTTGAAGGCGATGGGAGTGGAGCATCTCGCCATCGTTTATGACGAGAAAGAAGAGATCGATTTCAAGCAGTTCCCGGCCGGAGTTCCCACCCATGAGCGGGCCGAGCTGATGAATGTGCAAAGGAAGATGGAAGAGGTCGAAGGCGTTTCTGCCATCATCTATGTCCAGACCTGCGCCGCCGAGAAACGCCGCCGTCGCAAACGGGGCCTGTTCCCCGATCCCGATCAGCGCGTGTTCATCAACTCGGACGTTTGCGAAGGATGCGGCGATTGCGGGGTGCAATCCAACTGCGTCTCTATCGTTCCCAAGGAAACCGAACTGGGACGCAAGCGGGCGATTGATCAGTCGTCCTGTAACAAGGATTTCTCTTGTCTCAACGGATTCTGTCCGTCCTTCCTGACCATCGAAGGCGCCAAGATCCGCAAGGAGGCCACGGCTGAGCTGAAGCTGCCCAATCTGCCGATGCCCGACCTGCCCAAGATCGACGGTACCCATAACGTGGTGATCACCGGCGTTGGTGGGACTGGCGTTGTGACCATCGGCGCGGTGCTGGCGCAGGCTGCCCAAATCGACGGCAAAGGTGCCGGCATGATGGAGATGGCCGGTCTCGCGCAAAAGGGCGGCGCGGTGCATATCCACTGCCGCATTGCCGAAAGCCCTGATGACATCAGCGCCATCCGCGTCGCCACTGGCGAGGCGCACGCGCTGATCGGTGGCGATCTGGTGGTGAGTGCGGGCGCCAAGACCATCGGGTTGATGCGCACAGGTCAGACCGGCGGTGTGGTGAACAGCCACGAGATCATCACCGGCGATTTCACCCGCGACACCAACTTCCAGCTGCCCACTGACCGGCTTGAGGTGGCGCTGGAGGCACGCCTGCGCGAGCGGCTCGATATGTTTGACGCATCGCAGCTGGCGCAGGCCACCATGGGGGATTCGATCTTCTCCAACATGATGGTCTTTGGTGGTGCCTTCCAGCGCGGTCTGATCCCGGTCAGCCTTGAGGCAATCACTCAGGCGATCGATCTGAACGGCGCTGCGGTTGAAAAGAACCTGCGGGCTTTTGAAATCGGTCGCTGGGCGGTGCTGCACCCCGAAGAGGTGGCCAAGCTGATCAAGCCCGCCAACGTAGTGGAACTGCCCAAGACGCTGGACGAAAAGATCGCTTACCGGCAGGACCATCTGACCGCCTATCAGGGCAAGGGGCTGGTCAAACGCTACATGAAACTGCTGGACGGCATCGACGATCCGCGCCTGAAGGAAGCCGTCGCCAAGGGCTATCACAAGCTGCTGGCCTATAAGGACGAATACGAGGTGGCGCGGCTATTGCTGAGCAGCCGAGAGAAGGCCGAGGCGCAGTTTGAGGGCGATCTGAAGATCTCTTACAATCTGGCGCCGCCGATCCTGGGCGGGGTTGACGCCAACGGACGCCCGAAAAAGCGCCGTTTCGGCCCAAGCATGGAGCGCGGTCTGAAGCTGCTGGCGAAGTTCAAAGGTCTGCGCGGCACGCCGCTCGATATCTTTGGCTATACCGCCGAGCGCAAGATGGAACGGGCGCTGATCAAGCAATACGAGCGCGACATGAAGGAATGGCTGGCAAAAGCCTCGCCTGAGATCATGGACCCGCTGGTCGCTCTGGCCGAACTGCCGCTGCAGATCCGTGGTTTTGGTCCTGTGAAGATGGAAAGCGAGCAGAAGGCGGCGAAACGACGCGAAGAACTGCTGGCGGTTCTGCGTCAGGGCGGTGCTCCGATGAAGAAAGCGGCCGAATAAGCCGCAGGGGTGTTCTCCCGCCCGGCAGGTGACAGCCGGGACGGCTGCCTCTTGCCCGTTGGGCCCGGCGCCGCGCATCTGCGCGGCGCTGCTGCGTTCTGGGGCAGGGCGCGGGATCCTGCCGTAGACCGGTCATGAGTCTGTTACGGGGATCTGAGATGCTGTTATGCCTAACTGGTCACCTTGGTGATTCCGTCCAGAAAGACCCAGCCCATGTCCGAGATGCAGCAACTGTCCGGCAATACCCAATCAAGAAAATCCCGTCCTGGAAAAATCCGGTCCAGCGCGCGCCAGATCGCGCGGGAGATCTCTTACGCGCATTCGGCGCAGACCCGTTCGGGGCGTCTGGTGATCCGAATGATGGAGAATACCACGGGCCGTCTGAAGCTGATCCGGCGCGCGCGGGGGTATGAACAGGAGGTCGCGGGCGGGCGCAGTTTCTGGAGCGTCATCGCCGAACGCTATGGTCTGTCGCTGGAGATCATCGGCGGCGCGCTGTCCAATATTCCGCGCGACAAGCCGGTCGTTCTGATCGCCAATCATCCCTATGGGATCCTTGATGGGCTGATGATGGGGCACATCCTTGCCGAAACGCGCGGGGATTTTCGTATTCTGGCGCATCAGGTGTTTGGCAAGGCGGAAGATCTGAACCGCGTCATCCTGCCGATTGATTTTGCCGAAACAAAGGAGGCGCTGCGCACAAACCTTGAGACCCGCAAAACGGCGCTCAGCTATCTGGGGCAGGGCGGCGCCATCGGGATCTTTCCGGGCGGCACGGTTTCCACGGGAGCAACGCCCTTTGCCCGGCCGATGGATCCGGGCTGGCGCAGCTTTACCGCGCGGATGATTGCCAAATCCGATGCGGTTGTGGTCCCGGTCTATTTTGACGGCCACACTTCGCGCTTGTTTCAGATCGCCAGCCATCTGCACGCTACGTTGCGCATGGGGCTCTTGATCAAGGAGTTCCACAAGCGGGTCGATACACCGGTGCGGGTGGTCATCGGGGAGGCGATCGGGCGCGACAAACTTGACCCTTTGACCGGGGATGCCAAAGGAATGATGGATTTCCTGCGCAAAGCGACGTATGAGCTGTCTCCGACTCCTCTCGATCCGGGCTTGCGCGGGTTCGAGTTTGAAGAGAAACATCGCGCCTGAACGTGGCATCCGCGAAAGAAGAACATGGCAGTAGGCATTTTTGATTCTGGTCTGGGCGGTTTGACAGTGCTCGACGCTGTGCAGCGGCGTCTGCCGGAGGTTGACCTTATCTATTACGGCGACAGTGCTCACGCCCCCTATGGCGTGCGCGATGCCGAGGATGTCTATCAGCTGACCAAGGCCGCCGTGGAAGATATGTGGGACAAGGGCTGCGATCTGGTGATCCTGGCCTGTAACACCGCTTCGGCGGCGGCGCTGCGGCGCATGCAGGAGGGCGGGCTGCCCAAGGGCAAGCGCGTACTTGGCGTCTTTGTGCCGCTGATCGAAGCACTGACCGAGCGCCAGTGGGGCGATAATTCGCCGCCGCGCGAGGTTGCGGTGAAGCATGTGGCGCTGTTCGCAACGCCCGCGACCGTATCCAGCCGGGCGTTTCAGCGGGAACTGGCCTTTCGCGCCATCGGTGTCGATGTGGAAGCGCAGGCCTGTGGCGGTGTTGTCGACGCCATCGAAGAAGGCGACATGATCCTGGCTGAGGCGCTGGTGCGCAGCCATGTGGATGCGCTCTTGCGCAAGATGCCGCATCCCGAGGCTGCCATCTTGGGCTGCACCCATTATCCGTTGATGGAAAAGACCTTTCAGGAGGCGCTTGGCCCACAGGTCAAAGTGTTCAGCCAGGGCGATCTGGTCGCCGACAGTCTGGCTGATTACCTTGAGCGGCACCCGGATATGTACGGCTCCGGCAAGGCAGGGTTCTACACCACTGGCGATCCGGCGCGGGTCAGCACCCATGCGACCCAGTTCTTGCGACGACAAATCACCTTTGAAGCGGCCTGATCCGGCGCTTCCACGGGGACGGCTTTCTGTCGTCCCTCGGGCGGATCGCCTGTCGGCTGCGGCAGTTTTCCCTATTCTCACCGCCTGTTGCTGCGGTACAAATCACCTAAATTCAAAAGACGAGGTCTGACATGACCCACAAAGTGGCTATCCTTGGCGCCAGCGGTTACACCGGCGCGGAACTGGTGCGGCTGATTTCCCAGCACCCGAGCATTGAAATCGCGGCGCTCGCAGCAGAGCGCAAGGCGGGGCTGTCCATGGCCGAGGTGTTTCCGCACCTGCGGCATCTGGACCTGCCGACCCTGTGCAAGATCAGCGAGATCGACTTTTCCAAGATCGACCTGTGTTTCTGCGCTCTGCCGCATAAAACCAGCCAGGAAGTGATCGCTGCCCTGCCGAAGGATCTGAAGATCGTCGATCTGTCGGCGGATTTCCGGCTGCGCGATCCGGCGGAGTACGAGAAATGGTACGGCAACCCCCATGCTGCGTTGGAGCAGCAGAAAGAGGCTGTTTACGGCCTTACCGAATTCTACCGGGATGAGATCCGGGGCGCGCGGCTGGTGGCCGGCACTGGCTGTAACGCGGCCACCGGGCAGTTTGCGCTGCGGCCGCTGATCACCTCTGGCCTGATTGATCTGGATGAAATCATCCTCGATCTGAAATGTGCCGTCTCTGGTGCGGGACGGGCCCTGAAGGAAAACCTGCTGCATGCGGAGCTGAGCGAGGGTTACAATGCCTATGCCATCGGTGGCACGCACCGGCATCTGGGTGAATTCGATCAGGAATTCTCGAAACTGGCCGGGCGTCCGGTCAAGGTGCAGTTCACCCCGCATCTGCTTCCCGCCAACCGGGGTATTCTGGCGACGACCTATGTCAAAGGCGACGCCGAGGCGATCCACGCGGCATTCGTTTCTGCTTACGCCGATGAACCCTTTATCGAGGTTCTGCCCTTTGGCGCGGCGCCAAGCACCCACCACGTGCGCGGCTCCAACTTCTGTCATATCGGCGTGACCGCTGATCGGATCGAAGGGCGGGCCATTGTCATTGCGGCGCTGGATAACCTGACAAAAGGTAGCAGCGGCCAGGCCTTGCAGAACGCCAATCTGATGTTAGGTGAAGACGAAACTGCGGGTCTGATGATGGCGCCGCTGTTCCCCTAGGGCGCCAGACCCGGACGAGCACAGGACGGTAACGATATGAAAAACCTCAAAAAGCAGCGCCGCATTCAGGTGATCGCATTGGCGACCGTTGCCTTGATCGTGTCGACGGCTTTGATCGGCTATGCGATGCGGGACGGGATCAACTACTTCCGTTCGCCTAGTCAGGTGATGGCTGAGCCGCCGGTGCCGACAGAGGTTTTTCGTATTGGCGGTCTGGTCGAAGATGGCAGTCTGGTGCGCGGTCAGGGCGAAACCGTGCGGTTCTCTGTGACCGATGGCGGCGCAACCGTGCCAGTGACTTACGCGGGTGTGCTGCCGGACTTGTTCGAGGAAAACCAAGGCATGGTCGGCACAGGCCGTTACGTCAACGGTGTGTTCGAAGCCTCTGAAATTCTGGCGAAACATGACGAGACCTACATGCCCAAGGAAGTCGTGGACGCGCTGAAAGAACAGGGTGTCTATCAGGAGCCGGACGCCTGAGGTTCGGAACATTCCAAAACAGTACCAAATGAAAACGGGGGCCCTTGGCCCCCGTTTTGTTTCAGCAGATCCTGCGCGGTGCAGGTCTTATGGGAAGAGTTTCTTCACATAGCCGGGCAGGGCGAAAGCCGCCTTGTGCACCTCGGGCGTGTAGTAATCGGTTTCAATCCCGGCAGCGGCAAAGCGTTTTTCCAGATCGGCCAGCGACACGGTACGCGCGGATTTGGAGTGGCTGCCCCAGCCAAAGGCCATCGGACCACCCGCATAGGTCGGGATTGTCGCCAGATAGCAGCTGTGATCGGCAAACAGCGTCTTGAAGGCGCGCATTGTGCCGGTCAGCTCGTCCCCTTGCATGAAAGGCACGCCGTTCTGGGTGACGATGATACCGTCATCGGTCAGCGCGCGGGCGGCGTGGCCGTAGAAGGTATTGGTGAACAGCACCTCGCCCGGGCCGATCGGATCGGTGGAATCGACCACGATCACGTCGAATTTCTGATCTGTTTCACGCATGAAGGCCGCGCCATCGTTGATCACCAGATTAAGCCGTGGATCGTCAAAGGCGCCCTGGCTCAGCATCGGCAGGTATTCCTTTGAGAAATCCACCACACCGGCGTCGATCTCGACCATGGTGACATGTTCGACCGAGGCGTGACGCAGCGCCTCGCGGGCCATGCCGCCGTCGCCGCCGCCGATGATCAGCACACGTTTTGCGGCCCCATGCGCCAGGATCGGCACATGGGTCAGCATCTCGTGGTAGATGAAATTGTCGCCCTCGGTGGTCTGCACCACGTCATCCAGCGTCAGGATGCGGCCGAACGTACCGTTCTGAAAGACCTTCAGGCGTTGATGCTCGGTCTTGCTGTCATAGAGCATCTCGTCCACGCGCAGGCTCTGCGCGTAGTGATCGTGCAGGCGTTCGGTGATCCAGGTCTCGCTCATGCCGCGACCTCCTTGGCGATCAGCTCCTCCCCGCGCAGAAGTTCCCGGACCTCCACGTGATCGGTGGAAAAGGCCTCTTTCAGCACGCCGACAGCGCGCCAGGGTTCGGCATCGCCGCACATGAAGACGTCAAAGGCGCCATAGCCGATTTCCGGCCAAGTGTGCACCGAGATGTGGCTTTCGGCCAGCACGGCCACGCCCGACACGCCTTGCGGCGAGAATTTATGGGTGTGGATGTGCAGCAGCGTGGCGCCGCAAACCTCGACGCATTTGCGGAAGGCGTTCTGAATGCGGGTCTCGCAATCAAGGCCCGTGCCGTTCATGACTTCGATGATCAGATGGGTTCCGGCGAATACTTTTCCATCGCGGCGGATGAAATGGTCTTCGCGGTCGCTGTCCACAACGGTTTCGATGATCGCAGCGGGTACACTGCGGGCGGTATCTTCCTCTTGGGCGCCTGTCTCCAGACCGATCCCCAGTTGGAAGAGGTTGGCGTCTTTCATGACACTCCCCTTCGTTCCAGTAGATGACAATCCAGCCGGCCCTTAGCGCCCCCCCGGATAAGGGTCCGGGGTTGGGATCGGTGCCGAAAGTGAGGCGCGTCTAGGCCCCATGGCAGATTCGATCAAGGAAAAATTTACCAGGGGCTTTGAAATGATTGAAAAGAAAAAAGGCCGGGGAACTGGCCCCGGCCGTCAGGTGGTTCCGGTACCCGGGGATCAGGGGCGCCAGAACGGAAGAGTGGCTTCATAGTGGGCGTCCTCGCGGGACAACCCGATGTCTTGCAATTGTTCCGGGGTCAGGTGGCGGAGCTGTTTACGGCTGCGCTGTCGGACGGACCATTTCGTCATCAGAACCGCGAACGTCACCGCGACCTGAGCCAGCACCGGCAGGGTGGGCTGATTGGTCAGAAAGGTGATGCTGGAATGTGCAGGGGTCGCGTGCTGTGTCATGGTCAGATCCTTTATTGTATTGATACAATCCTGTGTTGTTGGTACGGTTATTTGATACAAAGTTCCGACTCAGCTGTCTAAGGAAGCATTGTAATGGGTACAATTTGGGCGCCGAGCCTTGGTGATAAGCCTGGACCGAAGTATCAGCGGGTGGCCGATACAATCCGCGCGGCGGTGGAAAACGATACATTGCGTGTTGGTACAAAGTTGCCGCCGGTGCGCGATCTGGCCTATCAGCTGGGCATCACCCCCGGCACGGTGGCGCGGGCCTATTCCACCCTCACGGACGAAGGACTTCTGCAGGCGGAGGTCGGGCGCGGCACATTTGTCGCTGAGCGGCAGACCAAGGTCATGGATGATGTCTGGTCCCGCGAATTGCACCTTCGGGAGGAAAGCGATCCCAACCATGTCAGCCTGTTCAGCCCGCGCCTTGCCGATGTGGGGCAGGTGGCTGCGATCCGGGAGGCGATGAAGAAGGTCGCCGCTGCCGATCCGCTGATGTTCCTGAACTACCCGACCCGTGACGCCTACCGCCCGGTGCGCGAAGCGGTGGTGGAGTGGCTGTCAGATCAGCCGCTGGGGCCGCTTGATGAAAGCCAGGTGGTCCTGACCCATGGCGGTCAGAACGGCATCCTAACAGTGCTGCAGGCGGTCCTGAAGGACGCGCAGCCCACGCTGTTGGTCGAGGATCTTTCTTATGCCGGCTTTCGTCGTGCGTCTGAACTGCTCCGGGCCAAGGTTGTCGGGGTGGGGATGGACGAACACGGGATTCGTCCGGATTCGCTGGAGCTTGCCATCCGCAAGACGGGCGCGACGGTTCTATGTACCAGCCCCGAGGTGCACAATCCGACCGGTCTTTTTACGCCGCAAAAACGGCGCGAGGAGATCATCAAGGTCGCGCGGCGGCATGAGTTGCAGATCGTCGAGGATGATTGCTATCGCATGGGAGAGGCCGGCGCGCCCAGCTATCGCGCTCTGGCGCCGGATATCACCTGGCACGTCTGTTCGATTTCCAAGGTTTTGACGCCGGCGCTGCGCGTCGGTTTTGCCCTCGCGCCCAAAGGACATGAACAGGATCTGCGCCGGTCAGCGGAATACAGCTTTTTTGGCCTGTCGCAGCCGCTGGCTGAACTGATCCGCGTCTTGCTTTCGGACCCGCGCAGCAAGGAGCTGGCCAAAGAAGTGCGCAAGGAAATGGCCAAATATGTGCGTGTGGCGGTGAATGCCCTTGGTGCATTTGAGTTGACATGGAAAGACGAGGTCCCGTTCCTCTGGCTGAAACTGCCTGCAGGCTGGCGCTCCGCTGCCTTTACTCGCGCGGCAGAAGCTGCAGGTGTGCAGATCAGGTCAGCCGATGAATTCGCCCTGAGGGATGGCCGCGCGCCCAATGCCGTGCGCATCACCATCAATGGGCAGGTTTCTTTGGCTAAGTTCGAAGACGCGATGCTGCGTTTGCGCAGCCTTTTGGACAACCCGCCCGAGCAAATCAGCGTCTAGGAGTGGGGTATTTTGATACCGATTTTTTAACACACTGATTTTACGTGATAAATTGTTGTTTTGCTGTGTTGACGCAGTGCGGAGATCCCCGTAAACCCCGTCCATCGAATTCAGGTGAGTTGTATTCCGGCTCATCTTCACGACAAACAGGATAGACCTGCCATGAAAACCTTCTCTGCTACTCCGGCAGATATCGAGAAGAACTGGATCCTGATCGACGCCGAAGGCGTTGTTCTGGGCCGTCTTGCCTCGATCGTTGCCATGCGCCTGCGCGGTAAGCACAAAGCGTCGTTCACGCCGAACATGGACATGGGCGACAACGTCATCATCATCAACGCCGACAAGGTACAGATGACCGGCAAGAAGCGCGACGAGCACTTCTACTGGCACACCGGCCACCCGGGCGGCATCAAGTCCCGCACCAAGCAACAGATCCTGGAAGGCGCGCACCCCGAGCGTGTTGTCTATCAGGCTGTGAAGCGCATGCTGCCGGGCAACCGTCTGGCGCGCCAGCAGATGAGCAACCTGCGTATCTATGCTGGTGCCGCGCACCCGCATGAGGCCCAGGCCCCCGAGGTTCTGGATGTCAAATCCATGAACAAGAAAAACACGCGGAGCTGAGACCGATGGCTGATCAGATCAACACTCTCGAAGAGCTGGGCGCCGTTGCAGGCGTTGAAGCTGTCGCTGAAGAAACCATTTCCCGTGAGCCCGTCCGTGACGAGCTGGGTCGTGCCTATGCAACCGGTAAGCGGAAAGACGCAGTCGCACGCGTCTGGATCAAGCCGGGTTCCGGCAAGGTCGAAGTGAACGGCAAAGAGCTGAACAAATACTTCGCCCGTCCGGTGCTGCAGATGATCCTGCGCCAGCCGTTCACCGTTGCCGGTGTCGAAGACCAGTTCGACGTCTACGCAACCGTCAAAGGCGGCGGCCTTTCCGGTCAGGCCGGTGCGGTTAAGCACGGCATCTCCAAAGCTCTGCAACTTTACGATCCCGCTCTGCGCGGCGCTCTGAAGGCTGCTGGCTTCCTGACCCGCGACAGCCGTGTCGTTGAACGTAAGAAATTCGGCCGCCGCAAAGCGCGTCGTTCGTTCCAGTTCTCCAAGCGTTAATCGCTGGACAGCAGAACAGAGAAAGGCCGCAGAGAAATCTGCGGCCTTTTTCCGTGGTTTGTCTGTGTGGCTGAAACGGGGGGTTGGACCGCCCTGGAACCTACGTACAAAGGCGCAGCCGCGGTGCCTATTTGTCGGGTTCAATCAGGCCCAGACCGCGCAGATAGATCATGATCCCGCTTTCAAGCAGATCCTCGGGCGAGAAGGGCGAGGTGGCACCGGGCGTGTTGCGGGCATAAAGCTCCACGACCCCGTGGCTCAGCGCCATGATATGGGCGGAAAACATCGCTGCGGGCGGGCGTTTTTCGGCCGGGATGTGCTGGCTCAGATCCGCAGCAGCCTTTTCCAGGATGCCCCGTGCGCGGGCAGCGGCATCCGCCAGTTCGGGCGTGCGGTTGACGGAAATACCGCTTTCGAACATCGCGATGTAATGGCCGGGATGTTTGCGGGCAAAGGCGAGATAGGCCCGTCCCGTTGCCTCAAATGCCGCCAGGGCCGAGGGCTGATATTTTTCATAGGCGTGCTGCATCAGATCGGCGAACATCGCAAAGCCCTGTTTCGCGGCCTCTGCGATCAGATCCTCGCGGCCTTCGAAATGGCGATAGACTGCCGCCGGGGTGACGCCCGCCTGTTTTGCCGCCTCGGACAAGGTAAAGCCGGTCGGGCCTTTTGCCTCGATCAGACCCAGTGCGGATTCCACAAGGGCCTGACGCAGGTTGCCGTGATGATAGCCGCGTTTACGCATTCCAGATGTCCGGTCCGCCACAGATCAGGGGATTTACGTCCCCGAGTGTCTCGGCGTTTTTGTTGTCATAATCCAGTCCATGCAGGACCGAACGGATGGCAGCCAGCCGCGCGCGGCGTTTGTCGTCCGAGCGGACGACGGTCCAGGGGGCCACCTTGGTGTGGCTGCGGCGGAAGGTTTCGCCGATGGCATCGGTATAGGCGTCCCAGCGTTCCAGCCCTTTTACGTCGATGGTGCTTAGCTTCCAATGCTTCAGCGGATCGGATTCGCGGGCCAGAAACCGATCGAGCTGCTCGGCGCGGCCAACATTCAGCCAGATCTTGAACAGGTGAATGCCGTCCTCGACCAGAGCCTCCTCGAACCCTGTAACCTGATGGAAGAAGCGCTCGCGCTGCGTGTCGGTGCAAAAGCCAAAGACCTTTTCGACGACGCCGCGATTGTACCAGCTGCGGTCGAAAAATACGATTTCACCGCCCGAGGGCAAATGGTCGATGTAGCGCTGAAAATACCATTGCGTCTGCTCAGCCTCGGTCGGTTTCTGCAGCGCCACAACCCGCGCGCCGCGGGGGTTAAGGTTTTCGCGAAAGCGTTTGATTGTGCCACCTTTTCCTGCGGCATCTCGGCCTTCGAACACCACGGCGACACGGGCGCCAGAGGCTTTGACCCAGGATTGCAGTTTCACCAACTCGATCTGCAACGCGTCCATGGATTGCTCATAGGGCTTTTTCTTCATCCGCGCGGCATGCGGATAGTCCGAATCCAATATCGCTTTCTTTCCCCCATCGGCGATAGCCTTGCGGATGTCAGAAGGCGCGCCGGTCTCGAAATAGCGGCTGATGGCGCCGTCAATTGGCAATGTCATGGGCAAAACCTTCCTGTCCTCAACTCTTTATAGGGCATTGCGCGGCGCAATGTGACTCCGATTTACCTAAAGCCCGGCGCGGGCGGCAGCGCGGTCCACGGCGTCTGTCACATCCCCGGTGGCCACATGGTGTGGCATGTGGCCAATCCCGTCGAGTAGGGTCAGCCGGGCCTGCGGCACGTCCTTGACCAGTCTTGCGGCGTGCAGATGAACCCCAACGGTGGTGTCGGCGTCGCCATGCACAAGCTCGACCGGTACCTTGATGCGGTCATACTGCGGTGCCTGCGCTTTGATATCGCGCAGAAGGTTGGCCCGGTGCAGGGCATTGGCCCGGAGCGATCCGCGCCTGAGGGTCAGTCCGGGACCAAAATGCTCGGCGTATCCTTCTGGCACTGGTTGGGGGGCAAAGACATCCTCCAGCGCGCGGGTCACGGTGCGTTCCGGCACATAGGAGGTGATCAGCGGCACCACCAGACGGCTACCCAGCGGCGAGGCTGTCACTTTGTAGAATGGATCGAGCGAGCCATCCCAAGGGTGCGATACGCCAGAGACCGAGACCAGCGCCGAGAGATCATCCGGATGGTAGACAGCCCAGGTGAGCGCCACGGCCCCGCCATAGCTTTGCCCCAGCACGATGGGACGTTCGGCGCCAAGGCTGGCTGCGGCCTGTTGCAGGAGGGCCGCCTGATCCCGCAGCGTTGCATTGCCAGCCTTTGGCGCTGCGGTATAGCCGAGACCGGGGCGATCGAACATCAGTACGCGGAAACGGTCGGCCAACGCAGGGGCGAGGCGAAAGCTCATATCGCGGGTGCTGCCGTTGGAGCCGTGGATCAGCACCAGATCTGGCGCCGAGCCCTGCGGCTGGCCCATCTCGACCGCGTGCACGCGGGCATCACCCACCTCAATGAACCGGCCTTCAGGCGGGTGGCTGGCCCTGGCGCGGGCCTCCCGCCGGGATCCTTGCAGGGCGGTGATGCCGACGCCTGCAGCCATGGCAAAGGCAAGCGATAACAATGCGCTATTGACCGATGTTGTTCAGATCGAAGGGCGTGCTTTGGTAGATTTGGTTGATCCAGTTGCCATAAAGCAGATGCGCATGGCTGCGCCAGCGGTTCTGCGGCGTGCGGCTGGGGTCATCATCCGGGTAGTAGTTGATCGGCACGTTGATCTCGGTGCCATTGGCAACGTCGCGGTCGTATTCTTGCTTCAGTGTATCACTGTCATATTCGAAGTGATTGAAGATATAGAGCGCGCGATGGTGCGGATCCTCGACCAGACAGGGGCCAACCTCATCACTTCCCAGAAGGGTGATGAGCTCTGGATGGCTGTCGATTTCATCCTGTTTCATCTCGGTCCAGCGCGAGACGGGAATGACGCAATCGTCTGAAAACCCGCGCAGGTAGGGCGAGGCAGGCGCGAGGTTCTTATGCCGGAAGCAGCCAAAGGCCTTGTGATCCAGCATGTGTTTCTTGACGCCGTGGAAATAGTTGATCATCGCCATGCCGCCCCAACAGACGCCAAAGGTGGAGTGCACATTGGTCTGCGTCCATTCAAACACCTCGCGCAGCTCATCCCAATAGGTGACGTTGTCGAAATTCAGATGTTCGATTGGGGCGCCGGTGATGATCAACCCGTCAAAGCGCTCGTCCTTCACCTCCTGAAAGGGGCGATAGAATTCGGCCATATGCTCAGCCGCGGTGTTGCGGGTCTGGTGCTCGGTCATCCGGATCAGAGACAGTTCGATCTGGAGCGGCGTCGCGCCGATCAGCCTGGCGAACTGGTTCTCCGTCTGGATCTTCTTCGGCATCAGATTAAGCAGGCCGATGCGCAGCGGGCGGATATCCTGACGCGCCGCCTGATCCGGCGACATGACCATCACGCCTTCGTTCGTCAGAACGTCATAGGCGGGCAGGTCAGAAGGGATCTTGATAGGCATGTCAGGTCCTTGCGGTTCATGTGTTGGGCTGAGGGCAAGAGATAAGCTGCCTAGGCGGCACTCTCAAGTGCGCTGGCGATCAAGTCCTCGAAACCAGCCTCGTCGCGCACGGCGCTGATCTGGTCGGCGGTGACGGTCACACCCCAGTTCTGCGCCATCGCCTCATAGCGCGGCTGACGGTGCGCCAGCGCCTGCGCATAGGTCCAGCGAATGAAGGCATCGGGGTCAACATCCGCCTCTGGTACATTGTTTTTGCTAAGATAGTCTTCCCAGACCCTGCTCAGGAACTCCGGCTGATAGGACATCGGTTTGGGCGCGCGATCAAAGCGGCGAATCAACTCTTCGGTATGGGCCTCGTCACCTTTGATCCAGACCATTAGCGTGTGTTTGGACAGTTCGGTCAGGACCGGATCGTTCGGATCCGCGGCATCCACCCATTCACAGATCGATCCACCAGTGTCGCAGATGAAATGCGGATAGCCATAAAGCCTCTCGGCCCGGTCGATGAAATATTCGGTATCCAGCAGGGCGTGGATTTCGGCCAGGCGAAACTGTTCCTGACGGCGACGGTATTCGCTCATCGGGAGGCCCCCCATGGCCGGGCTGCCGGGTTTGCCGAGGTAGGAGGAGACCGGTGTCAGGTTGTCGAAGGTAATATTCGATCCGATGTAGATCGAATCCGACAGCAGCAGATCACGCAGGAAGGGGACCTTCATCGCCTCGGCCTTGGCGTTGTCGGCGATGTATTCGCCCATGTAGCGAGTGCCGATGCGGTAATCGATCGAGTAGTGGAACCAGCCCCCCGCGCCGCGCAGGATGTTGCTGATGTAGGTCTTGCCGAGTCCCGACATGCCAAAGAACAGCACGCGTTTGCTGGGGGCGTCGCGCCACGCCTGAGCGGAAGAATAAAGCATTGGCATTCCAGATCCTTGATCACCTGGCGCCTTGCTAGCCAGTGTCTGCGGCCGGGTCAATTCCGCCGAAGGCGTCGGGGCAGGGGAATGCGCCCCTGAATGATCAGCAGGCCAAGCGCCAGAAGCGCAAATCCGGGGTAGGCATGGGGCGGCAGGGCCTCGCCCAGCACCACGGCGCCCAGAAGGATGGCAACGGGCGGGATCATCAGCGTCACCAGCATCAGGTTGCCGCTGCCCGCCATCGCCAGCACCCGGTAGTACAGAAGATATGCCCCCGCCGTAGCAAAGACCGCATAGTAGAAAATCGCGAGCCAGGTGACTGGCATCAGATCAAGGCGCGGCACCCCATCCACAACCAGCGTGAGGGGCAGCAGGATCAGGGCGGAGCCTGTCAACATTCCCGCAGCGGCCACTTGCGGCTTCAGGCCAGCGAGGTGCTGTTTTGCCCAGACCGCTGCAAACGCGTAGGAGAGCGTGCCGGTCAAAACTGCCAGCTGCGCCGCGCTGCGCGGATCGAAATCTGCAAAACTGCTGAGGCCAATGGCCGTCGATACACCCAGAAACCCCAAGGCGACTCCGATGGCCCGCCGTGCCGTGATCCTTTCATCGGCAAAGAACAGCGCGGCCACCAGAACTCCGAATATTGCCGTTGTGGCATTCAGTATCGAGGTCAGCCCGGTTTCGATATGGAGCTGTCCCCAGGCCATCAGCACGAAGGGGATCACGTTGTTGAGCAGCCCCATCACCAGAAAACTCCCCCAGACCTGGGGCGCGCGCGGCAGCGGCAGACGCAGGAGGAGTACCGCAACCCAAAGGACCACGGCGCCGCCCGCGCAACGGTAGAATACCGAGGTCAGTACCGGCACTTCGTTGAGTGTGATGCGGATCGACAGAAAGGAGGCGCCCCAGAGGCAGGCCAATAGGCTCAGCTCGACCCAGGCGCGGGGGGATATGGAATGCTGCGTTGTCATGCCGCTTTTCTGCGCCGAAAGGGATGCTGCCGCGACCCGTTTCCTGCGGCTTCATCTGCCGTTTGGGCAGAAAGCCCTAGCCGATGCGCGCACCGCGCGGGCGCAGCCTGCCGGACGCATCCAGAATGTTGATGTAGTTCGCAGCGAAAATCACCACAGCGCCGAGCAGGGTCCAGATCACCACCTCTTCGCCGTATAGGATCATCGCCAGAATCGCGATGGCGGGTAGACGGGTGAAATCGATCGGCATCACCACGGTGGCCGGGGCCAGCGACAGGGCGTTGGTCAGGCAGAAATGCGCGGTAAGGCCAGCAAGGCCAATCAGTACCAGCCAGGGCAGGGTGGCTGCATCCGGCACCGCTACATCGCCATCCCAGCCTGCCATGGCAAAGCCGAACACCAGTTGCATGGAGGTGAGCCAGAACAGGATAGAGGCGATGCTTTCGTGGCGGGTCAGGCGCTTGGTGAAAATCGCCGTCAGGGCAAAGAAAATCGCGCAGCCAGCCGCCGCCAGAACACCGGCGTTTATCGTTTCCGGCGAGGGGCGCGCGACGATCAGAATGCCGATGAAACCCAGCATTGCCGCGCCCGCCCGCACCCGCGTCATACGCTCGCCTAGCATCAGGGGCGACAGGATGATCACCCAGATGGGGGAGGTGAATTCAAGAGAGAAGACCTGAGCCAGCGGAATGACCGTTACGGCGAAGAACCATAGGTTCTGGCCGGTAAAATGCGCCAGATTACGCACCAGGTGCAGCCCCATGCGCTCGCGGCTGACCTGATGCCATTTGCCGGTCAGTGTCAGGATCGCCACCACCACGATCACGCCCACCACGCTGCGGTAGGCCATGATCTCAAAGGTATCGAGCGTCAGCCCCGCCTCGCGCCCGGCGATGGCCATGGAGGAGAACGAGACGATCGAGCCGGTCATCCACAGTGCCGCCTTGGCGATCTGTATTGGCTGCTCTTGCATTGTGTCGTCCCCCGCATGGCTTGGGCAGCAAGAAGGCCCAATTGCATGGAAGGGTCAAGAGGAGGCAGCGACCTGTGGCTGTTTCTTGTGTGACTGATCCAGGCTAAACTCCGCGTCCAGGTACTGGGCCACCAGCGCTTGGGCGTCGAAACCGGTTTTCGACAGAAAAGTGTCGATCTCATCGATCAGCCCAACGTCAGGAGGCGCCACATTCGCATTGGCCTTTGGAGGAAGCGTTGCGGCTTGGTCTCGGCCAAGATCTGCAAGCAGCTTGCGGGCGCCCTCAGGCGTGATGACGTCTTCCAGCTGAGCATGCACAAATCTGACGCGGTCGCCGTAAACTTGTTCATAGTAATGCTGACGGCATTCCATTTCGAGCGTGTACCAAAGCGCGGTCCCGACGACGCCCATTTTCAGGAAGGACTCGGGTTTCAGGATGACATTGCGATAATTGGGGGCCAGGTACCATTGCCACAATAGCGTCATGTTCCCGCAATCATTGCGCTGGATGTAGCTGGCGCATTGTTTGGCTAGGTTCCGGCGTAGGATGATGACTGTCGTATCGTCGCAGCGCGGATGATCGATCAGAGTTTCGATCAGACCACATTTGCCGAGCGTGTGGTTGGTTTCCGCATAGGGCTTATCTTTTGGCAGGCTTGCCATCTTTCGGCCCCAGAACCCGCGGACCACGTCATCCATCCCGCGCATATTGAAGGAGCGCATGGTGCGAATATCCGGCATGGTATTGCCAAAATCGTCAATGCCGAACGGTTCGTGCACGGTTGGAAAGCCTAGGTTCGCTTCCAAAAACTTGGCAAGCCAGGCGCTGCCAGACCGGCCTGCTGCGAGGGAGAATATGAGCTCAGACATGGATTGTGTCCTTTGTTTGTGCTGCTTGGGGGGGCGCATGTGACAATGGATTCTGATAGCCAAAAAAGGCGATTTCTTCCTTGCACTCTTCTGCGATGATCTCTGCCGCGGCAGGGAACATGGAATATGTTTCCGCGACAGATGTGCCCCATTTGGGGCGGATATTGCTCTTGGCGTTCAACGCCTGGAACAGATCTTTCAGGCCCGGCACCTGAAGCGACTCCATGTCATCCGCAAGGCATTCATACCGCAGATAGCTGTCGAGAGCGGCTTCTCCTGTAAGGGGTGCGATCCGGGCATTGTCGTGCAGAAAGCTCCGGTGACGGTCGATAAACTCGTCAAAATGCATCCCGGTTGCGGTGCCGCCCACCCAGAAATAGCGCGAAATTGCCACATCGAAGGGGTCACGCCAGATGGTAATCTTGCGATATCCGTCCCAGACGTCGGGTGGAATAAGGGCCTTAGCCCTTGGGGCCGGGATGTGGTTGACGAAATCTCCTGAACTTCTCCAGTATTCTTCGCCATCAGCGTTGCGCCATATCGGAGCGATATAATTCTGCGGGCCGAGAATCCCCAGCCTGCGGCGCAAAGCCTCGTCATCCAGAGCAATGGGGGTGATGACGCTGTCGCCATCGCACAGACTCGACAGGGCGATCTCGAACGACGTTCCCCCGACCTTCATCGTCTTGATGAAAATGAGCCTGAGAGGGTGGCAAATGATCACGGGTCAGCCTTTGCGTACTGGAGCAACGCCAAGCAAACTAGGAAGGATGTGTTAAAAATATGTATTCTTAAGTTGAAAAAAGGGAGGTTCGAACCCGGTCGAAAATCTTCGTAAGTGTCAGAGCAAAATTATCCGGTCGTTAAAGTGCTCAAGGCGGACGGGATAGCTATCGAAAATCGGCAACACCGTATTGCTAGATTGTATTGCCTCAGCGCATCACTGTTGCGTACAGGAGTGAAGGTAAAATGTATTCCGTCGCCGCTTGTTAAATAAATAATACGGTGTGGAGCGGATGTTTAAGGAGCCGTTTGAAGTGTTTCAGAGCATTCATCAACGCTCCGTTTTCAACCATATTTTGATCCAATAAGGTCTCAGGTCGAATAATCCTTTGAGTGCATCAGAGAACCTCGTTCAACCCCGGAAGCGCTGCGTCTTTTTCGCTGATAATAGGGCTTTGTACCGGCCATTGAAATCCAAATGAATCAAAATGAATTCCGGTGTCAGAAGCCGCGTCAAAATGATTTGTCTGATGATAAACAACTACGGCCTCTTCGCTAAGAACCAGAAAGCCGTGCGCGTATCCATCCGGAATTAATAGGCTTTTCCGGTTGCTGTCGGATAGGTTAACGGAGAAAAATTTACCTTTGTTTCGTTCGTTTGACGCTCCGCCCACTCCAACAATAACGTCAATAATCTCGCCTTTGACAACGCTTACAATTTTTGCGCAGCCATAAGGGGCGGTCTGGTAATGCATTCCGCGTATAACGTTCTTTTTCGAAATACTGCATAGAGACTCTCGGATTTCAATGGATTCCCCTAGGTTTAACTCATCGAACATCTTGGAATTATATGTTTTGGTAAATATCCCCCGTTCGTCGGCGTGTGTGAAACGTTTTAGGACAAAGACATCATCCAGCGTAGTGGGGATTTTTTCGAACTGATTAGCCATTGTTTTTGTCTCGTTTCGAATTTTCATAATGCCATAGGTTTTGTAGTCGGGGGGTGGGGCGTAGTCAAGATTTGGTGCGGTGTTTGCGCGGAACTCTCTCTTTCCTGGGAAAGAAACGAGTGCCGGTGTGTGCAGGAAATGTACGAGGTTTTAGTCACCGAAATTGGTGACGTTATTCCCGTGCAGAAGAGACAGTCCGTACGTGCGCCTGCTGCGGCAGGGCCTATTTGTTTCTACGGGAGAGCGCAGACCACAGCATGGTTTGGCGCGGTCAGGGCTTCGTTGCCGAGATGATTGGGGGGCCTTGATTGGTCAGTCGTCACGACAGAGTTGCACGCCATCCGTACCAGCCGAGGGACGTTTTTCAAAGAGACTTCGCAAGACAATGGGATGCGGGACGTCATCACTCGAAACCTGAGCCACACTCCCCATTCTCAGAGTTGGAGGTCTGAACCTCGGAAAATCAATGTTAGGTCTGAGCGCCCAAGAAGAATGTGTAAGCCGTCAATCTAAAGTATCAACGACTTACACGCGAAGGATCATTCCCACTCGATCGTGCCCGGAGGCTTGGAGGTGATGTCGTAGGTGCAGCGGTTGATGCCCTTGACCTCGTTGATGATCCGGGTGGCGGTTTCGCCGAGGAACTCGTGGGTGAACGGATAGTAATCCGCAGTCATACCATCGACCGAAGTCACCGCGCGCAGGGCACAGGCATAGTCATAGGTGCGGCCATCTCCCATTACGCCGACGGTACGCACCGGCAGGATCGCGACAAATGCCTGCCAGATCTCGTCATAAAGGCCATGCTTGCGGATCTGGTCAATATAGACCGCGTCGGCCTCACGCAGGATGTCCAGCTTTTCGCGGGTGATCTCGCCGGGGCAGCGGATGGCAAGACCCGGTCCGGGGAAGGGGTGACGACCGATAAAGCTTTGCGGCAGGCCCAACTCGCGGCCCAGCGCTCGGACCTCGTCCTTGAACAGCTCGCGCAGGGGTTCGACCAGTTTCAGACCCATCTTTTCAGGCAGGCCGCCCACGTTGTGGTGGGATTTGATCGTGACCGAAGGCCCGCCCGAGAAGGACACGGACTCAATTACATCAGGGTAGAGCGTACCCTGAGCGAGGAATTCGGCGCCTTCGATGGTGTCGGCGTGTTTCTGGAACACGTCGATGAACAGCTTGCCGATGATCTTGCGCTTGGTTTCCGGGTCGGACTGGCCTTCCAGTTCCCCCAGAAACAGGTCCTGCTCATCCGCGTGGATCAGGCGCATGTTGTAATTGTCGCGGAACATGGTGACGACCTCTTCGGCCTCACCCTTGCGCAGTAAACCGTGGTCAACAAAGACGCAGGTCAGCTGATCGCCGATCGCCTCGTGGATCAGCACGGCCGCAACCGAGCTGTCGACGCCGCCGGACAGACCGCAGATCACCTGCTTGTCGCCGACCTGATCGCGGATCGCCTGGATTGCCTGTTCGCGGTATGCGCCCATGGTCCAGTCGCCGCTGAACCCGGCCAGCTTGACGAAGTTCTCATAGAGTTTGGCGCCGTTCGGCGTGTGATGCACCTCGGGGTGGAATTGCACCGCGTAGAAATTGCGCGAGACATCTGCGGTGATTGCAAAGGGGGCGTTGGGCGATGTTCCGTAGACCTTGAAACCCGGTGCAATTTCGCTGACGTGGTCGCCATGCGACATCCAGACCTGCTCGCGGTCGCTGTCGTCCTGGAACCATCCGTTCAGCAGCGGCAGGGAGTCGACGGTCGGGGTCACATAGGCGCGGCCGAATTCGGCGGTGCCGTGGCCCGACAGCACCTTGCCGCCCAACTGGTGCATCATCACCTGCTGGCCGTAGCAGATGCCAAGGATCGGCACGCCATAGTCAAAAATCTCTTGCGGCACGCGGGGGGATCCCTCGCGGGTCACACTGTCCGGCCCCCCGGAGAAGATCACGGCCTTGGGCGCCATTTCGCGCACAAAGTCCATCGTGACATTCTGGTAGGGGTGGATTTCGCAATAGACGTTCAGCTCGCGCAGGCGACGCGCAATAAGCTGCGTGACCTGGCTGCCAAAGTCGATAATCAGGAGGCGGTCATGGGATGTCTGGCTCATGTCTGGCTCATAGGGGCAGACAGGGCGGCTGGCAAGAGGGCAGATGGCCTGAAACCTGTCTCTGCAAGGATTTGCGCCCCAAAGGTGCGGCTTTGATGGCTAATCAGAGATGCAAGGCCCAGCTGAACGACATCGTCATCGCAGACGGCGCAATACTGTACAGAGGTGCCCAGAAATTTTGCCGCGAATATGTCGGTTTTCAACCTGATTGGCCGTTATCCTTCGGCGCCGCGCCGGGGCAAGGGCGTAGACACGAGGTCAATGACACGGCTTTGGTGAGGAAAAACAATGACTGAAGCAGCACCGCGCCGGCGCAGCCGGGGGGGCGGAGGCGCCGCCCGTCGCGCCGAACGTTCGAGCATCAAGATCGAAACCGCCAAGTACATTGAGCGGAACATTCCGAACTTTGAAGTTCTGACTGAGGAAGCCATAGAGATTATCGAGACCAACGCCGAGACCATCCTCGAAGAGGTCGGCGTCAACTTCGTCGATAATCCTGCGGCACTGGAGCGCTGGAGGGCCGCTGGTGCGGATGTTCAGGGCGAACGGGTCCGTATTCCCCGTGGTCTGGCCCGCAAACTGTGCGAAACCGCGCCCAGCACCTTCACCCAGCACGCGCGCAACCCGGAGAAAAGCGTCGAAATCGGCGGCAAGAATCTGGTGCTGGCGCCGATCTATGGCCCGCCCTTCGTGCGCGATGCCAAAGGTGGCCGTCGTTATGCGACGCTGGAGGATTTCCAGAAGTTCGTGAAGTTGGGCTATATGTCCAAATGGTTGCACCATTCCGGTGGCACCGTGTGTGAGCCGACCGACGTGCCGGTCAACAAGCGTCACCTCGACATGCTGCTGGCGCATATGACGCTGAGCGACAAACCCTTCATGGGATCGGTCACTGAACCGAGTCGCGCGCAGGATTCGGTTGATATGTGCGGCGTCTTGTTCGGCAAGGAGTTCGTGCAGGACAACACCGTGATGACCTCGCTCATCAACATCAACTCGCCGATGACCTTCGACGATGTGATGATGGGCGCGCTGGAAGTCTATGCCAAGAACAACCAGGCCTGCATCATTTCGCCCTTTATCGTTGGCGGCGCCATGGCGCCGGTGTCGGTGGCGGGCACCTTGACGCAGGTTCTGGCCGAGGTTCTGGCCGGTGTGGCCTATAGCCAGCTGATCCGTCCGGGCGCTCCGGTCATCTTTGGCGCCTTCGTTTCTTCCATCGATATGAACTCCGGCGCTCCGACCTTTGGCACGCCCGAGGCATCGCTGGTGACCTATGGTGCGGGCCAACTGGCGCGCCGTCTGGGTCTGCCGTTCCGCTCGGCCGGGTCGTTCTGCGGCTCGAAACTGCCCGATGCTCAAGCCGCCTATGAGACAGCAAACTCGCTCAACATGGGGCTGATGTCCGGCGTCAACTTCATGCTGCACTCCTGTGGCTGGCTCGAAGGTGGTCTGGTGGCCGATTTCGAAAAATTCGTGATGGATGCCGATCAGCTTGGCGTGCTGCACGGGTTGGCCAAGGGCGTCACCGTCAGCGAAGACGATCAGGCGATGGATGCCATCCGCGAAGTAGGTCCCGGCGGCCATTATCTGGGCTGCGCCCATACGCAGGCGAACTTTAAAACGGCGTTCTGGAAATCCGATCTGCTGGATTACAAGCCCTTTGAAACCTGGGAAGAGGAAGGCGCACGCGACACCTATGCGCTTGCCTCTGCGCGGGTTGATCACCTGCTGGCGACCTATCAGCCGCCTGCGCTGGACCCGGCGATCAAGGATGCATTGGAAGCCTACGTGGCTGAGAAAAAGGCATCCATGCCGGATTCCTTCCTGTAAGCCTCGGAAAGCTGGGGGCTGTCCGGCATGGGCGGTCCTGTAAGGCGGTGGCCATGCGGATGCCGCCTTTTTCTGTTCTGTCGAATGAGTAACGCCCCGAGAGGATCATGTTTCCTTACTGCTCCGCAGGAGATTTGCCTCTCCCATCAGCGCGATCAGCACCTCGATATGGCGGCGCAGGTCATACCCCGCATCGCGCAGCAGGCGGCATGCGTTGAGCTCATACTCCATGTCCAACAGTTTCAGGATCGCTGCCGACGGGCTGGGCCGGGCGCCATATCCCAGCAATCGGTTCAGGCTCTTCTCCCGCAGGTAGCTGCTGGCGCCAATTCTGGCGGTGAGGACAAGAAGGCGGGGTCGGTGCAACGCCGCTAGGCGGCTAAGAACATCTTGCATCGCGCGGGTCCTTTCTGTGACGACGGGCGGCGATGTCATAACGCAACCAAAACGGGTGTTGCGGCGCAGGGCATACTAGCGCGCGCTGTATTGTTGGTTGATTGATATAAATTTGAAATGAATGATGGTCGGACGCGAAGTTTTGTTTAAAAACAGGTGAGTAGGACGCGATCCCCTTGTGGGTAACCATGGGGGTGCCCCGTGGATTATTCCCTGAACAACAGTCGGGGATCTGATATCATGGGTACACTATCTGTTTCGAAGCTGCCGGACTGGCTTCCCGAGGATGCGCAAAGGTATCTGCAGCATACGGAAACAGGGCAATCGATCCGGCAACTGGCCCGTCAGGCGGGCTGTCATCCGTCTACGGTGCTGCGGCAGGTGCGCCGGATTGAGATCCGGCGCGACGACCCGTTAATCGATAGCATTCTGACTGCGCTGGCGTGTTGGCATTCTGGGGCTGAGGAAAGCGGGGCGCTGCCGCCTTCGCAAACTGCCCTGCTTGAAGCCCGTTCTGTTGAAATCCTCACGCGTCTTGCGCAACCCGGCGCTGTTCTGGCGGTGGCCGAGGGTATGGAAACCGCTGTGGTGGTCCGGCAGGGCGATCCGGTCGAGGCGAAGCTGTCGGTGAGCCGCGGGCTGGCCGGGGCGATGGCGCTTTTGACCTGGATTGATTGCACCCGGTCCGGACGGCTCAGCCGCTACCAGATCACCAGTAACGGTCGTAACCTTCTGACCCGGCTGATCGCCGAGCGTGAGAACAAGGCACGCAACCGTGCCGAAAACGGAATCGCGGCCCTTGCCGGGGGGCCCAGCGGCCACAAAGGACAATCGCCACGCCCCAGGCGCACGCGTTATGGCGGCGGGGAGACACCGATGGATATGTTGGCGCGGCTTATCGACAAGAACGGCGAGCCCTTCCTGCCGCCCGACCTGGTTCGGGTCGGCAAACGTCTGCGCGAGGATTTCGAAGTGGCCCAGATCGGCAATCACCTGATGCAGGAGGCGGCTTATTTCGGCGGTGAGTCCTGTGCCAGACCGGAACCAACCCCGATGCCAAGCGCAACAGCCCGGGCGGCCCGGGACCGGGCGCGGCGGGCACTGGCGGCCCTTGGCGCCGGGCTCAGCGATATCGCCCTGCGCTGTTGTTGCTACCTTGAGGGGCTTGAGGCGGCAGAGCGGCAGCTTGGCTGGTCGGCGCGATCTGGAAAGATCGTGCTGCGCATCGCCCTGCAGCAGCTGCAATCCCACTACGAATCCTGCGGACAGGAGGGAGAGCAGGAAAGACTGATCGGGTGATAGCTGCGACTTGTGGTTTTGATTGGCTGGGATAAATAGAAGCTATGAACTTCACTCTACGACAACTGACCTATTTTCAGGCGCTTTGCGCCAACAGGAACTTTGGCCGCGCTGCCGAGGCCTGTCATGTCTCCCAACCGGCGCTGTCGGTTCAGATCCGCGCGCTTGAGGACGTGATGGGCGGTCCCCTGGTGGAACGCCGAGCCCGCGATGTGGTGCTGACCCCGCTGGGGCGGCAGGTGCTGGCGCAGGCCGACGCGGTGCTTCAGGCGGCCGAGACCCTGGCGCGCACGGCCCGGGATCAAAGCAGCGGACGACGTAGTCTTGTCCTTGGGGTGATTCCCACCGTTGCGCCCTATCTACTACCCGGAACGCTGGCGCAGCTGCGCGCGGTTGATTTGCAGTTGGCGATTCAAGTGCGCGAGGCCACGACAGAGCGGCTGCTGGCACTGTTACAGGCCGGGGAGCTGGATGCAGCGGTGCTGGCCTTGCCCAGTGGCGGTAATGGTCTGGTCGAGGTTGAATTGTTTCGCGACCGGTTCCTGCTGGCGGGCTCCTGCAACCGGCTGGAGCAGATCAATGCCCATGGTCCCGGCATTCGCCCGCAGGATCTGCGATCAGAGCAGCTGATGCTGCTGGAGGATGGGCACTGCCTGACCGATCAGGCGCTCGATATCTGCGGGATGCAACGTACCGCGCCGGAAATCAATATGGGGGCGGGATCGCTGGCCACCCTGTCACGACTGGTTGCGGCAGGATTCGGCCTGACCCTGATGCCGGAAATTGCCGCGCAGGCAGAATGCGGCGGTGCAGAAGGATTGCGAGTACAGAGGTTCCCCGAGCCGCAGCCATATAGGCGTATCGGGCTGGTGCGACGCGATTCAACCGATGGCGAAGGCTGGTTCGAACAGCTAGCCGAGGTCGTCAGATCAGTGGGGGAAGGGATTGTCAGCCAGTGCAGGCAGGACAGCGGGCACGCGCCGGGCGCGCCCGCTGAAGATCAGGAGGCCTGAAGATCAGGCTGCAACTTCCGCCTTGGCGGTTTTCAGGTAGTTCAGCACGGTTTCGGGCGAGGAGACGCCATAGGGATCTTCGGCGTGGTTGTCCGACAGGCCGGGCTCTTCGAACCAGGCTTCGACGACACCGTCCTTGACGATGGCGGCATAACGCCAGCTGCGCGCGCCAAAGCCGAGGTTGTCCTTGGCCACCAGCATGCCCATCTTACGGGTGAACTCGCCGGAACCGTCCGGGATAACCTGAACGTTTTCAAGGTTTTGCGATTCCGCCCATTTGTTCATCACAAAGCTGTCGTTGACCGACATGCAGTAGATCGCATCGATACCTTCGGCTTTGAAATCGGCAAAGCCGTTTTCGAAACCGGGCAGCTGGTAGGTGGAGCATGTCGGGGTGAAGGCGCCCGGCAGCGAGAACAGCACAACGCGCTTGCCCGCGAAATAGTCGGCGGTGGTTTTGTCTTCCCAGCGGAACGGGTTCGGGCCTTCGATCGCTTCGTCGCGAACGCGGGTGTGGAAGGTTACCTCGGGCAGTTTGACGCCAGCTTTCATGTCGGTCTCCATATGGTGAAAATCGGTTCTGGGCGCTGGCTTAATAAACTTGCGCAAACGCTGCAATGGGGAATGCTGCACAAGCAATGTTCAGCGCCGCATTGCAGAGATGGATGATCACAAGACTGGCACGATGCCGCTGAAGGCGCGGTTCGGCGGCGGTTGCGAAATGGTGAAACCAGGGTTGCAGAAATGGCCGTGTCATTGCCGTGTGGCTGTGATACATCAGCGGATGAACAGTTGCCGCAAGGGAAAAACCCGTGAGAGACCTGAAAATCCCCGCGCAGCGCCACCCGGAAAAGGCGCACCGCCCCGATAACGAACAGCCGAAGAAACCCAGCTGGATTCGCGTGAAGGCGCCCGGTGGAAAAGGCTATGCCGACACCCACAAGATCATGCGGGAAAACAATCTTGTGACCGTCTGTGAAGAGGCCGGCTGCCCCAATGTGGGCGAATGCTGGAGCCAGGGCCACGCCACCATGATGATCATGGGCGAGGTCTGCACCCGGGCCTGCACCTTCTGCAACATTGCCACCGGCAAGCCGCCCGAGGAACTGGACGCCTTTGAGCCGGGCCGGGTCGCCCATGCGGTGGAAAAACTGGGTCTCAACCACGTTGTGATCACATCCGTTGACCGCGACGATATTGAGGACGGCGGCGCCGAGCATTTCGCTCAGACGATCCGGGCCGTGCGCCACCGCAGCCCGAAGACCACGATCGAAATCCTGACCCCGGATTTCATCAAATGCGCGCCGGAAGTGCTGGAAACCGTCGTTGAAGCTCGCCCGGATGTGTTCAACCACAATCTGGAAACCGTGCCGGGGCTCTACCCCGAGGTGCGTCCGGGCGCGCGGTATTTCCATTCGCTGCGCCTTTTGCAGCGGGTGAAGGAGCTGGATCCGTCGATGTTCACCAAATCGGGAATCATGGTTGGCCTCGGCGAGGACGCGCAGGCGGTGAAGCAGGTGATGGACGATATGCGCGCTGCGGATATCGATTTCCTGACCATCGGCCAGTATCTGCAGCCGACCCCGAAACACCACGCAGTGGATCGTTTTGTGACGCCCGAGGAATTCGCCTCTTATGAAAAGGCGGCCTACGGCAAGGGCTTCCTGATGGTCTCGGCCACGCCGCTGACCCGGTCGTCCTATCACGCAGGGGATGACTTTGACCGGCTGCGCGAGGCCCGGAATGCAAGGCTGGGTCGGGCATGACGCCTGAGCGTCGGGCGCAGCTGACCGCGCTGCGCCACAGGCTTCACACAATCCCGGAAGTCTCTGGCAGTGAAGAAAAAACTGCCGATGTGGTTGCGGGGTATCTACGCCAACACGCGCCGGATGAATTGTTGACCGGGCTGGGCGGACACGGCGTTGCGGCCGTCTATCGTGGCGCTGCCGAGGGTCCGACGGTGCTGATCCGTTGTGAGCTGGATGGGTTGCCGATCGAGGAAGTCTCTGACGCCGACTACCGGTCGGGTCATGCAGGGCGCGGGCATCTGTGCGGTCATGACGGCCATATGGTGATGGTTGCCGCCCTGGCGGAGGATCTGGCGCGCACCCGTCCGCAAACGGGCCGGGTGGTGCTGCTGTTCCAACCCGCCGAGGAAACCGGTAAGGGCGCCGCGGCTGTTATTGCAGATCCGCAATTTGAACGCATCCAACCGGACTATGCCTTTGCACTTCACAACTATCCGGGTCTCGCCGCCGGTGCGGTGGCCCTGTGTCAAGGACCCGCAAATTGCGCGTCGCGCGGCATGCGGATCCGTCTCATGGGCAAGACCTCCCATGCAGCGGCGCCGCAGGACGGGGTATCCCCAGCCGGGGCATTGACCAAGCTGATGCCGGGACTGGTGGCACTGGGGCCGGGCGGAGAGATGTCCGCCGATTTCGCCCGCGTAACCCTTACCCACGCCTGGCTGGGGGAGCCGACATTCGGCATCGCGCCGGGAGAGGCGGAAATCTGGGTCACCCTGCGCACCGTCACCGATTCCCGGATGGAGCAGTTGACGGAGGAGGCCAACGCGGTTCTTGCAGAGGTCTGCGCGGCAGAGGGGCTGGAATACACCGTTTCCTATGACGATGTCTTTGATGCGTGCACCAACCACCCTGAGGCAACCGAGATCTTGTCTTTTGGCGCAGAAACAGCGGGTTACCCAGCGCAGTTGTGGCAGGTGCCACAGCCGTGGTCAGAGGATTTTGGTCAATTCTCCAAAGTAGCCAAATCCGCTATGTTCTGGCTCGGCGCAGGCGAGACCATGCCGCAGCTTCACAATCCGGATTATGATTTCCCGGATGAGCTTATCCCCGTTGGGTCTGCGATCTTTGCCGCTGCAATCGACGCTGTTCTGAACCAGGCGCCAGGTGGCAACCACTGAACGAGGTTACCGCCGACGCCAGGCTATGGTGCGGGATCAGGCGCTGTCTTCGGTAAAGCGGACCTTGCCGATATGGGGCAGGTTGCGGTTACGTTGCGCAAAATCGATGCCGTAGCCGACGACGAACTCATCGGGGATTTCGAACCCGATCCAGTCGGCGCGGAAATCCACCTCGCGGCGCGAGGGTTTGTCGAGCAGGGCAATGGATTTAAGCCGCGCGGGCTTGCGGCTGTTCAAAAGGCCGATCACGTGGTTCAGCGTATGCCCGGTGTCGACGATATCCTCCACGACCAGCACGTCGCGACCTTCAATGGCGCCGCGCAAGTCCTTGAGAATGCGCACTTCCCGGCTGCTCTCCATACCGTCACCGTAGGAGGACGCCTCAAGGAAATCGACCTCGATAGGCAGGTCCAGTTCGCGGACAAGATCGGCGATAAAGACGAAACTGCCGCGCAACAGGCCGACGACGACCAGCTTGTCGGTGTCCCCGAACTCGGCGTGGATATCGCCGCACAGCTCTTCGATCCGTGCGGCGATGGCCTTGGCTGAAATCATCACATCGATGACATATGGACGCTGTGACATGGCTGACCCCTTGAAATTCCCGCGCGTTCATAGGACATGACGCGGCACGATCATAGCAGGAAATTCGACGAAACCATGCCCACCCATTCGGAAACCCGCCAGCTGCCTTATTCAGCACAGCAGATGTACGATCTGGTGGCGGATGTGGCGCAATATCCCAAATTCCTGCCTTGGTGCGCCGCAGCCCGGATCCGCAGCGTGACGCCACAGGGCGATGCTGAGGTTATGGAGGCCGATCTGGTGATCTCCTTCAAAGTGTTCCGCGAACGCTTTGGCAGCCGGGTGACCCTGTTTCCTGTTACGCGCAAGATCGATACCGAATACCTCGACGGTCCGTTCCGCTACATGAAATCCAACTGGTCTTTTGAAGATCGTCCCGATGGCGGTTGCAATGTCGATTTCTTTGTCGATTTCGAGTTCAAGAACGCGGTGCTTCAGGGCATCATCGGCGTGGTATTCAACGAGGCAATGCAGCGCATCGTGCGCGCATTCGAACGGCGGGCGGCGGATCTTTACGGCTAGTCTCCTGCCTTGGTGGCCGGGGCAGCCTTGCCACTCGCCGCGCAGTGACAGCGGCTGACACAAAACAGGCCCCTTCAAAAAAGGGGCCTGCCTCAGGAAATTCAGTTCTCTAAGTTGTTGTCTTAACTTGACAGATCGTAGGCCCGCTCACCATGGGCCGAGATATCCAGACCGTTGGTTTCGGCTTCTGCATCGACGCGCAGGGCGGTGACAGCAGCGACCACTTTGACCAGAACCACAGTGACAACTGTTGTGAAGATCCCGACGACCGCCAGACCACCCAGTTGCGCAGCCCAGCTGCCTGCACCAAAGACGGCAATCATGATGGTACCGAAGATGCCGCCAACGCCGTGCACGGCAAAGACATCCAGCGTGTCGTCGATCTTCAGCACATTGCGCACCAGATTGACCGCTTCCTGACACAGGATACCCGCGACGGCGCCGATGATCAGCGCTTCAACCGGGCCGACAAAACCGCTGGCCGGGGTGATCGAGGCAAGGCCTGCGATGGTGCCGGTGACGATGCCGACAACCGAGGCTTTGCCGTATTTGATCTTTTCCCACAGTGCCCAGGTCAGCGATGCCGTGGCGGCCGAAATATGCGTCACGGTCAGCGCCATGGCTGCGCCGCCGTCTGCTGCCAGTTGCGAGCCGCCGTTGAAGCCGAACCAACCAACCCAGAGCATGGCTGCACCGATGACCACGAAGCCGGGATTGTGCGGCGGCGTCGTGCTGTTTTTGCGCGGCCCAAGGAAGACGGCAATGATGATCGCGGCAAGGCCTGCGGTTTCATGCACCACGATGCCGCCGGCAAAATCACGCACGCCGATGTCGCCAAAGATACCGCCATCGGACAGCATGCCGCCGCCCCAGATCCAGTGCACCACAGGCGCATAGCAGAGGAGCATCCACAGCCCGGAGAAGGTCAGCACAAAGCCAAACCCAACCCGTTCCACGTAGGCGCCGACGATCAGCGCCGGTGTGATGATGGCAAATGTCATCTGGAAGGCAAAGAACAGCACTTCGGGCAGGGTGCCTGCCAGGCTGTCTGCATCAACGCCGCTCAGGAACAGCTTGTCCAGCCCGCCCCAGTAACCGCTGGTGCCGCCGCCGAATGCGATGGAGTATCCCGCGACCAGCCACAGAACGCTCATCAAGCAGGCAATTGCGTAGCAATGCATGAAGACGCTGAGCACATTTCGGGCACGTACCAGCCCGCCGTAAAACAACGCGAGACCGGGGAGCGTCATAAAGAGCACCAAAGCCGTCGCCACAATGATCCAGGCTGTATCAGCTCCGTTCATTTTGGGTTCCTTCCATCAAGATTGAGTGGTTGGAGGCCGACAAAACGCAAGAGCGATGCTAAAAGAAGCATCATGCTTGGCTTGGGTGCTGTTTTTTGCAGCTTTTAGCGAAGCGATTAATTTTTGGGCAAGAAATGCGCTCGTTTGCCCGCTTTATGGACTTAATGTGAAATGGCCCGTTCCAGCAGGGAAAGGGCATGATCCCGACTGGCGGCGCGAACCTGCGGGCGGCCTAGGGCGCCAAATTCGATGGTCTCCACATGAGTTTCCCTCCCTTCGGCAGAGAGGCCAAAGCAGACCCGGCCTTCGGGCTTGAACTCAGAACCGCCCGGTCCGGCAATCCCGGTGATCGACACGGCCAGGGTGGTTCCGGCGCGGGCGCGGGCACCTTCGGCCATCTCCCGCGCGACTTCCTCGCTCACCGCGCCGAATGCGTCCAACGTTTCCGGGCGCACGCCGATCATCTGGGTTTTGGCGGTGTTGGAATAGGTCACATAGCCACGATCCAGCACCGCCGAGGACCCCGGGATATCGGTCAGGGCAGCGGCGACCATGCCCCCCGTGCAGCTTTCGGCGGTGGCGATGGTCACGCCTGCCTTGGCTGCGCGGGCGATCAGATTCGCGACATCGACACTCACAGCCCCAGCACCCCATGCGACAGGCCAGCCAGCAGGGCAACGCCAATGGCGGCAAAGATCCCGGCGATCACATCGTCCATCATCACCCCGACCGCGCCTTTCTTGCGGTCGGCCCAGCCGACGGGGCCGGGTTTCAGGATATCGAACAGGCGGAACAGCACAAAGGCCGTGACCCAGCCCGGCCATAGGGCGGTGATGTCGATGCCATGCGCCCAGGATGGATAGGAAATCGCCCAGAGCGCCAGGAACTGACCGGCCAGTTCATCCATAACGAATTCAGACGGGTCGAGGTCTTCCTTGCCGCGCGTCATCTCGGCTGCAGCCCAGAGGCCCGCGGCGGTGCAGATGAGGGTCACTGCAGCCAGCAGGGGAAACCCGCCCGCCAGGTGCAAGCCATAGGCCAACGGCAGCGCCACCAAGGATCCCCAGGTGCCGGGGGCCGGGCGCAGATAACCGACGCCCAGAACGGTTCCGATTGCTGTTGCGATATTCATGATTTCACCAATGCCGCGGTGGCCAGCGCCGCGATCCCTTCGCTGCGCCCGGTAAAGCCAAGCCGTTCGGATGTTGTTGCCTTGACCGACACGCGATCTGCATCAATGCCAAGGATTGATGCCATTTGCGCCTGCATCTTTGCAGAATGCGGTGTGATCTTGGGGTATTCGCAGACCAGCGTGCAGTCGACGTTGGAAATCACGAAACCTTTATCACGCGCCAGATCAACGGCGTGACGCAGGAAGATGTCGCTGGCTGCGCCTTTCCACTGCGGATCAGACGGCGGGAAGTGGCGGCCGATATCGCCCTCGGCCAGCGCGCCATAAATCGCATCGGTGACCGCATGCATGCCGACATCTGCATCAGAATGACCCTGCAACCCCTTGTCGTGCGGTATTTTCACGCCGCAGAGTACAACATGGTCGCCCGCGCCAAATCTGTGAACGTCGTAGCCATTGCCCAGTCTGATATCCATCCTGTCCTCTTCTGACCTGTCGCTGTCTGCTCTGCCCAAAATCAACTCGGCCCGGGCAAAATCCGCGGGGCCGGTGATTTTGATATTGTCTGGATTTCCCGGAACGATGGCAACGTCAAGCCCGGCAGCGCGGGCCACGGCGACATCGTCTGCTGCCTCGCCCGGATGGGCGCGATGCGCGGCAAGGATCTCGGCATAGCGAAAGCCCTGCGGTGTCTGCGCCGCAAATAGCCCGTCGCGGTCGCGGGTGCCGGTGACCTTGTCGTCCTGCCCGGTCCACAGCGCATCGGTGACTGCCAGCGCCGGGGCCGCCGCTATGCTTGTGCTCAACGCCTCCTCAACCGCATGAATCAAATCCGGGGTGATGCAGGGCCGGGCCGCGTCGTGGATCAGCACTTGGGCGATGTCCTGCGCCTCGATCGCCTCCAGCCCGTTCAGAACCGAGCGGAAGCGTGTATCGCCCCCTGAGGCCAGGACAATCCCCGGCTGCCCCTGAAATTCGGCCCATGCTTCGCTGTCGTCGGGCGAAAGGACCAGGGCGATCTTCTCGATCCCCGCCTGCCGAAAAGCAGCCAGAGTCCAGTCGATGACGCGGCGCCCTTTCAGGGGGCGCCATTGCTTGGGAAGACCGCCGCCAGCGCGGGTTCCGCGACCGGCGGCAACGATAAGTGCGGCAGTGGTCAAAAGGCAGCCTCCGGCTTTTGCTTGGCTGTTTAGGACCTGCCGGTTACAGAGGCAATCACCCATGGGGCCGCGCCTAAAAAATAGGCAGTCGATCTGGAATATTGGATCATTCGGGGCCATTTCATTGTCTCTCCCCGGCGCTCCCGGTTAGAAAAGTCTCAGTTGCACAAGGATTAGGCAGTTGCCCTTCAGCCTCGGAACCACCTCTATGACACCGCCGATCGCACTCGCGCCGATGGCCGGAATCACGGACCGCCCGTTTCGGGATCTGGTTCGTTCTTTCGGCGTTGGGCTGACCGTGAGCGAAATGGTGGCCAGTCAGGAAATGGTGCAGGCCAAGCCCGGCGTGCGTGAGCGGGCCGAGCTGAGCGCGGATGTGGAGAATACGGCGGTTCAGCTGGCCGGGCGTGAAGCCCATTGGATGGCCGAGGCCGCTAGGCAGGTTGCGGACCGTGGCGCGCGGGTCATCGATATCAATATGGGCTGCCCGGCCAAGAAGGTGACCAACGGGTATTCGGGATCGGCGCTGTTGAAGACACCCGATCACGCCCTGTCGCTGATCGAGGCGGTTGTGGCTGCGGTCGATATTCCGGTGACGCTGAAAACGCGCCTTGGTTGGGATGAGGGGAGTCTCAACGCCGCCTCGGTGGCGCGGCGGGCCGAAGATGCGGGCATCAAGATGGTGACTATCCATGGTCGCACCCGCTGCCAGTTCTACAAGGGTTCCGCCGATTGGGCCGCGATCCGGGCGATCAAAGACGCGGTGGACATACCGGTTCTTGCCAATGGCGACATCACTGGCACGGGCGCAGCGCAGCAGGCGCTGGAACAATCCGGCGCTGATGGCGTGATGATTGGCCGCGGCGCCCAGGGCAAGCCGTGGCTGCTGGCCGAGATCGCGCATGATCTTTGGCAGACGCCCAAGCCGGATGTCCCCGAAGGGAAACAGCTTTTGGACATGGTTTCAGAGCATTATCGGGCAATGCTCTCTTTTTACGGCATCGATCTGGGCACCCGCGTCGCACGCAAACATCTGGGCTGGTACATGGATGCCGCAGGCACTGGCCCCGTTCTGCGCCGCGCGGTTCTGACGGAGCGCGACCCAGATCAGGTTCTGGTTCTTCTTGAGGCAGCTTTGAGTGAGCAAACAGACGAGGTAGCAGCGTGATTGACGATGGTGCGCTATGGGCTTCGCTTCCGGTCCCGGCTTTTCTGATTGATGCGGAAGACTTGATTGCGGACGCAAATTCTGCGGCGGAGGGGTTCCTCAACACCTCGCGAAAGGCGTTGATGGGGAAACCGGTCTGGAGCCAGATCTATATCGATGCGCCGATCACGGATGCCTTTGCGCGCAGCCGCAGTTCGGGCACGCCCCTGTTCGTGAATGACATTGACGTCGGCGCCAGCAGCCGTGCGCCACTGCAATGCGGGGTGCAGATTTCCCCGGTGAGCGGGCACGAGGGGATGATGCTGCTGATGCTGTCCCCTCGTGAACTCGCCGGGCGGATGACGCAGAACCATTCTGCTAAATCGGCGGCGCAATCTGCCATCGGGATGGCGGAAATGCTGGCCCATGAGATCAAGAACCCGCTGGCCGGGATCACTGGCGCGGCGCAACTGCTGAGCATGAACCTGTCGGCCGAAGATCTGGAGCTGACCGATCTGATCGTCAGCGAAAGCCGCCGCATCGTCAAACTGCTGGAGCAGGTGGAGCAATTCGGCAATCTCTCGGAGCCGGATTTTAAACCGGTGAACCTGCACGATGTTCTGGACCGGGCCCGGCGCTCTGCGTTGTTGGGGTTCGGCGCCAATATGACGATCACCGAAGAATACGATCCGTCTTTGCCCTCGGCTTGGGGCGATGCAGATCAGCTGCTCCAGGTGATCCTGAACCTGTTGAAGAACGCCTCCGAAGCTGCTGGCAAAAAAGGCGGAAAAATTCGGATCCGTACCTTTTACGAGCATTCCTTCCGGCTACGCCGCAGCGATGGAACCGGGAAACTGTTACCGCTTCAGATCGAGATCATCGACGATGGACCGGGGCTGCCGGACACCATCCGGGAGGACATTTTTGATCCCTTTGTCTCGGGGCGTGAAAACGGCACCGGGTTGGGGCTCGCATTGGTCAGCAAGATCATTGCCGACCATGACGGCTGGATTTCTGTCAGCTCCGAACCGGGGCACACAGTTTTCAGGCTTTCTTTGTCGCGTGTTCCGCGCGACGTCCAATCGCAGGAGAGTTGATCGATGGATGGCACCGTTCTGGTCGCAGATGACGACCGCACCATTCGCACGGTTCTGACACAGGCGCTGACGCGGGCCGGATGCAAGGTTCATGCGACCTCATCCCTGACCACGCTGATGCGCTGGGTGGCCGAGGGTAAGGGTGATGTGGTGATTTCCGACGTGATGATGCCGGACGGAAACGGGTTGGAAATGCTGCCCAAGATTGCCGAGGACCGTCCCGGACTGCCGGTGATCGTCATTTCGGCCCAAAACACCATCATGACCGCGATCAAGGCGGCCGAGGCGGATGCCTATGACTACCTGCCGAAACCCTTTGACCTGCCGGAGCTGATGAAGCGCACGGCCAAGGCGTTGTCGGAGAAACGGACCACCGTGACCACGGCCCGTTCGGAAGAAGAAGGCGACCGCCCCGAGGAACTGCCTCTCGTTGGTCGTACCGAGGTGATGCAGGGCCTGTACCGCCTGATCGCGCGGGTGATGAACACCGATATGCCGCTTTTGGTTACGGGTGAAAGTGGTACGGGCAAGTCATTGATTGCGCGTGCTATTCACGATTTCTCCGACCGGCGCACCTTGCCCTATGTGACCGCCACCGCGGCCGAGCTGATCGAGCTCGAAGGTCCTGCACGGCTTTTGTCGCAGGTCAAGGGCGGCACGCTGCTGATTGATGAGCTTCTGGATCTGCCGGATGAGGCGCAGGCCCGGCTGGTGCGCATGATGGATGCGACCAGTGATCATTCTCCGCGTTTCATGGCGACGAGCCAGAAAGACCTGGCTCCGGCGATGGAGGCCGGGGAACTGCGCGCCGATCTGTATTACCGGCTCTGCGGGACGGAACTGCACGTGCCCGCGCTACGCGAACGGGTCGAGGATATAGCGCTCTTGGCGGAGCACTTCCTGATCCGGGCAGAAAACGAAGGCGCGCCGCACCGCACGCTGAGCGAAGAAGGACGCGAGCTTTTGCGCCATTTCGCCTGGCCCGGGAACGTGCGCCAGCTGGAAAACGTGGTTCGCCGACTGGCGCTGACCGCGCGGAGCGAGGAAATCGGTAAATCCGATGTTGCGGCGGCGCTGGGGCCGCAGACCGGGGCCGAACCCATGGTCAGTGGCGCAGTCAACGAAAAGCTATCCGAATCCGTGGCGCGCCACCTGCAACGCTATTTTGATCTGCATGGCGACATGTTGCCGCCGCCGGGGCTTTACGGACGGCTGCTGCGCGAAGTAGAGACGCCCCTGATCGAGATTGCGCTGGCTGCAACCGGCGGAAATCAGGCGAAATGCGCCGAATTGCTGGGCATCAACCGCAATACCCTGAGAAAGAAAATTACGGACCTTGATATTGAGGTGACACGGCGGCGCAAACTGATGTAATATCGCCACAGAAACGTGGCCGACCGGCACAGCCGTCGGTGAGGTCGCGACATGTGGCGGTTGGCCTAGAAGGCCATACATCAGAATGAGGGCAGCCAGTGGCGCAGAAGTCACATCTTCGCGGGGGATTCAGAACGCTCGCGGCGTTTGACCGGTGGCGGAAAACCCGGAAGGCGCGCAATATCGGCACCCTTGGCCTTGTCCTGCTGGGGCCGATTCTGGCTCTGGTGACGTTTCTGATCTTTGGTCCTTTGGGGCACGGCGCATCCTCTATGTCGTTGCGCCTGATTCTGCTGGCCGACATGGTCTACATCATGGCGATTGCCGCCTTGGTGTTGACCCAGATTGTGCGTCTGTTCGCGGCGCGCCGTTCCAAATCGGCTGGCTCCAGACTGCACCTGCGGCTGATCGGAGCCTTTGGGTTTTTGGCGCTGGTGCCCACGGTTATCGTCGCGATCTTTGCAGTATTGACGGTGAATGTTGGGCTTGAGGGCTGGTTTTCCCAGCGTGTTCGGCAGGTCATCGGCTCGTCGCTTGCGGCTGCCGAGGCCTATCAGGTGGAACAACGGCGTGACCTTTCCGAAGATGGCGAGGCGCTGGCGCGTTACCTAGATACCAGCCGCTCGCGTAGTTTTTTCATGAACGATGCAGAGCTGCGGCAGGTTCTGTCGCAGGGGCAGCTGCAGATCCAGCGTGGCCTACGCGAGGCCTATGTCATCGATGGCGTTGGCGATATCCGGGTGCGGGGCGAACGGTCCTACGAATTTGATTTCGAACATCCCGATCCTGAGCAGATCACCGAGGCGGCCGAGCAGGGGATGAGCATCATCCAGGACTGGGACAATAACGAGTTCCGGGCCATTGTGCGCCTGAACGCCTTTGTCGACCGGTTCCTGTACATCAGTCGCGATGTGGATGGTGAATTACTGAACCTTCTGGATGAAACCCAGCAGACCGCGAACCTCTATCAACAGCTTGAGAAAGAGCGCGGTCGGGTGCTGTTCGAATTCGGCCTTTTGTACATCGGGTTTGCATTGATCCTGATCCTGGCGGCCATGTGGTTGGGCATGTGGTTTGCGGAACGTTTGTCCGGTCCTGTCGGTCGCCTGACCGTGGCCGCGCGCCGGGTCGGTGGCGGTGATCTTGACGTGCAGGTGCCCGAAGAGAACGGCGGTGACGAGATTTCCCAACTTGGCCAGTATTTCAACAGGATGACGCGGGAACTGAAACAACAGCGCAAGACGTTGCTGGAAAACACCGACCAGATTGAGCGCCGTCGTAGGCTGTTCGATTCGGTTCTCTCCTCAGTCACCTCCGGTGTCGTGGGGTTGGATGCCGAAGGCCGGGTCGCCTTTGTGAATCGGTCCGGGGAACGTCTGCTGGATTGGCACGGAGACCGGCAATCTCTGGCGCTCGCCGTTGCGGTGCCAGAATTCGGCCCGCTGTTCGAAACCCTGACCAAGGATGGCGCGGAAACCGCGCAGGATGAGATCAAGGTGACGCGGCATGGTCGGTTGGAAAACCTGCTGGTGCGGATGTCGCAGCGCCGGTCCGATGATGGCAACCTCGAAGGCTATGTGGTGGCTTTTGACGACGTTACCGATCTTGTCAGCGCCCAGAGGATGGCCGCCTGGGGCGATGTGGCCCGGCGGATTGCCCATGAGATCAAGAACCCGCTGACCCCGATCCAGCTGAGTGCGGAGCGGATCAAGCGCAAGTTCGCGCCCAAGCTAGGCGAGGAAAACAGCGATCAACTGCAAGCCATGACCGATGTGATCGTGCGCCAGACCAACGATCTGCGCCGGATTGTCGATGAGTTTTCAAAATTCGCGCGCATGCCGGAACCAGAACGCCATGAAGAAGATCTGGTCAAGCTGGTGCAGGACGCGGTGGTGCTGCAGCGCACCGGCCAGCCGGATGTGACGATTACGGCGGATCTGCCCAATACCGTGTGCTGTGCAGATCTGGATGCGACGATGATCGGGCAGGCGCTGACTAACCTGATCAAAAATGCCGGTGAAGCGATTGAAAGCCTGAAGAAAAAAGGTGCGCCCGAGGATCTGGATCCGCAAATTCGCGTGGCGCTGCGCCGGGCCGATAAAGGGGGGTATGAGGTGACGATTGCCGATAATGGCATCGGCTTGCCAGAGGACCGCGCGCGGTTGTTTGAACCCTATGTAACCACCCGGAACGAAGGCACCGGGCTGGGATTGCCGATTGTGAAGAAGATTATCGAAGAACACGGCGGCACCCTGACGCTTGAGGATGCGCCGGTGTTCGAAGGACAGAACCATTTTGGAGCCATGGCGGTGATCCGCCTGCCAGACGCCGTACGTACGGCTGAGGCTAACAGAAATACAGTGAAGGTAGGTCTGACATGAGTGACATTCTGATCGTTGACGATGAGCGCGACATTCGCGAATTGATTTCCGATATCCTGGAAGATGAGGGGTTTGCCACGCGAAAGGCGGCGAACTCCGAGGAATGCATGGCCGAGATCGGGCAGGAGCCTCCGGCGTTGCTGATCCTCGATATCTGGCTTAAGGACAGCCAGATGGACGGCATCGACATCCTGAAAACCGTGAAGCGGGACAATCCCGAGGTACCGGTGGTGATCATCTCAGGCCACGGGAATATCGAGATTGCGGTCGCGGCGATCAAACAGGGTGCTTATGATTTCATCGAAAAGCCCTTCAATATCGATCAGCTGATGGTGGTGATCCGGCGGGCGATGGAGACTTCGCGCTTGCGCCGTGAGAACACCGATCTGCGCCGCAAGGAAACCGGAGCTGCCGAGATGATCGGCAATTCCGCAGCCTTCCGGGCGCTGGTGGCGCAGCTCGACAAGGTCACTAAATCCAATGGCCGTGTGATGCTGACGGGACCTGCCGGCGTGGGCAAGGATATCGCCGCGCGCTATATCCACTCCAATTCGGCCCGTGCCTCGGCTCCCTTCGTGACGGTGAACTGCGCCAGCATCGAGCCGGAGCGGATGGAAGAGGTGCTGTTTGGCCGTGAAACCACGGACCGCGGGGTTGAGCCGGGATTGCTGGAACAGGCGCATGGCGGCGTGGTGTTCTTTGACGAGGTCGCGGACATGCCGCTTGGCACCCAGTCAAAGATCCTGCGGGTGCTGGTCGATCAGCAGTTCCAGCGGGTTGGTGGATCCGAGAACGTGCGGGTCGATCTGCGGGTGATTTCTTCCACAAACAAGGCCTTGGAGGCAGAAATTGAAGCGGACCGTTTCCGGCAGGAGCTCTATCATCGGCTGAACGTGGTGCCGATTGCGGTGCCGACGCTCGCAGATCGGCGCGAGGATATTCCTGTTCTGGCCGAACACTTTATCCGCAGCTTTAATGAGGCGCAGGGCCTGCCACTGCGTGAACTGACGGATGAGGCGGTTGCACTGATGCAGACCATGATGTGGCCCGGCAACGTCCGCCAGCTGAAAAACCTGGTGGAGCGGATCCTGATCCTTGGCGATGGCAATGGCCCGATCGAGGCGCGCGATCTGCCGCGTGAAGAGGAAAAGGTCGAAGACGAGGGCCGCGTCGTCCTGTCCGGGGCCTTGGCGACGCTGCCGCTCCGTGAGGCCCGCGAGGCCTTTGAACGCGAATATCTGCTGACCCAGATCAACCGGTTCGGTGGCAATATCAGCCGCACGGCTTCGTTTGTGGGTATGGAACGCTCGGCCTTGCACCGCAAGCTGAAATCCCTTGGCGTTGTCACCTCGAACAAGGCTGGCGCGCGCGTTGCTCATGTGGAGCAGGAAGAAGATATGGTTTGACCGCCGCGGACGGATGACGGGGCGCGTAGGCACGGTCTGCGCGCCTGCTGTCATTGTGTTTGCGAAGCCTGGAGAAAACCCGGTGTCTGGGGCGGCAGCGTGGCCGACTACGGCGTCAGGACATGCAGGGTGTTGTCAGGGCCTTTCCAGACGCAAGCATCGCCAGTCAGCGGCGGCAGGCGGCGCGATTGTCCGGCCAGACGCTGCCCGACTTCGGCGGTGGTGCAGCGCCTCAGGGGTACCTCTTGATACCCTTTCTTGGCCATACAGCTTTGCTCCAACCGTCTGCGCAGACCTTGGTTCACATCAACCGTATAGATGCCACCATCAACCCAGTATCCGGGGCGGCTCCAGCAGTTGCCGTCCCTGCAATATTGCCCGCCGGGATAATAGACGGGCGGGCGCTGACGAATTTCGTTGGCCACGGGCGCCTTTTCCAGTGCGCTGACCTGACAGGAAAGCGTATCGGCCTTGAGCCGCTGCACATCGGCGCCTTCGCGATAATAGACCGGCACCGGGCCACATCCGGCAAGGACGGCGCCCAAAACGGGCACGGCGAACAGGGAACGGAAGCGGCGGTAAGTACGGGTCATGCTGTCAGAATGCCCCGCGATGACGGTCAGTACAATTGATTTGACCCCTCTGGCGGCTTCTGTCATTCAAAACTGGCAAGATCGCGCCCAAGGGAAAAGATCATGAAGGTTATCATCTGTGGCGCCGGCCAGGTTGGCTGGCAGATCGCGCGGCACCTGTCCGGCGAGCACAACGATGTGACAGTTGTCGACAACAACCCGGATCTGGTGCGCCGCGCGACAGATACGCTGGATGTTCAGGGGATTGCGGGCTTTGCCTCATACCCGGATGTTCTGGAGCGGGCAGGGGCGCGGGATGCGGATATGATCATCGCCGCAACCCACTCGGATGAGGTCAACATGGTGACCTGTCAGGTTGCCCATTCGGTATTCTCGATCCAGCGCAAGATTGCCCGGCTGCGGGCGCGCAGCTACCTGAATGCGATCTATTCCGACCTGTACCGGCGTGACCATCTGCCCATCGATGTGGTGATCAGCCCCGAACGCGAGGTCGCCGCCGCCGCCATTCAGCGGCTTCTGGCACCGGCCGCGTTTGACACGGAAACCTTCATGGGCGGCAAGGCGCAGCTCCTCGGCATTCAGATCGACGAGGATTGCCCGGTGGTCAACACGCCGCTGCGGCAGCTGACGGATCTGTTTTCCACCCTGCGGGCTATCGTTGTGGGTGTGCGGCGCGATGGCAGCCTGTTTGCACCGGAACCGGGCGATCAGCTGTTCGTCGGCGACAGCGCCTATGTGTTTTGCCACACGGACGACGTAAGCAGAACCATCGAAGTCTTTGGCAAGAAAGAAAAACGCCAGGATCGGGTGGTGATCGTGGGCGGCGGTAATGTGGGCCTTGAAGTGGCAAAGGCGCTTGAGAACCGCACCGGACGGATCCGCGCCAAGATCATTGAGAAAAGCCGCAAATGCGCCGAGCGGGCGGCCGAAACACTCGAGAGGACCATCGTTCTGAACGGTGACGGGCTGGACCGTTCTCTGATGATTGAAGGCGGTATTGATCGCGCCGATGCCATGCTTGCTGTCACCGACGATGATAAGACCAACATGCTGGCGGCCGTGCGCGCCAAATCCGAAGGCTGCCCTTTCGTGGTGGCCCTGATCAATGATCCGACCTTGCTGCCGCTGATGGCGCCTCTCGGGATCGACGCCTTTATCAACCCGCGCTCCACCACGGTGAGTTCGATCCTGCAACACATCCGCTATGGCCGCGTTCGGCAGGTCTATTCCATTGGCGATGCCGAAGCCGAGGTGATCGAGGCTGAGGTTCTGGGAACCTCTCCGATGGCGGGACAAGCGGTTCGCGATATTCCCTTCCCCGAAGGCGTACTGATCGGCGCTGTGCGCAAGGGAGGCGAGGTCCTGCGACCCAGCGGCGAAATGCGCATCGAAGAGGGTGATGTCATCGCGATCTTTGCGATGGCCGCCGATGTGCCAGAGGTCGAGCGCCTGATGCAGGTTTCGATCGACTACTTCTAGCATGGCGGCACGCAATCATACCGCGGGCGGGCTGTTGCGTCTGCCTTTGTTCCTGCTGATCTGGGGTGTGGCTTGCCTGGCCATGTGGGTGCCGGCCACCCATGCGGTGATCCTGAACGACCACCCGACATCGCAAAGTTTCTTTTTCTCCGGCCTCTTGGGGCTTTTTGTGATCGCTGTGATTGCCTTGTCGCTGGGCAATAAGATGCCCCGCTATGGCATGCCGGGGCAGTTGCTGTCGCTGCTGGCAACCTTTGCAGTATTGCCGCTGTTCCTTGCGCTTCCCGTACAGGATGCGTTGAAAAACACAAGCTTCCTCAACGCATATTTCGACATGGTGAGCGCCGTCACCACAACGGGCGCCGATATCTTTGCCGATCCGGGGCGGCTGCCGCCCAGCGTGCATCTGTGGCGGGCGATTGTTGGCTGGCTTGGCGGCCTTTTGATGTGGATCGCCGCCTCGGCGGTTCTGGCGCCGATGTTCCTGGGCGGCTTCGAAGTCACCGCCAAGGGGGAGCCGGGCGGCGGTGGCGCGACACCTGTTCTGATGCAAAAGGCGGATCCACGGCGCCAATTGATCACAGTCGCACGCACCCTGACGCCGGTCTATTTCGCGCTGACGCTGGTTCTCTGGACCCTTTTGATGATGACTGGTAGTAAATCGCTGGCCGGGCTGACCCATGCGATGTCGGTGATGGCGACCTCGGGGATTTCATCGGTCGGGGGCACCGAGGCGGCAAACAGCGGCATGGCCGGGGAAATGGTCATGTTCCTGTTCATGTTCTTTGCCCTGTCGCGGCTGACATTTTCTTCCGATACGGTCAGTACCGGCGACGGGCGGCTGGATCGTGACCCGGAGTTCCGTTCCGGCCTACTGATTGTGCTGGGGGTTCCGACGCTCTTGTTCCTGCGCCACTGGCTGGCAACGTTTGAGGTCAACAACGCCGAGGATGGCATGCAGGCGCTGCGCGCCTTCTGGGGGGCGCTGTTCACGGTGATGTCCTTCCTGTCCACCACCGGATTTGAAAGCGCCGACTGGGAGGCCGCCGGGCAATGGTCGGGGTTGGAAACCCCGGGTATGATTCTTCTGGGCCTGTCTCTGATTGGCGGCGGGGTGGCCACCACAGCGGGCGGCGTCAAATTGCTGCGGGTCTATGCGCTTTATCTCAACGGGCTTGGCGAAATGGAACGGCTGGTGCATCCGTCATCGGTCAGCGGCGAGGGTGCTGGCAACCGGCGGCTGCAAAAGAACGGCGCCTTTGTGGCCTGGATCTTTTTCATGCTCTTTGCCTTGTCTCTGGCGCTGATCAGCACGGTGCTTGCCGCCCTTGGTACGGATTTCGAAACTTCGCTGATCCTGGCGGTATCGGCCCTGTCGACAACTGGCCCGTTGACCGAAGTCGCGGCGAGCGAGCCGATCATGCTGTGGCAGCTGGTGCCCTCGGCCAAACTGGTGCTGTGCTTTGCGATGGTGCTCGGGCGGCTCGAAACTCTGGCGATCATCGCGCTTTTGTCGCCTAATCTCTGGCGCAGTTAAGAAAACCTCGTTACGCTGCTCTGGCATTTGATGTTTTTCGGGTGGAAACCCAATCGGTCTCCGTCCATAGTTGGTTGTAACGAGGCGCGTTGGTCCGCAGCGCGTAGCAAGAAAAAAGGCGAGATAATAATAATGGCTTCGGACAGACAGAATCTTCAGGATGCCTTCCTGAATCACGTTCGCAAAACCAAGGTTCCCGTTACAATTTTTCTGATCAACGGGGTCAAATTGCAGGGGGTTATTACCTGGTTTGATAATTTCTGTGTCCTGCTGCGCCGCGACGGACAGTCGCAGTTGGTCTACAAACACGCAATTTCCACGATCATGCCCGCACAGCCGATCAGCCTTTATGAAGGTGAAGACGCCTCTTGATGGAGCATGACCGGAAGCGCACCCGGGCCTGGGTGCTGCATCCCGAGATCAAGTCGGATCAACACCGGCGCGATCCTGAACCCGCCCTTGCAGAGGCTGTGGCGCTGGCGCAGGCGCTGCCCGATCTCGACGTTGTCGGATCGGATGTGGTGCGTTTGCCCAAGGCTCATGCGGGGATGTTGTTCGGTTCGGGTAAGATCGAAGAACTGGCGCAGAAGCTGAAATCCGAAGAGGTGGAACTGGTCCTTATTGACGGTCCGGTCTCTCCGGTGCAGCAGCGAAATCTGGAAAAGGCCTGGAAGGTCAAGATCCTCGACCGGACCGGGCTGATCCTCGAGATCTTCTCGGATCGGGCGCGCACGCGTGAAGGTGTGCTGCAGGTGGAGATGGCCGCGCTCAGCTACCAGCGGACCCGGCTGGTGCGGGCCTGGACCCACCTGGAACGGCAGCGGGGCGGATTGGGTTTCGTTGGCGGTCCCGGCGAAACCCAGATCGAGGCGGACCGTCGTGCAATTGACGATCAGCTGGTGCGCCTACGCCGCCAGCTCGACAAGGTGGTGAAAACCCGCACGCTGCATCGCGCCGCGCGGGCCAAGGTGCCTTATCCGATTGTCGCGCTTGTCGGCTATACCAACGCCGGTAAATCGACCCTGTTCAATCGCCTGACCGGGGCTGAGGTGATGGCCGAGGATATGCTGTTCGCCACTCTGGATCCGACTATGCGCCGGGTGCTGTTGCCTGATGGTCCAGAGGTGATCCTGTCGGACACGGTGGGCTTTATCTCGGATCTGCCGACCGAGCTGGTCGCGGCCTTCCGTGCGACGCTGGAAGAGGTGCTGGCCGCCGATGTGATCCTGCACGTGCGCGACATCAGCCACGATGAAACCGAGCATCAGGCCCGCGATGTGGCCGCGATCCTGACGTCGCTTGGGGTGGATGAAAACCGCACCCAGATTGAGGTCTGGAACAAGCTCGACAATCTCAGCGAGGAAGAAGCCGACGCCCGCCGACAGCGCGCCGCCCGCGAGGAAGGGATCCACGCGATTTCAGCCGTGACCGGCGAAGGCATCGACGGGCTCTTGGCGGATATCGCGGAAAAACTGCAAGGCACAAAGCATCAAGAGGTGCTCAGCCTTGATTTTTCGCAAGGCAAGCAACGGGCCTGGCTGTTCGCGCAGGATGTTGTCGTCTCCGAAGAGCAGACCGAGAGCGGTTTTGATATCACCGTGCTTTGGACTGCGAAACAACGGGCGCAGTACGACGGGCTATGATCCGTCGTGCTGTACGTCCTTGAAACTCCGAAGTAGCTGCTAGTGAGAATCCGGCGGCGTTGCACCGCTACGCGGTCGTGATTGCAGCGTGAGCGTGGCTGCAGCGACGATTGGCCCGATCAGTTCAAACCCCACCGTGGTTCCAATCGCCAGCGCCATGATCGACGGAGCGAATTCGGGGAACCGCTCGGCCGCGACCAACGCCATGCCGATTGCCACCCCGGCTTGCGGCAGCATCGCGGCGCCGTAATAGGGCCGTTCGGTCGCCGGGGCGTGGGCCAGCATACCGCCGATCCAACCCCCAAAGATGCGCCCCAACACCCGGAGAACCGAATAGCCAAGGCCCGCCATGCCCAGCGTCGCCAGCGCCTCGGGGTCCAGCGTTGCACCGGCGAGTACGAAAAAGATGATCATGAAAGGCCATTCGAAATTGTGGATCTCGTGAAAGGCCCGAGTGTGGTGGCGGGCTAGATTTACGATCACTGCGCCGGCTGTCATGCCTGCGATCAGATAAGACAGCTCCAGCATCAGCGACAGTCCGGCGGTCAGGAAGATCAGGCCGAGCGCCTCGATCCGCAGCGGCTCCCCATCTGACAGCCGTCCGGTCAGCAGCGCACCAGGAATGCCGATGGCGATCCCCAGTCCTATCGATCCGACAACCTCCTGCGTGGCGATGATCAGCGTATCAACACCGTCACCAATACCGCTGATGAGATCAATCATCAGCAATGCGAGGCTGAAGGCGAACAGCCCCCAAGCATCATCAATGGCGACCAAGCCTTTGAGAGTTTGGGTAAATCCCGTATCCTGCCCGGATTGATCGATCACGTCATAGGTGGCTGCGGGATCGGTCGCCGTGGCCAGCGCGCCCAGCAGGATGGCCAGCGTCAGCGGCAGGCCCATGGCCCAAAGCCCGGTTGTGACGGCGACCTGACTGACGATAACGATGGACAGTGACACGACGACAACCACGCGGCCATGCTGGCGCAGGTTGGACATGGACAAGGCGCTGCCCAAGAGAACCGCAACCGCACTGAGCGCCACCACAGCAATCACCGGGTACAGTTCCGTGATGCTGTCCGGCAGCAAACCAAACCCGGAGTGACCGATCAGCAAGCCGCAGCCCAGAAGCAGTGTTACACGGGGCAGGCGCAACCGTCGCCCGATCCGGTCGGCCGCCAACCCGGCAAAGAACAGAAGGCCAAAGATGATCAGAGTGACGGCTTGATCTTCCATCCAGGGGCTCTCTGTCTAGTTCCGGGGCAGGATACGGGTCACACCGACTGCCGCCGCGCGGGCAAGATCCTCGTCCAGAGACATCGGGATATATTCACCCCGGCGCCACAACTGGGCCATGTCGTCATAGTGGCGCGAGAGGAAGTGTCCCGACTGGCCGGTCGAGGTAATAAAGACCGAACTGTCCGGATCGGCAAAATCATAGACGCCGCGGAACCCGGCGGCATGGACATTCTGAAACGGCATCGGGCCTTCGCCAGAGGTGCGCCCGCGCTGCAGGGTGTTGTCGCCGCCGCTGGTGGACTGGCGGATGTTCACAAAGAACCGCAGTACCGGCACCTCGCCCAGAACCTCGTGATCGTGGGTGGCTTGGTGGGCATCGCCCCAGCGCAGCGATTCCAGCGCGGTGCCATAGCGTTCCTCGATCCAGATCAGCGCATCGTCCAGCGCCAGCCGCGCCATGTCGGTACAGGTTTCCCGCGGCGCGCTTTGCCGGACATCGCACCAGGCGGCAGCTCCATCGATGTCGCGGTAGACCCGTTCGATGAACAGCGGGTCCACGTGTTTGTACTCTTCCGTCAGCGGTCCCAGATCATCGGTGATCAGCCGCGCTTGCAGCGCCCGGAGCCAGGCCGCATAGATCAACGGCTCCGGCAGGTGCTCATTCATTTCGCCGTTCCATTCAGACAGCAGGGTCAGCGCGGTGTGACGCTGGCGTTCGCGGCTGCCTTCAGGGGCGGCCTCGCCGGTGAACCACAGGTCTGCCCCGATCAGCGGCAGCAGGGCCCGGGCAGAGTAGGATACCGTATCAAGCTGCGCCTCAATGAAGCTGTCGCGCGTGTGTACTTCGCGGTTCTGCATCAAGCGCCGCCAGCGGTTGATCCGCTGGGTGTCGCCCCAGTCGAAGGAGACATGGTTGGGAAAGGGGCGGTCAAGCAGCTTGTTATTGGTATTGCCCAGGATCCCGCCACGGGGACTGATGAATTCCGGGTTGGCAGCATAGGGCGCGCGGCCTTTCCAAATGTTTTCCCGGCGCCAGCCCTGGCTTGGCAGGCGGCCCTTGCTTTGATGACGTGCATCGCGCTGGGGAATGGCGCCGATGGTCTTGAGGGCAATCGTTTCCTTATCCGCCAGCGTCAGGTTCTGCGAAGGTGCAATATAATCTTCGGCGACACGGATCGCTTCCCGGGCCGAGGCGCTGCGCATCAAAGCGATGGCGGCACTGACCGAGGTATCTTCGCCAGACAAAGCCGTCCAGCCAAGGCTGACCACGTGACCCGGCGGGGTGATGGTGGCCAGAGAGAACATGGACCCCGGAAGAACCGGCCCGTTCTCGGTCCAGCGCAGGGTCAGGGTGACTGGCGGCGCGTCCTTAATGTTGATGATGGACCGGCGGGTAACAAAAGGCATGTAACCCGTTGGACTTAAATATTCTTCGGGATTTTCGGTGTTGATCTTTTCGATGAAGAGATCCTGATCATCCATGTAGGAAGAGGTGATCCCCCAGCCCAAGTCGTTTGAGCGTCCGGTGAGCACGGCAGGCAGCCCTGGGATGGTTCCGCCAATCACGCCGCCGGTTGCCAGTTCCATCCGCGCCAGATACCAGATCCCGGGCGCGCTGAGGCCCAGATGTGGATCATTGGCCAGTAGGGTGCCGCCCGTGGCCGATCGACTGGGATCGGCAGCCCAGGCATTGGACGCTCCGCCAAGGCCGCGCGGCGCGAGCGGAAACAGGCGACTTTCCGGCTCGGGCGAAGAGGCGGCGATGCGCGGTGCATCTGGGAACAGGCTCGCATATTCCGGCAGCGCGGCCGTGCCGGATCCCGGCGCATCGGGCAGGATATCAAACAGGCGTTCCGGATCGGCGAGCGCCAGAGAGGTGCGTGCACGCAGGATTTCCTCGCGCATATGGCCTGACAGTTTCAGCGCCATCAGTTTCATGATCGCGATACTGTCGGCAGGCTGCCATGGGGCTAGCGGCATATTAAACAGGAACATCTCCGGCGCGCCGCGTCCCAGCGCCTCTTCGTTGATCTCCTGCAGGCGGGCATTCACACCAGCGGAATAGGCGGTCAACGCGGCCATGGCTTCGGGTGTCTGAACCGCGACCGATTGTTGTGCCAGCCGGTAAAGATCAAGCCGCCGCACGAAAGTATCGACCTCAATGGTGCGGGTACCAAAGATCTCGGACAGACGTCCCTGCGCGGTGCGCCGCATCACAGCCATCTGCCACAAGCGGTCCTGCGCATGGGCATAGCCGAGGCCGAAAAACACGTCCTCGTCACTGGCGCCGATGCTGCTGAAGATATGCGGCACATTGGCGTTGTCGCGGACAATCTCGACCGGTGCCGTGGGGCCGGGCAGGGCAATCGTCTTGTCATAGTCGGGCAGCGACTGGGAGGCGAAATAGTAGGCCAGGACAACCGCAGCGAGCGACAGCAGAATCAAGGTGGCGGTCAGTCGCATCAGCCAGCGGAACAGGAGTGCCATATAAAGGTTTTTCCCTTTGTTTTCTGTGTTCAGCGGCCTGGCACGATTGCACCCCGCGCCGCCAGTGCTAGGGTAGCGTCAACATATGCCAAGAAAGCACAGGGGAAAAGCACATGGCAAAAGCTGCATTTCTGGGGTTGGGAGTTATGGGCTATCCGATGGCCGGGCACCTGCAATCGGCGGGTCACGAGGTGACGGTCTACAACCGCACCGCCGCCAAGGCCGAGGCCTGGGTCAAGGAGCACGGCGGTGCCAGCGCGCCAACTCCGCGCGAGGCGGCTGCGGGCGCGGAATTCGTGATGTCCTGTGTGGGCAACGATGATGACCTGCGCTCGGTCTGCCTGGGGCCGGATGGCGCCTTTGCCGGGATGGCCAAGGGCGGCGTTTTTGTCGATCACACCACGGTCTCTGCCAGCGTCACGCGGGAGCTGTTCGAGGCGGCTGCCGAGCTGGGCATTTCCTTTGTAGATGCGCCGATTTCCGGCGGTCAGGCGGGGGCCGAGAATGGCGTTCTATCGGTGATGTGCGGTGGTGAAGCGGAGGCCTATGCCCGTGCGGAACCCATCATCGACGCCTATGCCCGTATCTGTCGCCGGATCGGCGACAGCGGTGCCGGCCAGATGACCAAGATGTGCAACCAGATTGCAATCGCCGGGCTGGTGCAGGGGCTCGCGGAATCGCTGCATTTTGCCGAAAAAGCAGGTCTTGATGGCCGCGCCGTGGTCGAGGTGATCAGCCAGGGGGCGGCAGGCAGCTGGCAGATGGCGAACCGCTATGAAACCATGCTGGACGATCATTTCGAACATGGTTTTGCCGTGGATTGGATGCGCAAGGATCTGGGGATTTGTCTGGATGCTGCGGATGAAACCGGCGCCAGCCTGCCGGTGACCGCGCTGGTCGATCAGTTCTACAAGGATGTGCAGAAGATGGGCGGCGGGCGCTGGGATACCTCGTCGCTGTTCAAACGCCTGAAGTCAGCAGGTTAAACAGAGCCCGCAACCATCTGAAATAAAAGGCGCGCCCGGAATGTGGCGCGCCTTTTTTTATCTGCTGCTTCAGCGGTGAAATCAGCTGAGCCGTGTCCGATCAGGGAATGATGCGGGTGTATTTGGTGCCTTCCAGTGTGGCGCCAACACGCAGACCGGCCTGCGCGAAAACGGCCGCCAGGATCGGAGAGGTCAGGGTATTGGTATCGGCCGCGACAGAGTTGCCATCGTCTTTGATCACATATTCGAGATCAGCGCCGGCCGCCCAACCCGAAGAGCGTCGGAACCCGGCCAGGGCGTCGTCCGTCATGAAGAACAGCACATGGGCGTATTGCTGGGCACCGATCTGCAACCCGGCGTTGCCCTTGACCGTGGAATAGTAATCGACCGTTACGCCATTGATGCGCAGCGCGCCGCGCCCATAGGCGCCGCCAATCAGGAAACCGGCCTCGGTGACCAGCGGCATCACCAGCATGCCGGTCGATTTCTCGGCCAGCGTGATGGTGTTGGGGTATTGGCTGTACATCTGGTTGAGGGTGGCATCGACGCGGGCGTCGATGGTGGCGGCATTGTTGTTGCCAACGCCATTGCCACAGGCCGCAACCGCTCCGGTCCCGGCAAGAATGCCAAGAGTGAAGCCGCGGCGCGTCAAGCGGGGGGAAATTTGTCTGCTCATGTGAAGTGTTGCCTGTCACGTTATGGATATAGGCCGGTTGTTCGGCTCTGAGCAGGATCATAGGCGGAAAAAAGCCCGCTGTCATCTACGACAACAGCGCCATAGTCCGCCTGAGCGGCTTCCCGCAGGGCGTTGCTGTGGGGTTGGCAGTGTCGTCGCCGGAAGTGATCCCGGATAGCGGTGGATCAGCCGTTCAGGATCCGTGCGGTTTCAGGCGCGAAATAGGTCAAAATACCGTCACAGCCTGCGCGTTTGAACGCAAGAAGGCTTTCCAGCATGACCTGTTCGCCATTGATCCAGCCATTCTGGGCGGCAGCCTGGATCATCGCGTATTCGCCAGAGACCTGATAGGCGAAGGTGGGCGTGCCAAAGGTGGTTTTGACCCGGTGGCAGATGTCCAGATAGGCAATGCCGGGTTTGACCATGACCATATCGGCGCCTTCCTGCAGGTCACGTTCGACCAGCCGAAGCGCCTCGTCCGAGTTGCCGGGGTCCATCTGATAGGTCTTCTTGTCGCCTTTCAGCGCGCCAGATGCACCGACCGCATCGCGGAACGGGCCGTAAAAGCCAGAGGCGTATTTGGCCGAATAGGACAGGATCGATACGTTGCGGTGGCCGCCCTGTTCCAGGCCGCTGCGCATGGCGGCGATCCGACCGTCCATCATGTCCGACGGACCGATGATGTCCGCACCGGCCTCGGCCTGCGCGAGGGTCATCTTCACCAGTGCCTCGACAGTTTCATCGTTGAGGATCTCACCATCGACGACAAAACCATCGTGACCGTTGATGTTATAGGGATCGAGCGCCACGTCGGTCATCACTGCGATCTCCGGCGCGACCGCCTTGATCGCGCGGATAGCACGGTTGCACAGGTTGTCGGGGTTCCAGGCCTCAGCGCAGTCTTCGGTCTTGAGCGCCGGATCGGTATAGGGAAAGAGGCAGATGGCCGGAATGCCAAGGGCCTGCGCCTCGACTGCCGCTTCGGCGATCTTGTCGACCGAACGGCGCACCACGCCGGGCATGGAGACCACCGGCTCCACGATTCCTTCACCATCGCGCACGAAAACCGGCCAGATCAGATCATCCGTGGTCAGGGTGTTCTCGCGGACCAACCCGCGGATCGCAGGGCTAACACGGGTACGGCGCAGGCGGGCGGCGGGAAAGGGGGCGACGGTCGGCTTCATCGTGGTCTCTCATCTCTCTGTGGCACGCCTGTGGGTCGCATGGAACCGCGCCGTCATGCAAGTGGCACAATCGCCGCGCTTGTGCGCCCCTTGTCTGCGGGGCTTGTGCCGGGGGCTTTGGCGGTGGATATAAGGCGGCGAATGCGAACAGACGGAAGAGGGCACGGGATTGGATCTGTTTCAGACACTGACCGAAATGATCGACCTGCGGTCCTTTTCCAACCTTTGGTACTGGATTGCCCTTGCGGTGATGTGGTCCACGGCCAGTCACTGGATCCTGGGGGTGCCCTTTGACATGGTGCACCGGGCGCGCAAGAACGGCGGCCAGAGCGCCGAGGATCTGGAGGATCTGGTGCGGATCAACGTAAACCGCATGCTCTATGTGGTTCAAATGGCGGGACTTTGGATCCTTGCGATCGCTTGCTTCGTGCTGTCGTCCCTGGCAACCTTGGGCTTTGGTCTTGGCGTGGAATTCGCACAGGCAGTGTTCCTGCTGCTGTTCCCGATGGCTGCGGTGGGGCTGGTCAATCTGGCGACGGCGCGGTCGATCCGGATGAATGAGCCGCAGGGCGATGCGCTCTACCGCAGACTTGCCACCTGCCGCTTTGCGATCCAGATCATCGGCATGATCTCCATTTTTGTCACGGCGATGTGGGGCATGTACCAGAATCTGCGGTTGGGCGTCTTTGGCTGAGCATCACCAGGGACCCAGAGCTGAAGAAACACAATGAAGAGGGAGACGCGCAGCATGGCGCAGCCTGCGATAACCATGGGCGGCGCGCCGGAAGGGTTCGATGCCCGGCTGGTGCTGAAAGAGGTCGAGACGTCCGGCGGTCCGGTTCTTCATGTGGCCCGCGATGACAAGCGGATGGAGGCGATGCGCGCCGCGCTGGCCTTTTTTGCACCGGACATGCCGGTCTTTGTCTTTCCCGGCTGGGATTGTCTGCCCTATGACCGCGTCTCGCCCAACGCCGATATCTCCGCCGCGCGGATGGCGACGCTGGCGGCGCTGGTCCACCAGATGCCTTCGCAGTTCATCCTGCTGACCACGCTCAACGCCGCCAGTCAGCGGGTGCCTGCGCGCGAGGTCCTGCGCGAAGCAGCCTTCAGCGCCCGGGTCGACCACCGGATCGATGAAACGGCGCTGCGTCAGTTCCTGGTCCGCATGGGGTTCACGCAAAGTCCAACAGTGATGGAGCCGGGCGACTACGCAATCCGGGGCGGGATCATCGATATCTTCCCGCCGGGCGACACCGGGCCGGTGCGGCTGGATCTGTTTGGTGACGTGCTGGATGGCGCGCGCCGGTTTGATCCGGTGACCCAGCGGACCACGGAAAAACTGGACCTCATCGAACTGGCGCCGGTCTCCGAAGTGATCCTGGACGACGCCGCCGTGACCCGGTTCCGGCAGAACTACCGCATCGAATTCGGCGCTGCGGGCACTGACGATCCGCTGTACGAGGCGGTCAGCGCGGGCCGAAAGCATCAAGGGATCGAACACTGGCTACCGTTCTTCCATGAGAAGCTGGAAACCCTGTTTGACTACCTGCCGCAGGCCTCGGTCACGCTGGACGATCAGGTTACCGCATCCCGGCTGGCGCGCTGGGACAGTATCGTGGACCAGTATGAGACCCGCAAACTGGCGATGGCCCAAAAGGGGCGGATGGACACGGTATACAAACCAACGCCGCCGGGGCTGCTGTATCTTGACGACAGCGCCTGGGAGGACGCAACCAGTGCACATCGTACCATCCAGCTGCATCCACTGGCGCAGGCCTCTGGCCCCGGTGTGGTGGATGCAGGCGGGCGGATCGGGCGGGATTTCGCGCCCGAGCGTCAATTGGAAAACGTCAGTCTTTTTGGTGCCTTGGCGGCCCATATTCAGGAGCGGATGCAAAAGGGTCCGGTCGTGGTTGCCTCATACTCCGAAGGTGCGCGGGAACGTCTGACCGGGTTGATCGAAGACGAAGGTTTGGCCGAGGCAATCCCGGTCATGGACGGCACCCGGATTGGAAAATCCGGGCTGCATCTGGCGGTCTGGGCGCTGGAACACGGGTTCGAAGCGCCGGACATGACGGTGATCTCCGAGCAGGACGTGCTGGGCGACAGGCTGATCCGCTCGCCCAAGAAACGCCGCAAGGCCGAGAATTTCCTGACCGAGGCGCAATCGCTGTCGCCGGGGGATCTAGTGGTGCATGTCGACCACGGCATCGGTCGCTATCAGGGGATGGAGGTTATCACCGCCGCCGGGGCGGCCCATGAATGCCTGCTGCTGGAATATGCCGAAGCGGCCAAGCTGTACCTGCCGGTCGAGAATATCGAACTCCTCAGCAAATACGGCCACGATGAAGGGCTTCTGGACCGGCTGGGCGGCGGTGCTTGGCAGGCGAAGAAGGCCAAGCTGAAAGAGCGCATTCGGGAGATGGCCGACCGGCTGATCCGGATTGCGGCCGAACGGGCGCTGCGCAAGGCACCGATCATGGATCCGCCGCCGCACGCCTGGGAGGAATTCTCGGCACGTTTTCCCTATCAGGAAACCGACGATCAGCTGCGCGCCATCGAGGACGTGATGGCGGATATGACCTCGGGCCAGCCGATGGACCGGTTGATTTGCGGCGATGTCGGCTTTGGCAAGACCGAGGTCGCGATGCGCGCGGCCTTTGTCGCGGCGATGTCCGGCGTGCAGGTGGCTGTCATCGCGCCGACAACCCTGCTGGCGCGTCAGCACGCGGCCTCGTTCGCAGAACGGTTCCGGGGTTTCCCGTTGGAAGTCAGGCAGTTGTCGCGCTTTGTTACGGCAAAGGACGCTGCCAAAACGCGCGAAGGTATGGCCAAGGGAACGGTCGATATCGTGATTGGCACCCACGCATTGTTGGCCAAGGGGATCAAGTTTCAAAACCTTGGCCTGCTGATCATCGACGAAGAGCAGCATTTCGGTGTCGGCCACAAGGAACGCCTGAAGCAGCTGCGCAGCGACATTCACGTGCTGACCCTGACCGCAACGCCGATCCCGCGGACCCTGCAGCTGAGCCTGACGGGCGTGCGGGATCTATCGATTATCGGCACGCCGCCGGTGGACCGGCTTGCGATCCGCACCTATGTCAGCGAATTCGACGCTGTCACCATCCGCGAAGGGTTGCTGCGGGAACATTATCGCGGCGGACAAAGCTTTTACGTGGTACCGCGGATTTCAGACCTCGCCGAGGTCGAGGAATTCCTCAAGGAGCAACTGCCCGAGCTGACCTATGTGGTTGCGCATGGTCAGATGGCGGCCGGTGAGCTTGATGACCGGATGAATGCCTTCTACGACGGCAAATTCGACATCCTTCTGGCGACAACCATCGTGGAATCGGGCCTCGACATTCCGACGGCAAACACCATGGTGGTGCACCGGGCCGATATGTTCGGCCTGGCGCAGCTTTATCAGATCCGGGGCCGGGTGGGCCGTTCGAAAACCCGTGCCTATGCTTACCTTACCACCAAGCCGCGCGTGCGCCTGACCGCGACGGCTGAAAAACGGCTCAAGGTGCTCGGTTCGCTCGACACTCTGGGCGCCGGATTTACCCTTGCCAGTCAGGACCTTGATATCCGCGGCGCTGGGAACCTGCTGGGCGAGGAACAATCGGGCCAGATGCGCGATGTGGGCTATGAGCTGTACCAATCCATGCTGGAAGAGGCGATTGCCAAGATCAAGGCCGGGGAGTTGGAGGGCCTTTCCGAGGGCGACGATCAATGGGCGCCGCAGATCAATCTGGGCGTGCCGGTGCTGATCCCCGAGGACTACGTGCCCGACCTTGATGTGCGCCTTGGCCTGTATCGCCGTCTCTCAGGCCTCACGACCAAGGTAGAGCTGGAAGGGTTCGCCGCAGAACTGATCGACCGGTTTGGCAAACTGCCGAAAGAGGTAAACACGCTGATGCTGGTGGTGCGGATCAAGGCGATGTGCAAACGCGCGGGCATCGCCAAGCTGGACGCCGGTCCAAAGGGCGCAACCCTGCAGTTCCACAATGACAAATTTGCCTCCCCGCAGGGGCTGGTCGAATTCATCGAGGATCAGAAAGGCCTGGCCAAGGTCAAGGACAACAAGATCGTCGTGCGGCGCGACTGGAAGAAGGACAGCGAGAAGATCAAGGGCGCCTTTGCCATCGCCCGCGACCTGGCCGAAAAGGTGGTCGCGGAGAAGAAAAAAGCCAAGGCAAAGCAGGGCTAGGCCTTCAGCGCGCAGGGATGGTGCGGGTCAGCCGCAACAGTCCTGCGGCGCCATCGCCACCTGCGCGCAGCCGCAGGAGGCCATGATCCCGTCCGAACGCGCCTGCGCCAGATCCAGCTTCTGGCGAATGTGGTGGATTTCCACGGTTTCCCCACGCGCCGCGAGGCAGTCGTGCAACCCTTTGAGGCTCCAGACGTTGTTGGGATGGATCGACGCCCGCGACAGGGTGCCATCCAGCCCCAGATCGGCGCGATAGACGGCCTCGGCCTCGGTCACATGGCCTTGCTCTAGCAGCAGCGCCCCCAACGCGTGGCGGGTGGGCTGCATCCAGCCCCAGGGTTCGTCGTAAGGCAGGTTGTCATCCAGATCGACCGAGCGGCGTAGATGGCCATAGGCGATATCAAAGTTGCCCTTGCGATACTCAATCTCGCCGCGCAGCATTTCCCGCGCGATTTCAAGAAGATCGACAACGCGGTTGTTGTGCATCAGACGGGTTTCCGGCACCCGGTCCTTGGCCGCAAGGAACAGCGCTTCCTCGGCCTCAGCCTCAGCCACGCGGCCCGTCGCAGCATAGCCAAGGGCGCGGGCATAATGGGTAGTGGCTGTCAGAGTGCGGAACAACTCCTGGTCCTCTGGCAGTTCCAGCGCGATCGCCTCGTCCCAACGGCCGAACCGGATCAGGATATGAGGATGCATGGCCATGTAGCTTTCGAAATAATCTGCCATTGGCGGGCTTTCGATCCGCAGCATTTCAATCGGCGTGGTGTCCCACAGCCCCTGATTTGCGCGTAGGGCTGGCTTGATTTGTCCAAGGAAAAGAGCACCATAGATCACGAAGTGATAATCGTGCTGCCGATAGCCGGTGTAGATATTATAGGCGCCTTCGCGTTCGTAGTATTTCAGGTCTGCTTCGATCGCCTTCTGGTTCCAATAGACCACATCCTGATAATTGCCGCAGAGCACGTCGATATGGGTGGGCATATGCACCAGATGCCCGGCATCGGGCACCAGATCGCGCAGCACATCACCCGCCTTCAGCGCCTTTTCCGGGGTCGGCGACATTTCCATCAGGTGCACATAAAGATGCAGCAGGCCGGGATGGGTCATGGCGCCGGGCAGGCTGTCAAAGGCGTCTTCCAGAACCTGTTGCGCTTCTGTCGTCGCGGCGCCTTCTGCCGGAAGGCCGGTTTTCAGATCCCACATGTTCCAGGGTGTGAGGTTCAATAGGCTTTCGACATAGACGCAGCGCAGGTCGAGATTGTTGGGTACCTTGGCAAAGGCCGCGCGCATGCTGTCGGCAAAATCATGGTCCCAGGCGTGCATGTCGTCGACGGGCGTGCGCTGCGGATAGCGGGCGGTCAGCGCTGCGATCAGGGCGCGCTCGGCCGGGGTGCAGACCTCTGCATGGGCCAGAGCGGACTGCGTCGCATCATAGGCTGTCGCCAGCGCCTCGGCCCGGGTCGCGGGGTCGTGCAATTCCCACGGCATGTTGTAGTTGGGGCCGGATGCATAGGCGAGACCCCAATGCGCCATGGCGCAGGCGGGATCTTCGGCCAGCGCGCGGCGAAAACAGGTGGCTGCCTCCTGATGGTTATAGCCATAGGTCCAGATCAGACCGCGATCAAACCACAGCTGCGCCTTGGCGCTGCCGGTGGTCACGGGACAGGAATAGGTCCCGAGATCATAATAGAAATCCATGAAAACACCCCTTCAAGCTTATGAAGAGGTTAGGGTTTTCAGGCTTGCCGGGCAAGCGGCGTGTCCCCGGCGCGACGCGGCAGCAGTGCATTTGCGCAATCTGCTGGCAGGCGGCGGTGCGGGGTTAAACCGCAGGCAGGCGTGCTTCTACTCGCGCCATATGCAGCATGACGAGAAACCCGAGGAAAGCCATGATCAGAATGCCTGCGGTCAGCGGCAGCAGCGATCCGTCGAACAACAGCCCGACCGGTGCGGCGATGGCTGCGGCAACTACTGTGGAGATTGCCCCCATGACCGAGGCAGCCGTACCCGCGATATGGCCCATCGGCTCCATCCCCATGGCGTTGAGATTGCCAAGGGTAACGCCGGCCATGAAGAACACGCTGGTCTGCCAGGTCACAAACAGGCCAAAGGCAACGGAGTTGTCCAGCGGCATGCTTTCCAAGACCAGCATGGCCGATGCCAGACCGATCTGGGAGGCCAGCGCCCAGGTCACCATGCGGCGCATCCCCAGACGCACCACCAGTACGGCATTCAGGAGGCTGCCCGTCCCGGCCACCAGCGCAACGCCGAAGAACCAGTAAGGGAAGCTTTCGGCGCGGTCAAAGACCACATCATAGGCCGGTTGAACCAGGGTGATCATGGTGAACAGCATGCCAAGGCACAGGCATTGGGCGATGATCGACAGGCGGACGGTGGGGTGGGTCACCATCTCCTTCAGTGCTGCAGCCATCAGCGCCGGGCGCACCGGGCGGCGGTCTTGCCGCTCCAGCGTTTCGGGCAGGCGCACGCCCATCCAAAGTGCGATGATGAGAGCAAAGGCCGCAAAGGCAGCAAAGATGCCGCGCCAGCTGGAAAAGGCAATGATGACAGAGCCCAGCATCGGCGCAACCGCCGGAACGAGGGTGAAGATCATCATGGCGATGGAGACAACCCGCGCCATCTCACGGCCCGAATAGAGATCCCGCACCACGGCCATGGCGACAACGCGCGGTCCGGCTGCGCCAAGCCCCATGGTGACCCGCGCCAAAAGCGCCAGTTCCAGGGATTGCGCGGCCCAGGCCGCGGCCGCCGAGATGATATAGAGAATGACGCCGCCAAAAATGACGGGCTTGCGGCCAAAGGCGTCAGAGATCGGGCCGGTAAAAAAGGTGCCGATACCCATGCCCAGAACAAAAGAGGTGATGATCAGCTGTGCCCGATTTATGTTATCGGGGCTGAGCGTTGCGCCAATTTCCGGCAGGGCCGGCAGCATGGCGTCAATGGAAAAGGCGATGGTGGCAAACATCATCGCGATCAAGGCGATAAATTCACCTTTCGACATCGGGTTTGAAACGGATTTTGACATAGATAACCTCATGCGGTGCTTCAGAAGGAACCGGAAATCGGATCCAATCCGGGCGCCGCTGAAAGGCCGCTACCATGATTTTAAAAAAGGCACCAGTAGATCGCCTGCACAGGACTCTGTGCATCAATGCGATGGTCAGAATTGCGGCAGCGTTGTCACTGGCGCGCAGGTGACGTGGGCGGATCGGGACACTCATCCTCGTTGGCCGCAGTGGTCGGATCTTCGCGATGGTGGCGACCGAAATGGGCAATTAGCCACTCGCTGTGTTCTTCGCGTTTTTGGATCTGGTAGAGCGCGAACTCCCGGATCGCCAGGGCAAAGACCCCAAGGCCGCTGAAGATCAGGATGATCGTGCCAATCTTCCCGGCCGCCGTCACGGGAACAAAGTTCCCGTAACCCACGGTGGAAATGGTCACGACCGTAAAGAACAGGCTGTCCAGCCAGCTCCATCCCTCGGCGTAATGAAAAAACACTGTACTGAACACGATGATGCCGATGAGGGTGGCAAAGATACTGGACCGTTTAATCTGCATTACTCATCCTTTGGTCCGGCTTCCAGCTGGGACATGATATCGGCGATCACCTCTTTCCACAGCTCGGGCGGCTGTGCGCCCGGCACCGCGTGCTGGTTGGCGACCACGAAGGTCGGGACCGAGTTCACGCCCATCTTGCGGGAATGGGCATCGCGGGACTGGATCGCCTCAAGGTCGTTGTCGGTTTCCAGCAGCTTCAGCATGACATCGCGCTCCATGCCGATCTCTTCGGCAATGTCCGCAAGGATTTCAGGATCACCGATATCCAACGCTTTGACGAAATAGGCCTCGAACAGGGCATCCACGGCCGCAGTCTGTTTGCCTTCGGTGCCGGCCCAATGGATCAGCCGATGCGCGTTGAGCGTATTGGGCGTGCGTTTCATGCCTTCGAAATCGATCGACAGTCCGGCCTGTTCAGCATGTTCCACAATGGGGGCATAGGCCCGCACCGCGCCTTCCTTGCCGCCAAACTTCGCCTCAAGATAGGCGCGCCGGTCCATACCTTCGCGGGGCATGTCGGGGTTCAGCTGGAAGGGGTGCCATTCGATCACAAAAGGATGGTTCGGGATCTCGGCCAGCGCCTTGTCCAGATGGGTCTTGCCGATATAGCACCAGGGGCAGATCGGGTCCGAAAGAATGTCGAGCTTGACCGAAGGAAGGCTGGTCATGGGTTATCCTTTGAAATAGGCCGGTAGGGCGCGCCTCAGTAGTTTTCCGTTTGCGCCAGTCGGCAGGGCATCAAGATACACATAGGCACGCGGTTGTTTGTAACGCGCCATACGGTCCGTGGCAAAATCCCGAAGCTCGGCTTCGGGGATCTCCTGCGGACCGGTGTAGAAGGCCACGATAATATGTGTGTCTTCCTTGACTTCAACCGAGGTAACCCCGACCTGCACAATCCCGTGATGAGCCGCGAGCGTGGTTTCCACCTCGATCGGGGAAACGCGGAAACCGCCTGCGTTCATCATGTCATCGGCGCGGCCCAGATAGGTGATCTGACCATCGGAAGCCATGGCGCCCTGATCGCCGGTCAGGAACCAGTCTCCCTGCATGCGCGCCTCGGTTTCATCGGGGGCGTTCAGATAGCCCAGCATCAGACCGGGGTCCGACCGGTGCACGGCGATGGTACCTTCGGCGCCGCGCGGTACTGGCCCGTCTGGACCAAGGATCGCCACCCGGCGTCCTTCCTGGGGCTGGCCAAGCGCATCGCCGCGCGTCGGGTGCGCCGGGCTGGAAGAAATGAAGGTCGAACATTCGGACATGCCGTAGGCCTCAAAAAGGGCCCGGCCGGTTCGATCGCTCCAAAGCTCGGAGAGGTGACGCGAGAGCTTTTCACCGGCACAAAGGCCATGGCGCAGATCCGGCAGGTCAAGAGTGCAATCAGAGTTGAGGATTTTCCGATAAATGCCTGGAGCGGCGGCAAAAATGCTGGCGTGATGGTCGCGCAGCAGCGCCGGGATTGCCTCGGGCGGTGTGTCGGGATCAGGGATCAACGCGGTTGCGCCAATGCTCCACGGATCCATCAATCCGGTGCCTAGGGTGAAGGTCCAGTTGAAGGCGCCGGCGTGCAGCAGGCGGTCGTGCTCTGAAAGGTCGTACCAGTCCCGCACCATCATTTGCCGCGCCCATATCGCGCGGTGGGCATGAGCGACGGCGCGGGGTGATCCGCTGGTGCCGGAGGTATAGACCACATAGGCCAGACGGTCCGGATCCCCGATGTCATACTCGCAGGGAGGAAGGTCGCGCATCGCGGTCAGTTCAGGCAGGATGATTTCGCGCGGGTGATCGGCGCAGGCGACCGACGGGTCGCGCAGAACTGCGGCCACGTCGAGTTCCGCAATCATCTTGGCGGTTTCCGGTGCGGTTAGCTGCGAGGAGGTCGGGACGGGTACCAGACCAGCCGCAATCGCGCCAAGATAGGCCAGCGGGAAATCGACCGTATTGCCAAGCCGCATCATCACAATGTCGCCAGGGCGCAGACCCGCCGCCAACAGCCCCGTGCCAGTGCCGCGCACCGCGGCCTCCAGCTGGGCATAGGTCCATTTCTGGCTTTGATCGCGGCCAAGGACCTCCAACGCAGGTTTTTGAGGGCGGTCGGGTGCGAAACGCAGTACATGGGCGGCCATGTTGAAAGGCGCCGGGCAGGGGGCAAACGGCCCATTGTCGAAAACTGATATCATGGATCTTCGCTAGCGTGACACGTCCCGCGTTGCAAGCTGCCGTGCTGCGGCCTATAGAAACAGCATGACTGGCCGCGACCCCAAAACCCTTATCACCATTGCCCGCTCTGGCGGCGAAGACACGCAGGCAGAACCGCTGGACCTTGGCGCCCGCGTGCGGGAATTGCGCAAGGCGCGGGACTGGACGCTGGAACACGCGGCCAATCAAGCGGGGCTGGCCCGTTCGACCCTGTCAAAGATCGAAAACGGCCAGATGTCCCCGACTTATGACGCCCTGAAAAAGCTGGCCGTCGGGCTGGAAATTTCAGTACCGCAGCTGTTCACCCCGCCGCAGCGCGATCAGGTGAACGGGCGGATGACAGTGACAAAATCCGGTGAAGGATCGCATCAGGCGACGGCCACCTATGAGCACGAACTGCTCGCCGATGGTTTGACCCGCAAGCAGATGCTGCCGTACCGGGCCCGGGTCCGGGCGCGCTCGATGGATGAGTTTGACGGCTGGGTACGGCACGACGGCGAGGAATTCCTCTATGTGCTGACCGGGGTGATCATGCTTTATACCGAGTTTTACGAGCCGGTTGAAATGCGCCGGGGCGACAGCGCCTATTACGATGGTGCCATGGGGCACAACGTGATCTCGCTCAGTCCGGATGATGCGACCATTCTGTGGGTCACGTCCCTAGTCTGAAGACTACAGTGAAATGCCGAGGGCAACCCTTTGAATTTTAGCGATTTTATTTCTGTGGGGGATGGCACCCAGGAGCTTTCGCGCATCACCGTATGACCCGCGCTACGGGAATTTCAGCCCACAGCGGTCACAGCGGCTGTAGTCCGCACCCCAATGCGATGACGAAAGGAACACGGCGCTCAGATCGCATCGCGTTCCAGCTCTTCATGCAGCCTTTCCCAAAACAGGAAGTCGTCGGCCTCTTCCTGCGCCTCGGTGAGCGTCAGGTGATGCGACTGGGCCAGGTAAGCAACGAACCCGTCCTTGTCGCCGATCGGACAGGGAGCATACCGGCGTTGAAGATACGGAAACCGCTGTTTGGCGCGGGGAAAGCGGACCGCCCAGCTGGCCGAAGCAGAGAAACATGACATTTCGAGTACCCCGTGAAAACAACAACAATACGGTATTATGGTAGCAAATATGTCAAAAAAGAAAACAATTGGATCATGAAGATCTTCACGATCACGCGAAACCGCTGTGATCAACGCCTAGTGGTTGCGGCGCCGTGCCCAGTTACTCTGGTTGATACCACCAAACGTCGGGGAAGAAGCCGGTGCGATCACCATATATTGGAAGGCTCTCGGGATGGGCCAGTTGCCGCTTATGGGCAATGCGCCCTTTGTCGTATTGCCAGATCGGGATCACATAGCGCCCCGCCGTCAGCACACGGTCCAGTGCCCGTACCGCAGCGGTGAAGTCATCCGTGCTCTTTGAGGTCAGCAGCTGGTCAATCATCGCTTCGGCGGCGGGGCTGTCGATGCCCATCAGGTTGCGGCTGCCCGGTTGGTTGACCCCGGCGCGCCCCCAATAGAGTTTCTGTTCGTTGCCGGGACTGAGCGACAGATCGCGGCGGAACCGGGTCAGGTCGAAATCGAACTCGGACTGGCGCGCCACATATTGCGCATTATCAACAAGCTCTGGCGTGATAGTGATGCCGAGGCGATCCAGTGCGCGGGCGTAGATTTCGACGATGGTTTTCATCTCTGCATCGCCCTGGCGCAAAAGGACCGACAGCGTCAGCACCTGTCCGTTATCATTTTTTAGTACGCCGTCCTGCACGGTCCATCCTGCCTCGGCCAGCAGGGCGACTGCACGGCGCAGATTCCTGCGGTTGCGTTTGGTGCCATCGCTGGTGGGCAGGGCATAGCCTTCCAACGTGCCGGGTAGCAGGCTGTCGGCATAGGGCTGGAGCAGTGCGCGCACCTCATCAGGCGCGGGACCGTCCCGCATGCCAAGGGTGGAGTTGGAGAAATAAGAGGTGATCCGCGGCTGGATGCCGCCGGTGACGGTGCCGTTGATATATTCGAAATTGAAGGCAAGGATCAGCGCCTCTCGCACGCGCCAGTCACCCAGAGGTGCGCGGCGTGTGTTCATCGCCAGTCCGGTCATGCCCGATGGGCGCTGATGCGGGATCTCGCTTTTGACCACGTCGCCATTGTTGACGGAGGGAAAGTCATAGGCGCTTTTCCATTTGTCGGCGTTGAATTCGCGATAGGCGCTCAGCTCTCCGGCCTTGAAGGCCTCGAACAGCACCGTCTGATCGCCAAAGAAATCTATGCGGAGCTCGTCAAAGTTATGCATGCCCCGGCGCAGCGGTAGATCCGCGCCCCAGTAGTCGGGATTGCGGGAAAGGGTGACAAACCGGCCCGGCTCGAAATCGGAGACCACATAGGCGCCAGTGCCGATGGGCGCCTCGCTGAGGCCGGAGGCCGCGAAATCCTTGGCTTCCCACTGCGCCTTTTTCAGGATCGGACGCATACCGGCGATCAGCGCCAGCTCCCGGTCTTCGGTATTGAAGGTAATCTTCAGGCTGCGTGGGCCGGTCTGTTCAATCCCCGCCACCTTGGACCAGAACCCGCGATAGCGCAGGTGCCCCTCGGTGCCGAGCGTTTCATAGGACCAAAGCACATCCTCGACCGTGACAGGGCTGCCATCGGAAAACCGCGCCTCGGGGCGGAGCGTGAATTCGACCCAGGAGCGGTCCTCGGGCACGTTGATCGATTCGGCCAGCAAGCCATAGAGGGTAAAGGGTTCATCCCAAGAGCGGCCCATCAGGCTTTCGTATCCCCAGAAGCGAAGCTGCCAGGGCGGGGTGCCTTTCTGGGCAAATGGGTTCAGCGTATCAAAGCCGCCGGTGTTGCCGACAACCAGCCTGCCGCCCTTTGGCGCCTCGGGGTTGGCATAGGGAAGCGCGGTGAAGCCAGGGTCGAGCGCCGGTTCGCCATACATTGCAATACCATGGGCTGATTCTGCGGCTGCAAAACTGGCGTTAAGACAAAGCCCGATTCCCATCACAAGCGATCTGGCGGCGGAGAAATATTCTGACCTCACTTTGGCAACAATCCCATTCTGCCCTTATTTACTTGAGCCTTCACGGTAGAGGCGCGTCTTTGTCTTTTCAAACTTTTAGCTTGGATGAAAGCACGAAATTGCGTATAAAGGGGTCACTGCTCGATAGGTTTCTTGCCTGTATGAAACCTGCCTCAATAACTTAACGCCCGCTTCGTGCGGGCGTTTTTTTTGGTAAAATCGTGCGGTTTTCGATGAAAAATGGCTTTGGAGACCACGGCGGAAATGCGGTGTATTTCGGCCGTCCTGGATGAGCAAGTCAGTAGTCCTACGCGTTTTCATTACTCCGGTCACGTGGCAGAATGCCGCGCAACTGAACTCAGCTCAAAGGACACCTGAGATATGACACTGAAGGGCAAAACGGCGGTGATTACCGGATCGAATTCCGGGATTGGCCTGGGCGTTGCACGCGAAATGGCACGCGCCGGTGCGGATGTGGTTCTGAACTCTTTCACCGACCGCGACGAAGATCACGCGCTGGCTGCAGAGATCGCCAAGGAGTTCTCGGTCACTGCCCGCTACATCCAGGCGGATATGTCCAAGGGCGAAGACTGCCGCGCCCTGATCGAACAGGCGGGTAGCTGCGATATCCTGATCAACAATGCAGGCATCCAGCACGTCGCCCCGATTGATGAGTTCCCGCTGGACAAATGGGACGCGATCATCGCGATCAACCTCAACTCGGCCTTTCACACCACCGCAGCGGCCCTGCCCAAGATGCGCGCAGCGGGCTGGGGCCGGGTGGTCAATATCGCCTCGGCCCATGGCCTGACGGCATCGCCCTATAAATCGGCCTATGTGGCGGCCAAACACGGCGTGGTCGGCATGACCAAGACCGTCGCGCTGGAAACTGCCGAGGAGCCGATCACCGCCAATGCGATCTGTCCCGGCTACGTGCTGACACCGCTGGTCGAAGCGCAGATCCCGGACACCATGGAGAAATACAACATGGGCCGCGAGGAGGTGATCAAGAAGGTCATGCTGGAGCGTCAGCCCTCGCGCGAATTCGCCACGGTTGAGCAACTTGGCGGTACGGCTGTCTTCCTGTGCTCGGATGCGGCTGCGCAGATCACCGGGACCACGATCAGCGTCGATGGTGGCTGGACCGCTCTGTAAGCGGTATGGGAAAAGGAATGGAGTGGCAGCGAGATAGCTGCCGCTCTTAATGCCGATATTGCAGGCTAAAGCACGAAAAAGCCTAAGTCGTCAGCCTTTGGCCCCGTCGGAGGGCGGCTGCGTCGGATCCTTGGGGTTCGGGTAGACCAGTCCGGCGGAAATCACCAGTTTCGCTGCATCCTCGACCGACATGTCGAGAACGGTCACATCCTCTTCTGGCACAAACAACAGGAACCCGGAGGTCGGGTTGGGTGTTGTCGGGATGAAGACGCTCATCAAACCGCCGGATGTTTCGGCCCGCTGGGCAATTTCACCCTTTGCCTTGGTCGAGACAAAAGCTATCGCCCAAACTCCCTTGCGCGGATACTGGATCAGGCAGGCGGTATCAAAGCTGCTTTCCGACTGAGCGAATACGGTTTCCGAGATCTGCTTGATTCCGGAATAAACCGAGCGGATCACAGGCATCCGGTCCACCAGGTTCTCCGCAAACCCGATCAGCGAACGGCCGATGATGCCTTTTGCAATCCAGCCGACGATGATGGTGAACAACAGGAAGATAATCAGCCCGACGCCGCGCAGGTTAATGCCGATATATTGCTCGGGCCGCATGGTATGCGGCACAAGGGGCAGAACCACACCGTCAATCCAACCCATCACGGTCCAGAGCAGCCAGAGTGTCAGCCCCACTGGCGCGATCACGACGATCCCGGTCAGAAAGGAAGAGCGCAGCCGCGCGAACAGGCCGGGACGGCGGTGGGGTTCTTGATCAAATGGAGTGGTCATGGGCGCATTCACGATGACAGATGCGGGGAACCTAGGCACTGTTCAGCAGAACGGCAATGGCCGTGCTGCCGAATTACCATATCAGCCCGCGATTGCGTTCAATTCCTGAGCAATAGCCGCGGCAAGACGGGCGTTGTTGCGCACAAGCGCGATATTGGCCACCAGCGAGCGTCCCTCGGTCAGATCAAAGATGCGCTGCAGCAGGAAGGGCGTGACGCCCTTGCCGGAAATGCCCTGCGCATCGGCCTCGGATTGGGCCTTTGCGATGATCGGGGTCAGTTCTTCGGAGGGGATCTGAGCCTTGGCCGGGATCGGGTTCGCTACCAACTGCCCGCCGTTGAGCCCCATGGCCTGGCGCATGGCATGGGCGCTGGCGATCTCCTTGGCTGTGTCCATACGGAGCGGGGCATTGAGATCGGATTGCCCCGACCAGAAGGCGGGGAAGCTGTCCTGACCATAAGAAATCACCGGAACCCCTTGGGTTTCCAGAACTTCCAGCGTTTTCGGGATGTCCAGAATCGCCTTGGCGCCAGCCGCAACGACAGTCACCGGGGTTTGCGCCAGCTCCATCAGGTCGGCGGAGATGTCAAAACTGGTTTCGGCGCCCTTGTGCACACCACCGATGCCGCCGGTGGCAAAGACGGAAATCCCCGCCAGCCGGGCAGCGATCATGGTGGCGGCCACGGTGGTCGCTCCGGTGCCGCCACTGGCGATGCAGGCAGCGATATCTGCGCGCGACACCTTGGCGACGTCTTTCGCCTGGCCGAGCGCCTGCAACTCATCCGCTTCTAGGCCTACGTACAGCTTGCCGTTCATCACTGCCATGGTGGCCGGAACCGCGCCCGCATCGCGAATGTCCTGTTCGACCTGTGCGGCGGTTTCCACGTTTTGCGGATAAGGCATGCCGTGGGTGATGATGGTGCTTTCAAGCGCGACAATGGCGCGACCGGCAGCGCGGGCCTCGGCCACTTCTTGGGAATATTTGATGGGGATCAAAGCGGAGGCTCTCCTGAAACATATGTGGCTGCGGCGTTCAAAGCAGATGCTAGCGCCTTTGCGGGCGGCTCGCCGCGGGTCTCGGCGGCGATATGCGCCGCCATGAAAGTATCGCCAGCGCCGGTGACGCGGGCGACGGTGACCTGCGGCGGCTCCAGCGTAAAGGTATTGTGTGCGTCTGCCTTGGAGGCCGAGCGGCTACCGTCGGTGACAAGAACCCGCGCGGCGCCGCGCTCCAGCAGGGTGGTTGCGGCGGTTTCGCTATCGGCAAAGGTGTCCTGGCAAAGCAAACCGGCCTCTTCGAGGTTGACGTAAAGCGTGCCCCGGCTGCGCATCAGGAATGGCCGTAGCCGCTCTGCCTTGCCCGGAGAGGCAGGCGCCACCCGCAGGTCGGCATTGGCAAAGGCGAGGCTGGCGGCGATGTCGTCCAGCAGGGACAGGGTCAGGTTGCCATCCAGCGCAACCGGCCCTGCATAAGGCGCGGTTTCCGAGCCGAGGGTGCCATCCAGCAGCGGGCGCAGGATTTTCGCCCCTGCGGCCTCAAGCGAATGAGCATCGGCAATCGCCGCAATCAACCCGTTGGCGCCTTCGACCGCCATATACTGGTCGGTCGGTAGATCTTCGGAGCGGTAGACGTGCTGCGTATCAAGCCCCAGGTGACCACAGGCGGCGATCAGTTCATCCCCTTCGGCATCCTGACCAATCGCGCTCAGCAGCGCGGGTTTCAGGCCAAAGCGGGCCAGTGTCATGGCGATGTTCATGGCAACGCCGCCGGGCAGGCGGGTGATCCGCCCCGGCATGTCAGATCCGCGTTGCATGTCAGAGGAGCAGCGGCCAATCACGTCCCACAGCACCGATCCGATGCAGAGAATCTGGGCAGGAGCAGGTTGGGCCATGGGGGTATTGGAACGGGGCGATGTCATGGCTCTCTCTTGCCGCCTTTCACGCGCCCCCGCAAGCGGCTTTGCAACCTATGGCACCGCAAAGGTTAGCGCAGCCCAAAGCGTTTCCCATACCGCGCCGGTTTCCGGATCGGACGGGCGCAGCACAACGGCGTCCAGAAGATAGGTATGGCCGGGCTTCACCGGGATCTCGGCGCGTCCCTCTGCATCAGTCTGGGTCAAGGTGATGGTCACGCTGTCATCGGGCGCGCGTTCGAAGATTTCGACCTGTGCCGCCGAGCGCGGTTTTTGCTGGTAGAACAGCTGAACCGGTAGCGTGTCACCCTTGAACGTATAGGGGTTTTCCAGTGCAACAAACTCCGTCTCCAAGCCCCTTTCCCGGTCCGACCCGGCGCCGCTGCCGACGGCAATCAGGGATTTCGCGTGCCTGCTGTAGCGTTCGGTGAATCCATCCACGGGCAGGCCGCGCCCCTCGTGCCGGGCACGGATATCGGCAAATCCCTTGTGCGCTGCGAAGGCGTCAAATTTTTCCCAAGTCTCATAGATCAGCGTTTCCGGCATGGTTTCATGCACCAGAGTCAGCAACCCGTCCCGTTCGGCGGTCACTGTCAGGGCCGGTAGATCGCCCATGCGTCCTTCGTAAGGGGTGGCGGTGTCACCGGTTATCACCTCGGACCGTTTGGTGCGAGTTTTGAAATAGGGCAGCCGAAAGCCCTTGAACTCTTGCCCGTTCAGCAATTGCGCTGGGAGTTCCTCTCCGGATTCAACTTGATAATTCTGCGGTTCGATCCAAAACTCATGGGACAGGGCCGGATCCGCCAGCCTGAACGAGAATGCAAAAACGAGTAAACAGGCCAGGTGATTTTTCATGACGAATTCTTTGTTGCTGCGTGGGATGAAGGTGGCATGCCTCTGCCTGCTGTCAAGTCTCGGCTTTTGGGGCGCCGAGCGCGCACTCGCCCATGAGGTGACACCGGCCATTGGTGATTTCACAATTGAGGACAACGCGTTACATCTGTCTCTTCGTTTGAATGCAGAGGCATTTGTCGCCGGTATTGATCTGGATACGCACCAAGACACCGAAGCGGCCGATCAGGCGGGCGATTACGATCTGTTGCGCGCCATGCCGCCCGAGGAACTGGCGCCGATGCTGCGGCTGTTTGCCGAGGACTGGCTGAAAACCCTTGATGTCGAGGCAGGTCGCCCGGTGCCGCTGGTGGTGGAAGATGTACGCGTCGCACCGGTTGGTGATGTCGAACTGCCGCGCGAGAGTGTGCTGTCCCTTTCGGGGGAGCTACCGCCGCTTGCCTCGGCGCTGACGATCCGCTGGCCAGAAGGGGCAGGCGCCGTGGTTCTGCGTCAAAACGGGGTGGAAGAACCTTTTACCGGCTACATTCAGGGCGGTGAGAGCACCGGACCCATCGCGATCGGGGGCGGATCGGCCTTGTCCCCGGCAAAGGCTTTTACCAGCTATATCCCGGTCGGCTTTGACCACATCCTGCCGAAAGGTTTGGATCACATCCTGTTTGTCCTGGGGCTTTTCTTCCTCAGCACGCGTCTTAAGCCGCTGCTGTGGCAGGTCAGCGCCTTTACCGTCGCCCACACCATCACGCTGGCTTGCGGCGCGCTGGGGCTGGTGACTGTGAACCCGGCGGTGGTGGAGCCGCTAATTGCGGCCTCGATCGTCTTTGTTGCGGTGGAGAACATCTTTGCCCGGCGGCTGCACAGCTGGCGCACGGTGGTGATCTTTGGTTTTGGCCTGCTGCACGGGCTGGGCTTTGCCAGCGTACTGGGGGAATTTGGCCTGCCGCAGGCGCAGTTCATTCCGGCGCTGATCGGGTTCAATGTCGGGGTTGAACTGGGGCAGCTGACGGTGATCGCGCTTGCCTATCTGCTGGTCGGTTACTGGTTCGGCGGCCATCCGAAGTACCGCGGCCGCGTAGCCATTCCAGCCTCCGTCACGATTGCGCTGATCGGCAGCTATTGGTTCGTGGAACGCGTCTGGCTCTGATCGTGTTTTCATCGCCCCGCAGCTATAACACCGGGGCGATGACGTACCTTCTGGGAGAGCTGAGGCTCAGCCCATTGCCTTGATAAATGTCTGAAGCGCGGCGACGGGATCTTCGCTGCGCCAGATTTCCTCGCCAATGCCAAAGAAATCCGTGTAAGGAGAAAGGCTTCCGACCAGCTCTTCAGTCAAACCGCCTTCGGCCACGACCGGCACTTCTACCACTTCGGACCACCACTGGAACAGCTCCTGCTCAGCCACGGCTCCGTCACCCAGACCGGAAGTGCCGACGGGGCCAAAGCTGATGTAATCGGCGCCGGCTTCGCCTGCAGTCAGCCCGTCGTGGCGGGAAGCTCCGCAAAAGCTGCCGACAATGGCATCGGCGCCAAGCGCCTTGCGGGCGCTGCGCACGGATTTGGAGGCATCGGTCAGGTGCACGCCATCAAGGCCGAGCCGCTCGGCCAGGATCTGATGATCGGAAATCACGATTGCCACATCGCGGGCCAGGCAAACCTCGCGCAGGGCGTCACCGGCCCGGCTCAGCGCGTCTTCATCGCGGCTTGCCAGATCCAGGCGGACGCAGGCAATCTCGGTGCTGTCGAGCACCTTGGCCAGCTGGTCGGGAAACCGGCCCAGTTCGAAACTGGGCGGCGAAATCAGATAGATCTGGGGCTTTTCCACTGTATCCGCGGCGGTATCCATCAAGGGCGCTCCTGTTGCTTGCTGGCTGGTGTTTAACGCATCTGCCACAGGACGCAAGGATCCTGCGCCGCCCTGCGACGCCGGGACCAGCAGTGGATGCCCTTGCCGTTCGCAGCCCCTGCGATTACAGCAGGGGAAATGCCCTTTGGGCGCTATGGAGACTGACATGCCCAGCGATATGCCACAGCCCGCCTTTGTTCTGGTGCGCCCCCAGATGGGCGAAAACATCGGCGCCGCCGCCCGTGCGATGTGGAACTTCGGGCTGGACCGGATGCGTATCGTCGCGCCGCGCGACGGCTGGCCGAACCCAAAATCGGTGGCCATGGCCTCGGGTGCGGGGCGGTTGCTGGACGAGGCATTGCTGGCCCCCGATGTGCCTGGTGCGCTGGAGGACTGTTCCTTTGTCTTTGCCACCACTGCGCGTCCGCGTGAGCTGACCAAACCGGTGTACAGCCCCGAAGCCGCAATGAAGCTGGCGATTGAGAAAATCCGTGGCGGCGAGAAGGTCGCCGTGATGTTCGGCCCGGAACGTGCGGGCCTCGAGAATGACGATATCGCCCGTGCCAATGCTATCATCACGGTGCCGGTCAATCCGGAATTTGCCTCGCTCAACCTTGGTCAATGCGTGCTGCTGGCTGCCTATGAATGGCGCCGTCAGGCGGCGGAGGTCGAGCACGAGGTCTTCGAGATTGGCAAATCCGATTGGGCAACCGGTGTTGAGGTTGAGGCGCTGGTGACCCATTACGAGGATCGGCTGGAAGAAGCCGGCTATTTCTTCCCGCCGGAAAAGGCGCCGGGGATGAAAGTAGTCTTCCGCAACCTGTTCAGCCGCATGCGCCTGACGCGGGCCGATGTGCAGATGCTGCATGGGGTGATGCGGCAGATGGTCCGCTGGAAGAAAATGTCGGACGAGAACTGAGCGTTAGCACTGGACGATCCGGACCGCCAACCCTAGCTTCACCGCGAAACCGAAGAGGGACGAGCATGAGCAGCAAGCGCAGTATCTTCCAAGATGTCAGTGAACCCGAGGCCAAGCCGCAGACCGCCGCAACCGGCATGATCGACCGGGGCCGGGGCGGCGCCCGCAAGGCGATCCGGGCCTGGCTCTTTGTGCTGTTTGCGCTGGTGGTGGCGATGATCGTGGTCGGTGGGTTGACCCGTCTGACCGATTCCGGCCTGTCGATCACCGAATGGCGCCCCGTCACCGGGGCCATTCCGCCGATGAACGAGGCGGAATGGCAGCAGGAGTTCGACAAATACAAGCAGATCGACCAGTGGCAGATCCACAACCAATGGATGGAACTCTCTGATTTTAAATCGATCTACTGGTGGGAATGGGGGCATCGCCAGCTGGGCCGTGTGATTGGGCTGGTCTGGGCGGTTGGCTTTTTTGGCTTTCTGCTGGCCCGCAAGATCCCGACCGGCTGGACAGGACGATTGATCCTGCCGGGGGCTTTGGGCGGGGCTCAGGGTGCAATCGGCTGGTGGATGGTCTCCTCGGGCGTGACCCAGGGCGAGGGCATGACCTCTGTTGCCTCCTATCGGCTGGCGACGCACCTTGGTCTGGCCTTTGTCATCCTCGGGCTGATCGCCTGGTATGGCTTCCTTCTGGGGCGGCAGGAACGGGACCTGATGCAGGCGCGCCGGGCCAAGGAAGCAAAGATATTCGGCCTCTCGACCGGGCTCTTGCACTTTGCGTTCCTGCAAATCCTGCTGGGCGCGCTGGTGGCAGGCATTGACGCTGGGCGGTCCTATACCGATTGGCCGCTGATGGGCGGACAGGTGATCCCGCCCAATCCGTTGATGATCGAGCCGATGTGGAAGAACTTCTTTGAAAACCCAGGCTTGGTACAGTTTGTTCACCGGATCTGTGGCTATCTTCTGTTTGCCTTTGGGGTGGTTGTCTGGCTACGCGGCCGCGCCAGCGCCCATGGCGCGACCCGGTTCGCCTTCAACGCCGTCTTTGCAGGTTTGATCGTACAGATTGCCCTTGGCGTGATCACCGTTCTTTACGCTGCACCCTGGCAGGCAGCGATCCTGCACCAGCTGATGGCTGTGGTTCTGTGGGTCCTGATCCTGCGCGCCCGCTTCCTGGCAGGCTATCCGATTGCAACTTCCATCAAGGACCATTGAGAATATGACCGCATTTGAACAGCTGATGGCCTATGAGCGTGACACGCAGGCGTTGGGGCAGATCGCTGGCCGTCTGGGCTGGGACCAGGAAACCATGATGCCGCGCGGGGCCACCGGGCAGCGCGGCGCGGAGATGGCCGCGATCGAATCCGTGCTGCACGCCCGCCGCAGCGCGCCGCAGGTGGCGGAATGGCTGGAGCAGGCCGAAGCCCCGGATGAGGTCGGCGCTGCGCATCTGCGCGAAATCCGCCGCAGCTACGACCGTACCATCAAGGTGCCTGCGGACCTGGCCAAGAAACTGGCGCAGGTCACCTCCGAAGCGCAGGGAAAATGGGCCGAGGCCCGCGCCAATGAAGACGTGGCGGCCTTCCTGCCTGTGCTGGAGGAAGTGGTCGCACTGAAGCGTGAGGAAGGTCAGGCGCTGGCGGCAGGCGGTGATCTTTATGATGCGCTGGTGGCGGATTACGAACACGGCACAACCTCTTCTGAAATCGCAAAAATCTTTGATGCGATGCGTCCCGGTCTGGTGGACCTGCGCGCCCGGGTTCTGGATAAGCCAGCGCCGCAGGGCCTGTCGGGGCGGTTTGATGAAAAAGCCCAGATGCAGCTGGCGCGCACGTTGGCGCGCACCTTTGGATATGACATGGCGCATGGGCGGGTCGACAAGGCGGTGCACCCGTTCAGCTCTGGCTCAGGGCTGGATGTGCGGATTACCACCCGGACCAGCGAAACAGATCCGTTCAACTGCTTCTATTCGACCATTCACGAGGTTGGCCACGGCGCCTATGAGCAGAACATCAGCCGCGATTACCTGCTGACGCCGCTGGGGCGCGGGGTGTCGATGGGCGTGCACGAAAGCCAGAGCCGGATTTATGAAAACCAGATCGGCCGCAGCCGTGCCTTTACTGGATGGTTGTTCGAACAGATGCGGGACAGCTTTGGCGACATTGGCGTGTCCGATGCCGATGCCTTCTACGCGGCGGTCAACAAGGTTCATAACGGTTATATCCGGACCGAAGCAGATGAGCTGCAATATAACCTGCACATCATGCTCCGTTTCGATCTCGAACGGGCATTGATGGAAGGCGATCTGGAGGTTGCGGACCTAGAGGCGGCCTGGAATGATCGGTTTGAGGCCGATTTTGGCTATGCCGTCGACAAGCCTTCAAACGGGTGTCTGCAGGACGTGCATTGGTCGGTTGGTCTCTTCGGGTATTTCCCGACCTATTCCCTGGGCAATGTCTACGCCGGCTGCCTGCACGAGGCGCTGCGCCGGGATGTGCCAAAGCTGGATACGGATCTGGCGCAAGGCGATACTTCGGCCGCAATCGGCTGGCTGGGCGAGAAGTTGCAGCAGCATGGTGGGTTGCGCAGCCCGCGGAATACCATCGCCCATGCGGCGGGAATGGAGCCGGACCACGCGCCGCTCATGAACTATCTCGAACAGAAATTCGGCGCGCTCTACGATCTGTAAGCTGCCTGGCGGGAACAACAGAAAAGGCCGGGCGCTATGCCCGGCCTTTTTGCATAAACTACAGCGGAATCAGACCAGAGCCATGCGCTCCGCCCGTTCCGGGTCCGGAAATGGCCGGTAGAGCCCAAAGTCGGAATTTGCGATCAACGCAGAGACATTCGCGTAGAGCTTTTCAATCTCTTCGTCTTTTTCACCCAACACCCGAAAGGCCTGGTCCAGCTGGGTCATGTTCTCGAATTCGATCTCAAGCAGGAAATCACGGCAGGAATCGCTGGCAAGGTTCAGCTTGCGACGCAGCAGGCGCCAGCCGTTGATCACCTTGCGTTCTTGCAGGTAGGACATCCATTGATCGACGGCGCTGGAAAACGCCAGCGCTTTGGCTTCGTGATGAAGGTCGATGTAGCAGTGGTACATGTTCATCGGGTGGCTCCTCCCACGCAAATGTTTCCCGTCAGCATGGCAGAAATTGTTTACCCATCGGTAAAAACGAAACGCCGCCCCGGACCGGGACGGCGTCTGTTGTTGCTTTGGTTTGGGGAGTGGGCGTCAGGTTTCGCCGCCCTCAACCTCAGCCTCATCATCGTCACCGCTGTCGGCAATCCAGGCGACCGAAACCACCTCTTCACCCTTGCCAGTGTTGAAGACACGGACGCCGCCGGCCGAGCGGGACCGGAAGGAAATTCCATCCACCGGCACCCGGATCGATTGACCCTTGGAGGTTGCCAGCATGATCTGATCTTCAACCTCGACCGGGAAAGACGCCACAAGTTCGCCGCCGCGCATCGCCTTGTCCATGGCGGTGACGCCCATACCGCCACGGCCCCGAACCGGGTAATCGTGGCTGGAGCTCAGCTTACCCTGACCGCCCTTGGTAATGGTGAGGATCAGGTTTTCGGCCGCTGACATTTCTGCATAAAGCTCGGTCGAGAAGTTGGGATCTGCCACGCTATCCTCATCCGAGGGTTCTGCATCGTCTGCGATCCCGGCCATGGCCCGGCGCATCTTGAGATACGCCGTCCGCTGTTCGGGCGTGTATTTCGAGTGGCGGATCACCGACATCGATACGACCTCGTCGCCTTCATTCAGCTTGATCCCGCGTACACCAACGGAATTGCGGCTGTTGAACACCCGGACCTCGGTCGAGGGGAAGCGGATCGCGCGGCCGGTGTTGGTGACCAGCATGATGTCGTCATCCTCGGAGCAGATCCGGGCATTGATCAGTTTGGTGTCCGCGTGATCGTCCTCGAACTTCATCGCAATCTTACCGTTGCGCATGACATTTGTGAAATCCGACAAACGGTTACGCCGCACAGTTCCAGCAGATGTCGCGAACATGATCTGCAGATCGTCCCATTCGTCCTCGGCCCGGTCGACCGGCATGATGGCCGCGATGGAGACGCCTGTCGGGATCGGGAGGATGTTGACGATCGCCTTACCTTTTGAGGTGCGTCCGCCCTGCGGCAAGCGCCAGGTCTTCAGCTTGTAGACCATGCCATCCGTGGTGAAGAACAACAGCTGTGTATGGGTATTCGCAACAAAGAGGGTGGTGACAACATCCTCTTCCTTGGTCTGCATCCCCGACAGCCCCTTGCCGCCGCGTTTCTGAGCGCGGAAATCGACCAGCGGGGTGCGTTTGATGTAGCCGCCAGAGGTCACGGTGACCACCATGTCCTCGCGCTCGATCAGGTCCTCATCGTCCATATCTCCGGACCAATCAACGATTTCGGTGCGGCGCGGCACGGCGAAATTCTCACGAACCTCGCGCAGCTCGTCAGCGATGATGCCCATGATCCGGTCACGGGAGCCCAGAATCTCAAGGTATTCCTTGATCTTGGAGGCCAGTTCTTCCAACTCGTCGGTGACTTCCTTGACGCCGATCTGGGTCAGGCGCTGCAGGCGCAGTTCCAGAATGGCGCGGGCCTGAGTTTCTGACAGGTTGTAGGTCCCGTCTTCGTTCGCGGTATGGGTCGGATCATCGATCAGCGCGATATATTCCAGGATCGGCTGCGCCGGCCAGCGGCGGGTCATCAGCTTTTCACGCGCTTCGGCCGCATCCGCAGATTGGCGGATCGTCGTGACGATCTCGTCGATATTGGTAACGGCAACCGCCAGACCACAAAGGATATGGCTGCGTTCCCGCGCCTTGCGCAGGAGATAAGCGGTCCGGCGCGCGACCACATCTTCGCGGAAATCGATAAAGGAGGTCAGGAACCGGCGCAGGGTCAGCTGCTCGGGTCTGCCACCGTTAAGCGCCAGCATGTTGCAGCCGAAATGGGTCTGCATCGGCGTGAACCGATAAAGCTGGTTGAGCACCACCTCGGCAGTGGCGTCACGCTTCAGTTCGACCACCACGCGCACACCGTTGCGGTCGGATTCATCCTGAACGTGGGAAACGCCTTCGATCTTTTTGTCGCGCACCTGTTCGGCGATCTTTTCGATCATCGAGGCCTTGTTCACCTGATAGGGAATTTCGTCCACGATGATGGCGTAGCGATCCTTGCGGATCTCCTCGACCCGGGTCTTGGCGCGGATGATGACGCTTCCGCGTCCTTCAAGATAGGCCTTGCGCGCGCCAGAACGGCCCAGCAACACGCCGCCGGTCGGGAAGTCGGGACCGGGCACATATTCGATCAGCTGTTCGCTGGTCAGATCCGGCTCCTCGATCAGGGCCAGGGTTGCGTCAACAACTTCGCCCAGATTGTGCGGCGGGATGTTGGTGGCCATGCCGACCGCGATACCGCCAGCGCCGTTGACCAGCATGTTGGGGAAACGCGCGGGCAGAACCGTCGGTTCCTGGTCCTTGCCATCGTAGTTGTCCTGGAAATCGACGGTATCCTTGTCGATATCCGCCAGCATAAAGGCCGAAGGCTTGTCCATGCGCACTTCGGTGTAACGCATGGCGGCGGGGTTATCGCCGTCCATCGAGCCAAAGTTGCCCTGACCATCCAAAAGCGGCAGCGACATCGAGAAGTCCTGCGCCATGCGCACCAAGGCGTCATAAATCGCGCTGTCGCCGTGCGGGTGGTATTTACCCATCACGTCGCCGACCGGACGGGCCGATTTGCGATAGGATTTATCATGGGTATTGCCGGTCTCATGCATCGCATAAAGAATCCGGCGGTGAACGGGTTTCAGCCCGTCGCGCAGGTCGGGAATGGCCCGGCTGACGATGACCGACATGGCATAGTCCAGATAGGACGTGCGCATCTCGGATTCGATTGAGACCGTCGGCCCCTCGTATACCGGCCCTTGGGGCGGTGTTTCGTCCATGTTTTCAGGAGTATCCGGCGTATCGCTCACGTTTGCTGCCCGTTCTGTATTATGGGTCTCTATTGTGTCAGGACACCCTATCAGACACCCCATATGGGGCGCAAGCTGGCTGATGGGCAGACCGGCACGCCGCCCGACCGCGCGCGGAGCAGGCAGCGTGGTTTCGAAACTGTTAACCAATCCGTGGCTAGGATTTCACGGGGGGCTTCGTTGCAGGAGACCACATATGGAGATCAGCGAAACGGAACTGATGCTCAAGGGCTATGGGCTGACCACGGCCGAATTCATATATCACATGCCGGACCATCCTCATGTTCTGAATACATTTCTGTGGCAGGAGTACGATCTGGCTCCAGACCACGACCGGATGTTTCAGTTCATCGAATTTTGGCAGCGCGAGATCGAGGGACCGCTGCATTCGGTCCGCTTTACCCACCGCAAGATGATTGGCGCCGGGGAATGGCGGCACGTGAAGGGCGAATTCAAGATCCACTAAACAGCAGGTGCCGGGCCATGAATGGAGGTCAGGCCGAACAGCTGGCCCCGCCCAATACGCAGAATTTGGCGCAGTGGGGATGGTTTAGCGCCACAGGCTTTTCTGCCTCGGCCAAGGTTGTGCCGAGCTCAAATTCCGGCGCATAGGGCAGCAGGGTGCAGGCCAGAACCGCCGGTTTTTCGGCACCCTTGCGTTTGACCACCATACGAGAGGAGGCGCACATCACATCCTCTGGCGCCTTGTTCAGGATGCCCCAGCAAGCGGTTGTAATTTCGGGCACTTCCACCGCCTCGTCCATCTCAGGGAACAGCACCGTCTGACCGGGGTTGGCGGAATCGATATCAAACCCCTGCGCGGCAAACAGATCGGCAAAACCTTGCCGCGCTTCCGCCTCGCTTTCGGCAAAGGTGATGCGGCCGGCAACCGCCATCTGGAACCCGTTGTCCCGCAGCCAGGCCATACCTTCCAGCGTTTTGGCATAGCTGCCTTCGCCGCGCTCGGTGTCGTGAATATCTGCGGAGTGGTGGTCCAGCGAGATGCGCAGCGTCATCTTGCCCGGGTGTTTTTCATTCAGCGCCAGCAGGTCCTGCCGCACAGTCTTGCGCATCATTGGCCGCATGGCGTTGGTGAGGATCAGCACTTCATACCCCCGCTCCAGCGCGGCGTCGGCCATGGCGCACATCTCGGGATTCATGAAGGGCTCGCCGCCGGTAAAGGCGATTTCACGTACCCGCCAGTTCCGCTCTTCGAGTTGATCCAGATAGTCCTCGACCTCGGCTGCGGTGAGGTAGACAAGGGCATCATTGCGGGGCGAGCTGAGGATATAGCAGTTCGCGCATTCAATATTGCAAAGCGTTCCGGTGTTGAACCATAGGGTTTCCGGGTTCGACAAGGCCACGGACGCCCGGGTGCTGCCGTCGGCTGTCACCAGGCTGTCTTGAAATTTACCTAGGTTTGCGTTGGGGTTAGGCAGATCTTTCACGGGGATGTCCTCATGGGCCGTTCCTTTCCGACAAGGCTACCCTATACTGCCCCCAAAGTGAAAGCCGCCGGAGGCCGCCTGACAGGGATGTGAAGTGATTTCGCCTCTGCCTTGGGCATCCGGTCACAGCGAAATGGAATGAACAATGGCTCCACGCGTGATTCCGGTCGATCCCTTCGATCTGGTGATCTTTGGCGGTACTGGCGATCTGGCGCAGCGCAAAATCCTGCCGGCGCTTTACCGGCGGTTTTGTGGTGGCCATTTCCCCGAGGAAGTCCGCATCATCGGTGCCGCCCGGGCCGATATCAGCACCGAAGACTACCGGCGGCTGGTGGCGGAGGGGATTAAGGCAACGCTGAATGAACACGGGCCGGGTGCTGCGGGAATCCCGGAGTTTCTGCGCCGTGTCACTTATGTGTCGCTGGACGCCCGCGAGGATCGCGGTTGGGAGCCGCTGGCCGCGCAACTGGCCGAAGTTGAGCCACGGCCGATCAGAGTCTTCTACTTCTCGGTGGGGCCGGGCCTGTTCGGACCGCTGGCCGAACGTCTGCACCGGCACGGATTGTCGGATGAAGACAGCCGGATCGTGGTAGAAAAACCCTTTGGACACGATTTGCAGTCTGCCAAGGCGCTGAACGCGACACTGGCTGCGCATTTCACCGAGAACCAGATCTACCGGATCGATCATTATCTGGGCAAGGAAACGGTGCAGAACCTGATGGCGATCCGGTTCGGCAATATGCTGTTCGAACCCCTGTGGAACAGTCAATACGTCGATCATATCCAGATCACCGTGGCGGAAACCGTCGGGGTCGCCGGGCGCGAGGAGTATTACGACCGCGCCGGCGCAATGCGCGACATGATGCAGAACCACCTGATGCAGCTTCTGTGCCTAATCGCGATGGAACCGCCTGCAAAATTTGACCCCGACGCGGTGCGCGATGAAAAGGTAAAAGTGATCCGGGCGCTGGATCCGGTGGAGCCTTACCACATCGTCCGGGGGCAGTATAACGCGGCTGCCGGGGGTGAAGGATCCGACCTAACCTACCGGGAAACCGTCGGAAACCCGCGCTCCAGCACCGAAAGCTATATCGCGCTCAAGACCCATATCAGCAATTGGCGATGGGCGGGCACACCGTTTTACCTTCGCACAGGGAAACGGCTGGTGGCACGGTCTTCGGTGATCAACGTGCTGTTCAAGGACGCGCCGCACTCTATATTCGGCGAGGAGGCCGGCCGTCACGCCAACCATCTGAAGATCCGCCTGCAACCCAACGAAGGCATCACACTGAGCGTGACCATCAAGGAGCCGGGTCCGGGCGGCATGCGGCTGGTTGACGTTCCGCTGGATATGAGCTTTGCCACGGCCCTCGGGGCGGATGGCAAAAATCCCCCGGACGCTTACGAGCGTCTGATCACCGATATGATCCGGGGTAACCAGACGTTGTTCATGCGCGGGGACGAGGTGACCGCCGCCTGGGCCTGGACCGACCCGATAATCGCGGGCTGGCAGGCGCGCGGGGATGTACCAAAACCCTATGATATGGGCAGCACCGGGCCCGGCGATGCGGACTTGCTGATGCGCCGTGATGGACGTGAATGGAGAGGAATAAATCCATGAAATTCAATGAATATCCAGATCAGGAAATGCTGGCGATAGAGGTTGCGCAGCGCATTGCCGGGGATCTGGAAACACATCTTCTACATCACGACACCGCCTCGCTTGCGGTGGCAGGCGGCAGCACGCCCGCTCCTATCTTTGATGATCTCTGCGCAGCGTCAATCGACTGGGAACGGGTCCGGGTGATGGCGACGGATGAACGCTGGGTGCCCTCCGACAGTCACCGCTCCAATGCGCGAATGATCCGCGAGCGGCTGATGACAGGCCCCGCTGCCGCCGCGCGCTTTCTGCCGTTCTACGTGCCCGACCGCGCCCCCGAAGATGTGTTGGCAGAGGTCGAATCCCTAGTTTCCCCGGAATTGCCGATTTCAGTGGCGCTTCTGGGGATGGGCGAAGACATGCACACGGCCTCCTTGTTTCCGGGGGTGAAGGGGCTTGAGGCGGCGCTGGCCGGCTCGGCGCCGACTTTGGCAGTGATGCGCCCGGACAGCCAGCCGGAAGGCCGCATCAGTCTGACAGCGCCGGTGTTAAACGGAGCGATGGCGAAACATCTGGTGATCTTTGGTGAGGCCAAACGCAAGGCGCTGGATCGGGCGATATCGCTGCCGCCCGAAGAAGCCCCGGTTCAGGCCATTTTGTCAGGCACTCAAGTGCATTGGGCACCTTAAGCCTCAGCCTTATTGGCTGAGGTCGGTGGCGCCATCGAGATCCAGAAATTGCTGTTTCAAACTGTCCGGAAGCGGCTGTCCTGCGCTGCCATCGGCGGTACGCAGAACCATCACGGCTTCCAGCCGGGTGCGCAGGTCGCCAGACCAGATCTGCTGCTCCATCACATATGACGTGTTGCGGAAGGACAGCACCCGGGCGGTGGAGATGTAGCTTTCGCCAAGCAGCATTTCCTTGAGGTAGTGCACATTGGAGTTACGCATCACCGTGCGCGGCACCGGCCCGCCGGAGAAATGCCTGGCGCAATGTGTATCGAAATAGGTGACGCGGGTGGATTCGAACCAGCCCAGGTAGGCCTTGTTGTTCACATGGTTCAAAAGGTCGAGTTCGGAAAAACGAACCTTATCGGCAATGGCAACCGGGCAGGGGCGGTCGATCCCCTGAGCCAACTGAGTCTCTGCATCGAGCGGGGTAAGGTAAAGGAGTGTCATCCCGTTGGACTAAGGCGCGGTATTTGAAGTTTCAACAAAAACCCTCCGGCACATCGTCTTGACCGCGACATCCGCGAAAACATCAGTCCAAGCGTCGCGAGGTTGTGGCATTCGAAATGGGAAGGGAGATTTGGAGCGGGTGAAGGGAATCGAACCCTCGTCACTTGCTTGGGAAGCAAATGCTCTACCATTGAGCTACACCCGCAGTGAGATTTGGGTAGCACCGCGCCGTGGGCGCTTCAAGTTGATTTCGCTGTGGATGGCGGATTTTGCAAATCCAGCGCCGAGCGGGACCGCAGTACTCCCGGCACAGGGCTGGCGGTCCGCAAACAAAAGAATCCAGAGGCAATTTTGCCATTGCAGCGTCATGGAACGGCAGGTATACGGCTCCACATCAGGCACCTGTAGCTCAGCTGGATAGAGCGCTGCCCTCCGAAGGCAGAGGCCATAGGTTCGAATCCTATCAGGTGCGCCACTTCTCCCCGAACTAATCTCCCGAACCAGTGTCCGGACCAATTCGGATTTGGGCTGTATTGTAAATTCGACGCCAATTCCAGGTGCGGCAGAAGCAAAAATCCGGCGCACCCATCGGGGCACACCGGACATTAGTGGTTCGTTTTGGTGTAATGCAGAACGCCTGGATGACGACATGCGGACCGGGCTTCTATATAATGCCTGGTCGGGTTTCCGTATCAGCCGCGCCAGTCACGGACGACGCCGCAGTCCATGTGAACAAAGTTGGAGCGATAATAGGTGCCAACACCGCCGGCACGGCAAGCCTTGGCCGCTTTCGCCATCTGCGTAACCGAGCGAGACGCAAGGCGCAGGTCTGCGGCCTGTCCGCGCATGTGAAGAGAGTTCTTGGCAACGCCACGCGAACGGCTGCGCAGCATGGCGTTGGTCTTCGGGCTGCGATATCCCGAAAGCATCATATACGGTTCGTTTACTTCCAGCAGGTTATGAGAGGCGGCCATGATATCGATTGTGCGCAGGTCGATTTCTTTGACGTCGTCGGTGCGCCAGTCGCGCATGAAGTGATTGATCTCGCGCACTGCGTCTTTGATGTACTTGCCTTCGATCCAGTAGACCATGTCCAGCCGTTCACCGGTGCGGCCCGAGTACATGCGGATGCGGCGGATATCGCCGCCACCACGCAAAAAGCCTGCTGCATTGGAAAATGTTGGGGCTGCGGTTACTGCTGTTGCCGCAAATGCACCCAGAAGGGCCCGACGGGTGAGCCCCGAGTTCGATGTTTCTGCCATGTTTACCGCACCATCCCGAACGATTTGTGTGTCCTGCCGATGCCCGATGTTACGGGCCTGCCGTATTTCCCGGCACGTGACTTCTATGACACAGGGGGAATCACGATCCAAGTTTCGAGTGGTCTCATCCCTGTTTTCTTCGGATTTTCGGCAATTTTTTGCGCAAAAGGGGACGTTCCGTTAAGATTTCCCCATCAAAAAGCACCAAAATCACTGGTCACAAGTTCGAGAACCGCCGAAAATAGGCTCTCAACTATTGGTTTACGATGTGTAAATGGGGGCTGCGTCTTGCTTCTTATTACTAAAGATTCATGTAGTAGAGGGAAGATTTAGTGGCATCGTCATCAGGGGGTCGCGCGTCAATGAAAACAGCACTTTATAGCAGCGTTCTGCCGCAGGTTCGGTCCGGCGTTTTCGCTCTGGCTCTATTCGGTACCACAGTCGCCTTTGCGCCTAGTGGTGCCTCGGCGCAGGTCACGGCCTTCAAGCAATCGGTTGCTGAGTTCGCAGCGAACGAAGACGCCGTTGCCAAATTCTACCGCGAATCCGCTTACACTCCGATTTGGACCGCGCCGGGCGAAGAATCGATGCAGCGCCGGGCCGCGCTGCTGCGTGCGCTGGAAGAGGCCTCGGCCCACGGGTTGCCGGATCAATCTGCCCTGGCGGCGTCGCTGATGGAGCAGATGCGCAATGCACGGTCGGCCCGTGATCTGGGGCAGATCGAAGCGGCGCTGAGCACGGCTTACGTGAATTATGCCACTGATCTGCAGACTGGCCTTCTTGATCCCGGCTCGATCGACGACGGGATCGTTCGCAAGAAACATACCACCGATCCGGTGACCTATCTGGAAGGCATCCGGGACAACCAGCCGATGGCCTATATGCGCTCGCTGGTGCCCGCCTCGCCGCAATACCGCGCCTTGCTGCGGGAGAAATTCCGTCTTGAGCAGCTGGTCGCCAAAGGCGGCTGGGGCACCACGGTTCCGAAGGGCAAGCTTGAGCCGGGTGACACCGGACCTGCTGTGATCGCGCTGCGCGACCGGCTGGTAGCCATGGGATATCTGCCCCGCAGCGCCACCGCCGCGTTTGACATGGATGTGGAACAGGCGGTGCAAAAGTTCCAGTCGAACCACGGGCTGGAGGTCGACGGCGTTGCCGGGGACGGCACCATTGCCGAGCTCAACAAACCGGTTACCGAACGGCTGAAATCCGTGGTGGTGGCGATGGAGCGGGAGCGCTGGCTGTCACCCGAACGCGGTGAGCGTCATATCCTGGTGAACCAGACCGATTTCACCGCCAAGATCGTCGACCGTGGCGACGTGACCTTTGAAACCCGGTCCGTGATCGGCAAGAACCAGCACGACCGCAGGTCGCCGGAATTCTCGGATGTCATGGAACACATGATTATCAATCCGAGCTGGCACGTGCCGCGCTCGATCATCACCAAGGAATACCTGCCGAAACTGCGCAACAACCCGAATGCAGTCCGTCACATTCTGATTACCGATCGTCAGGGCCGTGTCGTCGACCGCAACTCAGCGGACTTCTCTCAGTACACCAGAAGCAACTTTCCATACTCGATGCGCCAGCCGCCGAGCCGCAGCAATGCGCTGGGGCTGGTGAAGTTCATGTTCCCGAACAAATACAACATCTACCTGCACGACACGCCGCAAAAGAGCCTGTTCAGCCGCGAAGTCCGGGCCTTCTCCCACGGCTGTATCCGCCTGGCGCAGCCCTTTGAGTTTGCCTATGCGCTGCTGGCGCGGCAGACCGAAGATCCCAAGGCATTCTTTCAGCGGATCCTAAGCTCCGGAAAAGAAACCAAAGTGGATCTGGAACAGAAGGTGCCTGTTCACATTATCTACCGGACGGCTTATGTCTCGGGCAAAGGACGGGCCGAGTTCCGGCGGGATGTCTATGGACGCGACGCCAAGGTATGGGACGCCTTGCAGCGGGCAGGGGTCGCCTTGCCGGGCGTGCAGGGCTGATCTCCGGGGCCCGTCTTCAACAGACGTGAGGAAGGGCCCCATATGTATACTGTCCATCAGATTGCTGATGCATTAGGTGCTGCCTGCGAAGGCGATGTTTCTATCGAAGTGGCGCGTACGGCCGAACCGCAAGACGCAGGTCCCGGCGATCTGGCGCTTGCAACCTCCCCGAAATATGCCGAGGCGCTGGCCGAGGGCGCAGCCCAGGTTGCCATGCTCTGGGAAGGTGCCGACTGGCAGTCCATGGGCCTGAAGGCGGCTATTTTCGCAGCCCGGCCGCGTATGGCCATGGCCGGTCTCACCAGTATGATGGATCCGGGCCAGGGCTTTGGCTCCGGCATTCACCCCTCAGCCGTCATTGATCCCAGCGCGGAGCTGGGAGAGGGTGTCAGCGTCGGCCCCTTCTGTGTGATTGGTGCGAGGGCGAAAATCGGAGACAATTCCATCATCGGTCCGCAGTGCCATATCGGCGTGGATGTCACGATGGGGAACGGCGCACAACTGCGCGAGATGGTCTCCATCGGCGCCCGCGTCACCATTGGGGAGCGGTTCCGGGCCCAGCCCGGCGCGCGCATCGGTGGCGATGGGTTTTCCTATGTAACGCCTGAGGTGTCAGGCGCGGAAACCGTGCGCAAGACGCTGGGTGATCAGGGCGATGCCAAACCCCAAAGCTGGCTGCGCATTCACTCCCTTGGCTCGGTCACCATCGGCGACGATGTAGAAGTGGGCGCCAATTGCACCGTCGACAACGGCACCATCCGCGACACGGTGATCGGCGACGGCACAAAGCTCGACAACCTTGTACACGTTGGCCACAACACCCGGGTTGGGCGTGATTGCCTCCTGTGCGGACAGACCGGAACGTCCGGCTCGGTTGATATCGGCAACAACGTGGTTCTTGGCGGGCAATGCGGCGTGGTCGATAATATCTTTATCGGCGACGGAGTGATTGCCGGCGGCGGCACAAAGATCCTTTCGAACGTGCCCGCAGGCCGTGTGATGATGGGCTATCCCGCTGTCAAAATGGAGACACATACCGAAGTCTATAAGGCACAACGCAGGCTGCCCCGACTGATGCGCGATATCGAAGCGCTGAAAAAGGCAGTTTTAAAATAACGGCACAGAGATTACATCTGCGCCAGCCTTAAGGATCAAGGACCCGGTATGAGCATCAAGGACAAGGTAATCGAAATCATCGCAGAGCAGGCAGTGCTGGAACCGTCTGATGTGACACTCGACAGCACGCTTGAGGATCTGGGCATCGATAGTCTCGGCCTCGTGGAAAGCATCTTTGCTATCGAGGAAGAGTTCGACATCACCATTCCGTTCAATGCCAATGCGCCGGAAGAGAGTGATTTCGATATCACCAATGTTGCGGCCATCATCGCGGGTATCGAAAAGCTGACGGCTGCAAAGCAGTGAGGCCTGCCTCTGGATCAAGGATGATCTGAATGAGACGCGTAGTAATCACCGGCGCCGGCACCATCAACGCTCTTGGCCATTCTGTATCCGCCACCATGGAGGCGATGCGCGAGGGGCGTTGTGGCATCGGCGCGCTGGAGTTTCGCGATGTGGAGCGTCTGTCGATTCAGATCGGTGGCCAAGTCAGGGGCTTTGAGGCCGAGGGCCGTTTTAACCGGCAACAGATGAGCCTTTATGACCGGTTCACCCAGTTCACTCTGACCGCCGCCAAAGAGGCGATTGCCCAGTCCGGAATCGAATTCCACGGCGATCTGTCGGCGAAATCCGGAGTGGTTCTGGGCACAGCCGGTGGCGGCGTATCAACCTGGGATGACAATTACCGCTCGGTCTATGAGGACGGTAAGAACCGCGTCCATCCCTTCGTGGTGCCGAAGCTGATGAACAACGCAGCCGCCAGCCATGTGTCAATGGAATTCAACCTCAAAGGGCCGAGTTTCACCGTTTCCACCGCCTGCGCCTCTTCCAATCATGCGATGGCGCAGGCCTTCCAGATGGTGCGCAGCGGCATGGCGCCTGCGATGGTCACAGGCGGATCGGAATCGATGCTGTGCTTTGGTGGGGTCAAGGCCTGGGAAGGGTTGCGGGTCATGTCCCGCGATGCCTGCCGCCCGTTCAGCGCCAACCGCAACGGCATGGTGCAGGGCGAAGGCGCCGGCGTGTTTGTCTTTGAAGACTACGAACACGCCCGCGCCCGCGGTGCGGAGATCCTCTGCGAGGTGGTGGGCTACGCCATGTCCTCGGACGCGGCGGACATCGTCATGCCGAGCAAACAGGGTGCGGCCCGCGCAATCTCTGGCGCCCTGCAGGATGCCGGAGTGGCGCCTGAAAGCGTTGGCTATATCAATGCCCATGGGACCGGCACTGCAGCGAATGACAAAACCGAATGCGCCGCGGTGGCAGATGTGTTTGGTCCGCACGCGGACCGGCTGATGATCTCCTCGACGAAATCCATGCATGGTCACCTGATCGGCGGCACCGGTGCAGTCGAACTTCTGGCCTGTATCATGGCCGTGCGTGATGGGGTGATTGCCCCCACAATCGGCTATGAGGAACCAGACCCGGAATGCGCTTTGGATGTGGTGCCCAATGAGGCGCGTGAGGCAAAGGTAGATGTGGCGCTGAGCAACGCCTTTGCCTTTGGCGGGCTGAACGCGGTTCTGGCGCTGAAAAAGATCTGAACGGAGCGCTGCCCGGGCTTGCCGAAAAAAAGAAAAGCCACCGTCAGCAGTCGCTGCGGTGGCTTTTATCGTTGTCTGATCACGCCCGCCTGGTGGCGGGAGCGTGAGTTCTCATCTTATTGGGAGACCACGTCGACGACATTGTAGCCGGCGGTGAACCCTTTCAGCGACATTTTCAGTTCGATCAGCTGATCCGGCGCAGGGGCAGGGCGCAGGGACAGGGTGGCTTCGGTGCCCTTCTTGAATGCATCGATGTCGCCTTGGGTAAAGCCGATCTGCGCCACGCAGCCCAGTGGGTTGCAGAAGGAATAGTTGTAGCGCTTGCTCGGGGCGCCATCGACCGAAATGGTCAGGGCCGCAGGTAGCAGCGTTTCCAGCGGCACGATTACGGTTGCCCCAGCAACAGCCTGTCCGCCGGCCTGATCGATGCGGAACAGCGAAACCTCGGCCATCGGGTTGCCATCGGGCGCAGTCAGGATCTGTAGCAGTGAACAGGGGTCCGTTTCTGTTTCGGTCTTGATGCAAGCCAGATCCCAGTCGCCGTGGGTTTCTTTTGCATAGCGATCCCCAATCGCCGGAGTGCCGTCATCGACGGGCTGCCCCAGGTCCAGCATTTGATCCGCAGAGGGCGCAGCCGTCTCGCCGCCGGAGTTCTGCGTTTCCTGCGCATGCAAAGGCGCAGTTGTTGCGATCATCGCAGCCAGGGCGATCGGTGTCAGGGACTTGATCATGAGTGCCTCTTTTATGTCAGGACGTCCGATACGGGATCTAGCACGATGCACATGTGGTGTCAGGTCATTATCGGCCTATCGGCGGGGAAATGCACGGCAGGATGATCAGAGCGAAGATTTTGGAAACAAAGAAAAAAGGGAACCTAACGGGTTCCCTTTTGTTTTTTCTCCCCCGTCGGACTGGCCGACTTAGTTATTGGTAGGGACGTTACGAAAGCCCCGGCCTGTGGTCAACATGGAATGACAAAAAAATTACAGCAAGGCACCCCTGAAAGGGGTTTGACCGATTTACGAACTTTTAACCATGATTTTGAGGGTGTCCATCACCTGTCGGTGTACAAAAAAAGGCCGTGCTCGGTGGCACGGCCAGTCTGACAGGGAGGAAATGACCGCCCTCACATCCGTATTTGCGTGGGCGGGCAGTTCTAAGTATTCAGTATAAAGGTTAATTATCTGTGTGGGCGTTCGGATGACGATCAGCGGGACCGGATCATCGGGGTTCGCAGCCACCGCATCCTCGAACGCAGGCGAGTAGGAAACAGGCATGAGCGACAAGATCTTCCTGGGCGGCGGCGGCGAGGGTTATGGCATCCCGCAGGAGATGGCCCTGAAATACGCCAACCGACACGGGCTGATCGCGGGCGCCACTGGCACTGGCAAGACCGTGACGCTGCAGATCCTGGCCGAGAGTTTTTCCAATGCAGGCGTTCCCGTCATCCTTGCCGATGTCAAAGGCGACCTTTCGGGCCTCGCCAAAAGCGGAACTGCGAGCCACAAACTGCACGAGGCCTTTACCAGCCGGGCGCAGACCATCGGATTTGACACCTATCACTATCACGCCTGCCCGGTGACCTTCTGGGACCTTTACGGCCAGCAGGGCCACCCGGTCCGCACCACCGTGGCCGAAATGGGGCCGTTGCTACTGTCGCGGCTTTTGGAGCTCAGCGAAGCACAGGAAGGCATACTGAACATCGCCTTTCGTCTGGCGGATGAGGAAGGTCTTCCGCTGCTGGATCTGAAGGACCTTCAGGCGCTGCTGGTCTGGACGGGGGAGAACCGGGCCGATCTGTCCTTGCGCTATGGCAATGTTTCGACCGCCTCGATCGGGGCCATTCAGCGGCGATTGCTGGTGCTGGAAAATCAGGGCGGCGGGCAGTTCTTTGGCGAACCGGCGCTGGAACTGTCGGATCTGATGCGCTGCGATGCAGAGGGGCGCGGTATGATCAACATTCTGGCCGCGGACAAGCTGATGGCCGCACCAGAGCTTTATGCCACTTTCCTGTTGTGGCTGCTGAGCGAATTGTTTGAAGAGCTGCCCGAGGTGGGCGATCCCGACAAACCCCGGCTGGTGTTCTTCTTTGATGAGGCGCACCTGCTGTTCGACGATGCCCCCAAGGCGCTGATCGACAAGGTAGAGCAGGTGGCGCGCCTCATCCGGTCCAAGGGCGTCGGGATCTATTTCATCACCCAGAACCCGGCGGATGTGCCCGAGGATATCCTTGGGCAGCTCGGCAACCGGATCCAGCACGCCCTGCGCGCCTTCACCGCGCGGGATCGCAAGAACCTGAAACTGGCGGCTGAAACCTACCGGGAAAACCCGCGCTTTTCGACCGAGGATGCAATTCGCGAGGTCGGCGTCGGGGAGGCGGTGACATCCATGCTGCAAAAGAAGGGCGTGCCCGGCGTGGTGGAACGCACCCTGATCCGGCCGCCCTCGTCCCAACTGGGACCAATCACCGATGAGGAGCGCAAGGCCGCCCTGCAAGCGTCGGGAATGGCCGGGAAATACGACCAGACGCTGGATCGTCATTCAGCCTATGAAATCCTGGCGCAGCGGGCATCTCAGGCCGCCACCGAAGCCGAGGTGGCCGAGGAGCAGGCCGAAGCGGCGCCAGAGCCGATGGCGCGAGAGTTCAACGCCGCGCGGCGCTATTCGGGCAGCCGCGTTAGCCGATCAACCTCGCGCAGCTATGGCAGGCCAAAAGATACATTTGGCTCGGCCCTGTCCGAGGCGGTCATCAAGGAGCTGAAGGGCACCACCGGCCGCCGTATCGTGCGCGGAATCCTGGGTGGGTTGTTCAAAGGACGCTAATTCGGCTGGTCCACCAAAAGAGCCTTTTCCAATAGAAAACGCCGCCCCGGATGTTTGGGGCGGCGTTTCGTTTTTCAGGCTTATTTCTCTGGTATCAATCCGCGTGGACTGAACCTCAGCACCAGTAGCAGGATCAGCCCCATGGTGAAGAGCCGCATGTGCGATGCGCTTTCCATCAGGTGGTCCTTCAGCCAGCTACCATCCGCCATACCGGCGGTGACCAGCTTGATCAGCTCGATACCCATCGGCTCAACCTTGATCCAGAAGAACCAGATCAGCATACCGCCCAGCACGGCGCCAAAGTTGTTGCCGGAGCCGCCAACGATCACCATCACCCAGATCAGGAAGGTAAAGCGCAGCGGGTTATAGGTGCCCGGCGTCAGCTGACTGTCGAGCGTGGTCATCATCGCGCCCGCAATGCCGCAGATCGCCGAGCCCAGCACGAAGATCTGCAAGTGACGGCGGGTGACGTCCTTACCCATGGCTTCGGCTGCGACCTCATTGTCGCGGATCGCGCGCATCATCCGGCCCCAGGGGCTTTTGAGTGCCATCTGCGCCATCCACAATAGCACCAGCAGCACCACGGCGAAGAGTACGGAATACCCCAGCTTCACGAAGATCGTGGAGCCTTCTACGGCATCCATTCCCCAGCTTGCCGCCCGTTCTACAAAGGCGGGATCGTTTTGCAGATCCACTTCATAAGGCACCGGACGGGGCAGGCCGACGACGTTCTTGACGCCGCGCGACAGCCAGTCTTCGTTCTTCAGGACCGCGATGATGATTTCCGCAATGCCAAGCGTGGCAATCGCCAGATAGTCAGAGCGCAGACCCAGCGCCGTCTTGCCAATCAGCCAGGCCGCCCCGGCCGCCAGCAGGCCACCGGCAGGCCAGGCCAGCAGCACCGGCAGGCCAAGACCACCGATGTTACCTTCCAGCGCGGGATTGATCGCCTCGACCGCCTCGACCGAGGGGTCAAACAGCGCGCGGTAGACGAAGAAGCCGACGATCAGCACCGCCAGCAGGGTCAGGGTGCGGGCAATGCCCGGCGCCATGAACCGGTAGACGGCAACCGCGCCAACCACTGTCAGCGCGCCCATCACCAGCGCCATCAGGATGCCCATGCCGCCAGCGGTGAAGGCGCCCGGCGTGGGCGCGGTAGAGACCAGCACCACGGCCAGACCGCCAAGCGCGGTAAAGCCCATGATGCCGACGTTGAACAGGCCGGCAAAGCCCCATTGCAGGTTCACCCCCAGCGCCATGATGGCCGAGATCAGCCCCATGTTCAGGATCACAAGGGCAGAGTTCCACGAGCCGGAGAAGACATTGAGGAAGGTGGTAGAGCCTTCCAGCAGGATCAGAACGCCGACAAAGACGAACAGCAGCGTGTGTTTCACTGTATCGCTCATACCGATTTTCCTTTGAAGATGCCCGTGGGTTTGAACAACAGGACGATGATCAGGATCGCGAAGGAAACCGCGAATTTGTAATCCGTGCTGAGAAGCTGCATCAGCCCGTCAGGCGCCATGCTTTCCGGCAGCACGTAGGTTGCGACCTTTTTCCAGGCATAGGTGATCGTCACCTCGGAAAAGGCGATGATGAAGCCGCCTGCGATGGCTCCGATCGGGCTGCCCAGACCACCGACGATGGCAGAGGCAAAGATCGGCAGCAACAGCTGGAAATAGGTGAAGGGTTTGAATGACTTATCAAGGCCGTAAAGAACCCCTGCAATGGTCGCGAGCGTGGCCACGATGAGCCAAGTGTACATCACCACCCGCTCCGGGTTGATGCCCGACAGCAGCGCCAGATCCTCGTTATCGGAATAGGCGCGCATGCTTTTGCCGGTGCGCGTCTTGTTGAGGAACCAGAACAACAGCGCCACGACGATCACGGCGGTGATCACGGTGATGCCTTGGCTGGTCTTGATGGCGAGCCCCTCGTCCAGGCCGGTCATCTTCTTAAAGGCACGTGCCTTGATGATGAAACGCTCCCCATCGGCGAACCGCTGGTCGCCGGGACCGATGATGAAGCGGACGATGCCGTTCATCATGAACATGACACCAAGCGAGACCATGACGAAGACCACGGGTTTCGCCTTCTGCTCGCGGTAGAAGCGGTAGACGGTGCGGTCGGTGACCAGCATCAGCCCCATGGTCAGCACGATACCAAAGGGCAGCGCGAGCAGGGCGGTGGGCAGCGGGCCAAAGCTGATGCCCATCGACTGGAACCACCAGGTGAACAGGATCGTCACCATGGTGCCGAATGCCATGGTGTCACCATGTGCAAAGTTCGAGAACCGCAAGACCGAGTAAACCAGCGTCACCCCCAGCGCACCAATGGCAAGCTGGCTGCCATAGGCGATGGCGGGCACGCCAACGAAGTTTGTAAAGGCCACAAGGGCGTTGAGAAGTTCCATTATCCCTCCTCCTCGCAGATGCCCGCGATGACTGTCGTAGTACCCCAAGGGCTTAAGTCGGTCTCAACAAGAGAAAACTCACCGCTCGACCAGCTGTCATACACATCGAGTGTCGCGACTACCATTTTTTCGGGGCTTTGATGAAATGCTCGGAAACTCCCGCCCGACTGGTCTGCGGATTGAAGGGGAAGCTCACCGAACAATACCCGCTCGCGTTTTACCGAGCCGACACTGTTCATTATTAGCACGTCACTCTCAACACTGATTTCGAGAAGGAATGACCCATCAAGGCATTCGAGTGGGTCACCTCTCCCGGTGGCCAGATAGAACGCGTTAAGTGAGCATGTATTTGGGGAACACAGAATAGACTGTTTCTCAGCGGAAAACGCGGGCAAGGCCATAATGGTCCCAATGCCAACTGCGCCGATAGCGGCGTGTAATTTAATCATCGACACCGGATCAGCCCCCCAGGAAAGATTTGCGCACTTCGGGGTCGGCCAGCAGTTCCTGACCGGTGCCCGTATAGCCGTTGCGGCCCTGGACCAGGACATAACCTTTGTCCGCGATCTCAAGGGCTTGTTTGGCGTTCTGTTCCACCATCAGGATCGGCAACCCGGTGCGGGCAACCTCAATGATGCGGTCGAACAGCTCGTCCATGACAATGGGGGATACGCCAGCGGTGGGCTCGTCCAGCATCAGAACCTTGGGCTGAGTCATCAGCGCGCGGCCTACGGCCACCTGCTGACGCTGACCGCCCGACAATTCGCCCGCAGGCTGGTTGCGCTTTTCCTTCAGGATCGGGAAGAGGTGATAGACCTGTTCCATCGTGTCCGAGAAATCATCCGTGCGGATGAAGGCGCCCATCTCCAGGTTTTCCTCCACCGTCATCGAGGTGAAGATATTGCTGGTCTGGGGCACGAACCCCATCCCCTTGACCACGCGGTCTTGCGGGGAAAGCTGGGTGATATCCTCACCATCCAGACGCACCGCGCCAGAACGCACGTTCAGCATGCCGAACACGGCCTTCATCGCGGTGGATTTGCCGGCGCCATTGGGGCCAACGATCACGGCGATCTCGCCCGGGTTCACGGCGATGGTGCAGTCATGCAGGATGTCCGGTCCCTTGCCGTATCCGCCGGTCATGCTGTCGCCGATCAGGAAGGGGCTGTCGCCCTCAACCTTGGTGGTGGGGCCGCTCTTGCGGTGGGCAGGCTGCATCGTGCCCGCGCCATGGGTGTTGGTGATCGTGGAATCCTTGTTGCCACGATCGTCCTGATACGGGTTGCCGCTCATGCGTCTGCCCCTATTTTGTCTTTGTTTTTCAGACCGGTGCCCAGGTAAGCTTCGATCACCTGTTCGTTGGCCTTGATCTCGTCCAACGTACCTTCGGCAAGTTTCTTACCCTCGGCCATGCAGATCACCGGATCGCACAGGCGGCCGATGAACTCCATATCGTGTTCGATCACGACGAAGGTGTAGCCGCGTTCCTCGTTGAGGCGCTTGATCGCATCGGCGATGGTGTAGAGCAGGGTGCGGTTCACGCCGGCACCGACCTCGTCGAGGAAGACGATCTTGGCATCCACCATCATGGTGCGCCCCAGTTCCAGCAGTTTCTTCTGACCGCCGGACACTTCGCCCGCCTTCAGATCGGCGATATGGCTGATCGTCAGGAAATCCAGCACCTCGTCCGCCTTAGCACGCAGGGCGCGTTCCTCGTTGGCGATGCGCTTGCGTCCGAACCAGGTGTTCCACAGGCTCTCACCCGACTGGCTGCCCGGAACCATCATCAGGTTCTCGCGGCAGGTCATCGAGGAAAACTCATGCGCGATCTGGAAAGTGCGCAGCAATCCCTTATGGAACAGCTCATGTGGGGGCAGGCCGGTGATGTCCTCACCATCCATGGTGACCCGCCCGGAGGTGGGTTCAAGAACACCCGCAATCACGTTGAAAAGAGTGGTTTTTCCCGCGCCATTTGGCCCGATCAAACCGGTTATGGAGCCCTTTGCGATTTCAAGCGAAGCGCCATCAACCGCGTGGAACCCGCCGAAGTGCTTGTGCAAGTCCTCGACGACGATCATGTCATTTCATCCCCTAACTGCTTGTTTTTTGCAGTCTTTAAATTTGGAACAGCCCGGACGATGCCGGGCTGATCTCTCGTTTGCGTTATCCTGTTCAGGATTAACGGAATTTCACGGTGGTGTTTGCACCGTCCTTAACTTCGATCTCACGGTAGGAGCCTGCGCTCTCACCGGGGCCGATCAGCTCAACGCCGGTCGCACCCTGGAAGTCGACGTCGCCGCCAGCGGCCAGGATTTCCAGTGCCTTGCCCAGTTCACCGGGGTTGATCGGCTCACCGGGAGCGTTAGCAACTTCCATGATCTTGGGACCGTATTCCGCCGGATCGGTGGAGCCTGCAGCCTGCATGGCCAGCAGGAACAGCGCCGCTGCGTCATAGGATTCCGGTGCATAAGCGGAGGTGCCGTCGAAACCTTCTGCCTTGGCCATTTCGGCAAAGACTTCCGCGCCTTTGGAATCGGAGCCGGCGATCTGGCCGAAGGAGCCATCAAGGTCGGAACCCACGTTCTTGGGCAGGCTGTCACCGATCATGCCACCGGGCAGACCGAAGGTGTCATAGGCGCCGCTGTCCAGCGCCGACTGGATGATGCCCAGGCCGCCTTGGTCCAGATACCCGGCAACCACCAGGATGTCGCCGCCGGCAGAAGCCAGCGAGGCAACCTCGGCGGAATAGTCGCCTTTCCCGTCTTCGTGGGCTGCCACGATGGTGACTTCACCGCCAACCTTTTCAAACGAGGTCTTGATCGCGTCCGCCAGACCCTTGCCGTAGTCGTTGTTGGTGTAGGTCAGGGCGATCGAGCTGATGTCACGCTCCTGCAGGATCTCGGCCATCACTTCGCCTTCACGGGCGTCGGAGGGCGAGGTGCGGAAGAACAGGTCGTTGTCTTCCATGGTGGTCAGCCCGGGCGAGGTCGCCGAAGGGGAGATCATCACCATGCCGTTCGGAATCGCAACGTTCTGCAGGATCGCGCCGGTCACGCCCGAGCAGTCACCGCCGATGATGCCGTTGACGCCTTCAGCGACCAGTTTTTCACCGTTGGCAACAGCCAGACCGTTGTCGATGCAGCCGGTATCCGCGCGTACAGAGGTCACGGAAGCGCCGTCCAGCAGTTTGCCGGATGCGGTGGCTTCTGCCATTGCCATTTCGGCGCCGGCACCCATGGCTGCGGTCAGCGATTCAATCGGGCCGGTAAAGCCAAGCAGAACGCCCAGTTTCACTTCCTTGGCGTGGCCACCAGCAAATGCGGTGCCCGCGGTCAGTGCAACGGCCGTTGTGGCCAGCAGTAGTTTTTTCATTTGAAAACTCCCTTGTTGGAACAAATCTGTTCACATTGGACCCTAGGCAAGGCGTTTGAAAAAAGAAAGTCCATTTGGACCTCGCTTCGCACTCGGCTTGCTTTGGGGCCGATTCCTCCATCATCAGGCATGGTTTTTATCTATAAACCCGACTGGGACGTGCCTTTACAGCGTTCCTCCGCAAAGGAAAAGAACACAATCACGCGACTGCGTTGCCAAAATTGGCCGCCAAATGCTCTCCGTGAGAGTAATCCGGGATCGGCCGATCTGGGCCGCGTGCGACGACGCATTCAGCGCGGGGCGGCCTGTGTCGATTTACTGCCGCGTTCACGATAAGGTGTGGTGTCATAATGCGCTCGGTAGCATTTCGAAAAATGCGAAGGTGAGGCAAAGCCACAGGCCAGCGCCACGTTGATGACACTCATGTCGGTCTGCATCAGCAGATTGCGCGCCTTCTGCAGACGGAGCTCCATATAATACCGCTTGGGGCTGCGGTTCAGATAGCGGCGAAACAGGCGCTCCAGCTGGCGCGTCGACATGCCGACATCCTGCGCCAGGATCGATGGGCTGATCGGCTCTTCGATATTGCTTTCCATCATCTGGATGACCATCGACAGTTTCGGATGGCGTACGCCGATCCGGGTCGGGATCGAAAGGCGTTGGGTGTCCTGATCGGTCCGGATCGACGAATAGATCAGCTGATCGGCCACCGCATTGGCCAGCTCTTCACCGTGGTCATTGGCAATGAGTTTCAGCATCAAATCAATCGAAGAGGTCCCGCCAGCCGTAGACAGCCGGTTCCCATCGATGACGAACACCGACTTTGTCAGCTCAACCTCTTCAAACGCCTCGGAAAAACTATCCGCATTTTCCCAGTGAATGGTTGCGCGTTTTCCGTCCAGAAGCCCGGCCTTGGCCAGTGCGTAGGATGCTGTACACAGCCCGCCCACCTTCAATCCCTTGCGGGCCTCGCGCCGCAGCCAGGACAGCAGCTTCTTGCTTGTTGCGCCCTGAACATCGATCCCAGCGCACAAAAGGATGGTGTCATCGCGCTGCAGTTCGCTGAGGTCACCATCAAGCTGAAAGGTGGTTCCGGCTGAGCAGGTAACCGTCTCTCCGCCTTCTGCGAGCAGCGACCATGAATAAAGCTCGCGCCCACTCATCCGATTGGCAATGCGCAAACATTCAACGGCTGAGGCAAAGGAAAGCATGGAGAACCGTTCGAGCAATACAAAAACGAACCGTTTGGTCGGACCGACGGATTCGGAAAGTTCAACTCGTTTACGTTGGTTCTGCATGGTGCGGGCCCCTGACTGTTGTGGATAATGCGCAGAGAGTCGGGCTCGTTCTGGCTGTCTTTGACCGTGCTCACAGGAATGCCGCCGGGTCAAGATGTTCAAATTCTGAACTGGCCAGTGGCCACGGGGTTTTGTATACGTGGGGCCCGAAAATACCCAAAGACCTCTTGAGCGGAGAAAAGCTATGAGTGAGTGGCAAAAATCGACCTGGCGCCAGAAACCGCGGGTTCAGATGCCCGACTATACCGACGCGGCGGCCCTTGCGGCCGTCGAGGCGCAGCTTTCCAAGTATCCGCCGCTGGTTTTTGCGGGCGAAGCACGGCGTCTGAAACAGCACCTGGCAGCCGCCGGTCGCGGCGAGGCCTTCCTGCTTCAGGGTGGCGATTGCGCCGAAAGCTTTGAACAGTTCAGCGCCGATGCAATCCGCGACACCTTCAAGGTGATGCTGCAAATGGCGATGGTTCTGACCTACGGCGCCAAAGTGCCGGTGGTGAAGGTGGGCCGGATGGCCGGGCAATTCGCCAAACCGCGCAGTGCCCCGACCGAAGTGGTGGATGGTGTTGAGCTGCCCAGCTACCGCGGTGATATCATCAACGATCTGGCCTTCAACGAGTCCTCGCGGGTGCCAGATCCGAACCGGATGCTGCAGGCCTATACTCAGGCGGCCGCGACTCTGAACCTGCTGCGGGCGTTTTCGACCGGCGGCTACGCGGATGTGAATCAGGTCCACGCCTGGACGCTCGGTTTTACCGAAAGCGAGAAGGCAGAGACCTATCGCGAGATGGCGAACCGGATCACCGACACGCTGGACTTCATGAAAGCAGCCGGGGTCAACAACGACACCGCGCATACGCTGCAGACGGTTGAGTTCTACACCAGCCACGAAGGTCTGCTGCTGGAATATGAAGAGGCGCTGACCCGTCTTGATTCGACCTCCGGCAAATGGCTGGCCGGTTCCGGCCACATGATCTGGATCGGTGACCGCACCCGCCAGCCCGACGGCGCGCATGTGGAGTTCTGCCGCGGTGTTCTGAACCCGATCGGATTGAAGTGCGGCCCGACCACCACCGCCGACGACCTCAAGGAGTTGATGGCCAAGCTGAATCCCGAGAACGAAGAGGGCCGTCTGACGCTGATCGCCCGCTTCGGCGCCGGGAAGGCTGCGGATCATCTGCCGCGCCTTATCAAAGCGGTGAAGGAAGAGGGCGCCAATGTCACATGGGTCTGCGACCCGATGCATGGCAATACCATCAAGTCCACCAGCGGTTACAAGACCCGGCCCTTTGACAGCGTTCTGCGCGAGGTGCGCGATTTCTTCGCAGTTCACACCAGCGAGGGCACCATTCCCGGCGGCGTGCATTTCGAGATGACCGGTCAGGATGTCACCGAATGCACCGGCGGCGTACGGGCTGTCACCGATGAGAACCTCAGCGACCGCTACCATACGGCCTGTGATCCGCGCCTTAACGCTAGCCAATCGCTGGAACTGGCGTTCCTGGTGGCTGAAGAGCTGTCCACCCTGCGCGGTCAACGCGGTGGCGCCGCTGCGACAGCCGAGGCTGGCTGAAGCTAGGGGTGCTTACCTTAGGGATTGCGCCTAGGGGGCTGATAACAAAAGAAAAGCCGCTCCAATCGGGGCGGCTTTTTGCTTTGAGCTGCATGGCAGACTTGAAAACGGTGAAGTCTGGCAGAAAAGGGAACGCCCCGGGAGTTCTTCCGCGGGGCGTATTTTCCGGTGCTATGACCTTGGACCGGAATCTCGGCCGGAGTGCTCCGGCTATGTCTGTGCTTAGTCGCGGCTGACCACGAGACGCAGATGTGATCCGCGTTTGGGCGCCTTTTGGCTGGCACCGCTGTCTGCGGTTTCACCCGGTTTTTCTGCATCCGGCGTGGCCTTCAGGGTGCCGCGGTCGGCAAGGGCGCGCGCCTCGTCCAGAATGGACTTTTCGGTCGTGAACCGCTCCTGTGTTTCTGCAAAGCCGGGGTTCGGCGTATTGATATCTTGCTTCTCTTCGCGCGGCTTGGCCTTGAATTCGCCATCGGTGCTGCCCTGAGAGATGGTCCGCATCTCGATCGAGGACACCGTGAAGCGCTGTGATGTTCCCGTCGGGTTGCCTTCCGAGACGAAGACGCCCAGCGCCCGGCTGACATCGCCAAGATCGCTGCGCAGCGGCAGCAGCAACATCCGTGCCTCGCGGCGGCCCCGCAGACGCGAGGGTTCGGTTTGCAGCTCCAGCTCAACGATAGCTGGGGCTTCGAACATATGCTCCAATGCAGCGCTCAGCTGTTTGCGGGCATCGGGGGTGAAGAACGCCGTGATCGGCATTCCACGTACTTCCATGCCTGCCATCTCGTTGACCTTCTGGCCCGCAAGGCGGAACCGGGCGATGCCAGGGGCCACGCGTTCGAGAATGAAGGTCTGGGACAGGATGTTTTCCAGACCACGCGGATCGATTTGCGAGCGGCTGGGAATGTCATCCCCCCGACGCAGGGCTGTCCAGTAGGCTTCTGCCTGGCGCATCGCCGACACGGGGGTGTGGCTGCGGAAGTTGTCCATCGGAACCACCTTGTCGTGACCCTTGTTCTGTCCAGAGCTTTTGCGACCGCCGAAAAACATGTCCGTGTCCTTTTGCTTGCCGGGAGAATCCCGACTGTCTGCGGCGGCAGGTTAAGCTTTCTTAAGGCTGCTTAACAATATCCGCCCAAATCCTTACTGCTTCATTAATATGGCACAATATGATTCAAATTATGACTATTTCTTCAAGCAATGGTTAACGGGATCCGGATAGGCCTTCTATACCAAAGAATAAGGCCCGCATCCGTTGTGCTTATCGGCGCCTTTGTGGCAATGTCGCGCGCAGAAAACGACGAAGGGCTGAGTGTATGACTGTGAACAGCATGACAGGATTCGCATCCGCGCAAGGGGGCCTTGATGCGCATAGCTGGGGCTGGGAAATCCGGTCGGTCAACGCCAAGGGTCTGGACCTGCGCCCGCGCATTCCCGATTGGCTGGAGGGTCTGGAACCCTTTGTCAGATCAACACTTTCCAAATCTCTATCGCGCGGGAATATCTCGCTGACCCTGCGTTTGACGCGCCGGGAAGAGGGGGGCGGGCCACTGCAACTGAACCCGGCGGCACTCACGTCGGTGTTGGAGGCACTGGCGCAGACCGAAGCAGCTGCACAGGCGGCGGGAGTGGACCTGAAACCATCGTCGGCATCGGACATTCTAGCCCTGCGCGGGGTGATGGAACACGCGGTGACAGAGGACGACCCGGCGCCGCTGGTGGCAGCGCTGAAGGACGAATTCTTAACCCTTTTGGCGGGCCTCACCGAAATGCGGCGGACCGAAGGCGCCCAATTGCTTAATGTATTGAAGCGTCAACTGGACCAAGTGGAGGCCCTCAGCGCTTCGGCGGCGGCTCTGGCAGAAGAGCGCAAGCCCAGAATCGCGGAAACTCTTAAGACCAATCTTGAACGGGTTCTGGCGAATTCCGATGGCATGGACCCCGACCGTCTGGCGCAGGAACTGGCGCTGATTGCGGTCAAGGCAGACGTGACCGAGGAAATCGACCGTCTTGCCGCCCATGTGCGTGCGGCGCGTGAGCTGTTAGAGGCCGGTGGCCCGATAGGGCGCAAGCTGGATTTCCTGATGCAGGAGTTCAACCGCGAGGCCAATACACTGTGCTCCAAGGCGCAAAGCAGCGATCTGACCGCTGTCGGGCTTGAGCTGAAGGCGATAATAGATCAGATGCGCGAGCAAGTGCAGAACATCGAATGACCCAGACTATAGAATTTGAGGAGAGCAGCTGATGGCTGATCGGCGAGGCCTATTGATCATCCTGTCGTCGCCATCCGGCGCAGGCAAATCCACTTTGGCGAAACGGCTGCGGAGCTGGGACGACAGCATCCGGTTCTCGGTCTCTGCCACCACCCGTGCCCCGCGCGAGGGTGAGGTCGACGGTCAGGATTACCACTTCAGCACGGTGGATGAATTCAAAGCCGCCGTCACCGAAGGCGAGATGCTGGAACACGCGCATGTCTTCGGCAACTTCTACGGCTCTCCCAAGGGACCGGTGCGGGCGGCGATCAACGCGGGTCAGGATGTGCTGTTTGACATCGACTGGCAGGGGGCGCAGCAGATCCGCAATTCGGACCTTGGCCAGCACACGCTGTCGATCTTCCTCTTGCCGCCCTCGATCCACGAGCTGCGCCGCCGACTGGAAAGCCGCGGTCAGGACGATGCCGACACCATCAAGCGGCGGATGGAGAAAAGCTGGGACGAAATCAGCCACTGGGGCAGCTATGACCATGTGCTGATCAACGACGATCTGGACACCACCGAGGAAGCCCTGCGCACCATCATCACCGCGACCCGCCTGCGCCGGATCCAGCAACCGCATCTGGTGGATCACGTGCGCGGTCTGCAAGCAGAGTTTGAGGAAATGTCATGACCCTTTACGCCCTTGGAACAGACAAGCCCGAGATCCACGAAGATACCTGGGTTGCCCCCGATGCCAACCTGGTCGGCAAGGTGGTGATGGAGGCCGGATCTTCGGTCTGGTTCGGCTGCACCATCCGCGCCGACCACGAAGAGATCCGCATCGGCGAAGGATCGAATGTGCAGGAGAACGTCGTCATGCATATTGACGCTGGGTTCCCATTGAGCATCGGCAAGAATTGCACCATCGGTCACAAGGTAATGCTGCATGGCTGCACCATCGGCGAAAACTCCCTGATCGGGATGGGCGCGACCGTGTTGAACGGCGCCAAGATCGGCAAGAACTGCCTGATCGGGGCAGGTGCGCTGATCACCGAGAACAAGGAAATTCCCGATGGCTCCCTGGTCATGGGCGCTCCGGGCAAGGTTGTGCGTCAGGTAGATGAGGCAACAATCGAAAAGCTGAAGTGGAGCGCGCTCCATTACCAGGACAACATGCGCCGCTTTCGTGAAGAACTGCAAAAGGTCGACTAAATGAGAAATTCCAAAGGCTCGCTGATGCGGCCCGATCCGCTTCCCCATAGTGCAAGCCACCCGGTCGTGACGCCGCTCAGCCCCTCGGTGGTTTACGCCAGCGAAACCCCTGATGCGCTGGATGACCAGTATGAAGGCCGCGTGCACGGCTATACCTACTCCCGCGAGGGACATCCGAACGCGGATGTGGTGGCCAAACGTCTGGATGCGATGGAAGGCATGTCGGGCGGGGTTGTCACCGGTTCGGGCATGGCAGCGGTTTCTGCGGTTCTGCTGGGGCTGACAAAAACCGGCGATCACGTGATCGGCGGCAACCAGCTTTATGGCCGCTCGCTGCGCCTGATGAAGGAAGACCTGCCGCGTCTGGGGATCGAAACCAGCCTTGCCGATCCGGCGGATATTGCGGCCGTGCGTGCTGCGATCCGTCCGGAGACCAAGATGATCCTGGTCGAAACCGTGTCGAACCCGACGCTGGCGGTGGCGGATATCGACGGGCTGTCCGCCCTGTGCAAGGAAACCGGTATTCTGCTGGTGGTGGACAATACCTTTACCACTCCGCGCGGGTTTCAGCCGTTCGACCACGGCGCCGATATCGTCATCCATTCGATCACCAAACTGCTAGCCGGCCACTCCGATGTGATGCTGGGCTATGTGGTGGCACGCGATCCGGCGCTGAATGAACGGCTCAGCGTGTTTTCCGTCACCACCGGCATGACACCCAGCCCGTTTGATTGCTGGCTGGCCGAGCGCGGCATGCTGTCCTTTGAGCTGCGGTTCGAGCGCAGCCAGGCCACGGCGGCGGCGCTGGCCGATCATCTGGCCGGGATGCCGGGTGTCAAGCGCGTGATCTACCCGACGCGCAAAGATCACCCGGATCATGACCGCGCCATGGATCTGCTCAAGGGGCAGGGCTGCAATATGGTCAGCTTTGAACTCGAAGGCGGCCGGGCCGCGGCCAACGCATTTACCCGCGCGGCGGACGGGCTGAACTTTGCCCCGACGCTGGGTGATGTGGGCACCACCCTGTCGCATCCGGCCTCCTCGTCGCACCGGGCGCTGACGCCAGAAGAACGCGCGGGCCTCGGCCTCAGCGAAGGGTTCTTCCGGGTGTCGGTTGGTCTGGAGGACCCGGCGGCGCTACTGGCGGTGTTCTCCGAGGCGGTCGCGGCGGCCGCAGCGTCATAATAAAACCGTTACATTGGAAAGGTACACGGGCCGAACCGCCATCCAAAAGGGGCCAAAGTGCCATGACGCAAGAGCTGATCGAAGGGTTTCTCGAAGCCATCCCGCTGCCTGCGGTGCTGGTGGATCAGACCGAACGCTTCATCGGGGCCAATGCGGCCGGCACCACCCTTTTGGGGCAGCAGCTGAAGGGGCGGCACTTCGCCACCATCCTGCGCCAGCCCGGCGTCACCGCTGCAATCGAAGCCTGTCTGCAGGACAAATCTGCGCGCACCGCCCGACATCTGTCCAATGACGGCGCGCAGGACACCACATTCGAGGTGAGCCTGCGCTACGTCCCCGGCATCGGTGCCGTCAATGGCGGCGCCGTGCTGTTGTGTTTCACCGACGTGACCGAGCGCGAACAGGCTGGCCAGATGCGCCGCGATTTCGTCGCCAACGTCAGCCATGAATTGCGCACGCCGTTGACCGCGCTGATGGGGTTTATCGAAACCCTGCGCGGCGCCGCCCGCGACGATCCGGCGGCCCGTGATCGCTTCCTCGCGATCATGGAAGGGGAAGCCAGCCGGATGAACCGTCTGGTCGGCGATCTTCTGTCCCTTAACCGCGTCGAGAGCGCGGAGCGGGTGCGGCCAAAAGAAAAACTGGACCTTACGGCGCATCTGACATCCACCCTGAAATCCATGCAGCCGCTGGCGGAGGCCGGCAATGTCGCCCTGTCGCTTGAGGCGCCCGACGAGCCGGTGCATGTCACCGGCGATTCCGATCAGCTGCAACAGGTCTTCACCAACCTGATCGAAAACGCCATCAAATACGGTGGCGATGAGGTGCGCGTGGTGCTGACGCCGATGGAGCGTGATCCGGCCCTGCGCGCCCCGGCGGCCCGCATCCAGGTGATCGATAATGGTCCGGGTATCGATCCGGTGCATCTGCCACGCCTGACCGAGCGTTTCTACCGCGCCGACAGCCATCGCTCGCGGGAGCTGGGCGGTACCGGTCTGGGTCTGGCAATCGTCAAACACATCATCAACCGGCACCGGGGCCGACTGAGGGTCGAAAGCGATCTTGGGGCAGGGGCATCCTTCACCGTGATCCTGCCGCAGTAACCTTCCTGCGCCACTATCCGCTTCCGAAAAACGAAAGATAAGAACGCCCCCTTGCGGATTGCACAGGGGCGTGTGGGCGCCGTGAACCATTAGGATAAGGTTTTTGTCACAATTTCCGTCACAATCCGGCGATTGTCATATGCCTGTTACATACCTGTCACAAAAGCCACATGACCGCCCTTTAGCAGGAGGCCAAGATCATCGTGGGGGTGATCGTGAACCTTCTAACACCTCATGGAGACTGAAATGTCCTTTGTGAAACTTTCCGCATCCGCCCTGGCAATCGCTGCCGTTTCGGCCACCGCTGCCGCCGCACGTGATCAGGTGCAGGTTGCCGGCTCTTCGACCGTGCTGCCCTATGCTTCGATCGTTGCCGAAGCCTTTGGCGAAAACTTCGACTTCCCGACACCGGTTGTTGAATCCGGCGGTTCTTCGGCCGGTCTCAAGCGTTTCTGCGAAGGTGTTGGCGAAAACACCATCGACGTTGCAAACGCATCGCGCAAAATCAAAGACAAAGAAATCAAGGCCTGTGCCGAATCTGGTGTCACCGACATCATCGAAGTGCGTATCGGTTATGACGGGATCGTCTTTGCCTCCGACATCAACGGCAACGGTTTCGAATTCACCCCGACCGACTGGTACCTGGCTCTGTCCGACGAAATCATGGTCGACGGCAAAATGGTCGCCAACCCGAACAAAACCTGGGCTGACGTGAACCCGGCCTTCCCGGCGCAGCCGATCCAGGCCTTCATCCCCGGCACCAAGCACGGCACCCGTGAAGTCTTCGAAGACAAAGTGATCCTGGCGGGCTGCGAAGCCACCGGCGCATTCGAGCACATCCTGGCCGGCGCCGAAGGCGACAGCGATAAAGCCAAGAAGAAAGCCGCCGAGAAAGCCTGTATCTCCCTGCGCACCGATGGCGTCTCCGTGGACATCGACGGTGACTACACCGAGACCCTGGCCCGCATCGAGAGCAACAAAGACGGCATCGGCGTCTTTGGTCTGGCCTTCTACGAGAACAACACCGACAAACTGCAGGTCGCAACCATGTCCGGTATCGTTCCCTCCACCGAAAGCATCGCAACCGGCGAATACCCGGTCTCGCGCCCGCTGTTCTTCTACGTGAAGAAAGCCCACATCGGCGTGATCCCCGGCCTGAAAGAATATGCTGAATTCTTCATCGCCGACGAAGTTGCAGGCCCCGATGGCCCGCTGGCCGAATACGGTCTGGTTGCAGACCCGGAACTGGCGAAAACCCAGGAAGCGGTTGCAAACGAAGACGTAATGGGCGGAAACTCCTAATCATTCCCCCGCTGATCTGATTTGGCCGGGGGACGTTCCCCCGGCCATTTCTCTGTCCAATCGGACACTCTGAATTTTAATCCGCCACCAAACGGAGCCTTTGATGCCGACGTTCTGGCTTGTTGTTCTACTCTGTGTCATCGCGGCCGCCGGATATGTTCTGGGCCGTCGCCGCGCGCTTGCTTCGGCCGGTGGTGACCCGCGCCTGCTGCATTCCCTGCCGAGCTACTACGGCTCTCATGTGGGGTTGAGCGCACTGATCCCGTCTTTGGCGGCTCTGGTGATCTGGCTATTGGCGCAGCCGATGCTGATCGAAAACCGGGTGTCCTCCATGATCCCCGCGGATCTGGTGCCGGAAAATGCTTCGCTCAGCCTCGTGATGAGCGATGCGCGCCGGGTGGCCGAAGGGCTGGATCTGGCGGTTGAGCAGGGCGCGCTGAGCACCCGCGAAGTGCGCGAATTTGACAGCGAAACCGGCGACCTGCGGGGCATTCTGGGGGAGGTTGGCGTCGCGCTTGGCGCTGATGTGCGTCCCGAAGTTCTGGACGCCGCGCGCGCCTACCGGGGGCTGTCGCACACAGGCCGCACGGCAATGACCGTCGCGGTTCTCCTGCTGGCGCTTGGCGGCTTTGGGCTGGCATATCGCAAGTCGGACAAGGATTTCCGTGCCCGCAACGTGGTGGAGCGGGTTGTCATGGCGCTGCTGATCCTGGCGGCCTCTCTGGCGATCCTGACCACGATCGGCATCGTTCTGTCGATGCTGTTTGAGACCAAGAATTTCTTTGGGCTGCATTCCTGGACCGACTTCTTCTTTGGCACCACCTGGGCGCCGAATTTTCGCGGTGACAGCGAATTGTCGATCCTGCCGCTGCTCTGGGGCACACTCTATATTTCCTTCATCGCGCTGCTGGTGGCAGTGCCGGTGGGGTTGTTCGCAGCGATCTACCTCTCCGAATACGCCGGCCCGGCGGTGCGCGCCTTTGCCAAGCCTCTGCTGGAGATCCTCGCAGGTATCCCGACCATTGTTTATGGTCTCTTTGCCCTCTTGACCGTCGGCCCCTTGCTGGTGAGCTTTTTCGGTCAGGGCGAAAACGGCGTTCTTGGCGTCGAATGGATGAGCGGCGCCACCTCGGTTCTGACCGCAGGTCTGGTCATGGGCATCATGCTGATCCCCTTTGTCTCGTCGCTGTCCGATGACATCATCAACGCGGTGCCGCAGTCGATGCGCGATGGCTCGCTTGGCCTTGGTGCCACCAAATCCGAAACCGTGCGTCAGGTGGTTCTGCCGGCCGCGCTGCCGGGCATCGTCGGCGCCGTGCTGCTGGCCGCCTCGCGCGCCATCGGCGAAACCATGATCGTGGTCATGGGGGCAGGGGCGATTGCCAAATTCTCGCTCAACCCGCTGGAATCGATGACCACCATCACCACCCGCATCGTCAGCCAGCTGACCGGCGACACCGATTTCGCAAGCCCGGAAACGCTGGTCGCCTTCGCTCTGGGCCTGACCCTCTTTGTTCTGACGCTGGGGCTCAATGTTCTGGCCCTCTATATCGTGCGCAAATACCGGGAGCAGTACGACTAATGACCGATATCAGTCACACCTCCGGCGGCTCTGGCGGGCCACAGACGACCAAGGGCGGATCGCTCCTGTCGCAAAGCCCCCGCACCCGCAAACGCAACGCCGCCGAGACCCGGTTCAAGGCCTATGGCATTGCGGCCATCCTTGTGGGCCTGATGATGCTGGCCGTCCTGGTCACCACCATCGTGGGCCGCGGCGCGGGCGCCTTTCAGCAGACCTTTGTCACGCTGAACGTGGAACTGTTGGAAAGCAAACTCGACAAGAAAGGCAACCGCGACATTGAGGACATCAAGAAGGTCACCACCTTCGGCTATGCCCCGCTGGTCAAGGGCGCGATGCAGGACATGATCGACGCGCGCGGCATCGAAACCGGGCTCAAGTCCAAGGACATGGCCGGCCTTCTGTCCAAGAACGCCGTCGCCCAGCTGCGGGCCTTTGTCATCGAAAACCCCGATCAGATCGGACAGACGGTCGAGTTCCGCTTTCTCGCGCAAAGCCGCGTTGATGGTTACCTGAAAGGGCGCGTCAGCCGTGACAGTATTGAGAACGACAAGAACATCTCGGCTGCGCAGCTGGATCTGGTCGATGCGCTGGTCGCCGAAGGCGTGATCAAGAAGACCTTCAACATCGATTTCATCATCGGGGCGGATGCCTCGGACCAACGCCCAGAGGCCGCCGGCATCGGCGTGTCGATGATGGGTTCCTTGTTCATGATGCTGGTGGTGCTGGCGCTGGCGCTGCCCATTGGGGTTGCAGCCTCGATCTATCTTGAGGAATTTGCGCCCAAGAACTGGCTCACCGATGTGATCGAGGTGAATATCTCGAACCTCGCCGCTGTGCCGTCCATCGTCTTTGGTATCCTCGGCCTCGCGGTGTTCATCAACTACATGCACCTGCCGATGTCGGCGCCGCTGGTGGGTGGTCTGGTGCTGACGCTGATGACCCTGCCCACGATCATCATCTCGACCCGCGCCGCGCTGAAGGCGGTACCCCCGTCGATCCGCGATGCGGCACTGGGTGTCGGCGCCTCGAAAATGCAAGCGGTGTTCCACCACGTGCTGCCGCTGGCCGCGCCCGGTATCCTGACCGGCACCATCATCGGCCTGGCGCAGGCGCTTGGCGAAACCGCACCGCTCCTGCTGATCGGCATGGTGGGCTTCATCGCCTCCAACGCGCCGGAAACCTTGGCCGATGGTCTGCTGGCGCCGAACTCCGCCATGCCCGCGCAGATCTATGAATGGGCCAAACGCGCCGACCCGGCCTTTTACGAGCGGGCCTGGGGCGGCATCATTATCCTTTTGGTTTTCCTCGTAACCATGAATACGGTGGCCGTGATCCTGCGCCGCCGCTTTGAACGCCGCTGGTAGGGGGCACCGATATGAACGACATGAGTAGACTGGATAAGACTGTGACCAACACGATCAAAATCTCGGCCAGCGACGTCAACGTCTATTACGGCGACACCCACGCGATCAAAGACGTCAATGTCGAGATCGAAGACAATACCGTGACCGCCTTTATCGGTCCTTCGGGCTGTGGCAAGTCGACCTTCCTGCGTTGCCTGAACCGGATGAATGACACCATCGACATCTGCCGCGTCACCGGCAAGATCCTGCTGGACGGCGAAGACATCTATGACAAGCGGGTCGATCCGGTGCAGCTGCGCGCCAAGGTTGGCATGGTGTTCCAGAAACCGAACCCCTTCCCGAAATCGATCTATGACAACGTGGCCTATGGCCCGCGCATTCACGGGCTGGCCCGGAGCAAGGCCGAACTGGATGAGATCGTCGAAAAGTCCCTGCGCCGCGGCGCCATATGGGACGAGGTGAAGGACCGCCTGCACGCGCCGGGCACCGGCCTGTCCGGTGGTCAGCAGCAGCGCTTGTGCATCGCCCGCGCCGTGGCGACCGAACCCGAAGTCCTGCTGATGGACGAGCCCTGTTCTGCGCTGGACCCGATCGCCACCGCCCAGGTCGAAGAGCTGATCGACGAGCTGCGCGCGAGCTATTCGGTGGTGATCGTCACCCACTCGATGCAGCAAGCGGCCCGCGTCAGCCAGAAAACCGCCTTCTTCCACCTCGGCAACCTGGTTGAGTTCGGCAACACCGGTCAGATCTTCACCAACCCCGAAGATCCGCGGACCGAAAGCTACATTACCGGCCGTATCGGCTGATCCCTCATTGCAAGGACTGAGACATGGAAGAGCAACATATCGCATCCGCATTTGACCGGGATCTGGAGGCGATCCAGGCCCGGATCATGAAAATGGGCGGGCTCGTCGAAGCCGCCATTATGGAATCTGCGCGCGCGCTGGAAACCCGAGACGAGGAACTGGCCCAGAAGGTGCGCGCCGACGACAAGGCCATCGACGGGCTTGAAGAGCTGATCAACGAGGAAGCTGCTCGGGTGATCGCCATCCGCGCCCCGGCCGCGGTGGATCTGCGCGTGGTGCTGTCGGTGATGAAAATCGCCGGCAATCTGGAACGCATTGGCGATTACGCCAAGAATATCGCCAAACGCACCGGGGTCCTGATCCAGGGCCATGATGCGCTGGACAGCGCCGCCGCCCTGCGCCGGATGGCGCGTGAGGTTGAACTGATGCTGAAGGATGCGCTGGACGCCTATATCCAGCGCGATGTCGAACTGGCGGGCGATGTGATCACCCGCGACCGCGACGTCGACCAGATGTATAATGCGCTATTCCGCGAATTCCTGACCCATATGATGGAAGATCCGCGCAACATCACGCCCTGCATGCATCTGCATTTCATCGCCAAGAACATCGAACGCATGGGGGATCACGTAACCTCGATCTGCGAAGAGCTGATCTACCTGGTTACCGGCAGCCGTCCCGAAGACGACCGTCCCAAGGCCGATACCACCTCAACCACTCCGCAGGAGGTCTAAGACATGGCTGCCGATCAGCCCACTGTTCTGGTCGTCGAGGACGAATTGGCGCAGCGTGAAGTGCTGGCCTACAACCTCGAAGCAGACGGGTTCCGTGTGATCCGCGCCGAAAACGGCGAAGAGGCGCTACTTCTGGTCGAGGAGGACACGCCGGACATCATCGTTCTGGACTGGATGATGCCGAACCTCAGCGGAATCGAAGTCTGCCGCCGCCTGAAGACACGGCCCGAAACCCGCGGTATTCCGATCATCATGCTCTCGGCCCGTTCCGAAGAGGTGGACAAGGTGCGTGGTCTGGAAACCGGCGCTGACGACTACGTGGTAAAACCCTATTCGGTGATCGAGCTGATGGCGCGGGTGCGGACCCAGTTGCGCCGGGTGCGTCCGTCCACCGTTGGCGTGCGGCTGGAGTTTGACGACATCATTCTGGATGCGGAGACCCACAAGGTCAGCCGGTCGGATCAGCCCCTGAAACTGGGGCCGACCGAATTCCGCCTGCTGTCGACCTTCATGGAAAAGCCGGGCCGCGTCTGGAGCCGGGAACAGCTGCTGGACCGTGTCTGGGGCCGCGACATCTACGTCGACACCCGCACCGTGGATGTCCATATCGGGCGACTGCGCAAGGCGCTGACCCAGCATGGCGGCGACGATCCTGTCCGCACGGTGCGCGGCGCGGGCTACGCGCTCGGCTAATTTTTCCAAATTTGCGTGCTCCGCTTGATCCCATGGATTGGGCCACAGCGGCGCACGCAGGGTGGGTGTGCGGAGGGCACCCCCTTTGCTTTGACTGGTGGTTGGGCGTGGTTCAGCGCGGCAGCGGATCTTCGGGCTGCGCCTTGGTGGCCAGCCAGTCGCGGAATTTGCGCAGCGCAGGCGCGTTGGATTTGCTGGTCGGCCAGACCAGATAATAGGCGCCGCGCGTTTCTGTCGGGGCAGGGTGCAGCGCCACCAACCGTCCGGTCGCCAGGTCTTGCTCCACCAGATAATCCGGCATCAAGGCGACCCCCAACCCGTGCATTGCGGCCTGGGTAATGGTTGCAAATTGATCATACATGGTACCACTAACGGTCTCTGGTGCCTCCACGCCTTGTGCGGTAAACCAATCCGACCAGGCCTCGGGGCGGGTTTGAATATGCAAAAGTGGAAGGTGCAGAATGTCCTTGGGGCCGCGCAAGGCCGTGCCGACCACCAGATCCGGTGCGCAGACCGGCAAAAGCTGTTCATGTTTCAACAACAGGGCGTCGGTGCCCGGCCATTCTGCGCGGCCAAAATGGATCGCCGCATCAAAGGGTTCGCTGGCAAAGCTGAAAGGCTCCAGCCGCGTCGTCATATTGATGGTAACATCCGGATGCAGCCGGGCAAATTCCGGCAGGCGCGGCATCAGCCAGCGCATGCCAAAGGCCGGAAGGATCGCGAGATTCAGCGTTCCAGCCAAGGGCGCGGTCTGAAGGCGCAGCGTCGACTGGGCGATCTGGTTTAGCGCGGCACGGATTTCTCCGGCGTATTCCTGCGCTTCGGCCGACAGGGTTAGTTTTTTCTTGTCCCGGTGTACCAGATCCAGCCCCAGTTGCCGTTCGAGCGCCTGTAATTGGCGGCTCACCGCGCCTTGCGTCAGCGACAATTCGGCCGCCGCCGCCGATGCACTGCCCAAACGATCCAGCGCCTCGAGCGCGCGCAGGGCAGAAATGGACGGGAGAAAACGACGTGGTGCACTCATGTATGCTGTTTACTCATATATGCTTGCAAAAGTCTCGCTGTTTTTTTTCTTAACCCACCGTTAGGGTCGCCGCAGGTTTCAACATCAACGACAAAGGGGCAAGACATGACCGATGCACCTAAACTGCGGGCCAAGGATGCGCCCGATCTGAGCGGCTTCAACTGGGAAGATCCGCTGCGTCTGGACGACCAGCTGAACGAAGACGAGCGCATGATCGCTGCCTCGGCCCGCGCCTATGCGCAGGAAAAGCTGCAGCCGCGCGTCACCGAAGCATATGAAAACGAACACACCGATCCCGCCATCTTCCGCGAGATGGGCGAGATGGGTCTGCTGGGCACCACCATCCCCGAGGAATACGGCGGGTTGGGGGCAGGCTATGTGTCTTACGGCCTGGTTGCGCGCGAAGTTGAGCGCGTCGACAGCGGTTATCGCTCGATGATGTCGGTGCAAAGCTCGCTGGTGATGTACCCGATATATGCCTATGGCAGCGAAGAGCAGCGCCAGAAATACCTTCCGAAACTGGCTTCTGGTGAATGGATCGGCTGCTTTGGCCTGACCGAGCCCGACGCAGGTTCTGACCCCGCGGGCATGAAAACCCGCGCCGAGAAGACCGCAACCGGCTACAAGCTGACCGGCTCCAAGATGTGGATTTCGAACGCGCCGATCGCCGATGTCTTTGTCGTCTGGGCAAAATCCGAAGAGCACGGCGGCAAGATCCGTGGTTTCGTGCTGGAAAAAGGCATGAAGGGCCTCTCCGCGCCGAAAATCCAGAACAAGGCGTCGCTGCGTGCCTCCATCACCGGTGAAATCGTCATGGATGGCGTCGAAGTCGGTGAAGACGCGCTGCTGCCGCACGTGCAAGGACTCAAAGGTCCGTTCGGCTGTCTGAACCGCGCGCGTTACGGCATCAGCTGGGGCGCGATGGGCGCCGCCGAAGCCTGCTGGCACGCCGCACGTCAGTATGGTCTGGACCGCACCCAGTTCGGACGTCCGCTGGCCAACACCCAGCTGTTCCAGCTGAAACTGGCCAATATGCAGACCGAAATCACCCTTGGCCTGCAGGCCTCGCTGCGTGTTGGTCGCCTGATGGACGCCGCCAATGCCGCGCCCGAGATGATCTCGATCGTCAAGCGGAACAACTGTGGCAAGGCGCTGGATATCGCTCGTATGGCCCGCGACATGCACGGCGGCAATGGCATCAGCCTGGAATTCCAGGTCATCCGCCACATGGTGAACCTGGAAACGGTCAACACCTATGAGGGCACGCACGACGTTCACGCACTGATCCTGGGCCGCGCTCAGACTGGCCTGCAGGCGTTCTTTTAACGAATAGCGCCAAAATCCGGGGCCAGATCGTTAATTTCCACGGTCTGGCCCCGATTGACTGACATCGGTCTCGAAACCGCAAGTGCCCACCGGCCTTGCGGTTTTGCATTTCAGGCCTGCAATAATGCAGATCGCCCTCGTTCTCACATCACTGCAAAGACAAAGGCACAGGATTTTCGCTCGTCTCCCTGCGAAATGGATCCAAAACGGTAAAGGCAGAGGTTAACGCTGCAGCAGAAGCAAGGGATGCTTCAAATTGCCCGTGCTTATTTTTAGCAACCTCCCGCACGGTCAGCCGCCGTCCATCCACCATTTACCGAAGTTAACCGCCACGGGATGCTATCAGCATCTGAGCATGGCGTTGAGGCCAAGTTCTCAAGCAAAGGCGTAAACACGCAAATGGCCCCGAAGTCCGAAGGTTCGACGTAAATCCATAGAAAATCGCAAAGGGTAGGGAGGGGCGCATTCCCCTTCTTGTGCGGCTAAGCACCGGACCTGCGTTTCTGCAAGTCGCAACATGCAGAATTGCCCCGGTATTTTTGCAATAACACCGGCCGGAATTGAAGGGCTGCTTTGCAGTATCCTTTGTACTTAATTCTTTTTTAACAGTGTTTTACGAGGGCGTACAGGGGCGTGCGGTAACAATTTTAATGAAAGGGCTTTCCTCCCTCTCATCGAATATATATATGCTTTTACGAATATGTATTGAGCGCGTTGACACCTGATCGGGTGCGCGGCGCGATCCATTCTCAGGAAAGCCTCCGCAATGTCTTCGCCACTGTCCCGCATCGACTTGAAATCCCTGTTTCCAATTTTGGACTGGGGACGACGGTATGACCGCCCTGATTTCACCGGGGATATGACAGCGGCAGTGATCGTCACGATCATGCTTATCCCGCAGTCACTGGCCTATGCCTTGCTCGCCGGGCTACCTGCCGAGGTCGGGCTTTACGCGTCGATCCTGCCTTTGGTGGCCTATGCGATCTTCGGCACCTCGCGTGCCCTGGCCGTGGGGCCGGTTGCCGTGGTCTCGCTGATGAGCGCATCTGCGCTGGCGCCGCTGGGTCTGGACACTGTTGCAGAGTTCACTGCCGCAGCCGCCGTGCTGGCGCTGCTGTCCGGGTTGATGCTGGCAGCGATGGGGGCCTTGCGTCTGGGGGTGGTGGCCAACCTGCTGTCGCATCCCGTGATCGCTGGTTTCATTACGGCCTCGGGGCTGCTGATCGCAGTTAGCCAGATGAAGCATCTGTTGGGCATTCCAGCGCATGGTCACAATCTGCCGGAGATTCTGTTGTCGCTGGGGCAGGGGCTTGGTCAGGCCAATTTCTGGACCCTGGGGGTCGGCGCGCTGGCCCTCGGCTTTTTGATCTGGGTGCGCCGACATATGGCGAACGTGCTGCACCAAAAGCTCGGCCTGTCAAAAGGCGCCGCCGGAACCGCAGCCCGGGTTGGCCCGGTCTTTGCCGTCATCGGAACGATCGTATTGTCCTGGGCGCTGAACCTGCCAGAGATGGGGGTTTCCGTGGTTGGCGAGGTGCCGACCGGTCTGCCGCCTATTGGCCTGCCGATGATCGATTGGGCGCTGGTTCCGGCCCTGATTGGTCCTGCCGCGCTGATCACCATTATCGGCTATGTTGAAAGTGTCTCGGTCGCGCAGACCTTGGCCGCCAAGCGCCGTCAGAAAATTGATCCAAACCAAGAGCTTAAAGCCCTTGGCGCTGCGAACTTGGCCTCTGCCTTGTCTGGTGGCTATTCGGTGACAGGCGGTTTTGCACGATCGGTCGTCAACTTTGACGCCGGTGCGCGCACCCCGGCTGCGGGCGCCTTTACCGCCGTTGGGCTGACCTTTGCGGCGATGTTCCTGACGCCGCTGCTGTATTTCCTTCCCAAGGCAACGCTTGCAGCGACCATCATCATTGCGGTCCTTTCACTGGTTGATTTGAAGATTCTCAAAACTGCCTGGACCTATTCCAAAGCCGATTTCGCCGCGGTTCTGACCACGATCCTGCTGACGCTGTTGGTTGGTGTGGAAACCGGTGTCGCTGCTGGTGTGCTGGTCTCGCTTTTGTTGTTCGTCTGGAAGACCTCGCGCCCGCACGTGGCCGAGGTGGGGCAGGTGCCGGGAACCGAGCATTTCCGAAACATTCACCGCCATAACGTGGTGACCGATCCTTCGCTGGTCACGCTACGGATCGACGAAAGCCTGTACTTCGCCAACGCGCGGCGTATGGAGGACCTGATCCTGGCGCGCGTGCACGAAGGCCGTGATGAGATCAAACACGTCGTGCTGATGTGCTCTGCGGTGAACGAAATCGATCTGAGTGCGCTTGAATCGCTTGAGGAAATGAACCAACGGCTGTCTGACATGGGGATCCAGCTGCATATGTCCGAGGTTAAAGGGCCAGTCATGGATCGTCTGAAACGCAGCCATTTCCTGGATGCGCTGAGCGGCCAGATCTTCCTGTCCCAGAATGAAGCCTTTGAAACGCTGAGCGCAGCACAGCCGCGTGACAAGATCAGCGCATAGGCGCGCAATGCAGCAACCTGATTGATTGTCGACAGGGCGCATCATAGTGGCGCCCTGTTGCTACCATTCAACAATCGCATAATTGGTATTATGTTATGTGACTGGAGTTCCGTTCCGTCACACGGGATTGGCAGCTCCTCTTGCTCCGGCTAGCGTGAATTCGGGTCAAATATGGAGCGCAAGATCAATCATGCAAATCAAAAACAGCTGTGTTGTCGTCACCGGCGCTGCCCATGGGATTGGCAAAGGACTAGCCGAGAAATTCGCGCAGATGGGCGCCGCGCATGTGATCTGCGCCGATATCGATCTTGCCGGAGCCGAGGCAACGGCGATCGAGATCGGCGGCACTGCCAAGCATGTGGACGTCGCATCCGAGGACAGCATCGCTGCGTTGGTCGATTGCGTGGAAACCGAGATCGCACCGATTACCCTGTTCTGCGCCAACGCTGGTATCCTGACCCGCGGCGGTTTTGAGGTCAGCAATGACGACTGGCAGAGGATCTGGGACATCAACGTGATGTCCCACGTCTGGACTGCGCGGCATCTGGTGCCACGCATGCTGGAACGCGGCGGCGGATACATCCTGAACACGGCCTCGGCCGCAGGTCTGCTCAACCAGATCGGCGCCGCGCCCTACGGCGTAACCAAACACGCGGCCGTTGGCTTTTCTGAATGGCTGGCAATCACTTATGGCGATCAGGGCATCGGAGTTTCGGTCCTGTGTCCGCAGGCCGTACGGTCAGAAATGACCCGTGGATTGGAAAACAGCGTCGCCAGTGTCGACGGGCTTCTGGAGCCCGAAGATGTGGCCACCGCCTGCGCCGAAGCGATTGAGGCTGGCAAGTTCCTGGTGCTGCCACACCCCAAGGTCGAAAGCTACATGCAGGCCAAGACGGCCGATTATGACCGCTGGATCACCGGCATGCAGAAACTGCGCGATCGCTTTGACAACACGTGATTTTTGAAGACGCGCTCAGCTGCTAATCGGTCGCATCAGCCCTTCCTGTGCAACGCTGGCCACCAGTTGGCCATCCTGCGTGTAGATCGAGCCGCGGTTAAAGCCGCGGCCATTCCCGGCAAAGGGTGAATCCATCGTGTAGAGGTGCCAGTTTTCGAACCGCACCGGCGCATGGAACCACATGGCATGGTCAAGGCTCGCGGTCATTGCCTCGGGTTTGTACCAGGTCAGCCCATGCGGACGCAGCGCTGACCCCAAGAGACCAAAGTCCGATGCATAGGCCATCAGCACATGCTGCAGCTCTGGCCCAGCGTCCTTGGCGGATTCCATTCTGATCCACATGTGATTGATATCGCTGCAAACCTGGGGATCCAGCGGATCGCGCGGCTCAATATCGCGGATTTCAAACGGGCGCTGACGGGTGAATTCCTCGCGCATTTCCTCGGAAATCCGGTGGGCATGCAGCTCGTGCAGCTCATCACGGCTCTGCAACCCATCCGGCGGCGGGACATCCGGCATTGTGTGCTGATGGCTCCAGCCGGGTTCTTCTTTGTGGAACGATGCGGCAAGGTTGAGGATCTGCTTGCCGTTTTGAATGGCGATGACGCGCCGGGTAGTGAAACTGCCGCCATCGCGGGCCGGATCGACCTCATAGATGACCGGGCTTGCGGGGTCGCCTGGCCGAATGAAATAGGCATGCAGCGAATGGCACAACCGCCCAGACACGGTGGCATAGGCTGCCGTCAGTGCCTGGGCGATAACCTGCCCGCCATAAATCCGCATGGGGGTTTCACCACCGGAGCCAATGCCACGATACAGGTTCGTATCCAGCCGCTCCAGATCCAGAAGATTGAGCAAAACCTTCCCAACATCATTCATTTATGGTGCCTTCCTCAACCAGCCTCCCGCGTCTTTGCATAGGTGATGAACAGATCAAAACTGTCAGGGTTGGCCATCGAGTCACGGTTCACGACTTTTGCGGGGTCCCCTGCAAGTAGCAGCTTTTTCACGGGCACTTCCAGCTTCTTTCCCGAAAGCGTGCGCGGGACTTCGGGGACGCTGATTATTTCATCAGGCACGAACCGGGCTGATACGCCGCTGCGGATCGCACTACGGATCTTGTCGCGCATGGCGTCATCCAGCTCTTGCCCCTCGGCCAGTACCACGAACAGCGGCATGAAACTGTCGCGCCCGAGGAATTCCAAATCAACGACAAGGCTGTCCAGCACGTCCTCAAGACCTTCGACGGCCTGATAGATTTCCGAAGAGCCAAGCCGCAGCCCGCGCCGGTTGATCGTCGCGTCCGAGCGGCCATAGATCACCGATCCGCCCTCGGGGGTGATTTCGATCCAGTCGCCATGGCGCCAGATGCCGGGATAGGTATCGAAATAGCTGTCGTGCAGGCGCGATCCGCCCTCATCTCCCCAGAAAAACAAGGGCATAGAGGGTAAAGGTTCGGTGCAGACCAGCTCTCCGACGCTGCCGATCACTTCCTGACCGGTCTCATCAAAGGCACGTACCGCATTGCCAAGCGCGCGGCACTGCATTTCGCCAGCGCGCACCGGCAGCATGACGTTGCCGCAGACGAAGGCGCCGCACAGATCGGTACCGCCGGAGATCGGCGCAAGCCAGATGTCGGCCTTTACCTCGGAATACACCCAATCATAGCCATCCGAGGTTAGCGGCGATCCAGTGGTGCCCAGCGAGACCAGCGCCGACAGATCGAGATCACGTCCGGGTCTGATGCCGGATTTCACGCAGGCGGTGATATAAGCGGCGCCGACGCCCAGATAGGTGATCCGCTCATCCGCGCAGTACCGCCACAGGTCCAGCATATCGGGGTGGTTCGGCGCCCGGTCATAAAGCAGTGTCGTTGCGCCCTGCCCCAAGGCCACGAATTGCGCGTTCCACATCACCCAGCCCGACGACGTCAGCCAGCAAAACCGGCTGTCGGAACTCAGATCCTGATGCAGCGATTGCTTGACGCCTTCGAACAGGATGCCACCGTGCCCGTGCACGATGGGTTTCGGATTTCCGGTGGTGCCAGAGGAATAGACCACCCACAGCGGATGATCGAAAGGAACCGGCGTAAACTCTAGCGGGGCGTGAACATCCCCGATCATATCATGCCAATGGGTTGCGCCATCGGGCAGATCACCGACCACCGGCAGTACCACGCGGTGGGTCACGCTTGGCAGGCCGTCGGCAATGGTGGTCAGCACTTCGCGCCGGTCCATGGTCTTGCCCGCATGCACATATCCGTCCTGATAGATCAGGACCTTGGGCTCGATCTGGCGGAAGCGGTCCAGAATGGCGACATGGCCCATGTCCGGCGCGCAAAGCGACCAGATGCCGCCTAGGCTGGCGGTGGCCAGACAGGCGATAATCGCGGCCTCGGTATTGGGCAAAACGGCGGTCACCCTGTCGCCGTGCCCGACGCCCATGGCCCGCAGGTTTGCAGCTACGCTGGCCACCTGAGCGGCGAGTTCGGCCCAGGTCAGCTCGGAACGGCCAAAGGTTTCAGAATGAACGACAAGCGCCTGTTCCTGCGGGGTTTTGTCGACCTGCCGCAGAATGTGCCTGGCCCAGTTCAACTCTCCGCCCGGGCACCATTCTGCGCCAGGCATGCTGCGATTGCCCAGGATCCGGCTTGGCGGCGTAGTGAATTCCAGATCAAAGAACTCGGCCAATGCGCCCCAGAACCCTTCAAGGTCGGAAACGCTCCACTCCCACAGGCCATTGTAATCGTCGAAGGTTTTTCCCTTCTTCGAAGCCAGCCAGCGCTCGAATGCCGCCATGCGGCTCGCCTTGGCACGCTCCGCGCTTGGGGTCCACAGGATCTTACGGTCGGGAATATCGCTCATCAGATCACTGCCCCATGTACCAGCGCCTTCAGCTCAGCCCGCGAGGGATAGGAACTGCTGGGAGACAGCTGGGTAAAGAACACCACGGACAGGTCCAGCACCGGGTCCATCCAGAAGAAGGTCGAAGCCATGCCGCCCCAGCTAAAGTCACCTACGGACCCGGGGCAGCGCGCCCGACCGGGATCCATCACCACGGCGCCGCCCAGGCCAAAACCCATGCCTTCCATCGGCTGTTCGGCAAAACTTTGCGGCCCCATGGAGGCGATATCCCCGGGCAGATGGTTCCGCATCATGAAATCAGCGGTTTTCGGGCTGATCAGATAGCCATCCTTGTGGGCGCCGCGGCGCCGCAGCATTTCGGAAAACTTCATGTAGTCATCAATGGTTCCGACCAACCCGCCGCCACCAGACATCATCTCAGTCGTTTCAAACGGAGAGCCCCCGTGCAGATCCGTCAGGCGCAGGGTTTCACCGCCGGTCTTTGCCGAATTCAGCGCCATCGCATCCCCGGCGAGCGGGGTATAGAGCGAAGCAAAGCGATCACCGGCGCCACGCGGGACCCGGAACGCTGTCTCGGTCATGCCGAGCGGAGCAAAGATTTCGGTTTCAAAAAAATCGCCAAGTGTCTTGCCCGAAACAACTTCGACGACGCGACCCAGAACATCGATACTGACCGAGTATTCCCAGCGTGTGCCGGGTTGAAAGGCGAGCGGATAGGCTGCCAGTTCCGCCGCCATCTTTTCCAATTTACCCTGCCCCGGTTTGAACATCAGCTGCTGCTCTTCCATGGCTGCGGGCAAAACGCCGGGGTTGAAAGGATAGCTTAGACCGCTGGTGTGGGTCAGCAGTTCATGCAGCGTCGGCGCCCGGCTGGGTTCAACCTGATCAATTGCCGTTGCCCCTGGGACCAGTGCCTGCATGTCGGTGAATTCGGGAATGAAATCCGACACCGGCGCATCCAGGTGAAACAGCCCCTTTTCCAGCAGCATCATGACGGCAAGGGAGGTCACCGGTTTGGTCATCGAATAGATCCGTACCAGCGTATCGCGGGTAAAAGGCAGACCTTCCTCGATATTTCTCAGACCCGTTGCGTGAAAAAACGCTTCCTTCCCACCTTCGTTGATCAAGACCGAACTGCCGGCATACTTCCTTTGATCCACATAGCGTTGCTGCCATGCCTTCACGCGGTCCAGCCGGTCGTGGTCCAGCATTGATTTCCTCCCTGTCTGTCTTGGTGCGGGCCGGTGTGCCTACTCGCCCCGGCCGCTGATCATCTTTTCCATCGCGGCCTTGGTTTCGGAATTGAACCAGCCACCCTCTGGTGCGTTACCACCTGCGGCGATCCCTGCCTTGATGCGGTCGATTACCTCGCCGCGCAGCTGCATCTTGACCGAGGCAAAGGTCTGCGGCGGCAATTCCGCCAGCTTGCGCGCCTCGCGCAGCGCGTAGATCTCAAGATCCTCCATATCCTCGGCAATGATATCGACGAGGCCATAATTGCGCGCTGCAATCGGACCGATAGATTGCCCGGTCAGCATCAGGCGCCGCTGCGTGTTGCTGTCGAGCGTAGCTTTGGCGATTTCCAGCGGCCCGATCGGGAAGTCCGCGCCGACGCGCACCTCGGCCAGTCCATAGGCGGATCTGGAGTGGCCGATCCGCACGTCGCTGGCCAGAACGAAAAACAACCCACCGGCAATTGCAGCGCCACCAACAGCAGCCACTACGGGTTTCGGGCAGCTGTAAAGCGCAAGGAAGCCTTCGTTCAGGCCGCGCACAATGGCGTGCTGCTGCTCGAGATCGAACTCCTGCGCTTCCTTCAGATCCAGCCCGGCGGAAAAGACTTTGAACGGGCTTTTCAACACGATGGCGCTGACCGCCGGATCCTGTCCCATCTCGTCAATCTTGGCTGCGAACTCCATCAGGAAATCCGCGCTCAGCGCGTTGACCGGCGCCCGGCCCAGTTGCAGTTCTACGATTCCGTCACCAAGGTCCCTGGTGTTCAGCCAGCCAGCCTCTGTCATTGACGTGTTCCTCCCAATTGGCCGCGGCGAACCACAAGCCATGTTTCAGTCCATAATGCGCAGCCTTTGGCTACGGGTCGAGTGTTAAGAGATACGTAAAACCACGCAAGTCGTTGGCCCGCCGCGTGTAAAAATCAGAAATTCTTGAAAAACGGCCGACAAAGCTGACGACCGTTATAAGACCGCAAAGCGGCGAGCAGCCATGCGGCAGCGGCGAGTGACCCGCCCTGCCCGGCGTGTCGCCTTACTTGGTGCTGCTCAGTGCGTTGAGTCCACTTTGCGCGAAGATGGGAACAAAATCTCCCAACTTGCGGGCGCGTTCCGGGTTCGATGCGTTGCCATCCAGCGCGCGTTTCAGGACCCCCTGAAGAATGCCGGCCATCCGGAAAAAGCTGAACGAGAGGTAGAAGCCGAAGTTATCGATCTCCGGCAGGCCACGGCGGCGGCAATAGGCTTCGATGAACTCCTGATCCGACGGCAGGCCGAGTGCCTTGCGATCCAGACCGGCCAATCCGCGCCCCTCTTGTCCCGGTGGCATCTGCCACTGCATGATCACACCCGCCAGATCGGCATAGGGATGTCCGATGGTCGAAAGCTCCCAATCCAGCACCGCAAGGCAGCGTGGCTCATCGGCGCTGAAGATCATATTGTCGATGCGGTAATCGCCATGTACCAGACCGCGCTGACCGTCATCGGCGGGCATCTGTTCCTCAAGGGACTTCATCAGCTCGTCCATCTCCGGGATAGTCCGGGTTTCCGAGGCTTTGTATTGCTTGGTCCAACGGCCCAGCTGACGTTCGAAATAGTTGCCAGGCGGTCCATAGTCCGACAGGCCCACCGCATCGACATCAACGTCATGCAGCGCCGCGAGCACCCGGTTCATATCGTCGATCACCGCGCCGCGGGTTGCGGGGTCGGTATCGCCCATCACCGGATCGGTGAAATTGCGCCCCGCAACGTGGTCCATGATGTAGAAGGCCGAGCCGATCACGCTGTCGTCCTCGCACAGCAGATGCATCCGGGCCACCGGTACCTCGGTATCAGCCAGCGCCTTTTGCACCCGGAATTCACGGTCCACCGCATGGGCAGATTTCAGCAGCACCCCCGGCGGCTTGCGCCGCAGAACGTATTGCCCTGCTGGCGTTTTAAGCAGGAAGGTCGGGTTCGACTGTCCGGTTGCGAATTTTTGCACCTCGACCGCGCCGTCAAAGCCGGGAAGACGCCCGTCAAGAAAAGTCCGGATTGCATCAATGTCCAGGGTCTGGGTATCGCTGCTCATCTCTTGCTCCTTCAGCTATAGCTCATCAGCTTTGCGCGCTCTGCATCATGAAAGTGCGGTACTGAGTTGAATTCATGCAGGAAAAACTTCCCCCTTCCGGAAATGAACCGGGTTAGGGAGGTGTTCTTGACCTGTAGGTTCAGGGCAATCATCTGGCTGTCCGGAACCTGCAACGTTGCAGCGACAAGCCGGGCAATCACCCCGCCGGAACTGACCACCAAAACACGTTCTGCCTCTGTCTCTGCCGCATGTTGACGCGCGGCCTCAACCCGGGCGATGAACTCTGCCCAACTTTCCGAGGCACCGGACACGCCGCCCTGCTGCCATTCGGCAAGGGTTTCGCGCAACGCGCGAAAATGGGTTTTGCGGTCCTGGATCACCTCGGATGGGGCCTGCCCGCCGAACCGGCTGTGCAGCAAATCGTGGAAATCATATTCATTCCAACCTGCATGCTCTTCCGGGGCGACGTCAAATCCCATTTCTTGCAACGTCTGTTTCTGCCGCGCCAGAGAGCCGGTGATGGCGCGATCCGGGGTCCAGCCCATCGCCCGCAGGGTATCGCCCAACAGGCGCCCCTGATTGCGGCCCTTTTCGCTCAACTCATCGTAGTTGTCCGCACCGAAAGAGGCTTGCCCGTGCCGGACCACAAGAATTTCTGCCATGGGTCAGCCTGTAAACTCTGCCGCCAGCCGCGCCCCTGCGGTGCGGTATTCGCGGTCGAAACGGTCCACCAGTTCCGCAGTCGAGCAAACCTCGGTCACCGCGCCGATGCCCTGCCCGGACCCCCAGATCTCTTTCCACGCCTTTGGTTTGGACGACCCGCTGCCAAAGTTCATCGAGGAGGCATCCGCCGTCGGCAGGTTGTCCGGGTCCATACCAGCGCGGGACACGGATTTCTTTAGATAGTTCCCCCAAACCCCGGTAAACAAAGAGGAATAGACAATATCCTCGGCGCCGGATTCGACGATCATGTCCTTGTATTCGCTTTGGGCGTTTGCCTCATGCGTAGCGATAAAGGGCGAGCCGGCATAGCCGAAGTCGGCGCCCATGGCACGCGCGGCCAGCAGGGATTCGCCGGTTGCAATTGCGCCCGACAAGGCCAGCGGACCATCGAACCAGCTACGGATCTCGCGGATCAGGGCGAAGGGCGATTGCTGCCCGGCGTGCCCGCCGGCACCGGCGGCCACGGCCACCAGACCGTCGGCGCCTTTTTCGATCGCCTTCTTGGCAAAGCGGTTGTTGATCACATCGTGCAGCACCACGCCGCCGCAGGAATGCGCTGCCTCGTTCACCTCGGGGCGCGCGCCAAGCGAGGTGATCCAGACCGGCACTTTCCAGCGGGTGCAAATCTCCAGATCCCGTTCCAGCCGGGTATTGGACCGGTGCACGATCTGATTGACGGCAAAGGGCGCTGCCGGGCGGTCCGGGTTCTCCTGATTATGCCGGTCCAGCTCTTCGGTGATCTGCTTCAGCCAGGCCTCCAGCAATGGCGGCTCACCCTCTGCTTCGCGCGCATTCAGCGCGGGAAAGGCCCCGATGATCCCCGCCTTGCACTGGGCAATGACCAGCTCCGGCACCGAAATGATAAACAGCGGCGATGCGATCAGCGGGATGCGCAATCCGCGCAGGGCGGCAGGCAGGTGATCCTCATTCCGGGACCAGGTGGCGTCAGTCATCTTATAACCTCAAGTCTTTGTTTTTATTCGTCAGTCGAGCGCGTTTTGGAACAGGTTGTGCCCCGACATCACATTGATACCGCCGGATACGGGGATCACTGCGCCGGTGACGTAGGACCCACCGCGCCCGGCCAGAAACAGCACGCAGCCGGCGATGTCATCGTCCCGCCCGACGCGGCCCAGCGGCACATCATTGCCGACCTTTTCACGCTTCTCCTCATCGCCAGTGGCAAAGGCGGTCATCCGCGACACAAAAGGCCCCGGTGCCAGCGCATTGACGGTGACGTGCTGATGGGCCAGCTCCTTGGCCAGAATTTTGGACATATGGATCACCGCGGCCTTTGACGCGGCATAGCTGTAGGCGCCATCGCCCATCGGGATTTCTCCCATGACCGAACCGACGTTGATCACCCGCACCGGATCATCCGCATCCGAGGAGGCTATCAGAAGCGGCAGCAATTTTTGTGTCAGATCGAAGACCCCTGCGACGTTGACCGACATCACCTTTTCCCAGGCCTGATGGGGAAACTGCCCCAGCGGCGCGCCCCAGGTCACCCCGGAATTGTTCATCAGGATATGCAGAGCGGGGGTGCGGGTCTTGATTTCCTCAACCAGCGCATCGATCCCTTCGACCGTGCCGATATCGGCGGCAAAACCTTCAGCCGATCCCGGCGCATCCATCGCGTTCAACTCTTCTGCGACCGCGACGCAGGCGTCGCCTTTGCGCGATGCGATCAGCACCCGTGCCCCGGCCCGCACCATCGCTTCGGCTGCCATCCGGCCAATGCCTGTGGCGCCGCCGGTGATCAGGGCCGTTTTGCCCTCCAGTGAAAACAGATCCATCATATCGTATCCTTTAAAATCCGCGCAGCCGCGCCACCTGCGCAGCGTGGTAGCCGTAATCACCCAGCCACTCTGCCGCGACGCGGGCGCGTTTCATATAGAAACCCATGTCATAGGCGTCGGTCATGCCGATCCCGCCATGCATCTGCACGCCTTCGCGCGCGGCGAGTTGCGCCGTATCAGTCGCCCGCGCCTTGGCCACTGAAACCGCCAACGTGGCGGCATCCGGATCAGCGTCCAGAATCCGGCCTGCCTGCAGCACGGCTGAGGTTGTCATCTCGATCTCGCACCACAGATGCGCGGCGCGGTGTTGCAAGGCCTGAAAACTGGCGATGGTGACACCAAACTGCTTCCGTTCCTTTAGATACTCGGTGGTCATGGCAAAGGCCGCTTGCGCCAGACCGGTGCTTTCGGCGGCAAGGGCAGCCTGCCCGGCCTCCAGCCCATAACGCAACAGTGCCCTGCCATCCCCGGCAGCGCCGAGCAATTCGTCGCCCGAGACGGTAACATCATCAAACTCCAGCCGTGCCGCGTCGCGGCTGTCGATCATCGCAGATACATTGCGCCTCAGCCCCGCGCGGTCAGCAGGCAGATCAAACAGGCACGGGCCGTCCTCGCTTTGCGCCAGAACCAGCACGTGATCGGCATTTCCTCCATCCACGACAAAGCGCTTTTCACCCTTCAGGACGTAGCCGTTGCCGCGCTTTTCTGCCGTGAGTTCAATGCGCTCCGGATTGAACTTGGAGCCTTCATCAACAGCAATGGCATAGGTCCGCGCGCCGCTGGCAATCTGCGCCAGTGCCGCCTGACATCGTGGATCATCAAGCCGCCGCAAAACCGTCGCCGCCATGACGGCTGTGCTCAGGAACGGGCTGACGGCAAGCGTCCGGCCCATTTCACCTGCCAGCACATGGGCGGCGGCGTGCCCCATGTCAGCGCCGCCTGCGCTTTCCGGGACCAAAATCCCGGCCCAGCCCGCATCGACCATTTCCTGCCATAAGGCATCGTCGCGGGTCTGGTTGGCGTCGCGCAACTCCCGCAGGCGCGAGACTGGAGCGGATCTGTCCAAAAGCCCCCGGGCGGCTTCCTGCAGCATGATTTCTTCTTCAGTTTGAATGAGTTTCAGCATCAGTCTTACCCCGGAAGCCCCAGAATGCGGCGGGAAATGATCGACAGCATCACCTCGGAGGTGCCGCCCTCGATCGAGTTCGCCTTGGTGCGCAGCCAGGAGGGCGCACGCCTGTCATCCCAGTCCAGTGCATCGCTGCCGCCTGCGGCCATCACCAGTTCCAGTCGGCGTTTGTTGAGCTCGGTTCCGGCATATTTCAGCATCGCAGAGGCATCACCGACGCCCTGCCCGCCTTCAGCCTGATCCTTGTAGCGTTCCAGCGTCATCTCCATCGCCAGAGCGTCGACTTCCGTGCGCATCGCGTCGGCTCGCAGCACCGGATCGCTTTGGCCGGTTTCCGCATCGCCCAGAACCGCTCCCAGCGCCCGGCCCGCGCCCATGGTCTGCCCGCCGGCGCTGATCATCTCGCGTTCGTGGGTCAGCAGGTATTTGGCCACGTCCCAGCCCCGATTCACGTCCCCGACCACCTGAAATTTCGGCACCTCAACGTCATCAAAGAAGGTTTCGCAAAATGGCGAGGCGCCGGAAATCAGCCGGATCGGGCGGGTCGAAACCCCTTTTGAACTCATATCCATCAGGATAAAGGAAATTCCCTTATGCTTGGGCGCGTCGCGGTCGGTGCGCAGCAGCGCAAAAATCCAATCGGCCTTGTCCGCATAAGAGGTCCAGATCTTCTGCCCATTGACCAGCCAGTGATCGCCTCGATCCTCGGCCCGTGACTGAACCCCAGCAAGATCAGAACCCGCGCCCGGCTCAGAATAGCCCTGACACCAACGGATTTCACCGCGCGCAATGGGCGGCAGGTAGGTTTGCTTCTGCTCTTCGCTGCCGAACTTCAAAAGGGCCGGGCCGAGCATCCAGATTCCAAAACTATCAAGCGGCGAGCGCGCGCCCAGTTCTGCCATCTCCTCTTTCAGGATCTTGTCCTGCGCCCGGGTAAGGCCAGCACCGCCATAGGCACGCGGCCAGGTTGGAACCGTCAGTCCGGCAGCAGCGCAGCGATCCAGCCAGAGTTTCTGCGCGGGAGAGGAAAACTCCCAAGTCTTGCCGCCCCAGCAGATGGCACCTTCGCCACTGGCGCCATCGCGCATGTCGTCGGGGCAATTCTCCTCCAGCCATGCCCGGATTTGCTTGCGAAACTCAGGTCTATCCGCAAACTCCGGCTGTGTACTCGTGGTCATGATCTCCCCCCATGGTTCCACTCGGCTCGTGATGTTTCACATAGCAGAATTGCATTTCGCTATTCCATTGACAACGCTCCAGACAGCCCCAAGACTTTACGTAATTTTGGCATCTGACACTGGTGGGAAGAGGAAAAAACATGAAAGCAATGCTCAGCATCGAGCCCGGCGGACCCGAGAGTCTGACATGGACGGAGCTACCGGACCCGGCGCCTGCCAAGGGGGAATTGTTGGTAGAAATCCGTGCCGCCGGCGTCAATTTTCCCGATACGCTGATCATTCAGGACCTCTATCAGGTGAAGCCCCCGCGCCCCTTTGCGCCCGGCGGTGAAATCGCAGGAGTGGTCGCCGCCATTGGTGAAGGTGTCGAAGGCTACGCCATTGGGGATAGGGTTCTGGCACTGACAGGCCATGGTGGATTTGCGACCCATCGCTGCATCGACGCAGCGCAGGCGATCCGCATTCCCGACGCGATGCCGTTTGAGGACGCCGCCTGTTTCGTTTTTACCTATGGCACATCCTATCACGCGCTGAAGGACCGCGCGCATATGAAACCGGGCGAAAGCCTTTTGATCCTGGGGGCTGCCGGCGGTGTCGGCGTGGCTGCCATCGAACTGGGCAAAGCGATGGGCGCCACGGTGATCGCGGCGGTGTCTTCGGACGACAAGGCTGCCTTCTGCCGCGAGGTTGGAGCGGATGAAACGCTGGTCTATGGTCGCAGCCTCGACAAGGGGCAGCAGAAAGAGTTTTCGTCTCAGATCAAATCCTTGTCGGGAAAAGATGGCGTTGATGTAGTCTATGACTCCGTGGGCGGCGCCTATTCTGAACCAGCCTTGCGGGCGATGGCCTGGGAAGGCCGGTTTCTGGTCGTTGGCTTCCCGGCCGGCATCGCGCAAATCCCAATGAACCTGCCGCTTCTGAAAGGTTGTGATATCGTAGGCGTGTTCTGGGGAGCCTCTGTCTATCGTGACCCCAAGGGCCATGCAGAAAACATGGCTGAATTGTTCGCCCTTTACGAGCAGGGCAAGATCAAACCACGTATCAGCGAAACTCTGAAGATGCAGGATGCTGCCACTGCGCTGAACCTTGTTCAGGACCGCAAGGCGCTGGGCAAAATCGTCCTGACCAACGATTAACATTTGGGGTGCAGCACCACAGGAGGCCGGATGATGGCGCTGCACCTTCCCCCAAAGTAAACTCTCTGTAACAAAGTAGGAACACGTTCAAAAAGGCGCATATACGCCGTCGCTTTTAATAAAGTTCTCCTGTAGTTTCCGGGACATGAACTGCACAAGGATGATGCGATGCGCAGTATTCTGATCCTCAATGGTCCGAATCTTAATCTTCTGGGGACGCGCCAGCCGGAAGTCTACGGACGGGAAACCCTGGAAATGGCCGAAGCAGCCTGCGTTGCCCATGCCAGAGCGCAGGGTCTTGAGGCTGTCTGCCTGCAATCCAATCACGAAGGTGTGTTGCTGGATGCCATTCATGCGGCGCGCGGCACCCATTCCGGGATCATCCTGAACGCTGGCGCGTACACGCATACGTCAATTGCGCTAATGGATGCTCTCTTTTCGGTTGAAATTCCGGCCGTGGAGGTCCACCTATCCAATATCCACGCCCGCGAAGAGTTTCGCCACAGGTCATTTATCTCGCGTGCCGTCATCGGCCAGATTTGCGGTTTTGGAACACAGGGGTATTTGTTTGCCATCGATGCCCTGGCCAAGCATTTTGAACGAGAGGCGGAGCCTGAATGAACCTTTCTGACTATCTGCATTTCGTGTGCGGGGCCAAGACGCTCGAAGAGCTGTGGCATGGGCACGTGGATCAGATGGCAAAGTTCGAATTTGACAGGCTGATTTACGGATACACTCGCTACAAGACAGAAACCTCTCTGGGGGATCCGGAAGATTTTGTCGTGCTGTCCAACCATTCGCCGGAGTATCTGAACGGGTTCCTGCACCGGGGCCTTTATTCCAGCGCGCCGATGCTGCGCTGGGCACTGGAAAACGAAGGCGCCGGCAGCTGGCATCTGATTCAGAAAATGATCGAGAATGGTGAGCTTGGCCCGGATGGCGAACGGGTGCTGGAGTTCAACAGAAAGATGAAGATGAACGCGGGCTATACGGTCAGCTTTCACTCCAATTCGGCGCGTTTCAAAGGTGCGATCTCGCTGGCTGCGCGCAGTGAGCTGTCCCAGGACGAGGTCGATGCGATCTGGGTTGAACACGGCAGCGATATCATCCTGATGAACAACGTGGCGCATCTGAAAATCCTCACCCTGCCCTATAGCCCTCCGAACCGGGCCCTCACCAAACGGCAACGGGAAGCGCTGCAATGGGTCGGAGATGGCAAGACGACGCAGGACATCGCGATCCTCATGGGCCTGACCCCGGCCACGGTCGAAAAGCACCTGCGCCTGGCCCGGGACGCGCTGGCAGTGGAGACAACGGCCCAGGCCGTACTCAAGGCAGCCTTGCACAACCAGATGTATGTGATGGAATCCTGACGGCATCCCCCTACCCGGCCTGCCTATTGTGAGTTTCCGCTGGGGAGGTTTAAGCTTGCCAGACGCTAAAGAGCGTCAAATAGGTAAGGAATACACTACTACCGATTTCGTACAAAAAAACGCAGTCTGTAAATGTTCCGTGAGTGGTGGCTTTAGCCTAGGAACTTTGGGAAACGACCCTTGTAATACCAAGGCTCTCCGACCTGTGTGGTTGCCGACGCTTATACTCAGCGTCGGTGATCATGTTTTTGGGGTCCCATCCATCCCTATCAGTGGGGCCCCATATTCCTCCGATCATATCCCCTATTCGCCCTGCCTGTTCGCCCTGGGCTGGCTCAGACGTTCCTCGAACCGAGACACGATCCTCTAACCCATCAAAGTGCTCCAGAAACGCAAAAAAGGCCGGTAGGTTTCCCCACCGGCCCTTTAAAAGTCTGTCTAGGCAGATTAGCCCTGAGCCGCTTTTGCGACTTCAGCTGCGAAATCTTCTTTTTCGACTTCGATGCCTTCACCAACCTCAACACGGATGAAACCGGTCACGGTGGCGCCAGCTTCCTTGGCAGCGGCCTCGACGGTCAGGTCGGGATTCACGACGAACTGCTGGTTCAGCAGGGTCGATTCCGCAACGAATTTCTTCATGCGGCCAACGATCATCTTCTCGATCACCTGCTCCGGCTTGCCGGATTCACGGGCGATGTCCATCTGAACTTGCTTCTCTTTCTCGACAACCGCCGGGTCCATATCAGCTTCGCTCAGGGCAGCGGGGTTAACCGCGGCGATGTGCATTGCAACCTGTTTGCCAAAGGCTTCGTCGCCACCGGTCATTGCAACCAGGACACCGATTTTGCCCATGCCGTCAGCGGCAGCGTTGTGCACATAGGACACAACAGTTTCGCCTTCGATCTTGGCCATCCGGCGCAGGGTCATGTTTTCGCCGATGGTGGCGATCTTGTCGGTCAGGGTGTCAGCAACGGATTTACCACCCAGATCGGCCGCGTTCAGACCGTCGACGTCATCAACGCTCAGAGCTGCCTTGGCGATGCCGGCAACCATTTCCTGGAATTCGCCGTTCTTCGCAACGAAGTCGGTTTCCGAGTTCACTTCAACGGCGACGCCCTTGCCACCTTCGACCACGACAGCGACCAGGCCTTCGGCTGCGGTGCGGCCGGATTTCTTGGCGGCTTTAGCGAGACCTTTGGTGCGCAGCCAGTCGACGGCCGCTTCCATGTCGCCATTGGTTTCGGTCAGCGCTTTTTTGGCGTCCATCATGCCGGCGCCGGTCGAGTCGCGCAGTTCTTTCACGAGTGCTGCTGTGATTGCCATGTTAGGCTCTCCTCAAATCGAAACGGAATTGGGGCAGGAAATACCCTGCCCCTGATGTCAAATCTGTGACAGGCAGGATCAAGCCTGAGCTTCCTCGGAAACAGCTTCCTCTTCGGGAGCTTCTTCCAGGGCGCCAAGGTCAACACCAGCTGCACCCAGCTGTGCGGACATGCCGTCCAGCGCAGCGCGGGCAACCAGATCGCAGTACAGAGCGATGGCGCGGGATGCGTCGTCGTTGCCGGGGATGATGTAGTCGACGCCATCGGGCGAGCAGTTGGTATCGACGATTGCCACAACCGGGATACCCAGTTTCTTGGCTTCGGCGATGGCCAGAGCTTCTTTTTTCACGTCGATGACGAACAGCAGGTCCGGCACGCCGCCCATTTCGCGGATCCCGCCGAGCGAAGCCTGCAGTTTGGTCTGGTCACGTTCCATGCCCAGGCGCTCTTTCTTGGTGAGGCCTTCAGCACCGGTTTCCATCTTCTCGTCGATTTCCTTCAGGCGGTTGATCGACTGGGAAACGGTTTTCCAGTTGGTGAGCGTGCCGCCCAGCCAACGGTGGTTCATGTAGTACTGAGCCGACTTCTCTGCCGCGTCTGCAATCGGCTGAGCCGCCTGACGCTTGGTGCCGACGAACAGGATACGGCCGCCTTTTGCAACGGTGTCACGAACAACCTGCAGAGCCTGGTCCAGCATCGGAACGGTCTGGGTGAGGTCCATGATGTGGATGCCGTTGCGCGCGCCATAGATGAAGGGCGACATGCGCGGGTTCCAGCGCTGAGTCTGGTGGCCGAAGTGAACGCCAGCTTCGAGCAGCTGACGCATGGTGAACTCGGGAAGAGCCATGCTATCTTTTCCTTTTCCGGTTTAATCCTCGGCGGGGGTCTCAGAGCGTATGCTCCAACCGGCGGGCCGTTGGGGATGTCTCCCCCAAATCGGCCCAAACCCCGCCTGCGGGTTCGATGTCGCGCGTATAAGTCACCTTTGACAGGGGCGCAAGGCTTATTTCGCGGCCTCTGCCCGCAACTGCTCATGGCCTGCGCGCACTTGGGCCTCGCAGGCCGCCGACAGATCTTTGCGATTTGCAAAATCAGCAACGCGCAGCGGCGGGTGGTACATCAGCTCAACTCGGCCTTGCCGGGTCGCAGCAAGGGTCTTCAGCAGATGCGATCCAAACTCCATATCTCCCCACCAGCCATAGAACCGGTCCGGCGCACCGCTGGGGGCGAAGAACACCACCGATACCGGCTGAACATGCATGAAATCGCGCAGATGGTCACTGAAGAATGCGGCGAAGAGTGTTGTTTTGAATGGCAAAACCCTGAGGCCATCGGTCGAGGTGCCTTCAGGAAAGAACAACAGCTTGTGCCCGGCCTTCAGGCGCTCTTCGAACAGCAGGGTTTGCTCTTTGGCTTTCTTGGGGTTGCGGTCGATGAACACGGTTCCGGTCGCCCGCGCCAGCCAACCGATGCCGGGCCACCCTGCGACCTCGGCCTTGGAGACGAAATAAATCCGCTTGCGCGCGTTGAGCGCAAAAATATCCAGCCAGGACGTATGGTTGGCCACGACGGCCCCGCGCTGCTGCATAAGGGCGCCGGTGGTGGAAAACCCCATACCCAGCACCCGGAAGGCATTGCGGCAGACGAATTGGGTAATGAAAGGCGTCACGGGGCGGTGCAGCCCACACAGCGGATATTCGATCAGCCGTACCAGCAGCAGAACAAGTAGCCCGCCGAATACCAGCGTCCCAAGCACCAAGACCCTGATGCAGACCAGCATCCACCCGAGCGGACCGATCCGCACCGGATCAGGCGCCTCATCACTGTGCCAGACCGGGCTCATCGCAGGCTCACGCGCCCCCGCCGCCGGTATAGATCCGTTTCTGACGCGCGTTCATCCGCTCGGTATCCAGAACCAGACAGACGTCCGTGGTGTTGAATGTGTGGTCAACAAATGCGCCGTCGCCGACAAAGCCGCCCAGACGCAGGTAGGCCTTGATCAGCGCTGGCATATCCACCATCGCCTTGCGCCGGTCCAGTTGCTGCGGATCAATCAGATCCATTGGCTGGTAAACGCGCGAACGCACCCGCAGATCCGGCGGCGCAAGATGGTTGTGATGCAGCATCGTCAAAGGCGCCGCCAGGTCCTGCGCGTCGGTACCGGGGAAGCTGGCGACGCCAAACAGAACCTCTATCTCATGCTCGGCAACGTATTGCGCCAGACCGTTCCACAGGTGGAACATCCCCGCGCCGCCGCGATACTCCGGGTGCAGGCAGGACCGGCCCAGTTCCAGGAGCCTGCGGCCCGAGGATTTGAGCGGGGTGAGATCATACTCATCCTCGGAATAGAACTGCCCGACTTCTGCTGCGCGGTCGCTGGTCAGCAGGCGATAGACGCCCACGACCTGACCACTGTTGGTATCAGTTAGCAGCATATGATCGAAAAACGGATCGAACCGGTCGCGTTCAAGCCCGGCCGCGTGATCGACAAGCTCCCCATCTCCGCCCAGTTCGGTCACAAATACCTGATACCTCAGTGCCTGCGCCGCGCGCAGATCTTCTTCGGTCCGGGCCAGGCGCACAGAGAAGTCGGAAGGGGTGTCAGGCATCGGAATTCTCGGTGGTCGAAGCTGCTCTGCAGATAGCGTATCTGCTTTGAAACAGGCAAGAGTTTAACAAAACCGAAATGGGTTTATTAACTGGCCGTAAACCATTATGGCTCAAACACTGGAACAAGGGCCACTTGGCGTCCATCGAACACGAGCTTGCCCTGGTCCCGAAAATTGACGGTGATTTTGCCTGCGGCATTGGACTGTACCTGCCCGAGCCCCCATTCTGGGTGTTCCGGGTGTTTCACGTACATGCCCGGCGAAAGGATTGCATTGAGGTCAGTCATTTGAGTTGGCCCAATTCGGAGGATATTACATGGCTGTAGATAATGAAGATCTGCCTGCATTGATAGGGTCGCGGATCTGCCACGATCTTATCAGCCCTATCGGCGCCATCAACAACGGCCTTGAACTGCTTGGAATGTCTGGCGAAGTGTCCGGTCCCGAGATGGAGCTGATTTCCGACAGCGTGACCAATGCCAATGCCCGCATCCGGTTTTTCCGCATTGCCTTTGGCGCCGCAGGTGATCAGCAGATGGGCCGCGCCGAGGTTGTTTCGGTTCTGGATGACGTCAGCAAGGGCGGGCGGCTCAGCTACCAATGGGCCCCTCTCGAAGGATCCAGCCGCAGTGAGGTCCGCATGGCCTTCCTTGCCGCGCTCTGCCTGGAAAGCGCCCTGCCCTATGGCGGTACCATCACCGTGCTTTGCGCGGATGGGCACTGGACCGTCATCGGCGAAGGTCCGAAACTGAATGTGGATGATGCGCTCTGGGCGCGCCTCAGCGATGACAACGCAGAGGTGAAGATCTCCCCCGCGCAGGTCCAGTTCGCGATGCTGCCCTACGCCGCAAAGCAGGCAGAGCGCGACCTGAAGGTCGAGCAGGCGCTGGAAAAGATTTCGATCTTCTTCTGATTTAAACGATTTTTAGAATAGAAAACGCCACCCCAGCGGGTGGCGTTTTGCGTTTCATTTGAACCTCAGGCGCGCGTGGTTCCGTCGCCGCGGACCAGATATTTGAAACTGGTCAACTGCGCCGCGCCCACCGGGCCACGGGCGTGCATCTTGCCGGTTGCGATACCGATTTCCGCGCCCATGCCGAACTCACCACCATCGGCAAACTGGGTCGAGGCATTGTGCATCAGGATGGCACTGTCGAGTTCGGCAAAGAACTGATCCACAGCCGCCTCATCCTCGGTCAGGATGCAATCGGTATGCTGGGAATGATGCGTCCGGATATAGGCGATTGCCTCGTCGATATCGGCGACCTGACGGGCCGAGATGATGGCGTCCAGATGCTCCTTACCCCAATCATCGGCTGTGGCGACAACCATGTTCCCGGGGCCAGGCAGACCTTCCTCAGCGTGGATTTCGACGCCAGCTGTAGCCAAGGCAGTCAGGACATCCTTGCCGATGGTTTCGGCGATGTCCTGATGGATCAGCAGACATTCGGCGGCGCCGCAGATCCCGGTGCGCCGGGTTTTCGCGTTCAGCACCACGTCCAGCGCCTTTTGCGGGTCGGCGGATTTGTCGAGATAGATATGCACGATGCCTTCCAGATGGGCAAAGACCGGCACCCGCGCTTCGCGCTGCACCAGCCCAACCAGCCCTTTGCCGCCGCGGGGCACGATCACGTCGACATAATCGGTCATGGTCAGCAATTCCTGCACCGCCGCGCGGTCACGGGTCGGCACCAACTGCACCGCGGTTTCCGGCAGATCCGCCGCCTTCAGCCCTTCGGCAAGGCAGGCATGGATGGCGCGCGCCGAATGGAAGCTTTCGGAGCCGCCGCGCAGGATCACCGCGTTGCCGGATTTCAGGCACAGCGCGCCGGCATCCGCTGTCACATTGGGACGGCTTTCATAGATCACTCCGATCACGCCCAGAGGCGTCCGGACCCGCAGGATCCGCAGGCCAGAGGGCTGTGTCCATTCCTCCAGCACCTCACCCACGGGATCGGTTTGCCCCGCAACGGCGCGCAGACCATCGACGATGCCCTGAATACGCTCCTCATCCAGCATCAGCCGGTCCATCATGGCAGGCGACAAGCCCTTGGAGCGGCCATATTCCATGTCTTTTTCATTGGCGGCGATGATCTGGTCACGCTGCTGCCAGACCGCATCTGCTGCGGCCAGAAGCGCCTTTTCCTTGCGTTCGGCACTGGCTGTGGCCAGTTTTTCCGCAGCTTTCCTTGCATTTTTGCCAAGCTCGACCATCAGAGCCTGAATATCATCGGTGTCTTTCATCGGTATCATGCCTTTGACGTCCTCGGGTCACAGACTACTGCGAACCGCGAGGGAAATTCCATATAGAAGAAGATCAGAAGGCGATGTCGTCCCGGTGGATCAATGCAGCCCGGCCCGGATAGCCCAGCGTCGCTTCGATCTCGGCCGACTGGCGCCCCTGAATGGCGCGGGCCTCGTCACCGGTATAGCGCGACAAGCCCTGCCCCAGTTTGCGCCCGTCTGGGCCGAGGATGGCCAGCGGTTCCCCGCGGCCAAAGTCCCCCTCTACATAGCGCACCCCGGCAGGCAGCAGGCTGTTGCCGTTCATCAGGGCGTTGGCGGCTCCTTCGTCAATCGTGATCACGCCGCGCGTCTTCATCGCTGCGATCCAGCGTTTGCGCGCGGCTTGCGGATCGCCCTGCGCCACGAACCAGGTGCAGGGAACACCGTCCTCTAGCGCTTTCAGCGGGTTAAGGGCCGAACCTTCAGTGATCACCATGGCGCAACCGGCCGCCGTGGCCATCTTGGCCGCCATCAATTTGGTTATCATGCCACCTTTGGACAGGCCCGACACCCCGTCGCCGGCCATGGCTTCGATCTCGGGTGTGATCTCTTCGATCCGGTCGAACCGGCGGGCCTCGGGATCGATCGCGGGGTTGGCGCTGTAGAACCCATCGACATCCGACAACAGGACCAGCGTATCTGCGCCGACGGTTACAGCGACCTGCGCCGCCAGCCTGTCGTTGTCGCCATAACGGATCTCGTCGGTGGCGATGGTGTCATTCTCGTTGACGATGGGCACCGCGCCCAGACCAATCAGGGTTTCCAGCGTCGCCCGGGAATTCAGGTACCTGCGCCGGTCCGAACTGTCCTCCAGCGTGACCAGCACCTGCGCGGTGGTGATCCCATGCGGTGCCAGCGCTTCCTCATAGGCACGAGCAAGGCGGATCTGGCCCACGGCAGCAGCAGCCTGCGATTGCTCCAGCGGCAATTCGCGGCGCGGCAGATCGAGCACCCCGCGCCCCAGCGCGATCGAGCCGGAGGAAACAATCACCACATCCTTGCCCAGCGATTTCAGCCAGGCCACGTCATTGGCAAGGGAATGCAGCCAGCCAGAGCGCAGCTGACCGCTGGCTCGGTCTACCAACAGCGCCGAGCCGATCTTGATGACGATGCGCCGGGCGTCGCTCAGGGCTGCCACGTCTCTTCCTCTTCCTCGGGTTTCAGACGCAGGCGATCCTCTTTGATCTGGCTGCGAAGGGTGCGCAGCACGTCGGTCAACCCGTGGCGGCTGACGCCAGACATCAGATGCACCGGCCTGCCGACGGCCGCCTCGAGGGCGGCATGCGCCTCGGCGCGCTCCTCGTCATCCAGCGCGTCCACCTTGTTCAGCGCAGTAATCCGGGGCTTTTCCGCCAACTCGCCGCCATAGGCTTCGAGCTCTCCAACGATGGTATGGTAATCCTCAACCAGCGTTTCCGAGGTGCCATCCACCAGATGCAGCAGCACCGCGCAGCGTTCCACATGGCCCAGGAACCGGTCACCGATCCCGCGTCCCTCATGGGCGCCTTCGATCAGGCCCGGAATATCGGCAACCACGAACTCTGCGTTATCAACGCCAACCACGCCAAGGTTCGGATGCAGGGTGGTAAAGGGATAATCGGCAATCTTGGGCCGCGCGTTGGAGGTCGCCGACAGGAAGGTCGATTTTCCCGCATTCGGCAAACCCAGCAGGCCGGCATCCGCGATCAGTTTCAGTCGCAGCCAGATGGTGCGCTCGACGCCTTCCTGACCGGGATTTGCACGGCGCGGCGCCTGGTTCACCGAGGTTTTGAAATGCAGGTTGCCAAAGCCGCCATTGCCGCCCTTGGCCAGCAGCACACGTTGACCGAGTTCGGTCATATCCGCCAGTACGGTCTCTTCATCCTCATCCAGAATTTCGGTGCCGACCGGCACCCGCAGGATGATATCATCGCCATCCTTGCCGGTGCGCTGACGCCCCATACCGGACTGGCCGTTCTTGGCAAAGAAGTGTTGCTGATAGCGAAAATCGATCAGGGTGTTGAGCCCGTCCACGGCCTCAACCCAGACCGAACCGCCCTTGCCACCGTCGCCGCCATCGGGGCCACCGTGTTCGATGTATTTCTCACGCCGGAAGCTGATACACCCGTTCCCGCCTGCGCCGGAGCGAATATAGACCTTTGCCAGATCGAGGAATTTCATGTCAGCTCCTTCGTGCAGACCACCATGCGGCGGCTCCGCAGCTTTCGATTATGGACCGGGGCAATGCGCGCCCCTGCCCGTGTTTTGCGATTGGCTTATCCCATCAGGAAAGAGCCGCCAATCACTGTTTTCGGCTGTAGGTCCATGTCGGTACGGTCGCATCCCGGGCCACGCAGAAGGTTTCCGCATCACCGAGGTATTCGAACCCACAATGGATCAGGACCCGGGCCGAGGCCGGATTGTCCTGAAACACCGAGGCAAACATCGCTGCATTGCCCAAGGGATTGGCCTGCACCAGCGCCTCAAGGGCTTCGGAAGCCAAGCCGGTGTTCCAGAACGCCGGTGCGATCCAGAAGCCAACTTCGGACTGGTTGCGGTCCATCCGCTTCAACCCAATCACGCCCTTCAGCTCATCTCCGCCCGACGGGGTGCCGTCGATGGCCCAAATGTCCTCCTCGCGGTCCGGCGCCATGGCGCGGGCCACATAGGCCTCGACAGCCCCGGGGGGCAACGGATGCGGGATCGAGGTGGTCATCCGCGCCACCCGTTCATCCCCCGCGTAATGCGCGATCAGACCCGCGTCCGATTTGCGCAGCGGACGCAGCAAAAACCGCTCTGTCTCGATGACCGGTTGCTGGTCTGTCTGATCCAAACTCATTGCCTTGCTCCTCCTCAAAAGACCAATCGTCGATCGGCGACCGGTACGGCCTTTCCGGGAAAGCACCAAGATAGGTGCTGATCTGCCTGACGCCAGCCCCGGGCTGCAAATTCGTCCGGTGGGGAGCGTTTCCTTCCAGGACCACCCCGGAACACCCTGCCCGTCGGACATCATTTGCGGATTACTGGTTAAAACGAAAAAGGGGACCGGCTCTATCACCGATCCCCTCAATATTTTTTGCCACTTCGGGTTCGGCTTACTCAGCGGCCTCCGCCACTGGGAGAACCGAAATAAAGGTACGGCCTTTAAGGCCCTTGTGGAAGGTCACAGCACCGTCGGTGGTTGCAAAGATGGTGTGATCTTTGCCCAGACCAACGCCTTCGCCCGGCCAAAACTTGGTGCCGCGCTGACGTACGATGATGTTGCCTGCGATGGCCGCCTGGCCACCATACAGTTTCACGCCAAGGCGGCGACCGGCTGAGTCGCGGCCGTTACGGGAGGAACCGCCAGCTTTCTTATGTGCCATTGTCTATCTCCTTAGCCTTTAGCCAGATCTTTGGCTTGCTCAACCCATTCGGGCTTCACTTTGATGGCGTCGATAGCAGCAATATCGTCTGCCGACAAGGCCGCGATCTGTGCGAAGCTGGTCAGACCAGCGTCGTTCAGCTTTGTTGCGGCGGCAGGGCCGACACCGGTCAGCTTGGTCAGATCGTCGGAACCGGCAGAAGCGGGTGCTGCGGCTTTCTTGGCGGCCGGAGCAGGTGCGGCAGGTGCGGTTGCGCCTTTGCCGGTTGCAGCTTTTACGCCGGATTTGTCCGCGCCCGACGCCAGGATGTCGGTGATCTTGACCAGAGTCAGCTTCTGACGGTGGCCTTTGGTGCGCTTGGACGAGTGCTTACGACGACGCTTGACGAAATGGATCAGCTTTTCGCCTTTGATCTGATCGATCACTTCGGCCTGAACCGCAGCACCGTCAACAAAGGGAGCGCCGACCACAGGGGCGTCGCCACCGAGCATCAGAACATCATTGAACTGGATTTTTTCGCCAGCATCTGCAGCAAGTTTCTCAACGCGGAGCACGTCGCCCGCCTGAACCTTGTACTGCTTGCCGCCAGTCTTGAGGACCGCAAACATGTGCGTCTTTCCTTTTTCAACCGCGTCCTTCGGCCCCTGAACTTCAGGTGTTTCGGCATCTGGTGTTTAAACCTTCGCCGCCTCGAACAGCGCGACCCTTGTATGGGTCGTATTACAAATAGACCCGGCACAGAGATTCCGGGCCGGGATGGGCGCTTTTTATCCAGAAAGTGGCTCATGTCAACCACTGATTGCCGCCCCGATACATGTCGTGCGCCGGGCCGGAGGGAAAAGGGTGACAGGGCCGCCCGGAACTGGCGCGCCTAGATGTCTTCGCCCTGCCCCAACCCCTTCATCTGGTAGGCCAGCGCCTCGAACCGGTTGGCGGTGATCTCATACTGTACTGCATTCAGCAGCTCATAGACCTCTTGCATCAGCGGCGTTTCCAGCGCCCGTACATAAGAACGGACCTCTTCATCGGAAAAATCCTGATAGGCATAGGCGGATGACGCCATGCTGGAGGCCCTAAGCGCCATCCGCATGCCCGGCGCCTGCTCCTGCTGCCAGGCCCGCAAACCGTCGGCATCCAATTGCAGATCAATCACCCCGGCGGCACTGGCCGCCATCAGGAACCGGAACTGGATCTGCTGGATTGCTTTGACACCCGTATCTGCGGCATCAACCGCCTTGGTCATGCGCTGAAGGAGCGCCAGCCTGTCAGCCCCGTCCTGAACCAGATCAGCTATGATACGCTGCCCGGCGATTTGCTTGGTCTCGTCATCCTCAACCATATGGGCGGCATTTTCGGCTGCGACCAACCGTTGCCCCAGATCGCTGGCGTAAAAGGCTGCCGCGTGATCCAGCGCCGCGTCGTCCAGCGTTTCAACAAGAATATCCAGCGCCAGCGCCCGCATCCGGTCTGTATCAAAGACACGGGCGGCCAGACGGGTCCACTCCTGCCCAAAATCCCCGGCCTCAAGCCCGAGCATCTCGGGCGCGCTTTCGGCGGAGAGCGCAATACTGTCCAGCGCCACGTCGAATCCAGTGACCTCAAGAAAAGCTGTCACTTCAGCACGGTCAGCGGCCCTGGCCGGAGACAGAAGCCCGGATGCAAAGACGCCAATGAACAGCGCAGCACAAAGCGACGCCAGCGATTTTAGAAGAGAATGTGTCATACCCACGAATCTATGGGAAATTGTCTGACAGACAATGAAAAATCGACTTTCCCTCAAGAAGTTGAAAATCCCCCCTTGCGCCCATCAGAATTCAACATTAAACCGCCGCTCACCCCCCGCGGAGAGGTGCCGGAGTGGTCGAACGGGGCGGTCTCGAAAACCGTTGTTCCTTCACGGGAACCCAGGGTTCGAATCCCTGTCTCTCCGCCATTAATTCCCTGATTTGTGACTGTAGCACGAAACAATCGGGGATTGATGATGACCCCAGACAATAAGTTTCCATTTCCAAAAGCTGTCATACGCTGACGGTATCCGCGCCCCTAGACGGGCTATTGCCTGTTCCAAAACACTTTCGTGGCGATGTAGTGCCACAACACGCCGGGCCAGAGCATAACCATTTGGGGGCATCACCATTGTTGTGATGTAGCAACGATCGCGCGGTCGTACTGGCTACCCGGTTGACACATATCAATATTCGAATTCATTGTTCGCGTCAGTTGTTACACTGAAGTTTGCATACTTCAAAATTGAGAATCGACGGGGCATGCTCAAAATGAGATCCATCAATAATTTCTGGAAGCTGGGGACGGTTGCTCCTGCGGCGTTGCTGATACTGACTGCAGGTGCGGCGTCCGCCGATTTACTGCCTGATGATCCTCTCATCGCAACCAGCGGCGACGGCCTGATCTTCGCGGATCCGGATGAGGGTATCGACCCTCCCGGGGTGAAGGCGGTGACCTTTACCCGTACGCGGGTGCCGGATGGATCTGGCGGGTTCACCTACGTGGATCCATTCGAGCAAATCATCACGGACTTCTCCAACTTGACCTCTCGGGGAGATGTGACCAACTGTCTGATGGCCAGCCAAGACGGCGTCTATTGCGACTCCGCAGGCGGTTCGGGCAAACGTGTCAAAACGCAGCTGACCGGTCCTTCGCCCTTCGACATGCGCATCCGGACCGTTGCCAGCGCAACGTACCCAACCGTCGATTACTTCACTTTCGGTAAGACCTCCAACTTCACCGGCGCCCGGATGACCGGATGACCGGATTCTCTCTGCAGCTCTTGGATGCCAATGGCAATGCGATGGGCACCCTTGCCCCGTCGGATGCTGTTCTGTTCAATCTCAACGCGACAGATATCGGCATTGGCGCACGGCTGCCAGACGGGCTGTTCGGGGCCGGCGGGCAAGAAGGCGAAATCGGCTTTTTCTCAAGCAGCCGGGCATCCCTGGCCTCGACCACTAGCGTTGACGCACTGACCTTCGGCGCCTTGAGTAACACAGAATATCTGGCCAATTTCGGCGACTCCTTCATCGACAACACGATGACGCCGGACGGGCTGTTCTGGGACGACAACAATGATCCGACCGACGAGTCGGCTCTGGTGGCATGGAACGATCTCTCCAACGGCGGTTGGACGTATGGCACGCTGGATACCGCTGCCAACATCGACGCGCGCCTGACTGAACTGGCGACAGCACTGGGCGTCAGCGTGGCAGACCTCGGCTATGTTGACGGTGGTCTGGTGCCCGCGGACATCGTCGCCGCGGCGCAGGCCAATGGTCTGTTTGCGGTGGACGAAATCGAAGATCTGCGCAATGCAAACCTGAATTTCACGGTAACGGTCGGCAGCATCGATGACGGTGAGTTCACATTGCGCATTGCACCTCAATTCGCGCCGATCGTTGCCAATGCCACCTCGGCCTACGAGTTCAAGCTTGCCGGATATCTGGATGGGGCCGCCAATGTGCCCTACCTGGATCTGGGCAATGCTGCGACCTATCAGACGGCGATTGCCGACATGCTGGCCATGACCGCCGCTCAGCGCAGCATTGCACTGACCAGCACCGGCTACAGCTTTGCGCCCGCTTTCGCCAACCTTGGCTTTGAAGTATCCCGCGGTCAGGTCGATGCGATCTTTGCCATTCCGTCGCAAAGCGTGACCGGCGCCGAGGGCAGCGTCACCCGCAACAGCAGCTTTGACACCTGGCACATGGGAGAGGGCTGGACCGGGTTGTTCTCGCTGAACGGTAGTCAGGCCACTTATGATCCCACAGCAACCTCGGTCGGCTATGATGTGGATATTGCATCGCTGTCGATCGGCCTTGAAAAACAGCTGAACGCAAACACCGCCTGGGGCGCTGTCCTGGGGGTCGCCGACGGCAGCGCAGACGCGCAGAACGGTCTGGGCGGGGTGGACTCCAGCAGTGTTTCGTTGACGGCCTATGGTCGCTTCGGGTTCGGCAATGGCGGCATGATCAAGGCCCTGGTCGGCTATCAGGACAGCTCATACGACTCGAGCCGCAATGTGCTTGGGCAGACAGCAACGGGCAGCACCGATGGCACGCAGGTCTTTGGCGCCTTGCAAGCCGAGTACATGCAGGAGGTTGGTGCGTTGCGTTGGGGGCCGCTGGCCTCGGTCGAATACTATGACATGTCCGTTGACGCCTTTAACGAAACCGGCGCCGGCGCCTGGAACCTGAACGTCGATGGCCTATCCAGCGACATCGTTCTCGGGTCGGTCGGTTTCCGCGGTGAATACGATGTTGCCGGGTCCCAGGGGCTCACCACGCTTACCGGTGGCCTGGAATACACCTTTGCATCGGGCAGTGACTTCGCCGTACGCAGCGGGTTTATCGGTCTGCCGGGCGCCACACTGCCGGTCCAGGGGCTTGATGACGACTGGGTTGACGTCAAGCTGGGCTTTGAAACGCAGCTGGCGTCCAGCGCATCCAGCGGGTCTGTTTTCTATGGCGGCTACACTGGGTCGATTGGTAGCGACTACGAGAGCCACAGACTGCAAGTCGGCCTGAACTACGAATTCTAAACGTCGCCCTTTGGGCAAAGCGCGGGCCTGACGCCTTTCCGGTGTCAGGCCCGTTTTCATTGATGTTTCTGGCCTGAAGACATGCTGTTGCACCCCGGGCGACGTGGGCTGCAGTAGCTCCCCCAAATTAGGCAGTCAGGTCCGCTGTCACATCACCGCCAGTGACCACGCTACGACCCCCCTGGAGTGAAGCAGACAGACTGGCGCGGTCAGCCGCCATGTCGATCCCCAGTCGAATCCCCCGGGTTACTGCCCCCTTTCCTCCACCTCAGGAGAGGGTGAGCAGCCATTTCTGCGGCCACTGCCGCGGGACACACCTCCCTGTTTCCGGGGTAAGCGCTGTCGCCACCCCACGCCTGTTCAGCTTGACGGGGTGAAGTTCCAAGGTAGCAGCTCGTCGATCCTTCTGGCCGGGTGACCGGCGGCGATGGCTTCCAGGGTCGCCTTCAAATA